>NZ_FNID01000007.1 GCF_900103835.1 Acetanaerobacterium elongatum | reverse complement strand
ATAGGCATGCAAATTTGAAGTATAAGTATGGGAACAGGCATTTCTGGTGCAGAGGATATTATGTTGATACAGTAGGAAGAAATGCAAAAGTAATTGAAGAATATATCAAAAACCAATTACAAGAAGACATAGCTTCAGATCAAATATCATTCAAAGAATACATAGACCCGTTCACGGGTAGCAAGGAAACAAAGGCATGAAAAACGAACAGCCGCTTTAGCGGCTGCCCGTAATAGTAATGCGGTTGGCGGAACCATTCAGTGCGTCTTGAGACGCTGTGCCAGTAATATGCCCTTTTAGGGCTGGTGCATACCACCAGTTTAACTGGTGGTTTTGATTCTCGCAATACTTTTAGGCGGTCTTGGCGTAGACAGATTCTATGTTGGAAAGATTGGTAGCGGTATTCTTAAGCTGCTTACCGGTGGAGGCTTTGGTATCTGTTGGCTTATCGATATTATCCTTATTGCAGTAGGCACGCACTTTAATAATAAAATAGTACTCTATACGACCAATGCCGGTACTGCTTGTTTGCAGTATCGGCATTGTCATATCGTCGCCATAAAGCAGTATTATTCAACTATGCTACACCCAATCTTTCTTAACGCTGCCAAAGCACTTATTAGGTAGGCTTTTTTTACTAGAACATAGTCAGTATTATAGGTAGAAACAACAAATACGGGTATCTTGCTTTCAGCCAAAGCCGATGAAATGGCTGAGATTACCCCGGTGAGCGAAAAATCCAAAACGCCTTCAATTTTTAAGGCTTTCCAATCGGCTTCAGTGGCAATAGCGTCTTTGGGTACCTTATCTGCCTGACAAACCAACGAAAGCTCGTCATCTGTCTTTGCGAAAAAAACAAAATCAGCTTTAAAATCAATTTCCATCAAAGAACCAAGCTTACAAACAGCAAATTCGCCGTTTAATAGTATTAAACGCATTTTTTGTCCTTCTTTTTTATTTCGATTTTTCAAGGTAATACCGCACAGAGCGGCAATAACGAAAAAAGATGATAAATTACAGACTCAAATTCCAATTGCAAGTTGCAATAGTACTGAAATTAGCAATAACTTACAGTACAACGATGTAGGAACATAGCAGTCCAGAATTTGGTATTCTAGTTTTCGCAGCCCCACATGCTGCGATTTCTTTTAGCCATATGTAAAAACCTCCATTGCGGTGCTTCCATTTTACACCTCAATGAAGGTTTACACAAATTTCGGGATGAACTCCATAAGGCTTCGCCCGTCGATGAAAACCACCGACTTAACCAGTGAATGCTTATTGGTTTTTATAGGTTCTGTCTATTCAACGGTACTCACGGCATAGTCATCGTCACCGGTAAAATCGCTCGAAGCATCGTCGGAGTATTCCTCGTTGCTGAAGCCGTCGCTGTCACCCTTCAACTTAAACTGGCTGGTAAGCTTACGCAGCATCTCAGACTGTGACGAGAGCTCCTCGCTGGCGGCTGCAGTTTGCTGTGCGGTGGCGGAGTTTGTTTCAACAACAGCTGAAATCTGCTCCACACCTTGAGTAATATGCATGATAGCAGTTGCCTGATCATTGGTAGCAACCGTAATCTCACTAATCAGCTTGCTGGAGTTGTTGCAGTCTGCCACAATGTTATCCAGTGCCCCAGCGGTCTTTTTGGCAATGTCTACGCCTTTGCCTACAGCTGCGATAGAGGATTCAATCAGCTCCGTAGTGTTTTTAGCAGCCTGTGCGCTCTTGGTAGCAAGGTTTCTAACCTCGTCGGCCACCACCGCAAAGCCCTTTCCGGCGGCGCCGGCGCGCGCGGCTTCAACAGCAGCGTTCAACGCGAGAATGTTGGTCTGGAACGAGATATCATCAATTACTTTAATAATTTTAGCGATGTTGGCGGAAGCGCTGTGAATCTGCTCCATGGCATCGAGCATGTTGCGCATCAGTTCACTGCATTTTTCTACACTGCCAACTGTCTCAACCGAGAGGTTGTTGGCGTTCTTTGCGTTTTCGGCGTTCTGCTTAACCTGGTCGTTAACTTCTTTAATAGTAATCGACAGCTCTTCCACTGCGTTTGCCTGCTGCGTAGAACCCTGAGAAAGCGCCTGAGAAGCGCCTGAAACCTGCATGCTGCCGCTGGTAACCTGTTCGGCGGCGGTATTAATTTCGGAAATTGTGTGGTTCAGCGAATCAGAAATCTTCAGCAAAGCATCCTTGATGCTACTAAACTCACCCTCATACTCATTACGCAGAGTAAAAGAAAGGTCTCCCTCCGAGATGGCGGTTAATACCTCGGTAATCTCATCAATGTATAATACATAGTTGCTCAAACGGGCAACCGTCTTTTTAATAGCGCCAGCGAGGTCTCCAATCTCATCGTTAGAACGAACATTAACGGTAACATAGAAGTTGCCTTCGGCAATTTGAAGTGCAGCATCCTTAATCTTGTTAATTGGCTTTACTATAAAAAGTGTTGCCGTTAAAACAATAGCAAAGGTTAAAACAAGCATCAGGATGAATACGATAATCATCGGCGTGCGAATGCTGCTGGATGTGCCGGAAAGCTCTGTCATCGGTACTGTAAGTATCAATTTTGTACCGTCTGAACCTATTTTATTTATCGCGCAGATTGAAGGTACTGAATTAACCAACAGTAAATGCTCACTGTTATCATTTCCGCTTAATTTTTCATATTCACTGGCGATGAAATAATCCGTAATGGGCTTTCCGTCATATTTTCCATTGGTGCTCGCTGTAATAACATTAGCTGAATTAACCAATAGATAGAACCCGTTTTTACCATATTGGCTCCATTTTATGGCTTTCTGGGTCTCTTGCGCATTATTCATTGTTGTAATCTGTTGAGCTAGCTGCTGGTTTTGCTGAAGAATAATGTCTCCAAGTGCACCTTCAACATTACTGGTAACAAAAATTGTAATTAAAATGGCACAGATTATAAAAAGCGCCATTATCGGAGCAAAAATCTTGAGCAGCATCTTGAAAACCAGGGATCTCTTAAGCATAAAACTTCTCCTTCACTAACGTCATAAATATGGTCGCACTATGGTCGCGTAAATAAAAGTAATGAGTTTTGCTTAAAACAAGCTGGGCAAAACAGCAAAAATATGGGTTAATTAATACTATCGAAATTTTTCGGCTCTGTCAATTTTATTTTATAGTATAAAAGCTTAAAAATCAATGAAATCATACTTTATTAATAGAAAACTTTACATGAAATCTTGCTATAATTTGCACAGATGCAGAAAATATTTGGTTTTACTTTAGCGATAATTGTTGACTTATAAAATGTATATGATATGATAAATAAGTAATTAATAAACAATATTAACAAAAATATTGATTGGGAGATAAAAATATGAAGACTTTAGCAAGAGTATGCTGCCTTTTGTATGTTGTCAGTCTGCTAACAATCTTCATATCTGCCGAAGAATATAAGGAGGACTTTATACAGCCCGGGAGCAGCTATTGTACTTTAACAAACCTGCAGAAATGCAGCAAAGATATCGGTAAATTATTCTTAATCGGTATTATTCCTGATGCGTCAGGTTATGTGCTTCAGGATTACACCGAGGTAGGGAGTGCAGTTTTTAAGGTGTCGGGTGCACAGAACGTTAGTATTGGCTATTATACAATCTATGGGCCATATGTTGAACGTTCACTATCGGATGGAATGTACCGATTGTGCACTACGGCTACCGATGGTAAGAAACTTATACCGTTATATGATGCCTCCAGCAAAGGACTGTGTTTTCAGGATATCGGAAAGATTTTTTATTTGTCGTACCAATCAACCGGAGATATTATTTTTGCTGAACTGAACAAGGCTATTGCCCCAGAGGTACCAAAGCTCAGCAAAGCATATTTAAATGTATACTGTTCCGAAGATGGCAATACCTTCAGCCAAACTGGTACCAATATTGTACGTTGCTTATATGGAGATCAGCTCAATACTGTATCGAATAACGTCTATTGCGAAGCGGTGGCGCAGATCCCAAAGGGAAGTCGGTATATTAAAATTGAAATTAACCAGCCCAGCCGCATCGTTATGGAGGAGTCGCAGTGGGTTTCAATAAAACCGAATATTGCAACCTTATTGGCCAATGTCACTTTTACTGGCGAAAAGCTAGTTATGGGAGAATATAAAGACACCAACCCCTCCAGCCAGACATCCTCCTCGCTTCCTCAAATAAACAATCCCGGCTACGTAAGCGACATTTCTACTTCACAGAGTAGTGCACCTAGTCTAAACAGTAACTCACAGATCTATGAAGCCGGAACCGCTGGTAAGGTGATTATGGCTGTCGGCAGAGTCGAACACTCCGATCAGACAGCTTCATCCGATCTAATTAGTATTGAAGATAAGCCCGAACTAACTGGTTCTAACGTAAAAGCTATGCAGTCCACTTCAGTTTTTAGCGGTCAAACCAGTTCAAGCTATGAAGGAAAAGCTACAAATACTAACAACATACTGCAAGGTAATGCAGGAAAGGATTATTCCAAGGTTATAATTTTTGTATTAGGCATCATCATTATCCTAATGATTACATATACAGTTAAAAAGGCCGCTTTAAGTACCAAAAAAGCCCGAGCGTTACCCAATGTACCGAAAAAGGAAGAAGTTAATAAAATGGGTAAGGAACCACCAATAGTAACTCAAGAACCTTTAATATTAGCTCATAAGTCGCATCCCTCCACTGACGAAGACGCCCTTTCCGCAGAGTACTGGTTGTTTTAGTAAAGAAAGTATGGTATAATTACCCTTAACCCGTTGTGCAGCGATATACTGCCTGAAACGGGTTTTGTTTTACACAATCGATGTAACGGCATGGAAAGGAAGAGCTAATATGAATAATATGGGATATGTACCGGTGCAGAATATGGGGTATCCACAGCCACCCAGAAAGAAGTCCCGTGTGGGCATAATTATCGCGTGTGTTGCTGCCGGGGTGATATTCATCGGCGTTTTGGCGAGTATAATCATCTGGCTGATTTCAAACTATGGCTCGTCGCTCAACGGCAGGCTGGATATCATCCGTATTGAAGGGGAGATTACCTCAGCTGATTCTTCTTCTTTGTTTTCTACTGGCAGCGGTTACAATCATCAGTTTATCCTTGACACCATTGATGAACTGATAAAAGACGATTCCAGCAAAGGCATTCTGGTATTTTTGAATACTCCGGGCGGCGGTGTATACGAATCGGATGAAGTATATCTCAAGCTGCTGGAATATAAAGAAACCGGAAGACCGGTTTATGCCTACATGGGGCAGGTAGCGGCTTCCGGCGGCTACTATATCGCCTCGGCGGCCGATAAAATCTACTGCAACCGAAACACACTTACCGGTTCCATCGGTGTTATTATGGGTACTTATATAGATCTTTCCGGGTTTTTATCCCGATATGGCGTTACCACTAACACCTTTACCTCAGGCCCCAATAAATCAATGGGCAGCCAGTATGCTCCGATGACCGATGAACAAAAGAAGATTTTTCAGTCTATGGTAGACGAAGCCTACGAACAGTTTGTAGGTGTGGTGGCAAAAGGGCGCGGCATGCAGGTAAGTGATGTAAAAAGAATAGCCGACGGCCGGGTTTACACCGCAAAACAAGCTTTGGATAACAAACTGGTTGATAAGATCTGCACCTACGAAGAGGCACTCGATATCGTCAAGGAAGAGCTGGGTGATAAGGAACTGTTTGAAGATGAGCACAATCCTCCCCTAAAATCCGGCTTTGGCAGCTTGTTTTCATCCTTAAGCAAAATTGCGCCTAAGAATGAAGCCGAGGTCATTTTAGACACACTCAAAGCATACAATAAAACGGGGTATTATTGCCCTGAACTCGCGGAATATCATTAACCGGGAGGGAAGTCGTGTGCATCTGACCGTCAACGACCTCAGGCATAAAGAAGTAGTTAACATCAAAGACGGTGCACGTTTAGGCTGTGTATGCGATGTAGAGATCGATATGAGCTGCGCAAAGGTTATCGCACTGATTATCTACGGCAGGCCACGGTTTTTCGGTCTGTTCGGGCGCGCGGACGACATTTTTATCGGCTTGGATAATATCAAGGTAATGGGGGAAGATACCATACTGGTAAGTTTTGAGTATAACCCCCGGCCGGGCAGGAGAAAGTTCAGCATCTTTGAAAACTAGCGATTGCAACGGTTTGTATATAAATAAACGGCTTTAAAATACGGCTTTAAAATAGTATAAAATGTATTGCTTTTTTGCGCTTGCTGTGCTAAAATAAATCGTCAAGTCGATTGATCTTGGTTAAGGCTCTATTTTATGAGCTTTCCAAGGCGGTTGGCAGACGAAAATCACACGTTTTACAATTGCCCGCGGCGGTGCCTTAACCTGTTGTGCTTGTTTAGCGCAATGGCTTCGGCTTCGCGGCAAGTTGCGTAAAACGGCGGTTAACAACCAAATTTAGGAGGAAAAATTCAATGGCAGTTGTATCCATGAAACAGCTTCTTGAAGCCGGTGTGCATTTTGGCCACCAGACAAGAAGATGGAACCCCAAAATGGCGCCCTATATCTTTACCGAACGCAACGGTATCTACATCATCGACCTTCAAAAGACCGTGAAAAAGCTTGAAGAAGCTTACATGTTTGTTCGTGATGTGGCTGCAGATGGTGGTACAGTGCTTTTTGTAGGCACAAAGAAGCAGGCACAGGATTCTATTAAAGATGAAGCCGAAAGAGCTGGTATTCATTATGTGAACGCCCGTTGGCTCGGCGGTATGCTTACAAACTTTAAAACTATCCGTCGCAGAATCGCAAGGCTTGCACAGCTGCGCAAGATGCAGGAAGACGGCACCTTTGACGCGCTGCCCAAGAAAGAGGTTATCAAGTTAAACCTCGAAATCGAGAAGCTGGAGAAGTTCCTCGGCGGTATTAAGAATATGGATAAGCTCCCCGGCGCACTGTTTGTGGTTGACCCCCGCAAAGAGAAGATTGCGGTAGCCGAGGCTAAAAAGCTTGGTATTCCTGTGGTTGCAATTGTTGATACCAACTGCGACCCGGATGAGGTTGATTACGTTATCCCCGGCAACGATGATGCTATTCGTGCCGTTAAGCTGATTGCAGGCGCAATGGCTAATGCCGTTATGGAAGGCCGTCAGGGTGCTGAAGAGGTTCAGCCTGAGCAGTCCGCAGCGGATGCCGGTGCTGATGAAGAGTAATTATTAACCCGATATCTTGAATGCCCGGGCTGGTTGCGCGGGCATTCCTTTTAAACACCATCTGGTGCGAATATTTTGAAAGGATGATAAAAATGGCTTTTACAGCTAAAGATGTTGCAGATCTTCGTGAGAAAACCGGTTGCGGTATGATGGACTGCAAAAAGGCACTTACCGATGCAAATGGAGATATGGATAAGGCAATTGAGATTCTGCGTGAGAAAGGTCTTGCCGCTGCTACCAAGAAGGCTGGTAGAATTGCAGCCGAAGGCGTTGTGTATGCGACAGTTAATGCGGCCAAAAACGTTGGCGTGGTAATTGAAGTAAATGCCGAGACTGATTTCGTTGCAAAGAACGACAGCTTTAAATCGTTTGTTGAAACCTGCGCAAACACTGTTATCGAGCAGAACCCCGCCGATGTTGCAGCTCTTGAGGCCTGCAAAATCGCAAACGGTGGTACGATTGCCGACCTTCTGCGCGAGAAGATTCTTACTATTGGTGAGAATATTAAAATTCGCCGCTTTAAAAGAGCGGAAGGCGCTGTTATCACCTATGTACACGGCGGCGGCAGAATCGGTGTTATGGTTGAATTCGATACCACTGCAGAGATTGCTGCAAAGCCGGAGTTTGAGGCATTTGCCAAGGACGTTGCTATGCAGGTTGCAGCTGCAACACCTCTCTATCTGAACAAGGAAGCTGTTCCTGCAGGAGAGGTAGAGAAGGAGAAGGAGATTCTTACCGTTCAGGCTATCAACGAGGGTAAGCCCGCAGCAATTGCCGAGAAGATGGTAATTGGCAGAATTGCAAAGTTCTACAAGGATGTTTGTTTGCTTGAGCAGGCTTTTGTAAAGGATGCCGACATCTCGGTTGCACAGTATGCCGAGAAAACCGGTAAAGAGCTGGGCGGCAAGATTGTTGTTACCGGTTTTACCCGCTTTGAGAAGGGCGAAGGCCTTGAGAAGCGTCAGGATAACTTCGCTGATGAAGTTGCCAGCATGGTTAAATAGTTAGTCCTCAAAGACATTGAAGGGCCGTCTGTCAGACGGCCCTTCTTTTCTATATGCGGGTATATTTACCTGTATTATTTCCAAATACAATCTGTTATTTTAATAGTAAAAGCTTAAGGTTGCATATATTACATAAATACTATTGCTTGAGATTAAGTAAACTGCACAAATGTTAAAGGATTCACTAAAAACGACTAAATAAACCCTTAGGTATGCACTTTTGTTACTACATCCTGTATCGCATAAGGGAAAATAATAATAGGTTTAGCTGTTTTATGTAAAATAATTTGTATTTTTCTATTGACCTAAAAATCAACTTATTGTAATATAGAATTGTATAGGTATAGCAGAGGGGGATAAGCTGGTGAAGAGACTTGGCGCAATCGGCATCCTGTTATCTTTTGTATTATTATTTAATTCCTGCGGTAGCGCACAGCAAGCCGGTGTTTCATCCTCTCAGGCAGCTGCTTCAGTTGCACAGGAAAGCAGCATCGCCTATCCGCCCGAGCAGCCCGCATATGACAGCGAGGTTTCTCTTGATATTTCAATAGGCGGCAGCACCGTACAGGATGTATTTAATAAGCTTGACGAAACCTCTTCGTTAAGTGAATCCTCACAACAGGGCAGCGAGGCATCATCGTCTAAAGCTGCGTCGTCTAAAGCCGCTTCTTCCAAGGCTGCTTCGTCCAAAACAGCTTCATTGTCTGCTTCTTCAAAATCCACCTCTTCAAAATCAGCCGATACCCAGACAAAGGCGCCCTCCGGTGAACTGCGAGCCGTGTGGCTTTCTTATCTTGATTTAGAAACGATGTTAAAGGGTAAATCCGAGACCGATGCAAAAGCCGGCATAGATAAAGCCTTTGATAAAATAAAAGCACTTTCTATGAATGCGGTAATCGTACAGGTACGCCCGTTTGCCGATGCACTGTATGATTCTCAGTATTTCCCGTGGTCAAAAATTCTTTCCGGTACTCAAGGAAACAATCCGGGCTATGATCCGCTGGGCTACATGGTTAGCGCTGCGCATACGCGTGGTTTACAGATTCACGCATGGGTAAACCCGTACAGGGTGCTTACCACCACTGATATCAGCAAGCTTTCTGATGATAATATCGCAAAAAAATGGTATAACGAGAAAGAAGATTACACTATCATTATAGAATCCAAGGGGATCTTCTTTAATCCGGCACGTCCGGAGGTTCGCAAGCTTATCATCAATGGCATCAAAGAGCTGGTTTCGGGGTACGACATTGACGGTGTACATTTTGACGATTATTTCTATCCCACCACGGCGGCATCCTTTGATAAAACCGCCTACAGCGAATATACCGCAAACGGCGGCACCCTCTCGCTTGCAAACTGGCGTATGGATAACGTAAATACACTTATTAAGGATACCTACGCCGCTGTAAAGGCGATAAAATCCTCGGTACAGTTTGGGGTAAGCCCGCAGGCCAATGTGGATATTGACTACTCCGCGCAGTACGCGGACGTAAAAACCTGGTGTAAAACGGCAGGATACATTGACTATATTATGCCGCAGGTCTACTATGGCTTCGAGAATAATACCTGCCCGTATGAGGATACGGTTAAGCTTTGGAACAGTATGATAAAGGCAAGCGGCGTTAAGCTTTATGTAGGCCTTGCCGTTTACAAGATAGGAATTAAAGATCAATGGGCAGGCTCCGGCGCCGCTGAATGGCAGAATTCTTCCGACATTATTCAGCGTCAGGTTTCGGCTGCAAGGGAACAGTCGAAATTTGCGGGCTTCGCCCTTTACAGATACGATTCTGTTTTCAATCCAGCTTCCGGTGTTAAAACACAGGTAAGCGAGGAAATGAAAAATCTGCAGTCCATTCTGTAAAAATCAGCAAGTACAGGGGTGAATTCATTGTCAAGGATGAGTAAAAACAACAAGAGGTTGGGCATTGTTCTGGGAAGCAGCTTTGCGGTTATTACACTTATTGCCGGTATCATTGCGTTTGCTTTGAACGGCTCTTCGGTTACGCCGCCAAGTATCATTAATGCTAACGACAGTAAGGTTACAAGCAGTATGCCGGGTGAATCGGAAATTTCCTCTTCACAGCCGGGTGAGAGTATGTTCCCCGGTGCATCCGAGACACCTCAAACACCTGTAGTAACTCCGGTTTCCTTTAACCGCCCAGATGAATTGAAGGCAGTATACCTCATCCCAGGTGAGGATTTTATCCTTAAGAATACTACCTCGGCAGAGACGGTTCAGAAAGAGATCGATAACGCCATTGCCAAAACCAAAGAGCTTGGCATGAATGCGGTGATCATAAACCTGCGTTATAAAGATTCTGTTATCTATAAATCTGCTGTTTTTCCCTCTGTTGCAGGCGATTTTGATGCTATGGATTACCTTGTAAAGAAGGCAAAAGGCGAGGGGCTGTTTACTTACGCTGTTTATGACGCACTCGGTGTTCCTTCCGGTGATAAAATCGCTACAACCGACAATATCAACGGTGATACACTTGATATTATTGCAAAAGGCGTAAAAGAGGTAGCTCAGGGTTATACTTTAGACGGCATTATGGTTGACAACTATGCCAACGAGACCAACGACAATTCTTATGGCCTGTATGCACAGAACGGCATCCCCATCGGTTTTGAAAACTACATGTATCAGAACGACGAGGCAGTGGTTAAGACAATCTCGGATACTATTCGTTCCGTAAACCGCAATATCCAGGTAGGTATCTGTACCACCTCGGTATGGGCGAACAGTAAGACAAACGAAAGCGGCTCAAAAACGAGCGCCGAATTTCAGATGCTCTATGATGGCCATGCCGATGTAAAACAATACATAGAAAAAGGATATGCGGATTTCGTTTCGGTTAAGGCTTCAGGCGCTATTACCGATTCTGCCGTTCCGTTTGCTACTGTAATTCAGTGGTGGGCAGAGCTTGTGCAGCAAAAGAATATTCCTTTGTATATTGTTCATTCCGCTACAAAAGCTTGTACGGAAAATGCGGGGTGGAGCAGCCCGGACCAGCTTACCCGCCAGGTTATCGAAGCACGTAAGGTTACCGGCTATAAGGGGAGTGCATTTAACTCTCTCAAGGCGTTGGCAGCCGACCCAAAGGGAAGCACCGAGCTGTTGGTGAAGTATTATTCCAACCAAGTGAAGGTTGACCATATTCTAAAGGATCTGGCCATCACCCAGCCGGCAAAGAAATCTATTACCACCAATGAACCGACGATGCTGTTTAAGGGCGCTTCCGACCCGAACTTCCCCATTACGCTAAATGGGAAAGCACTGGAGCAGGATAAAAATGGATATATCTCCTATGATGCAGCGTTAAAACCAGGTGAGAATACTTTTACCTTTGAGCATAAGGAGAAAACCGTTACATACACCATTAACCGTGATGTTCAGGTGCTGAAAGAGGTTACACCGGCAGGCTCGATTTCTGCTGTAGGAAAGTCATCTTTAACGGTAACGGTTGTTGCCTATAAGGGCGCAAGCGTATCTGCTTCATTAGGCGGCCAAACAATAAACTTAAAGGAAGATACAAGGCCGGACGATTCCGATGTGGCTGATTCCAGCTACTGCCGCTTTATAGGAACATTCACTATGCCGTCCGCAACCTCGTCATCACAGTCATTGGGTAATATCTCCGTTAAGGCTACCGCGGAGGGGATTTCCGAAAGCAAAACAGGTGCCAGCGTGAAGGTTGCCCCGGCAATTAAGGTAGATACCGGTGACAGCGGCTCCACCGGCGGCGGTACCCCCGGAGGGGCGACCGGCAACGGTACCGGCAGGCAGGTTATTGTAACCGCCACTCAGGCTGAAACCTTCCCGATAGACCGAATCGATGATTATTCCGATCCTGACTGTCATCCTCTGCCCAAGGGAACCATCGATCGGGCGGTAAGCGATCAACTCAACTATTCCGATGGTAAATCCAGCTTTACCTATTACATTCTATCTTCGGGCGTAAGAGTTTACGGAAGCGATATCTCGTTTATTGATGATAAAAACCTTTCTTCCAATAAAATTTCCAAGCTTACGGTTGATAATAACGGACGAAATACGACAGTTTCGTTAGATATGAGTTGGCCGGTGCCCTACACGGTTAGCCTGAGCTCTACCGCCATGAATATCAATTTCAGAGATACCTCCGCTACACCGGGCAGCCTGTCTTCTCTTAGTAAAAACCCGATGTTCTCCAGTGCAACATGGTCGGGTACCACGCTGTCTTTAAAGATTAAATCCGGCGGTTTTATGGGCTATCAGGCAAACTACAGCGGCAATACATTGAATCTGGTGTTCAATAACCCGGCCCCGATACAACAGGCATCCAATTCCTATGGCTACACCCTGAGTGGTGCGCGTATTGTGCTGGATCCCGGCCACAACGATGCCGACCCGGGCGCACTTGGTTATATCGGCGGATTGGCTGAACGTGAGATTAATCGCGGAATAGCCAGCCGTACTGCGTCTATCCTTGAAGGCCTAGGCGCAACCGTTCAGATTAACCCCTCGCCTTCCACATCTTCGCTTGCAGGCCGAATGGCAAATTCCCTTGCCTTCAAACCCCATTTGTTAATCTGTATCCACTGTAACTCATCTACAAACAGGTCAGCAGCCGGCAGTGAAAGCTACTATTTTAACAGTTTCTCCTCCGCACTTGCAAGCTATGCCGCGTCTAATGTTTCATCTCGCCTAGGTACTACCAACCGTGGCGCAAAGTTTGGTTATTATTATATGACCCGCAACTTTGCGTTCCCGGCCACCTTAACCGAGTATGGTTTTGTGAGCAACAGTACCGAATACTATAAGATGATTGATGAAAGTGGCTTATCCTCAATGGCTGACGGCACAGTAGAGGCTATTATTGACTTCTTTAAGAGCCGATACAGCTCTTCGTCTACCGGTACCGAATCCACCGGCAAGGTGGCAAACGTAGCGGTGACAGGGGTAACCCTTAACCAGACTACTGCCACCGTTGAGGTAGGCAAAACCTTGCAGCTATTAGCAACAGTCGCCCCTGAAGATGCAACCAATCAGGCTGTAACATGGTCGAGCAGCGATAAAACCGTTGCAACCGTTGACGCTAAGGGCTTGGTAACCGCCGTAAAGGCCGGTACCGCGAAGATTACTGTTACAACGGCCGACGGCGGCAAAAACGCGCAGGCAACCATAACAGTGACCAATAGTTCAGTGGCGGTAAAGGGCGTATCGCTCAGCGTTTCGGAGTTTAACCTAGCGGTAGGGGCCACAAAATCCCTCAGTGCGGTCATAGAACCCAGTAATGCCACCAACAAGAAGGTTACGTGGAGCGTTGATAACCCCACAATAGCCACCATAGATGCAAACGGTACGGTAAAGGGTATTAAGGATGGTGTAGCGGTAATCATGGTAACCACAGATGATGGTTCCTACATTGCAACCTGCTTCGTATATGTGGGAAACAGCGCATCATCGTCTTCAAACTCATCCTCGGGTTCATCATCCCCTAGCTCTGCTGCCGTTACACCTTAGTATTTACTACTTTTAAATTATAAGAAGCAACCTGATGAGGGTTGCTTCTTTAGTATGTTGACCTTTATGCTAATCGGAATTATGGAATAAATAATTGTCTATTAAAAAGGTGTAATTCAATTGACGTTTTTAGGTTAAGTTTGTATAATTAAATAATATGCTGGAGTATTGGTTCAAGGTGTTTTGGGTTACAATACTCTCAGAGATTCATCATTTTCGGGGGAAGCTATGAACAATCGCACAGTCGGTGCCATTGACGATACAGCGCTCGAAGAGCAGCGCCGCTTTGCAAGCCTGGTTTTTGATATAAACGAAGCCTATTTCTCTCAAACCGGAAGGCACAGGCTGGCGCTGACGCACAGCTATGGTTGCCAGCAGAATGTAGCCGACGGCGAAAAGCTAAACGGACAGCTGGCCGAGATGGGCTATGGTTTTACCGATAACGCAGACGAGGCTGATATCATTATCTATAATACCTGCGCAGTCCGTGAGCATGCTGAGGATAGGGTGTATGGCAATCTTGGCGCCCTGAAGCACAATAAACGCCGCAAGCCCAATATGCTCATCGGTGTCTGCGGCTGCATGACGCAGCAGGAGCATGTGGCCGAGAAGATTAAAAAAAGCTACCCCTATGTGGATATGGTGTTTGGAACCTATGCCATTCACAAGTTGCCCGAGATGGTATATGGTACGTTGTTAAATAGAAAGCGTGTATTCGACCTTGAAGAGCGCCAAAACTATATAACCGAGGGCCTTCCCGTGCGGCATGATGGCACGCTGAAGGCGTGGCTTCCGGTAATGTATGGCTGCAACAACTTCTGTACCTACTGCATAGTGCCCTATGTGCGCGGCAGGGAACGATCCCGCAGCAGTGAAACCATTATCGCTGAGGCAAAACAGCTTGTTGAGTCTGGTTTTAAAGAGATTATGCTACTGGGGCAGAACGTAAACTCCTACGGGAACACCACACCGGGTGAGCTTTCGTTTGCAGAGCTGTTAAAGCGTATTAACGCCATTGAGGGCGATTTCCGAATCAAGTTTATGACCTCGCACCCCAAGGATGCCACCGCGGAGCTTTTTAATGCAATAGCCCAAAGCGAAAAGGTGGAACGGCATATCCATCTGCCAGTACAATGCGGCAGCAACCGTATTTTAAAGCTGATGAACCGTGGTTATACGGCAGAAAAATACCTTGAAACAATAGAACTTGCGCGCCAAACGATAAAGGACGCAGCATTTACCAGTGATATTATCGTGGGCTTCCCAGGCGAAACCTACGAGGACTTTAAGGAAACTCTGGCCCTTTTAGATAAGGTTCGTTACGACGCGCTGTTTACCTTCATCTATTCCAGCCGTCAGGGTACCCGCGCGGCGGAGATGGAAGACCCTGTGCCTTACAAGGATAAAACTGAGTGGTTTGCAGAGCTTTTAAAGGTGCAGTCAAAGATTGCAGTGGAGCAGTACCAAAAAAAGATCGGTTCGGTGGTGCGTGTACTCGCCGAAGCTAAAGGCAAAACCGAAGGAAGTCTTTCTGGCAAAACCGAGCATGGCACAACCTGTGAATTTCCGGCTCACGAACAGTTGCTTGGCAGCTTTGTAAACGTTAAGGTTACCGATGCACAGAACTGGTCGCTTGTCGGAGAGATTCAGCAGTAAATTATTTTATTCAATAGGCGTATAATAAAAAGAAAAATAGTATAGGGAAAGGTTAAGGTATTTATAATGGAACAGATTATTGCAAAGGCAAAAGAATTAGGCAAGCTCATTCAGGCAGACGAAACCTATCTTGCGATGGCAAAAGCCAAGGAGATGGTTGACGCCGACGAGAAGCTGCAGGATATGATTGGCGAGTTTAATCTCTCAAAGATGTCCTTAAATCAAGAGCTTTCAAAGGAAGACCGCAATCAAGAGAAGGTTACTGAGCTTGACAGCAAGATTCGCACCCTGCACGGCGAGATCATGCAAAACCCCAATATGGTTTTATACAGCGAAACACAGGAAGAACTGGACGAGATTATCAACAAGATCAACACCATCCTTTCGGCTAGTCTTAACGGAATGGACCCCGAAACTGCAGACGAGATGCACTCCTGCGGCGGTAGCTGCTCCTCCTGCGCGGGCTGTCACTAAGTTTTAACAACATCACGGAAGGGAACTGGTTTGCTTGGCGGATTTTTCACCGATGATGCAGCAGTACCAAAGGATAAAAGAACAGCATAAGGATCATATCCTGTTCTTTCGCCTTGGCGACTTTTACGAGATGTTCTTTGACGACGCAATACTTGCTTCCAAGGAGCTCGAGCTGGTGCTTACCGGCCGCGACTGCGGGCAGGAGGAACGTGCGCCGATGTGCGGCGTGCCCTTCCACAGCTGTGAGGCATATATCGCGCGCCTTGTGAAGAAGGGCTATAAGGTGGCTATCTGCGAGCAGATGGAAGACCCCAGCCTTGCCAAGGGGCTGGTTCAGCGCGACGTTATACGGGTAATTACCCCCGGTACAGTCATAGAAAACAGCATGCTCAACGAGGCCCGCAACAACTATATCTGCGTAATCTTCATGCAGCAAAACCGCGCAGGTGCAGCTTTTTCTGATATTTCTACCGGCGAAATCAATCTTATTGAGCTTAAAGAAGAGGATATTGTCACTGCAGTTGTCAGCGAGATTGGGCGGTTTTCACCAAGCGAAGTATTATTAAATGAATTTGCCGGCACGCAGAAGCCTCTTGGTACCTTCTTAAAGAACCGAACCGAATGTATGGTCGATGTGCTGAACGTCGACTATTTTGGACAGCCACGGTGTGAAAGTGATATTCTCTCACACTTTAAGCAGCCAAGCCTTTCGCAACTGAATTTACAGGATAAGCCCTTTGCTGTGAGTGCACTGGGTGCCTTGCTGCGTTATCTTTCAGAGATGCAGAAGAATGGGCTGGAGCGCCTGATAACCCTCAACCTGTACGGTGAGAACCAGTACATGAACCTAGATATCACCGCGCGCCAGAACTTGGAGCTTACCGAAACCATGCGTACCAAGGATAAAAAGGGTACACTTCTTTGGGTGCTCGACCAGACCAAAACCGCGATGGGCAAGCGCCTGATCCGCAGCTATATCGAGCAGCCGCTGTTAAACCCAGCCACCATCTCTAAACGCCTGAATGCCGTGGAGGAGTTATATAACAACAACATCCTGCTTGGTGATGTGCGTGATATGCTCGGCGGTATCTACGACCTTGAGCGTATCATGACACGTATTGTCTACGGCAGCGCCACCGCACGGGAGCTTAAATCACTCTCCTATACCGCACAGAGCCTGCCTACGCTCAAACAGCGTTTGGATGGGGTAAACAGCCGTCTTTTGCAAGAGATTCACGATCAGATTGATACGCTGGAAGATATTCGCGAACTGATTGAAACCGCCATTACCGACGATCCGCCCGCCACCGCCAAGGACGGCGGGGTAATCAAGGCTGGCTTCAGCAAAGAGGTGGACGAGTACCGCGAGATTATCACCAACTCCAAGGCCTATATTGCCGAGATTGAGCTTAAGGAGAAGGAAAGAACCGGCATCAAGAGCTTAAAAATTGGCTATAACAAGGTGTTCGGGTATTACCTTGAGGTTTCCAGAAGCTATGCGGGGCAGGTGCCCGAAGAATACATACGAAAGCAGACACTTTCCAACGGTGAGCGCTATATCACCGAGGAGCTGAAAACGCTAGAAGCCAAGGTGCTTGGCGCAAGCGAACGCATTATTGCACTTGAGGCGCAGCTGTTTTCCGAGATAAAAAGCAAAATAGCGGGCGAGCTTGCCCGCATTCAATATACCGCACGCGCTATCGCCCGGCTGGACGTATTTGCATCGTTCGCGACGGTTTCGCAGGCCATGGGTTATGTTCGCCCGGATGTAGACCTCTCGGGCGAGATTATTCTGGAAGATTCCCGCCACCCTGTGGTGGAACTGATATTAAACGAAAAGTCCTCTGCAGGTGGTCTTTTTGTGGCAAACTCTGTTCATCTTGATATGGATAAAAACCGTATCGCGGTGATTACGGGCCCGAATATGGCGGGTAAATCCACCTACATGCGCCAGGTGGCGCTGGTGGTGCTGATGGCGCAGATCGGCTGCTTCGTGCCCGCAAAAAGCGCTAAAATCGGCATTGTGGACAGTATCTTTACCCGTGTGGGTGCCTCCGATGACCTTTCCACCGGGCAATCTACCTTTATGGTGGAGATGAACGAGGTAGCGCATATCCTAAAGAACGCCACCGCCAAGAGCCTCATTATCCTTGATGAAATCGGGCGCGGCACCTCCACCTACGATGGTATGAGTATTGCCCGTGCCGTGATTGAGCACATCGCCGACAAACGCCGCCTGGGTGCCAAAACCCTGTTTGCCACCCACTACCATGAGCTCACTGAACTCGAGGATACGGTAGACGGTGTATTGAACTACAATATCGCCGTGAAGAAGCGTGGGGACGATATCACCTTCTTACGCCGTATCGTGCGCGGCGGTGCCGACGACAGCTACGGCATCGAGGTTTCTAAGCTTGCGGGCATTCCGGAAACGGTGATTACACGCGCCAAGGAGATTCTCAAGAGTATTGAGAACGGCGATACCGTTCATGTGAAGAAGAGCCTCCGCAAAGAGGTGGATAACGACGAGGCCGCCTTTATGCAGACAAGCCTTGTATCAAAAGCAAATGATGAGATATTGGAAAAGCTCAAGCAGATTGATTTAAACACTCTTACCCCCATCGAAGCACTCAATACCCTCTATACTATTAAAGGTATGCTGGGTTAATGTAAGCATAACGAAAGGGCAGGTATCATGAACCGGATTCAGGTTTTGCCCAAACAGGTAGCCGAGCTCATAGCCGCTGGCGAGGTGGTGGAACGACCGGCCTCGGTGGTTAAGGAGCTTGTTGAAAATTCTATAGACGCAGGTGCTTCCTCCGTTACCGTAGAGATTCAAAACGGCGGCGTCTCCTACATACGCGTTACCGACGACGGTTGCGGTATTCTGCGTGAGGATGTTCACAATGCGTTTGTCAGTCACGCTACCAGTAAAATCAAAGGGGAAGACGACCTTTACAATATCGGTACGCTTGGCTTTCGCGGCGAGGCGCTGGCCTCGATTGCGGCGGTAGCGAGGGTTTCACTCCTAACTCGCACAGCGGAGGAGTTAGCCGGAACGTCTGTTCAGGCAGAGGGTGGGCAGATTCTGTCGGTAGAGGATGCAGGCTGCCCCGTGGGCACCACCATCATCGTGCGGGATTTGTTCTACAATACGCCTGCCCGTATGAAGTTTTTAAAAAAGGATGTTTCCGAGGCAAACGCTGTGGCAGCTTGTCTTGATAGAATCGCTTTATCCCACCCGGAGGTCTCCCTGCGCTTTATCCGTGAGCAGAAAACCACGCTCCATACCTCGGGCGACAATAATCTGCTTTCCTGCGCTTATGGCGTTTTTGGGCGTGATTTTGCCAAAGGGCTTATCGAGGCTTCCTATGAAAGCGACGGTGTAAGTGCCGGGGGCTTAATCTCAAAGCCTGAGGAGAGCCGTGCCACCCGCGGCATGCAATACTTCTTTGTAAACGGGCGCTTTGTGCGTACCCGTACCGCGATGGCCGCCCTGGAAGAGGCGTTTAAAGGCTCAATTACGGTGGGGAAGTTCCCGTCCTGCATTCTGAATATCACCATGCCTTATCATCTGGTGGATGTTAACGTGCATCCCGCGAAGGTGGAGGTTCGTTTTGTAAACGAACGCTTGGTTTTTGATGCCGTTTATTTCGCGGCAAAGAACGCGCTTGCGGCCTTGAATGAGCCGCCCAAGCTCCAAGCAAAGGCTGTTCAGCATATGGCATCTGTTCAGCAAATGTTTCATCCGCAGATGGATAAACCCGAGCAGCAGCGTATCACCGTACAGAAGCAACCCGACGCATTTTCAACCGTCTCATCGGTTCAGTACCGCGAGACGCTGCCTCAGTTTCGTGATGTGTCGCCTCCGCTTTATTCAAGCCGCGGCAAGCCTGCAGAGATAACCGTTAGCCTCCCGCCAAGGCCAACTGTTCAACAAAATGAAGAAGCCATGGCTCAGATGGTAAAAGAACCTGAAACAGCTCAAATTTATACGCTGACCGCTGAAAAGACCTTACCCGAAAAGCTTCCGATAGTACAGCGGCAAATCGAACCGGATTCCCCCGCAAAGCTTATCGGCGAGGCGTTTGATACTTATATTCTATTGCAAAAAGGGGAAGATATCCTCGTTGTGGATAAGCATGCCGCACACGAGCGTATATTGTATGAGCGGCTGAGGGCGCAGCATAAGCAGCTCACCGCTCAAACCTTGCTTACACCCGTTACCGTCACGCTGCCAAAAGAGGAATATGCCGCAATCACCGAGAGCCTTGAACGCCTTGCAGAGCTTGGTTTTGCGTTTGAAGACTTTGGAACCGGCAGCATTCTGGTAAGGGAATTCCCCTTGGAGCTTGCCAAGGAGGATATTCACGCGGTAGTGGAGGAGCTTGCCGAAAGCCTTATAAAAAACAAGCGCAGTGTAACGCCGCATGTAATCGATGAGCTTTTCCATTCCATCGCCTGCCGCAGCGCCATCAAGGCGCACGATAAGTCTGATACGAAGGAACTGCTGGAGCTGATAGAGCTGCTTGCGGAAAACAATGAACTCAAGCATTGCCCCCACGGCAGGCCGATTGTGGCCGCAATAGAAAAGAAGGAGCTTGAAAAGAGATTTGGCAGAGTGTAAACATCCGCCTCTGGTTGTTATTGCAGGCCCTACCGCGTCGGGTAAAACCGCACTATCCATCGAGCTTGCATCCCGCCATAACGGGGAGATTATCTCGGCGGATTCTATGCAGATATACAAGGGCATGGATATCGGCACCGCGAAGCCAACAGTCGAAGAGATGCGCGGAGTACCGCACCACCTGATTTCGGTGCTTGATAACTCTGAAAGCTTCAGTGTTGCACAGTATCAGGGGTGTGCCACCGCAAGCATCCAGGATGTTTTGCGGCGCGGCAAGCTGCCCTTTCTGGTTGGCGGCACCGGGCTTTATATATCCTCGGTGGTGGATAATACCGACTTTGGCGAGATTGTTAACAACCCCGAGTTAAGAGCCGAGCTGGAAGAACGGGCAAGGCAGGAAGGCGGGGAAGTGCTGCTGAAAGAACTGCAGCAATGCGATCCGGTGCTTGCGAAGGCCTTGCATCCCAACAATCTGGGGCGCATTATCCGTGCGCTGGAGGTTTACAGGTTAACCGGTAAACCACTAAGCGAGTTCCAGGCAGCCTCCAGACTTAAGCCCGCGCCGTATAACCTGTGCATGATCGGGCTGACCTTCCGCAGCCGCGAGCTTTTGTATCAGCGCATCGACAGCCGGGTAGATGCCATGCTGCAGGGTGGGCTGCTCCAAGAGGTTGAGGCGCTCATGGGCAAAGGGCTTTCGGCAACTGCGGTTCAGGCTATCGGCTATAAGGAGCTTTATGGCTATTTTAAAGGGGAACAAACTCTTTCGCAGGCAGCAGATAACCTTAAGCGTCAAACAAGGCGCTATGCAAAAAGGCAGCTTACCTGGTTTCGACGCGATGAGCGTGTTCAATGGTTGTATAATGAGGATAACGATTTAGTAGGCAGATCCGAGGAGATATTAAGACAGCATGGTATTCTGTAATACGACGAAAAAGCAGGTTAATACTAATTATTCGTTAGCCATAAATCGAAGCTTTTTGCTTGATTTTCTAGGGTTTTATAATCGTAATAAGTATAAGGAGAAATCTTTATTACTTCCGGGTTGTGCTATCTGAGCTACACAATGATCAGTAGGGTCCAGACGGAAAGTTAACGGATTACAACAAGAAAGGAACGTCAAAAACATGCAAAAGCAACTGAATCTGCAGGACGTATTTCTAAATCAGGCCAGGCGCGATAAAATTCCGCTTACAATCTTTCTCACCAACGGTTTTCAGTTTAAAGGCATGGTAAAGGGCTTCGACAGCTTTACTGTTATCTTAGACTGTGACGGTCGGCAGAATCTGGTGTACAAGCATGCCATATCCACCATCATCCCCGCCAGAAACATCAGCATTTTAGAAGCATCTGAAAAGGATACTTCCGAATAATCAATAATCATAAACCCTTTACGTTAATACACCATAAATCTCTGTTTAAATATTCAAAAACGCGGAAGAGCAGTTTGATTAAATTTTTAAGCCTGTGAAATGCCGCTTGCCGACGCGAAAGTATGGTAGGCGTCCGCTATGCGGCACGCGTCTTTTTCATTACAATAAGTATCGCCGCTTGCGCGGCGAAATGGAGTAACCATGAACCGTATCCTATACCGAATACTAACCGTGCTAATGGCTTTTATAGTATTGGGCTTTCTGGCCTATCAGGTAATCCGTTATCTCTATATGCCGGTGCAGACCGAAACGGCCTACCTTTTTACCCAAGCCGATTATGTACCGGCAGACGGCGTTGCCATCAGGGAAGAAACGGTGATTACCACTCCTTCAAGCGGGGTAAAAAGCTACCTGTACAACGACGGTGATAAGGTTTCATTGGGTATGCCGGTTGCTGAAATCTATACCTCCGAGCAGGATGCCGCCAACGAAGCCGCTATCCGAAGGCTTGAGCAGGAGATTGCCATGCTCAAGCAGGCGTCCGATCCGGCGCGGGCGGATTACGCAAACGCCGAGGTGCTCAACAGCCAGATTACAGACAAGCTCACCCATCTTTCAGAGGTTGTGGAAGGCCGCAGTCTCGGTTCACTGAATACATACAAAAACGAATATCTGATGCTGCTGAATATGCGCCAGATTGCTACTGACCGTGTGGAGAATTTTGAGCCGCGTATTACGCAGCTTACCGCTCAGGCCGAGAGCCTTAAAAGCGGTACGCAAAAAAGCCTTGCCGAGGTTATTGCGCCTGCGCCCGGTTTCTATGTCAGTAAAACCGACGGGTTTGAGGGTAAGCTCACGCACGATGATGTATTGGCGATGCCGGTGGATTCTTTTAAGCAGCTTCTTCAGCAGAAGGAAAGTTATCAGCCTGCCGATAACGTTGTGGGTAAGGTAATCACCGATTTTGAGTGGTACTTTGCCGCCGCCGTTCCCGCCGAGAACATGGGGCGTTTTACCCCGGGTGCCGCTGTTACCATCACCTTTAACGATGTGTCAGACAAGGGATACTCTGCCGTGGTAAGCGATACCGCCCTTAAGGACGGCGCCAAGGAAGGTGTAGTTGTGTTTAAGCTCAACCGTATGGATAAAGAGCTTTGCACCCTGCGCTGTGAACGGGCAGAGATTGCCTTTAAAATTTACCGTGGCCTGAAGGTGCGCAACACCGTGATGCGCTTTCAGGGCAACCAGCCCGGCGTATATGTAAAAAACGGAGATTCTATCCGCTTTAAAAAGCTTGAAATTATCTATTATGGCGACGGCTTTGTGCTCTCGCGTGAACGGGAAGAAGAAGATTACCTAGGGCTATATAATGAAATGTTGGTAAACGGCAAGGAACTAAATACTACATTGACTAAGTAATGCCTGAAGAATGGCTGTAAACGGCTTAAATTACCGTTTGCAGCCAATTTGCATGCAAAAATCTGTTATCCGTAATAAGAATTCTTACTAACGATTGTTCCTGTTCATAACATATTTGTTGACATCACAGTAAAAAAATTAGATAATAACATTATAAGTTTTTTAACTGGGATTTATTTTGCGAACAGTTCTTTTTGACCCTTACCCTGGTGGTTTGTAATAGATAAATGGATGCCTTTTGGGCATTAAATTGAGTATGGTTTTGGAGGGCTTTTCTATGAGCTTCATGGACAAGTTTAAAAACATTATGGGGGTTCCTACCGAGGAATACGATTATGCCGAGGAAGAGATGCCCATCAGCAGAAGCAGCGAGCAGCATTCATCTGCGTCTATTTATGATGATACCGCCGCTTCTTCCTCATCGCTGAAAAAGAATAAGGTTGTGAATATTCACGCTACCACTCAGCTGCAGGTTGTGCTGGTTAAACCGGAACGGTTTGATGATGCAAGCTCGGTGGCTGACCATTTAAACGCCAAAAGGACGGTAGTGCTCAACCTCGAATCCACCAACAAGGATGTTTCCCGCCGCCTCATCGATTTTTTAAGCGGCGTAGCTTATGCCAACAACGGGCAGATAAAAAGGGTAGCCAACAGCACCTTTATTATAACCCCCTACAACGTTGACATTATGGGCGATTTACTCGACGAGCTGGAAAGCAGCGGCGTATTTTATTAAGTTTAGCAATGCCTATGAATGATTCCTACGAGGATAAGATATTAACCGCTCAGATTACCGACGGTGTAACCCGTGCGCAAGAGCGCTACACCGAAAAGTTTATCGGTTTTTTGGATGAGCGGCAGGCGGCACTGGCCTTAAGCGTACTGCAAAGGCTTGGCTGTGAAAACTATCGCTTTTTTGGCGGGTACGAAGAAGCGCAGCGCGTATACCTTGGTATCTTTCCGCCCTATGAGGCGGCAAAACCCGAGAGCTTCCCGGTTTACCCGGTGACGTTTTCTTACCGCGAGGCCGACCATCCGGCTCACCGTGATTTTCTCGGCGCCTTGATGGCCCTTATGATAACCCGTGACAGTATCGGCGACATTCTGGTAGGCGAAGGGTATACGGTAGCCTTTCTTACCGAAAAGGCCGCAGCCCTTGCTCTCGGCGAGCTGAACAAGATTGGCTCTGTTGGGGTAAAGGCTAAGGCTGGCATTAACGGTAAGCTGCCAAGCGCCAATACCTTTCAGGTTATCGAGGGTGTCGTGGCTTCGTCACGTTTAGACTGCATCACTTCCTTGCTTACAAAGCTCAGCCGCGAGAAAGCGGTTTCGCTTATAGAGGGAAGAATGGTAAGCATAAACTTTCAGGTAAACGACAATATTTCTTATAAGCTTTCAACAGGGGACAAAGTTTCAATCAGAGGATATGGCAGGTACATATTCGACGGTGTGTCGGCCGCTACCAGGAAGGGAAAGGCACATGTATCTGCAAGAAAATATATTTAGCGGCTATTCCACATAAACCGCGATGAATTGTTTGCTCAGCATTTAAGTTGCACGCATCGGTATTCACTTCGTAAATTATATGGAATTGCTGCGGAGCAGGGAGGTTTAACCATGCTATCACCGGGGGATATTAACACAAAGAAGTTTGAGAAATCCGCATTCGGCTACAGGGTAGATGACGTAGATACCTATCTTACCGCAGTCGCGGAGGATTACGCCAAGTTACTGCACGACAACAATGAGCTTGAGAATAAAATGGTGGTATTGGCGGATAGGCTTGAGGAGTACCGCAAGGAGGAAAACAGCCTCAGCGCTGCCCTTTTGGGTGCGCAGAAGATGAGCGACAGCCTGTTGCGCGAAGCGAAGGAAAAGGCCGAGCAGATTATTAACGAGGCCAACCTAAAGGCGCAGCGGATTGTGGAAGCTGCGCAGAAGCAGGTACTGTTTGAACGCAACGAGCTGGTGCGTGTTCAGCGCGAAATTGGCATATTTAAGAGCAACCTCTTAAGTATGTACAAATCGCAGATGGATTTAATCCGTGCGCTACCCGAGGGTAACCGTGCAAGGCCGGAGCAGGAGGCACCAGCCACCCGCGAGGAGAAGCCCGCTAGGTTTGTTTACGATGATGTGCAGGAGGTTGAAGAGGTAAAAGCGGTAGAGCAGCCTCAGCCCGTTATTGCCTTTGAAAGCGCTCAGCCAGCAGCTGCTCCTGTGGAGCCCGTAAAGCAGACACCTATTGAGCCTGTGCAGGAAGCGGCCCAGCCGCAGCTTGCCCCAAAACAGCCCACAGCGGCAGGAAAGGGCTTTGTACCCAACCTTGCCGATGATGATATCAGCACCGCGGATTATCATAATACTTATCAGGGTTATGCTCAAAAGGCCGCAAAGCCGCCGGTAAGCAGCTCCAGTATCAAGTTTGAAAAAGAAGAGAACGAAGAGGTTCCGCTTACCACAGAGCCTGCAACCTCACGTTTTGGCGAGCTGAAGTTCGGTGCTGCTTATGATTTAAAACGCGACAATAGCTTTGGCGGCAATAAAAGCTTCCGTAAAAAAAGATAGACTTTTAAGGAGAGTATCAGTAGATGTCACAGGATTACAACGGCACATTAAACCTGCCGAAAACCGAATTTTCTATGCGTGCGGCACTGCCGCAGCGTGAGCCTGAAATGCTCAAGGCGATGGAAGAGCAGAGATTATACTATAAGATGGTAGAGCGCAATGCGGGCAAACCCTTATATGTGCTTCACGATGGCCCGCCCTACGCAAACGGCGATATCCACCTCGGCACCGCACTCAACAAGGTGCTCAAGGATATTATTGTAAAGTATAAGAATATGTCCGGGTTTCAGGCCCCCTATGTACCGGGCTGGGATACCCACGGCCTGCCGATTGAGCTGAAGGCTATGAAGAAGATCGGCGCGCAGAATATCGGTTCCCCGGTAGACCTGCGCCGTCACTGCCGCGAGTTTGCGCTCACCTATATGGAGAATCAGAAGGCGCAGTTTAAACGCCTTGGCGTGCTTGGCGATTTTGAAAACCCTTACCTCACCCTCAAGCCTGAATTTGAGGCCAAGCAGATTGAGGTTTTTGGCGAGATGGCCAAAAAGGGTTATATCTACAAGGGTTTAAAGCCGGTTTACTGGTGCCCCGAGTGCAAAACAGCGCTTGCAGAGGCAGAGATTGAATATGCCGAAGACCCCTGCTATTCTATCTATGTAAAGTTTTCGGTAACCAAGGATAACGGAAAGCTGGCCTCCCTGGGCGCCGACCTTTCCAAAACCTATTTTGTAATCTGGACAACTACTACATGGACATTGCCGGGCAACGTGGCAATCTGCCTCGGACCCGATTATGAATACTGCGTTGTAAAGGCCAAGGGCGAGTGCTATGTGATGGCGAAGGAACTTGTTCCCGCCGCCATGAAAGCCGCAAAGATTGAGGAGTACGAGATCTCTGAAGAAACCGTGCTCGGCAAAGAGCTTGAGCATATCGTTACCAAGCACCCGTTCATTAACCGTAATTCTCCCATCATTGTGGGTGCCCATGTAACGCTCGAAAGCGGCACCGGCTGCGTACACACTGCGCCCGGTCACGGCGTGGAGGACTTCGAGGTATGCCGCAACTACCCCGACCTGCCCATCGTGGTTCCGGTGGATTCTTTGGGGGTGCTTACCAAGGAGGCCGGCGAGTTTGCGGGCCTTGCTACTGATGAGGCCAACAAGAAGATTGCCGCGAAGCTGGAAGAGACCGGCCATCTGTTTGCCATTGAAAAGATTATTCACCAATACCCGCACTGCTGGCGCTGCAAGAGCCCCATCCTGTTCCGTGCCACCGAACAGTGGTTCTGCTCGGTTGACGGCTTTAAAGAGGACGCAGTAAAGGCTGTTAAGAGCGTTGAGTGGATTCCCGCATGGGGCGAGGATCGTATTGAAAGCATGGTGCGCGACCGCAGCGACTGGTGTATTTCGCGCCAGCGCACCTGGGGTGTGCCTATCCCCATATTCTATTGTGCCGACTGCGGCAAGTATGTCGTTAATGACGAAAGCATCAAAGCGGTTTCGGCGCTGTTTGCCAAGGAGGGCTCCGACGCATGGTATAAGCGCGATGCGATGGAGATTCTGCCCTCCGGCTTTACCTGCCCGCACTGCGGCGGTAAGAAGTTTACCAAAGAAAACGACATCATGGATGTTTGGTTTGATTCCGGCGTTTCCCATGCAGCTGTTTTAAACGTGCGTGAGAATCTGCGCTGGCCGGCAGACCTTTACCTGGAGGGTGCCGATCAGTACCGCGGGTGGTTCCAATCCTCTCTGCTTACCTCGGTTGCGTGGAAGGGTGTAGCCCCCTATAAAGCGGTCTGCACACACGGCTGGGTGGTAGACGGCGAGGGGCGCAAGATGTCCAAGTCCCTCGGCAACGGCATCGCGCCCGAGGACATTATTAAGGAATACGGTGCCGACGTGCTAAGGCTGTGGGTAGCTTCCTCTGACTATCATGCCGATATCCGTATTTCAAAGGATATTCTCAAGCAGCTTTCCGAGGTTTACCGCAAGGTTCGCAATACGGCGCGCTATATCCTCGGCAATATCTACGACTTTAATCCCGACACCGACGCAGTGGCCTACGACGAGCTGCCAGAGCTCGACAGATGGGCGCTCATGCGGCTGGATGACTTGATTACAAAGGTTACCGAGGCCTATGACCGTTTGGAATTCCACATCGTTTATCACGCGCTGCACAACTTCTGTGTGGTGGATATGTCCAACTTCTACCTCGACGTTATCAAAGACCGCCTGTATGTAGAGGCTGCCGGCAGCAAGGCAAGGCGCAGTGCACAAACCGCTATGCACCTTATTCTTTCGGCGCTCACAAGGCTGCTTGCGCCCATCCTTGCCTTTACGGCGGATGAGATTTGGAGCTTCATGCCCGAAAGCAAGGCCTATAACAAAGGTTCGGTATTATTTAATGATATGCCAAAGCCCTTAAAGCAGAGCTATGATCCCGCATTTGTTCAGAAGTGGGAGAAGATCAGCCTTCTGCACGATGATGTAAAAAAAGAGCTTGAAAACCTCCGCACCGAGAAGATAATCGGCAAATCGCTAGACGCAAAGCTTACCCTGTATGCAGAGGGTGAGGCCTACGAATTTGTTAAGTCGGTGGAGGGTATGTTGCCCGACATCTTCATCGTTTCGCAGGTTGAGGTTGTAAACGGCAAGGGCGGCGATATGAAGGGCGAATTTGAGGGCATTGCGGTTTCCGCGTCAAAGGCCGACGGTACAGCCTGTGTACGTTGTCTTGCGCACAGTACCACGGTAGGCAGCGATGCTCAACATCCTGAGCTTTGCTCCCGCTGCCGTCATATCATCGAAGAGCTTTAATGTATTCTTTCAGTCTTACGCGGGGGAATTTTCCTCCTGCGTAAGATTGTTTGTGTTCAGACATTATTACTTGAGGGCAGACTAATAAGTAGTATAAAGCCCTCGTGAACTCGGAAAGGCTAGAAAGCAGTTATGAAATATATTGCACTTCTTGCGGCGGCACTGCTGATTGGTGCCGACCAGCTGATTAAATACTGGGCAATGGAAAGCCTTTCTCAGGTTGGTACCATGCCTGTTTTAGGGGATGTGTTTCAACTTACCTATGTTGAAAACAGAGGTGCCGCTTTTGGCATTCTGAAGGGGCAGAAGTGGATACTGGTTGGGGTAACCTCGCTGGTGATTATTGGTGCTATAATATTCCTGCTGATTAAAAACCTTAAGAGCAAAACGCTTATCTGGGCGATTGCGCTGATTATCTCAGGCGGTATTGGCAACCTGATTGACCGTATCGTGCGTGGTTATGTGGTGGATTACCTCTACTTCAAGTTGATTGATTTCTATGTTTTCAATCTGGCGGATGCCTGTGTTTGCGTAGGTGTCGGCCTTGTGATTATATACCTGATATTTATTGAGCCCAAACTTCAAAAACAAAAGGCTCAGGCCCAAACAGCAGACGGTGGTTTGAGTGAGCAAGAATGAGCATTATACGGTTTCCCCCGAGGATAATGGTGCGAGGCTGGATGCCTTTATCAGGGCAGCTCAGCATGAGCTTTCGCGCTCTCAGGCTCAAAAGCTCATCGACGAGCGCATGGTCAATGTTAACGGAATGCTGCAGAGTAAGAATTACAAGCTCAAGGCAGGGGATATTGTATCCGTAACTATCCCCAAGCCCGTTTCGCTTGATGTTGTGCCGGAAGCTACGTCACTTGATATTGTCTATGAGGATGCCGATGTTATTGTTGTCAACAAACCAAAGGGGATGGTGGTTCATCCCGCGGCAGGTAACTATAGCGGCACACTGGTAAACGCGCTGCTCTACCACTGTGGAGACAGCCTCTCCGGTATTAACGGCGTGGCAAGGCCGGGCATCGTGCATCGTATTGATAAGGATACCAGCGGGCTGTTAATGGTAGCCAAGAACGATTACGCACATAACTTCTTAGCACAGCAGATTAAAGAACACTCCTTTTTGCGGGAATATGAGGCCGTGGTATATGGTACGCTAAAGGATGATGAGGGAACAATCAACGCCCCCATCGGCAGGCATCCGGTACACCGCAAGAAGATGGCGGTCACCGAGAAGAATTCAAAAAATGCGGTTACCCACTATCGGGTTATCGCGCGATATAACGGCTTTACTCACATTCGGGTAAAGCTTGAAACCGGCAGAACCCATCAAATCCGCGTGCATATGGCCTACATCGGTCATCCGGTTGCGGGCGATGAGCTCTATGGCCCCGCAAAGGTCATACAAGAGCTGCAGGGCCAGTGCCTGCACGCAAGGTGCCTTGGGTTTGTTCACCCCGTCACAAAAGAGTGGCTGCAGTTTGAAACCGAGCTGCCGGAGTATTTTACAGCTTTTTTAAGCAAAATTAACAGGGGGTAGCCGATGGCTAAACGTATAGAGGATTTTCTGGTGGTTTCGGATATGGACGGAACCCTATTGGATGAAGAACATAAGGTTTTACAAAGGAATTCTGAAGCGATCAGCCGTTTTAAGGCCAAGGGCGGGCATTTTACCATTGCAACAGGCCGGTCCGTTATGTCAGCCAAGCCGTATGTGGAGATGCTTAAGCTCGATATCCCGGTAATTGTATCAAACGGCTCGATGGTATATGATTATATCGATAACAAGATTCTGTTTGATGCCTTTTTATCGCTCGAGGCGGAGCAGTATGTCTATCATCTGCTTGACCAGTTCCCCGATGTGGGTTGCGAGTCGTTTGTAGGGATAGAAACCTATGTGCTACAGAACAACCCCTACATAGTGGAGCACACAGTGATTGAAAATATTGAGTTCAGCTACGCTACCGAAAGAAACGCGCCGCACAACTGGTCTAAGGCGATCTTTGCCGACGACCCCGAGAAGATTGAGCGATTGGAAGCCTATGTATACAAGAACGGTTTTCCTGATTCTGCGGTGTTTGTAAAATCAAGCCCCAAATACTTCGAGATTCTGCCCAAAGGGGTAAATAAGGGAACAGGACTTATCCACCTGGCTGAGCTGATGAACATCAGAATGGAGAATACCGCTGCAATAGGCGACTTTTATAACGATGCCGAGATGGTAGAAGTTGCAGGTATCGGCACGTTTGCCGGCAACGCCCCGGAGGACTTGAAAAAGCGGGCAGACCTTGTGGTTTGCGATTACAGGCAGGGCGCAGTGGCCGAACTGCTGGAGCATATTGAACGGCTATGCCGGTAAAATATAAGGCTATGTTTTTAAATTATGCAACGCGTTCTACCACTTCAACACAGCAAAAGATACTTTTAACGTCTTACAGACATAGCCTAACATCACTATTCAAACGGAGGACAGAAAAATGGATTCAAAAAAGAAGCTGGAACTTCAAAAAACGGCCTGTAAGGTTCGGATGGGTGTCATCGAAGGCACCTTCAACGCCAAAAGCGGGCATCCGGGCGGATCGCTATCCATTACCGATGTGTTGACCTATCTCTATTTCAGCGAGATGAATATCGACCCTAAAAACCCCGCTAAGCCCGACCGTGACCGGCTGGTGCTTTCTAAAGGGCATTGTGCGCCCGGCCTTTACTCGGTGCTTGCAAATCGCGGCTATTTCCCCGTTGAAGAGTTGAAGAGGCTCAGAAAACCGCACGAGATTTTGCAGGGCCACCCCGATATGAAGAGCGCTCCCGGCGTTGACATGACGACCGGTTCGCTGGGGCAGGGCATCTCCGCCGCCTGCGGTATGGCTCTTTCCGCAAAGCTTTCGGGTGAGAGCTATCGCGTATACGCTATTCTTGGCGACGGCGAGCTGGAAGAGGGGCAGGTTTGGGAGGCCTCGATGTTTGCTGCCCATAGAAAGCTGGATAACCTCTGCGTGATTGTTGATAACAACAACCTTCAGATTGATGGCGCCATCACGGAGGTTTGCTCTCCGTACCCCATTCCCGAGAAGTTTGCAGCCTTTGGGTTCCATGTAATCGAGATCAACGGCAACTGTTTCGATGATATCGAGAAGGCCGTTTCTGAAGCAAAGACGATAACGGGAAAACCTACGGCCATCATCTGCAAGTCAGTAAAGGGCAAGGGTGTGTCATTTATGGAAAACAATGTAGACTGGCATGGCACCGCACCCAATGCCGAGCAGTACGAGCAGGCTATGGGCGAGCTGAAGGCAGCGCTTGCGGCACTTGAAAACGCATAATTATTAAGATTGAGAATTAGTATAGGCGGTTCAACGATAAGCTTGCTAACCCTTTTGGGCTTGTTCTTCCGATTGACCGAAGATATCAATTCCCCGACAACAAACAGAAAGAGATGATTATAATATGGCAGATGTTATAAAAAAGGCTACCCGAGACAGTTACGGCGAGGCGCTTGCCGAGCTTTCCGATACCATGCCCAACCTTTTTGTGTTGGACGCCGACCTTGCTAAGGCCACCAAAACCATTACGTTTAAAAAGAAGTGCCCCGAACGTTTTGTAGACTGCGGTATTGCCGAATCCAACATGATGGGTATTGCGGCAGGGCTTGCAGCTACCGGTAAGGTAGTATTCGCCAGCACCTTCGCCATGTTTGCGGCAGGCCGCGCTTTTGATCAGGTTCGTAACTCAATCGGCTATCCTCATTTAAACGTAAAGATTGGCGCCACCCATGCGGGCATTTCTGTTGGCGAAGACGGCGCCACCCACCAGTGCAACGAGGATATCGCGCTGATGCGCACCATTCCGGGTATGGTTATCATCAATCCCGCTGATGATATTGAGGCGAAGGCTGCGGTGAAAGCTGCCGCGCAGTATAAAGGCCCCGTTTACCTGCGTTTCGGCAGGCTCGCGGTGCCGGTGGTTAACAGCGAAAACTACCAGTTTGAAATCGGCAAGGGCGTAACCCTAAAGGATGGCAAGGACGTTACCATTATCGCCACCGGCCTCATGGTTTCGGAGGCGTTAAAGGCAGCAGAGGCTCTAACCACCGAGGGTATCAGCGCCCGCGTAATCAATATCCACACCATTAAACCTATTGATAAAGAACTCGTCATCAAAGCGGCAAAAGAAACCGGCGCTATTGTAACCGCAGAGGAACACAACATTATCGGCGGTCTTGGCGGTGCGGTAGCCGAGATTCTGTCAGAGAACTGCCCCACTCCGATGATTCGTGTGGGCGTAAACGATGAGTTTGGTACCTCCGGCGCTGCCACCGAGCTCCTCAAGCTCTATGGCTTATCGGCAGAGAATATTGCCAATAAGGCCAAAGAGGTTATCAAGAAGAAATAGTAGCTGTAAAAACAAGAAGGGCCTGAGGGATGCTTTCCATCCACTCAGGCCCTTAATGTTATTGGTTATCTGCCTCAAACTCTTTTGAAAACTCTACATCACTGTTTGAAAGTATGGGTAACGTTTTACCTTGCGGTTTCTGCCGCTGATAAAGGTTTGTACCGGAACAGGCGGGTTCTTCCGGTGCATGCCTGTGGCTAGCATTGTTTTTCTTAACAGGGTTCCCCTTCATTTTATTGTCATACCTTTCTTTGATATTCGTGGTTTTGATACAAATCCTATAAAAACGCCCTGCAGTAACAGTTTATAAAAATCCCCGTAGCCTTGCCATAAATAAATTATCAAGCTCAATCGTCTTTTCTGCCATTCTTTTAACACTTGCACTGCAGTCGCTGTATTCGTTCAAGCTTCGGCTGATGTATATCACATGTGCTGTTGTGTCTTTAATTAACGCTTCAGCCAGAATCATTTCATCCTTTTCTGCTTGCTTTGCTGCTTGCACTGCCGGTTTACGGTATACAGCCGATTCCTTCAGTTCGGTTAGCGAAACATCCATGCGCTCAAGTGCACTTTTGGCATCCTGCTTCGTCTGCTTGGCTATCCTTAATTGGCTGGCCACTACATAGGTTAGCGCTGCGGAATACTCCTGTTTTAGTAAGGTGTTAAAGCTTTTGATTTGGTCTTCGGCAGAGAAATAAAGGCAACACAGAACCTCACAATCGCTGTTCATCGCCTAGTTATTTTCCGTTTTGGGCTGAAAGTAGGCTTTGGGGTGCTCACAAACGGGGCATACCGCGGGGGCTTCCTTTCCGTAATGAACGTGTCCGCAGTTCGAGCAGATCCAGGCAATCTCGCCATCCTTACTGTATACCTTGTTGTTGTTTACGTCATTTAGGTTCTTTTGGTATCTTTCTTCATGAGCCCGCTCAATAGCAAGAACCCCTTCAAACAGTGCAGCGATTCGCGTAAAGCCCTCGTCCCGCGCGGTTTGGGCAAACTGGGCATACATCTCGCTCCATTCGTAGTGTTCACCCGCAATGGCATCGATTAGGTTATTGACAGTTGGGGGAACGCTGTTGTCGTGAAGCTGGCGAAACCATATCTTTGCGTGTGCAGCCTCGTTATCTGCGGTTTTCTTAAATACCTCTGAAATCATATTTAAGCCGTCTGCCTTGGCCTGCGATTCATAGTAGCTGTATTTAGCCCAAGCCTGCGCTTCTCCTGCAAAGGCGGCAAGCAGATTTTTTTCGGTTTTTGAGCCCTGTAGTTCCAAAATAAAAACCCCCTAATGTTTTGTATTACTAGTTTAAACAAGCTTGTAAAGACTATACAGCAACGCAATTGGTTATTGTCTTTTTTACAGAAAAGGTTATAATCTTGCTATGAACGATTCTTATTAAGCTTCAGTAATTATAACCATTCCTTTATGGAAATTGTGCGGTTTCGGCTTTTGCCAAAATTTCGGTCGTTGATTGAAAAGCACAAATCCCTAGTTTGAAAGGTTTATCTTTCAAATTTTATACCTATGATTGTCACTTCTTTAAAAGATGTATGTACTATGAAAAGAAAGGAAAGCTTCATCCGCTATGACAATCTTCGATATATTTGAGCCGATAGGCATCTTCGTTTTTGCTATATCGGGCGCTATCACTGCGGTAAAAAAACATATGGATATCATCGGAGTGTTCATCCTTGCCTCGGTAACGGCCCTCGGCGGCGGTGTACTGCGCGATGTAATTATGGATAGAGGCATTCCCGCTGCGTTTTCAAACTATGATTATTATGTCCTCATATTGCTTGCCGTAATTTTTATCTCAACTGTTGGCCCCAGCCTGCGTTGGCCTTGGGCATTAACCGTCTTCGATGCCATCGGTCTTGCGGTTTTTACCGTTGATGCGGGAATAAAGGCAATCGATATGAATCTAAACCTGCTGGCCTTTCTGTTTATGTCGGTGATAACGGGGGTTGGTGGGGGAGTATTAAGAGATATGCTTTCCAAGGAGGTGCCGGTTATCTTCCGGCGCGAGATTTATGCCCTGGCGGCTCTAGTGGGTGCGATCTGCCTTTGGGTGTTTACGCCGCTTATCAACGAGGCGGCGGCAGCCTATCTGTCGGTAACGGTAATACTCGTTATACGTTTGCTGGCGGTTTATTATAAGCTTGATTTACCCAGAATTATCAATTAACCTTATTGGAGGGAACGGATATGAAGCGTGCGGTAGTCTTAAGCGGCGGTGGGGCCAGAGGCTCGTACGAGATTGGGGTATGGAAAGCACTGCAGGAGCTGGGGATATCCTACGAAATTGTTACCGGTACCTCAGTTGGCTCATTAAACGGTGCGATGATGGCACAGGGAGATATTGATCTTGCCTATGAAATGTGGGAAAGGATTGATACCAGTCACATCCTTGACCTTGAGATTACGCAGGATACCCAAACGGTGGAGGGGATGTTCGGCCTGCTGAACTCCTTTGCCAAGGAGGCCTTTAAAACGCGCGGCGTAAGCAGTGCGCCTTTGCAGAAGCTGCTACTGCAGGTGATAGATGAAGAAAAAATAAGGAACTCACCGGTTAACTTCGGTCTTGTAACGGTTGAGGTGCCGACATTAAAACCCCATCAGCTTTACATAGGCGATATTCCCAGCGGCAGGTTGATTGATTACCTTGTTGCAAGCTCGTCGGCCTTCCCGGCAATGCACAGCCACGAGATAGACGGCAGGCTGTATGTCGACGGCGGATATTATGACAACACCCCCATCAACCTTGCGGTGAAGGCGGGCGCTGAGGAGGTAATAGCTGTCAAGCTCAAGGCAGTAGGCGTTGAAAAACTCTCACATTATCCCTCAATAAAGCTCGATGTAATTGAACCTAAGTGGGATTTAGGTGCCATGTTGGTGTTTGACGGAAGCCGTGCCAAGCGGAATATTGCATTGGGGTATTACGACTGCTTAAAGTATTTCGGGCAATATGACGGGTTTATGTACACCTTTTTCAAGGGTGACGCGGAAAAGAATGCTCATCGTATTCTTGAATTGTTTATGACATTTTTCATTAAACTCAATTTCAATATCCGGGCGACTGTTTCGCCGACATTCTCTCAAAGGTTTAGCGGTGCACATGAATACATTGCCCAGTTTGCGGTTTTAAAAGCCGCCAGAAGGCGCTGCGGCAGTAAAGATCTGTCGGAGGCCGACATCGTTACTGCGGCTGCAGAGGCGGCGGGGGAGCTGCTGGATATCAGCCCGATGGAGCCGTACTCTTTTGAAACCTTCAACCTCAGGCTGATGAATCAGCTGGTACGTTATGCCAGACTGCCATACTCTGAACTGAACCTGGATGTGAACCCGGCACTCTCGGTAAAGGAGTGCCTTACCAATATCACCCGGGCCGTTTCACCTATTTCTGCCCCGAACAGGATGATGTATATTCTTTCTTGCCTTACCGATGAAGAAAGGCTTGTACAGAACAAGCGGCTGCTTACCATGCTGGCGGTTTCTATGCCGGTTGAATTTATGGCTGCCCTATACATCAATGCACTCAGAGATTTTATACTGCTTGAATAGATTTTTTACTTTGGCAGACTGATAATTTAATCAGCCTGCCAAACTTATTATTGAAAGAAAGAAATAATTGACAGAGGCAATTCGATAGTGATATACTCCATATGGATGGTGCTTGGATGATATATGGAGGGTATATAGATGGATACCGAGAAAATTACAATCAATTTAGGTGCTGTAGACCTGGGACAGATTGACCTTTTGGTGGATCAGGGCTTTTACTCCAACCGTTCGGATTTTATCCGTACCGCAATACGCACCATGCTGTCGACACATGGGGATGATCTGCAGCGCATAAAGTCTACCAACCTGTTCAGAATGGATAAGGTTGTTTCGGAGCTTAACAAGGTTAACGATGAAGCGACACAGGCAGTGCAGGAGGTTGAAAAAATCAATCCCGCAAGTCGCGGAGGATACAGCTTTGCGGGAACCGGTATGTTTGTTTTTGATAAGGCTTACCTTGAGAGTGTAAAAATATCAGGTCGCAAAATTGAAGCAACAATAGTCGGTATGCTCGTTATAACAAAAGATGTGTCTGTTGAGCTTGTGAAAGAAACCTTTAAAAAAGCAAAGGTGTATGGTGTTATTAAGGCATCAGAAGAGGTAAAAAGTGCTCTTTTGAACATTGCGGATAACAAACACTAGAGATATATACATGGCATAAAGAAAGGACTGTTTTGAATGATTACAGTGAAGGAACTTACAAAAAAGTATGAAAAGCTTACGGCGGTTGATAATATCAGCTTTACCGCCCACCCCGGGGAGATTACCGTAATCCTTGGCCCGAACGGGGCAGGGAAGTCTACCGCTATTAAATGCATAGCGGGGCTGTTAAAATACAGCGGCCAGATAGACATCTGCTCCTTCCACAATAAAAGCCTGGAGGCAAAACGAATCCTCGGCTATATCCCCGAGGTGCCTGCACTGTACGATCTGCTTACCGTAGGTGAGCATCTGGAGTTTATCGCGCGTGCCTACCGGCTGGAGGATGGCTGGCAGCAGCGCGGAGATGCCCTGCTGGAGCGTCTTGAGATACTGGATAAAAAGGATAAGCTCTCGCGCGAGCTTTCCAAGGGTATGACGCAAAAACTCAGTATAGCTGCAGCACTGCTGCCGCAGCCAAAGGCTGTAATCTTTGACGAGCCGCTGGTGGGGCTGGACCCCAAAGCCATTGAAGAGGTTCTTAAGATGTTTACCGAGCTCAAGGAACAAGGTATCAGCGTGCTGATTAGTACACATATTATCGATACCATCGAAAGCATCTGGGATAGGGCGCTTATCATGAGCAAGGGCACCATTTTAAGTGAGATCACCCGTGAAGCGCTGGGCGAACAGCCTCTTAAAGAGCTGTTCTTCTCCTTAACAGGAGGGGTGCAGGAATGAAATCGATTCTGTACCTGCTTTGGCGCAGATATATAAACGGCCTTAAGCGTACCTTCACAAAGCCATTAAGCGCAATTATCACGGTACTTGCGGGTGGCGGCATGCTTACGGGAATGATCTTCGCCTTTGCCTTCCCGCGTAAAGGTATCGACGGCGACCTGAATATCATTGTTTCCTGTATTCTGCTGGGTATCGGTTTACTGCTTTCCAATGCGATGCTATCCTCCAACCAAAACGGTATATTTACCCTGCAGGATGCAAACTTTCTGTTTCAGGCGCCCATAAAACCCGCTTATGTCTTGTTTATGGCGATTCTGCAGATAGTACCTACCTCGCTGCTTACGGCCTTGATGTTTACCTTCTACATTCCGTTCCTTACTGGCACAAGTATGGGCGTGGGTGAATATCTGCTTACCCTGCTGCTTACCAGCCTGCTGATTGCCTTTACCTACCTTGTTTTTTATTATATCTATATTCTGGATACCGAATATAAGGGAATCCGCAAGAAGTCCAAATATGTGCTGTGGGCAGTTATAGGGTTGATTGCACTTGTCTTCCTTGCGGTGTTCTATTCTAAAGGATTTAATATCTACGAAGCGGCGAAAACATTCTTCTCCAGCCCGTTTTACAATGCCCTTCCGCTGTTCGGCTGGGCAAAATGGGGGGTAATGGGCACCATTGAGAAGCAATACCTTACCGCCTACATTCCTGCGCTGTTGCTGATGTTGGGAACCAACCTGCTGCTCATCTATGCCATCATGCGCTGCAAGGCTGATTTTTATGAGCAGGCACTCAGCGATTCCTATAAAATCAACGAGATTCTGGAGAGTGCCAAAACAAACAACTACGATGTCCGTTCGGTAGCCAAGGTAAAAAAGAAGGTGCAGAAGGGCTCCTTCAAATCGGGCGCCGCGGCCCTTTTCTCAAAACAGATACTTGAAATGCGAAAAACCTCCACCGCGTTTGTATTCCGCGAGCTGATTTCGGGGCTTGTATATATTGCGATGGCATATTTTATGAAAATGAGTTTTGTATTTGTTTTTTACATGATTCTGTTTATATCACTCACGGCATCTACCAGCGATACATGGAACAGGGATTTTAAAAAGCCCTATGTGTTCCTGATACCTGAAAGCTCACTGAAAAAAGTATTGTATTCTGTTCTGCCGTCGTTCTTTAAAACAGTGTTCAACGGTACGATAATCTTACTGCTTTCCGGAATTGTCTTTAAAGCGCCGGTGACAGATCTGCTTGCATATATCATCATCTTTGCAAGCTTTTCAATGGTGTTTGTATTAACCGAGGTGCTCTCCTATCGCGTGATGAACGGGCTGAAAAGCGCTGTGGCACTGGCATTTCTGCGTTCCTTGTTCGCGATGCTGGGTGGTATACCGTCGGCCATTGCGGCGGTTATCCTGATGATTATCCTGCAGGATGCATTTTCGGTTATCTATATAGCGCCGATTATAGTGTTGATGAATCTGGCCGTAAGCTTGTTGATGGCATTTTTGAGCCGAAGTCTGTTTGAAAGCAGTGAGCTGGCATAAAGCTATGATAATTGAGAATTTACAAGTAGCAGAACCATCGCAGCTTGAAATGGTTTGGGATATCTTCACCCGCGCAGTGGTACAGATGAACAGTATAGGGATCAACCAATGGGATGAACTTTACCCCGATAAAGCCATTTTGCTTGAAGATATACAGAAACAGCAGCTTTATATCTTCAGTGTGGATGACCAACCGGCAGCCTGTGCAGTGCTAAACGAAGAGCAGTCTGAAGAATATCGAGAGGTTCAATGGCAATATACGAATGGAAGGATTGCGGTAATACATCGGGTGTGCGTTGATCCAAGACTGCAGAATAGGGGTATTGCAAAAAAACTGCTGGTTCAGGTAGAAGAACTGTTCAAACGGCAGGGTTATACCTCGGTTAGGTTAGATGCGTTTTCGCAAAACCCTTATTCAAACAGGCTGTATCACGGCGCGGGTTATGTTGCCCGCGGGGAGATATTCTTCCGCAAAGGCAAGTTTTATTGTTACGAAAAATTACTATAAAAACACAAGGACGATTGCATTATTAGCAGTCGTCCTTGTGTGTCTTTACAGCTATTGTTCTTTTTCTGAATAATGCGTATTACTCGAATACCGTTTCAACCACCTTGCTGCAACAGTCGGGTGAATATTGGAACCTGTCAATATGGCCCTCGGTGATAAAATAGCTGAAGGTTGGGGTATAGTTGTTAACCTCAAACGAATCAACAATAATCAGCTTTACCTTCATCTTTTCGGGGATAAGTGATTTTATGTAAACACTAGCATGCTGCCCGGCGGCAACATCCTCTTTCAGTTCCGCAAGGCCGGCAAGATTAGGGGCAAGCTCTACAAAAACGCCATACTCCTCCACCGAACGAATAATGCCGGCAACAGTCTGCCCGGGTGCGAAAAAGATAGAGTTTTGCGCCCAAGTGCCTAGCAGCTCCTTGTGTGAAAGGCAGATACGTCCGGCCTCGTCAATGCTGCGTACAACGGCATAGATATCCTGCCCGCACCGGAATCGATCCTTTGGGTGCATAATACGCGAAACGGATATGCTGTCGATTGGAATAAGTGAAGGAATCCCACAGCCGATATCCACAAAGGCACCGAAGGGTTCAAGATGGGTTACCCTTGCCGGAATTACGTCGCCGCTGCGCAGCTTAGCCAGATAGCTTTGCCTGCATTCCTCCTGAGCCAGTCTGCGGGACAGTATGGCTATAGGCTTACCAGAGCTGTCTGCTTCGAGGCTCAATACCTTGAAGCAAACGGCCTTGTTTACCCTTGATATAATGGCAATATCCTTAGCGGTACCATCGATAATACCTAGTGCACCCTCTTCACGGGGTATAACGCCACGCATGATCCCAAGGTCTACCACCAGATTATGCTCGCTGTCGCACACTACCGCACGCGCTTCCAGTGTTTTGTTCGTCAGGCAAGCCTCCTGCAGAGCTGCGGCGCTGCGCATATGCTGTTTGTTTTCTGCGGTTTCCAGCAACAGACCTTCCGGTTTATAGCTGCTCATTTTAACCATTACCCCCCGTTTTCTTGGGCCAACAATCAGCAAAGGAACTGAGCACTGAAGGTTGGCTTTTCCTGTACACAACATAAGCTGCATTAACATTTATATGAGGGGCAATATGGGGAATAGACCATTGCAGCAGGGAAGAATGGTGTTTTTATCGGTTAATAAACCACAGTATCTCTTCCGCCGGAGTTTATAATAATACTCCTAATCCTATCCTCATCAAAGGCATCGGCAACAATATCAACGGTGGCATCTGAACTGAAAACGTCCGACTCGGTATCTTTTTCCCTATGGGCTCCATCTCCTGCGACCATGCCGAACAACCCGTTTCCATACCTGACGGTACCGGGATAGATGTTGTTCATAAGAGGTAAGATATCCTCTGCGGAAGCCCTGTCCTCCTGAAGGTATTTGGGGGGCAACAGGGTAATCTCCTTTACCCTCAAGTGCGCCTCGCGAATTCGCTTTACACAGATTTCTGCGGTTTCAACATTTTCAAAACGGCTGCGTATCAATATTTCCATGCATGCCTCCAAGCTCTTGATTTATTAGTCTACGCTAAGCATTAAAATATTGTACCCATGTTGAAATCTGCTAGTATAAAATGTTGTTCTCCAATTGTTTCCGTTTAGCACCGGGTATCAGGCAAGATTTAAGCACTATTTGTAAAACTAGACTGTTTTTGATATAATAAAGCTATACCTTTAAAGCAAAGGAGAAACACAAATGAAAAACGATAATCGGTTTGCGGTTTTAATAGATGCCGATAATGTTTCGGAGCGATATATAAAATTCATTCTTGACGAGATCTCCAACGAAGGAGTTATCACCTACAAGCGAATCTATGGAGATTGGACCAAGCCTGCGCTGGGTTCGTGGAAGAACGTTCTGCTGGAGCATTCCATCACGCCGATACAGCAGTACGGTTATACCACCGGGAAGAATGCCACCGATTCAGCCATGATTATTGATGCGATGGATATCCTTTATGCTGCAAATGTCGAGGGCTTTTGTATCGTGTCCAGTGACAGTGATTTTACGCGTCTGGCCTCACGTCTTCGCGAGGCAGGTATGACGGTAGTAGGAATGGGTGAAAAGAAAACGCCCAGCGCCTTTATCGCTGCATGCAATAAGTTTAAGTATTTAGAGGTCATTTCGCAAGAGGTAGCACCCGCCGGCCAATCACAAAAAAGTGCACCGGCCGTGGAACAAACAGCGCTTGAAACGGTCAAGAAGGCGATTCTAACCATTATTGAGGAGACCTCGGATGAAGAAGGTTGGGCCCTGTTAAGTATGGTGGGAGATACGCTGCAAAAGCGTTATCCTGCTTTTGATGTACGAAATTATGGCCACAGCAAGCTTACCCCATTTATTAACTCACTGGCAGAATTTGAAATTAAATCGGTAAGAACAAAAGAAGGAAACGTTAAACTGAATTATATACGTAAAAAGGTGAAGGCTCAATCCAAAGCCAAAACCACGCCCAATAAATAATACACTAATATTGTATAATATGCCTTGACAGTTTTACGAATTCATATTATACTTTAGTAAACAAGTTAGCATATGCTAACAGCAAGCGGAGGCAAAGACATGGCTACTTATGTTATCGTTGGTATAATAATACTATTATCAGTATTTGCAGTTATTAAAATTGTTATGGACCGTAAAAAGGGCGGGTGCAGCGGGAACTGTTCCGGTTGCTCCATGCAGTGCAGCTGCCGAAGTGAAGTTGCTGTCCCAAAGCATAAACGGCTCGTTGTCAATAATTGTGGTGCAGGAAAAGGAAAGAATGGGAACAATAAAAGCAACGAAGGAAGCGTTAAGAGGACAATATAGAACTGTTTTGAGCGTGTAAAATCAAAGTGAATATTTCCTGTCGAGTCTATCCCGAAATTTGTGTAAACCTTCATTGAGGTGTAAAATTGAAGCACCACAATGGAGGTTTTTACATATGGCTAAAAGAAATCGTAGCCCGGAAGAAACGGAGTGCCGCGATAAGATTCGGGATTTGCTGCAGATAAGCAACACCAGCAGCATGGATGACATTCAAGATCTGTTTCAGGAAACCATTGCTGAATATATTGAAAACGGCCTCGATGCGGAACTGGACGCGGAACTAGGCTACAGCAGATATGACTACCGGTACAAAGAAACATCAAACAGCCGGAACAGACACTAGCAAAACCTTACGCACGAGTTTCGGAAATGTGGATATTGCCGTACTTTAGGACAGGGACGGGCAGTTTGAGCTGAAGCTCTTCTAGAAAAGAACCAGTACAGCGTCGAGCTAGGGCATTGGAAGAAGGCTGTTTACATCGCTATCGGCGTTAATCTGGATTGGCATAAAGATGTTCTGGGTATGTCATGATTCACGCCCAACTGACTGTATTTTTCGCCGGCCGAATGCCAGACTAACATCAGCTGTTATATTGCAGATATGGCGGCATCGGACAATGCCGATGCCGCCATATTATATTCTTGCTTCATTTTTACGTTCGATGCTGGAGTTTACACAAAATCGGGATACACGCTGGAGGCTTTAGAAAATACTTAGCAGCGGCTATTGTTGTCATCCTTGCTGTTGCGGAAGTCGTTATTCCTTTTTTCGTTCTTTCTATCATTGACATTATTCTGGTTGTTTTGCTGATTGTTATTCTGTACATCTCGTCTTTCATTACGATTGTTCTTATCCATAGTATCACCTCTTTTCACCTGTAATCTTTAATTACCATTGACAATATTGTTTGTAAAGGTTTTAAAATTATACCGAAAAGTGCAAGGAAAAATGGTCATAGAATGCAGTAAAACTGCTTCATATGACCATCATTATTTAACACTTAATCATCCTGCTTAGCTAAGTAGGGTGCAACAAGGTCTTTGATTACCTCACCTGCCAGTATCAAACCGGCTGCAGAGGGTACAAAGGCGACGCTGCCCGGTATCTGCCTGCGAATGGTACATTTTTGTTTGGTATCCGGCGGGCAGACACAGCCGGTTTTACAGCCGCCGCCTTCAATATCAACCGGTGCAATCGGTGGCTCTTTAGAGTAAACGACCTTCAGCTTATCAACTCCGAGGTTTTTCAGCTCTTTTCGCATTACGCGCGCGAGTGGGCAGACGCTGGTTTTATAGATATCGGTAACCTCAAAACGTGTCGGATCGAGCTTATTACCCGCTCCCATACAGCTGATAATCGGAACACCAAGCTTGTAGGCTCTTAAAATAAGCTCGAGCTTGGAAGATACGGTATCAATGGCGTCTACAATATAATTATATTGCGTTAAATCATAATTATCGGCGTTTTCGGCAGTGTAGAAGCAGGAAAACACCTCAACCTGTGCCTTGGGGTTGATATCAAGTATTCTCTCGCGCATAACCTCGGTTTTTTGTCGACCCACCGTAGCGTGTGTGGCAATCAATTGACGATTAATATTCGTAAGGCACACCTTGTCGTCGTCAAATAGGGCGAAGCCGCCTACTCCACTGCGAGCCAGCGCCTCCACCACATAAGACCCCACTCCGCCGATGCCGAAAATCGCAACCCTTGAAGCCTTTAACGCGTCAACAGCCGGTGCGCCCAATAGCAGCTTTGTTCTTGAAAATTCATCTTGCATGAAAAGGTATACTCCTTTAATTAATCTACAATACTGCTGAGGGTCCGCATGGCCAAAATGGTTTGTTCTATAAGGTAGTCAAGCTCCCACCCAAGCATTCTAGCGCCCCGTTCTATAACATCTCTTGAACATCCTGCCGCAAAATTAGCAGTCTTATACTTCTTTTTAACAGACTTTAACTCAAGGTCGGATACACTTTTAGAGGGGCGCATGAGGGCAACCGCGCCAATCAGCCCCGTAAGCTCGTCCACGGCATATAAAACCTTCTCCATGATATGCTCGGGTTCAATATCCACCGTCAGCTTATAACCGTGGCTTGCAGTCGCATGGATGATTCGCTCATCAATGCCGTTCTCCCGCATAATCTCCTGCTGCTTGATGCAGTGTTGATCGGGGAACATCTCAAAATCAAGGTCATGCAACAAGCCGACAATACCCCAAAGCTCTTTTTCCTCTCCAAAGCCTAGGGTATCCGCAAAATACCTCATTACACCCTCTACAATCAGCGAATGTTTTAGATGAAATTCTTCCTTGTTATATTGTGTAAGCAGCGTCCAGGCCTGCTCTCTGGTGATTGAACCCACGATACATATCTCCTTTTCCTTGCTTTATAATTATTATTACTGAACGGTGGTCTCATTTGTTTTGGGATGTTCAATCTCTTTTTTTCTGTATAAAATGAATCGATCCTTGCTGCTTGCATATTTCAGTAAAATCCCTGCCAGTACATAAAAGACCGGTAATACACTGATAACGCCGATGTTGCATGCGGCCTGAACCAGATAGGCACCCACACCGCAAAATATGGCCTGAAGGGTGCAGGGTAATACTTTGAACCGTTTAAGCAGCGGAAACATCAGCAGGATAAGAAACAGCATAAAGCAGATAAATGCGGGAATACCCATGGTGGCGGCAATCTCCAGATATTCACTGTGGGCCTTATCGATATATACATTCGTTCCCCCCACCGCGATACGGTCAGCCTCCGTTACCAGCGGCTCCAGTGCCGTTCCAAGACAGTCCGGTCCGGTTCCCAACAAGGGATAATGTAGAATTGTTTGTAATGTATAACGGTAAATCACCGTTCTGCCGGAGCCGAAGCTTTCGGATTTGATATTCTGCACCTGATGTGAGAAATCTTGCCCTCGTTCCGAAATGCGTCCACCATCCGTTAGGGTTAATAAACTGAATAACAGAACAAAAATCAGCAAAAGAGCAATCAGGCGTTTAAGATTTTTAAAAATCAGCTTATACTGAAATATGGCCATCGCCATTGAAAAAGCCAAAAACCCAAGCCATGCTACCCGGGTTAGGGATACCACCAAACCGCTGAAGAATAAACCGGATAATATGAAGAATAGAATTGTTCGTTTTTTGGTTTTTGCCGTCAGGTAGAGTACCGCGGCAATTGGGGTGAGCATAGTGAAATAACTGCCCAGAAAGTTACGGTTTCCAATAGTACCGCGGGCTATGTATCGCCCATAGGTTTTTGCTCCAAACGAATCAAAGAAAAGCTCTATACCATAATACTGCAGTAATGCAATTATGGCGATGATACCGGCAGAGGCAAGTAATGCGTAAAGGACCGCTCGTATATTTTTGGCGGTTAAAAACGATGCACAGAAAACCAATACGGAGAGATAGAAGAAATAAGAGTAAAAACCCTGATATCTCCCGGCTATACCTAAAAAGGCGTTGGATCTGTTTAGTGCAAAGAGGGAAGATAACAGTACCAGTAATGCAAAGACAATATATAGTTTGCTGAGTACAAGAGGTTTGTATCGACTGAAGTAACCGTAAATGCTGTAAAATAACATTAGGCTTGCGATGATACAGAAGAAAATGAATTTGAAATAATAATAAAAATCGGATGATATGAAGAAGGTATTGGGTTTCAGGCTGATATCAACAGCCGTTTCCCCCACAATAAGCGGCAAAACCGCCGCGCAGAGGGTGGCGAGCACGGTACTGATCCATTGAAGCAGCCCGGTATTTGGAGGCCTGTCTGTTTTAAAGGTAAACATAAACCCCGACCCTCCTTATAGGGGAATCTACTAGGTGATGATAAAGTCTTATTTTGGATTATTATAACATAATACGAAGCAGAATAGTATACATTATATGTTTAAAATCAGTTATTTTATAACGGTTACTCAGAGTTGACACCAAGCTGTTTTAATAGTACGCTATAGCTAGTTAAACTTAGGTGCTAAACCAATGATGGAAAGGTCAGATATAATAATGAATTTACAGTTTTACATGCCAACCAAGGTTGTTATGGGTAAGGATTGCGTAAGGCAAAACGCTGTGCAGCTTACCGCTTTAGGTACCAAGGCACTTATTGTAACCGGAGCGCATTCCGCGAAGGCAAACGGCTCTATGGATGATGTAATCGCCGCACTTCGCGAAAATGGCAAGCAGTATGCGGTTTATGATAAGGTAATGGCAAACCCCACCATAGCATGCTGCTATGACGGTGCAAAGGTTGCCAAGGAAGAAAAGGCCGATTTTATTATCGCTATCGGCGGTGGCTCCCCGATGGATGCCGCCAAGGGAATTGCACTTCTGGCGTGCCAGGATATAGCGGAGGAGAATCTTTTTAGTGGCAAGTATGGGGAAAATGTTCTGCCGATGGCTTTTATCCCTACCACTGCGGGTACAGGCTCGGAAGTTACTCCCTATTCGGTTTTAATAAACCATAAGGTTAAAAGCAAAACCAGTATCTCCTCTCCGCTGTTATTTCCGAAGCTGTCACTGCTGGATGCAAAATATACAATGAATATGCCAATGCATACCACCGTCAATACGGCTATCGATGCGCTTTCGCATGCGGTAGAGGGGATGCTTACGGTACGGGCCACATCTGTAACCGATATCTTGGCAGCGGAAAGTATCCGCTGCATTTCAGGACGTTTTGAGGCATTAAAGAGCGGGAAGCTAACCTATGAAGACCGTGAGCAGTTGTTATATGGCTCGATGCTGGCGGGAATGGTGATTGCTCACACCGGCACCACGGCGGTTCATGCAATGGGCTATTCCTTAACCTACTTTAAGAATGTGGATCATGGCCGTGCCAACGGCCTGCTTCTGGCAGAATTCCTCCGTTTTATATCCTGCTCCCGTCCCGACCTGACCAATGCCGTTTTGAAACCGATGGGGTATAGCTCAATTGACCAATTTAGTCATACGCTGAATGAACTTCTAGAAAAGAAGGAATTGCTTACCAAAGAAGAGGTTGAGCAGTATACGGCAATCTCGGAAAGAGCCAAAAGTATTCCAAACAGTAAGGTTGTGCCAGAGAAAAATGACATTCGAAATATATATTTGAAAAGTTTTAACTTATAATTTACGGGCAGGAAGAAGAACCTGCCCATTTTTGAAGACAATGATAGACTAACATCGTTAGTATAGATGAAGCATTTAAAACATTGAAGGGTAGGGTGGATGACATGGCAAAAAAGATATTAAAGATTTTTGGGTGTATTATACTGGTTATTGCGTTAATAATCATCGGCTTTGCAACTTTTATATTATTGGGTAAAGATTCTACAATGAAGCAGCCTATCGGTGACATTAACCTTTCTAATGTAGAAGACGGGGTATATACCGGCAGCTACAACGGGTTTCGTTTTTCAGACGCGGTTGAGGTGATCGTTAAAAACCATGAAATTACCGATATAAAAGTAATTAAACCACAGCTCTTTGCAAAAGAATCTGTTTATCAGGAGCTCACCGAAAAGGTAAAAGAGCAGCAAAGCTTGGATGTGGATGCAGTTACAGGTGCAACGGCAGATACCAAGGCATTTTTAAAGGCGGTTGAAAACGCCATCAAAAACAAATAGCGGCCTTAAATATTGAACACCCCCGAACGCTACCGTTTGGGGGTGTTGTAGTAAATAACCCTTACACTTCTCTCGATTATAAAACATCTAAAGAATCGAGAGAAAAGTCTGACTTAATTGCTTTGTAAAGACTTCATAGAAAGGATTTAATGAGAGATTAGTGTTATAAAGCAAAGTAATCCACGGCGGCCTGGAACAGTTTTTGGTTCTTCTCGCCGGGTACGTTCTTAATAACATTATCGCCCCTGCGTTCACTGTGCCCCATCTTGCCGAAGATACGGCCGTCGGGGGAGGTAATACCCTCAACCGCATATGCAGAACCATTGGGGTTGAAAGGAATATCCATGGTGGGAACGCCCGAGAGATCTACATACTGTGTGGCAATCTGTCCGTTCTGAACGAGCTTTGTCATTAGTTCATCGCTAATAATAAACCGACCTTCACCGTGTGATACAGCAATGGTGTGAACATCGCCTACCTTGTTGTACATCAGCCATGGCGAGAGATTGGAGGCTACACGGGTACGCACCATCATCGACTGGTGTCTGCCGATGGTGTTATAGGTGAGGGTAGGGCTTACCTCGTCCACGTCAACGATATCACCGAAGGGTACCAAGCCGAGCTTGATGAGTGCCTGAAAACCGTTGCAGATGCCGATCATCAGGCCATCACGTTGGTGAATGAGTTCACGCACCGCTTCTTTAATCTGCGGGTTTCTAAAGAACGCGGTAATAAACTTTGCCGAACCATCCGGCTCGTCACCGCCCGAGAATCCGCCCGGGATGGCGATAATCTGGCTGTTTGAGATGGCCTTTGCCATGCTTTCAACCGACTGGGCAACCGCTTCGGGTGTTAGGTTACGAACCACAAAACATTCGGCTTCGGCGCCTGCCAAGGTAAATGCCTTTGCAGTATCATACTCGCAGTTTGTACCCGGAAACACGGGAATCAGTACTCTCGGCTTTGCAACCTTTGCTTTGGGCGCGGTACGCAGAAGTGCATTGTAGGAGTATGCCGGTAAATCTGCTGCAGGCTTAGTAAAGGCAGCGGATGCATGTTTTTCGGTATTATAAGAGAATGCCTCCACGGGGCCTTCCTTGCCCTTCACATTGCAGGGGAATACGCTTTCAAGCTTATTCTTCCAAAGGTTTTCCAAGGGCATAATCGCAGTCTTTTTACCGGCATATTCAATATAATATTCACTCTGCGTTACACCGATAATATTAAGCTCCTCAACGTTACTGTTCAGCTCCAGCAAGAAGCCGCCGTAGCCGCCGGAGAACAGAGCTTCATCGTCAATTTCCTTGGTGAAGGAAAAACCAATCTGGTTGCCTAAGCCCATCTTAAAGATGCCCTCGGCAATGCCGCCCATCGATAGTGCCCACGCAGAGAGCACCTTTCCTTCAGAAATCAGGGCTTCTACCTGATCAAAGCAGGCTTTAATACTGTCAAAATCGGGCAGGCGGTTTGCAAGGGTTTTAGGCTGAATAAGCGCAACGTGACTGCCGCTCTGCTTAAACTCAGTGGAAACAACCGTTGAGGCCTTTCCGCAAGAGATTGCAAATGAAACCAGCGTGGGGGGAACGTCAATATCCTCAAAGCTGCCGGACATAGAGTCCTTGCCGCCGATAGCCGCAATACCCAGTTCCAGCTGTGCCTTCAATGCGCCCAAAAGAGCCGCAAACGGCTTACCCCAGCGCTCAGGGTTACCCTTGGTACGCTCGAAATACTCTTGCAGGGTGAGGTAGCAGCCCTTGCGTGAACCACCTGCCGCAATCACCTTTGCCACCGAGCTTATAATAGCGGTCATTGCGCCGTGAAAGGGGCTTTGCTCAGAGATAAACGGATCAAACCCATAGGCCATAATCGAACAGGTATCTGTATTGCCGTCTAAAACCGGTATCTTGGCAGCCATGGCCTGCGTTTCAGTTAATTGTGTCTTTCCGCCGTAAGGCAGTATTACCGATGCGGCACCGATGGTGGAGTCGAAGCGTTCTACCAAGCCCTTCTGTGAGCAGATGTTCAGGTCGCTTACCAGTTCCTCCATACGAGAGGCAAAGTCCTTATTATCCGCGGCCTTTTCTCGGAAGGATGGAGCATTTACCTTTACCGCCGTTTTCTTGGAAGCACCGTTGCTGTTTAGAAAATCACGGGTGATGTTTACGATATTGATGCCGTCAAGCTCCATAACCAAACGGTTGGTATCGGTAACGTCCGCAACATAGGTGGCTTCAAGGTTTTCGGTATCAGCCAGCGCGATGAAACGCTCAAGATCCTTTTTGCGAACCACACAGGCCATACGTTCCTGCGATTCACTGATGGCAAGCTCGGTACCGTTTAAGCCGTCATACTTTTTGGGTACACGGTCAAGGTATATTTTCAGCCCGTCGGCAAGCTCGCCGATGGCCACAGAAACGCCGCCTGCGCCAAAATCGTTGCAGCGGCGGATAAGCCCGGTTACCTCGGGGTTGCGGAACAGTCTTTGCAGCTTGCGTTCCTCGGGGGCGTTACCTTTTTGAACCTCCGCACCGCAGCTTTCAAGCGAGGCAAGGGTATGGGATTTCGAAGAACCTGTGGCACCGCCGCAGCCGTCACGACCGGTCTTGCCGCCAAGCAGCACCACTACGTCGCCGGGTTCAGGGCATTCGAGAATTACATTTTCAGCCTTTGCAGCACCCACCACGGCACCGATCTCCAAGCGCTTTGCCACATATCCTGGGTGGTAGAATTCTTTAACATGGCCGGTAGCAAGACCGATCTGGTTGCCGTACGAAGAATAGCCGTTTGCCGCTGTGGTAACAAGCTTTTTCTGCGGCAGCTTTCCCTTAAGGGTTTTCTCAAAGGGGGTAAGCGGGTTGGCAGCGCCTGTTACGCGCATGGCCTGATAAACATAGGCACGCCCGGAAAGCGGGTCGCGGATAGCGCCGCCAAGGCAGGTGGCCGCGCCGCCGAACGGCTCAATCTCGGTAGGATGGTTATGGGTTTCGTTCTTAAACAGTAACAGCCAATCTTCCTCTTTGTTATCCACATCCACCTTAATCTTCACCGTACAGGCGTTAATTTCATCGGATTCATCAAGGTTAGGGAGCAGGCCGTTCTTTTTAAGGTACTTTGCACCGATTACCGCAATATCCATGAGTGTTTGCGGCTTGTTTTTGCCGGCATACAGCTCTTTGCGGCAGTTTAGGTAATCGTTATAGGCGTCCTGGATATAGTCACTGGCAATGTCGGCTGATTCTATCTCGGTAAGGAAGGTGGTATGCCGGCAGTGATCCGACCAATAGGTGTCAATCATACGAATCTCGGTTACGGTCGGGTTGCGTTTTTCGGTATTCTTAAAATAATCCTGACAAAACTTAATGTCGTCAAGATCCATGGCCAACCCCATGGATACAATGAACCCGCCGAGCTGTTCCTCGGTATAATCAATAAAGCCGTCAAGGGTTGCAACAGGCTCTGGTACCGGCTGCTTCATTTCAAGCGTGTCAAAGGAAGCAAGCGTCGCCTCCCGGGACTCTACGGGGTTTATCAGATAGCCCTTAATGGTTTCAAATTCCGCGTCGGTAACAGCGCCCTTCAAAATAAATACCCGTGCCGATTTAATCAGCGGCCTGGCTTTCTGCGTCATCAGTGAGATACACTGGCCGCAGGAATCAGCGCGCTGGTCAAACTGCCCGGGTAAGAATTCAACCGCAAATATCCGCTCGTCCGCATTTAACGCAGGCAGCTTGTCATAGACGTTATCTACCTGTGGCTCTGAAAAGATGGAGCGCTTTGCCGCCGCAAAATCGCTTTCGCTCAATCCCTGAGCGTCATAGCGGTTAATCACCCTTACGCCTTTTAGTGACTGGATGTTAAGAGTAGAGTGGATATCCCCCAAAATTCCTTTAGCCTCTACCGCAAACTCGTTCTTCTTTTCTACATACACACGAAAAACTTTCATCTGTTTACAATCCTTTCCCCAACAAAGTTTGCCATGCCTTTATATTATAAATCCGACTACGCGGAGGTAAAACTCAATATTCTTAAACCAGCTGTCCAACACAGGCATCCTCTGCCGCTCCGGTCAACCGTACCTGCCTGATGGTGCCCTGCAGGTTTTCGGAGCACGCAACATGCACAGGGGTATAGTTCATGGTATAGCCGCTGTTTAGGCCATTCTCACTGGTTTCAAACAGCACCGGAACGATTATGCCAGTCTGTGACCAAAGAAATTGCTCGCGGGCTTGCTCGGCGGCGGTAAGCATGCGGTGGCTTCGTTGCTCCTTGATGCTTTTTTTAACCTGCTCATTTAGTAGGGCAGCCTTGGTTCCCGCACGCGGAGAGTAGGCAAAAACATGAGCCTTTGCAAACCCTACCGACTTAAAAAATGCAAGTGATGCTTCAAATTCTGCGTCTGTTTCACCGGGAAAGCCTACCATAATGTCGGTGGTAATGGCGCTGTTTTTAAATACCGAACGTATCATCTTGACAATTTTCATATATTCAGCGGCTGTATAGTGGCGGTTCATCCGCTTTAAGGTCTCATCACAGCCGCTTTGCAGCGAAAGGTGAAACTGCGGGCAAAACTGTGGCAGAGAAGCGAGTGCCTTAATATCCTCATAGGTTAGCAGCTCGGGCTCCAGCGAGCCAAGGCGTATGCGCTCAATTCCGGGTATTGCCGCGGCAGCCTTTACAGCATCCAGTAAGCGAAGCCCCAAATCTTTGCCATAGCAGGAAAGGTTAATGCCCACCAGCACTGCCTCTTTAAAACCCTGTGCAGCAAGCTCCCGCAGTTCTGTCTGAAGCTCCTCTATGGGCTTGGAGCGAACCGGCCCGCGGGCGGTAGGAATAATACAATACGAGCAATAGCGTTCACAGCCGTCTTCAATCTTCACAAAAGCGCGGGTATGCTCGTCAAAAGCCTTGGCGCGCATCCGTTCAAAGCCTTCACCGCGTTGATGAGGCGTTATATCAATAACGCGCTCACCGGTTGCAAGGCTGAGTTTTACCGCATCCAAAAGCCCTTTGCGGTTATACGAGCCGGTAATTACCTGTGCTTCCGGCAGTTCATCACAAAGGTTGGGAAAGGCCTGTGGCATGCAGCCGCATAAGGCTACCACGGCTCCGGGGTTTTCACGTTTTGCGCGACGCAGAGCTTGTCTGGTTTTCTTATCGCCAGTATCGGTTACGGTACAGGAGTTGACAACACAAACCTCGGCCTGTTCGCCAAACTCTACGATATCATAGCCCTCTGCCGAAAACATTTGTTTTAATATCTGCGTTTCATACTGGTTTACCTTGCAGCCGAGTGTAAAAAATGAAGCTCTCATAGCCTGCGGGTACCAAGCCTTTCCGGCCTGCTAACCCCCGTTGGTGCCGGCCTAAGTAATGCTTTTAAACCATACAGTAAATTTACATGTATATTACATGAGATTTACCCTTAAAAAACAAAACGAAAATGTCTGTAAAAATACAGACATAATGCCATAATCAAGACGTAAAACTACACAAAAAAGAATGTCTATTTATTAGTATTATAATAAATTATTAGTATAAATACAATTAGCAGTTGACTTAAAATAAACAGGCTGATATATTGTATTTATAGGCAAAATATAAGTTATTATTTTCATAGGAGGTAGTTTCAATGAAAAGTGTAAATATCATGCTGAACACCATTAACGACGTAAAGGATTTTGTTACCGTAGTAAATAAGTACAACTTTGATGTTGACTTAATTTCTGGCCGTTATGCTGTTGATGCAAAGTCTATCATGGGTATCTTCAGCCTTGACCTTTCCAAGCCGATTGCGCTGCAGGCTCATTGCGAGAACTGTGCAGAGTTTGATGCTGACATTGCAAAGTTTATCATCAAATAAGTAGTCTTTATCGTACATTAAGCGCCATGCTGCATCTTAGCGGCATGGCGCTTTTGTGTATAACAAATTTTGGCCAAACCCTATAACAGTAACATATCCTGCTGCACAGCGCGCATAAAATATAGAAAACAGACAATCATACGCTGTAAAGGTGGGTATATGTATGCTTACTATAAAAAAACGGATGGGCGCGGCAGCGGTGGCTGTTCTATGCATGGCAGCTTTGGTATGCCCTACGGTAATGGCCGATAATGCTCCACAGGCGCTTCCGGTGGATGTTCCGGCGCCGTCAGCTATACTAATCGACGGTATTTCCGGTGAGGTATTGTTTGAGAAGAATGCCGACGAGCAGATGCCGCCCGCTTCGGTAACCAAGATAATGACGCTGCTGCTCACCATGGAGGCCATTGACGCAGGCAAGATGAAGCTGGAGGATATGGTGTCGGTATCAGAGCATGCAAGCTCGATGGGCGGCAGCCAGATTTGGCTGGAGGTGGGGGAGCAGATGTCGGTAAACGACCTGTTGAAGGCTACCGCAATCTCTTCTGCTAACGACGCTTCTGTTGCATTGGGCGAGAATATTTCGGGCAGTGAAGACACCTTTGTAGCGCTCATGAACCAGCGGGCTAAGGAACTGGGCATGAACAACACCGTTTTTAAAAATGCCTCCGGCTTGGATGAGGACGGCCATGTTACAACGGCCCGTGATATTGCTATTATGTCTAAAGAACTGCTTTCCCACCCACTTATCAAGCAGTATTCCACCGTATGGATGGATACGCTGCGCGGAGGTGAAACCTCGCTGGTTAATACAAACAAGCTGGTGCGGTTTTATGAAGGCACCACCGGCCTGAAAACCGGTACTACCGATTCTGCGGGCTACTGTTTGAGCGCTTCTGCCGAGCGCAACGGCCTTTCGCTCATTTCGGTGGTAATGGGTGCAAAAACAAGCGAAGAACGCTTTGCTTCGGCAAGAACGCTGCTGGATTACGGCTTTGCAAACTGGCAGGTCTACACGCCTAAGCCATTAGAAAAGCCCGTTGAGCCCGTAAAGGTAGTCAACGGCACCGAAAGTACGGTTGCGGTGGAATCTCACCCGATGGCGGCGGTGGTTATTAAAAAAGGGCAGGAGCAGGATATAGAATATAAGGTTGAGGTTGTAAAGGATGTTCAGGCGCCGGTTGCACTCGGTCAGACCTTGGGGCGGGTAGTACTGTATATCGGTGACAAGGAGATTGGATCCTATCCGCTCACCGCTGTAAAGTATGTAGGAAAGCTTACCTTCTGGGTGGCTTTACAGATGCTATGGGCCAATATGCTTAACATGAAATAGAAGTACCGATATTTCATTGGGTCGACACAAGACCCCAACTAATATATGAAATTTTAGCAGTAATCTATTTAACATTTTGGCAATATTTCTTCGTCATACTTGAAAAAGGGTTGCTTTTAAGGTAATATAGAATCATAGAGAAAATAAAGGAAAAGGATAGGACATCTAAAACGTCGGGCGGCTGCAGCTAGAATAAACCGCTCGTAGGATGGAGGTATGCGCAATGGGAATGAAATATAACGGCAAGTATCTTAAAGGCTTCTTGGGAGCACACGAAATCAAGGCGCTTGAAGGCCAGATTAAGGATGCTCACGAGAAACTGCACAATAAAACCGGGCTTGGCAACGACTTTTTGGGGTGGGTAAATCTCCCCACCGATTATAACAAATTTGAATTTGAGCGCATCAAGCGGGCGGCTGCCAGAATCCAGAAAAACTCACAGGTGCTCATTGTAATTGGCATCGGAGGGTCCTATCTGGGTGCCAGAGCGGCAATCGAGCTGTTGCGCTCACCTTTTTACAACAACTTAAAAAAAGATACCCCGGAAATCTATTTTGCGGGCAACAATATCAACCCCACCTATCTGTGCGAGCTGCTCTCTATCTGTGAGGGCAAGGATATCTCGCTGAATGTTATCTCGAAGTCTGGCACCACTACAGAGCCGGCACTTGCTTTCAGAATCTTCCGTGAGCTGATTGAAAAGAAATACGGCAAAGAGGGCGCCCGTGAGCGTATCTTCTGCACAACCGATGCGGCACGCGGTACCTTAAAGGAGCTTTGCAACCGCGAAGGCTACGAAACCTTTGTAATACCCGACGATGTAGGAGGGCGTTTCTCGGTTCTTACTGCGGTAGGTCTTCTGCCTATTGCGGTGGCGGGCGCTGATATTGAAGCCATTATGAATGGTGCCAAGGCAGCGCAGGACGAGCTTTCGGTTTGTGACTTGGATAGAAATGACTGCTATAAATATGCTGCTGCCCGCAACTGTTTATACCGCAAGGGTAAGTCGATGGAACTGCTGGTAAGCTTCGACCCGTCATTTACCATGATGTCAGAGTGGTTTAAGCAACTGTTCGGCGAAAGCGAGGGCAAGGACAACAAAGGCTTGTTCCCGGCCTCGGTTACCTTCTCTACTGATCTGCATTCTCTCGGTCAGTTTGTACAGGAAGGCTCAAGACTGATGTTTGAAACGGTTGTAGACATTAAAAAGCCCAAGCAGGATTTGTTTATTAATGAGGATGCCGAAAACTTTGACGGCCTAAATTTCCTTTCAAACCAGAACATGAGCATTGTTAACCGTAAAGCCTTTGAAGGTACGGTACTTGCCCATACCGGCGGCGGTGTGCCCAATATCGTGCTTGAGGTTCCTGAAATCAACGAGCATGAATTTGGATATATGGTTTACTTCTTTGAAAAGGCGTGTGCAATCTCGGGATATCTCCTTGGTGTAAACCCCTTTGACCAGCCCGGTGTTGAAAGTTATAAAAAGAATATGTTCGCTCTGCTCGGCAAGCCCGGTTATGAGAGCGAGAAGGCTGCTCTTGAGGCTCAGATTAATGGTTAATTCACTTGCGTAAGCGGGTGAGGTTATAGCAAATTTTTTATGGAGGTATTCTTATGATAAAACTGATTGTAGGCAACAAAGGCTCGGGAAAAACCAAAACCCTGATTGAAATGATTAACACGGCCACCAAGGAATCCAAGGGTAATATCGTTTGCATTGAAAAGAGCATGAAGCTTACCTACGACATTGACCATACGGTTCGGCTGATTGATATTGATGCGTATAAAATCTCCGGTTATGATGCTTTTTATGGCTTTGTAGCAGGTCTGTTTGCGGGAAACTATGACATTACCGATGTATTTGTTGACGGTATTTTAAAAATCGGTGGCAGAAACCTTGAAGAATTGGGTGCAACCTTTGACAAAATCGTTGAACTGACAAAGGACGCAGAGGTAAACATTACCTTTACCGTTTCCTGCGATTCCTGTGAGCTTCCCGAAAGTGTTAAGAAGTACCTCTAAGATTGTTCTTTTTATGGCAGCCGCTGCGATTTGCAGCGGCTGTTTTAGGTTTTGGCGATATTAAAGAAACGAGCAAAATTGACATTTTAGTCATGAATTTGTTTTTTACTAATGTTATAATTTTTTATGCATATAATAGATACCATATTAAAGTGCAAATAGAAAGGGTTTGATTCGGTGAAGCGTAAGACCATTGTGAAACTGCTGGCCGCTCTTGCAGTGTTAACCGCGCTCTCGTTGTTTACTACCGGTTGTCTGCCTCTTATTCTCAGGGATACGGTGAAAGAGGTATTCTCACAAGTCACTTCTGAAGAGGTTAAGAGCGGTGAACTGCGCCTGCAGGACGATTATTATGATTATGTCAACGCCAAATGGCTTAAAACCGCTGAAATCGGCAGTGGGGTGCCTGCGATTGATAGTTTTGCCGAAGCCTCGATGCAAACAACAACCGATCTGCTCGAAATCCTTATGGAATTGGATGATAAGGCTAAAGCCTATGAAAAGGGCAGTGACGAGCAGATGCTCGCTGATTTTTATCATACCTCTATGGATTATGCTAACCGTGATAAGGACGGCTTAAACCCTATCATGCCCTTTTTAAATGCCATCAAGAACGCCAAGTCGATTGACGGGTTGATGGACGCGCTGATACTCATGGATAATGCAGGCATCGGGTCTTTTATTATGTGGGGAGTAAGCGCCGATGCGCATGACAGCCGTAAGAATGCGCTCTACGTTGATACCGGGCATATCGGCCTGCCGCAGAAGGATTATTATCAGGATACCGATACGCAAACACAAAAGATACAGAGTGAATACAAAAAATACCTCAAGGCTCTGTTTGCAAATATTCCATGGTATAAAACAGATGCCGAGAAATGTGCCGAGGCCGTATACGCCTTTGAGAAAGAACTTTCTTCCTCCTACTGGGATGCGGAGGAACAGCGTGAAATTGAAAAGCTCTATAACCCAACCTCACTTGATGAGCTAATTGCCACAAACAAAACCTTTGATATCAAAAAGTTCTTTATTGGTACCGGTATCGGTAACGCAAGCACCTACATTGTACAGTGCCCGCAGTACTTTACCAAGCTCAATGAGCTGTTTACTGCGGATAAGCTGGAGCTTTTAAAACAATATGCTACTGCTAAGGTGCTTTTGCAGACGGATTACTTCCTTACCAGTGACCTTGAAAAGCTGCATATAGCTTTTAACAATATAGTTAATGGCTCTGACGGCAGCTTACTGGATATTGAAAAAGGGTATAACAACGTCAATGATTATCTCGGCGAACTGCTCAGTCGTATCTATGTAAAGGACTTTTTCAGTGAAGATACGAAAAAGAACGTTACTAAGATGGTTGAGATGATTATTAAAACGTATGAAAAGCGAATTAACAAGCTTGATTGGATGAGCGATACCACGAAGCAGAAAGCAATTAAAAAGCTGGAGACCATGAAGCTGAAAATCGGTTACCCCGATAAATGGAACGACTATTCTACGCTGGACATCAAAACCTACGAGGAAGGCGGAAGCCTTTATGGGAACATTATTAACACCTATAAGCTCAGCTGCAAGAAATCACTTTCAGAGATTGATCAACCCGTGGATCCTAAAGAATGGGGTATGACAGCGCATACGGTAAACGCCTACTACAACCCTTCCAACAACGAGATTGTTTTCCCCGCCGCAATGCTTCAGGCCCCGTTTTATGATGAAAGTGCTCCCCTAGAGGCAAACCTTGGCGGTATAGGTTCGATTATTGCTCATGAGGTTTCACATGCGTTTGATGACGAAGGCGCGAAATACGATGAAAATGGTAATCTCAACAACTGGTGGACGGAGCAGGACCTTAAGGTATATCAAACTAAGACGCAGGCGCTGGTGGAGCAGTATGATAGTGTAGAGGTTGCCGACGGGGAGTATATCAACGGCACGCTGACACTGGGGGAGAATATTGCAGATCTTGGTGGTATGAACTGCATTGTTGAGGTGGCTAAAGAGTTCGGCAACGGTGATTTGGATGTTTTATTCCAAGCATATGCCAATGCGTGGCGTTCCAAATGTACGCCCGAGTACACCTCCTATGCATTGAAGGCGGATGTGCACTCGCCTGATAAATACCGTGTAAATGAGGTTTTGAAGAATATTGATGATTTTTATACAACCTATAACGTCAAGAAGGGCGATGGCATGTATCTGTCGCCTAAGGAACGAGTAAAAATATGGTGATGGCAAAACGTATTTTTGAATAAATCCTGAACAAAATACGTTTTGTGTATTGACAAACTTTAGAGAAAAATCTATAATATAACCCGTGGCGTTATGAGGTATTGTTATGATTATTGATCTGCAGCAGCTTTTTGACATTGAAAATGAACGGGTTGCCATTGATTACAGCCTTGATTTTTCCGACATTGAGCTGTGGGGACAATGCCCTTTTGGCTCCCATGTGCATATCACGGGGGCGGTAGAGAACCGAGCCGGTATAGTTAATCTGGCGTATACCGCTGGCTTTGTGCTTTCAGCCGACTGTGACAGATGCTTAGACAGGTTTTCACGCGATGAAGCTTATCATTTTACTCATGTATTAGTGCGTGAGCTGAATGAGGAAGATACCGATGAGTATATCCTCGTTGAGAATGCCAGGCTTGATCTTGACGAACTTGTTCGGTCTGATATCCTTCTCAGCCTCCCTACCAAGTTGCTGTGCAAGGATGATTGCAAAGGGTTATGCCAATCCTGCGGAAATAACCTTAATCATACCGATTGCACTTGTTCCCGAAAAGAGTGCGACCCTCGCCTTGAGGCTTTAAAAAAGCTACTTGATTAATAACCGGTTGGTTATATAAGATATAAGGAGGTGCACAACATGGCTGTACCAAAGAGAAGAGTATCTAAAGCAAGACGCGATAAAAGACGTTCTAATGTTTGGAAGCTTGCAACCCCTGGCTTTTCAAAATGCACACAGTGCGGCGAGCTGAAGCTCCCTCACAGAGTTTGCCCCAACTGCGGTTACTACAAGGGCAAAGAGATTATTAAGAAAGAAGCTTAATAGCTTTACCGCGATAGAGAAGGGAAACCTTCTCTATTTTGTTATATACGAAAGATAACATAAAAGCTTAATGAAATACTCATAATACCATATGAAAGCTGGTATAATATGCCGGTAGTAATTGCAGAAGTTAAAGAACATTCCCCCGCCTTCCGGGCAGGGCTGAGCATAGGCGATACTTTGCTACGTATTAACGAGAACGAGATCAATGATGTACTTGATTATCGTTTTTACATGACAAATCGTATCCTCTCAGTTGAATATTTGCGCGCAGGGTGCTTGCTTGCCACCGTGATTAAAAAAGGCGAATACGAGGAACTGGGGTTGGAGTTTGACACCTTTTTAATGGACAAACAGCACAGCTGCCAAAACCGCTGTATCTTCTGCTTTGTCGACCAGCTTCCCAAGGGTATGCGTGAAACCCTCTATTTTAAAGATGATGACTCCCGCATGTCTTTTTTGTTTGGCAACTATATTACTCTTACCAACTTAACTGACAGTGATGTTGAGCGCATTGTTAAAATGAAAATCAGCCCGGTAAATATCTCGGTTCATACCACCAATCCGTTGTTGCGCGTAGAAATGATGAAAAACAAGCGCGCAGGTGAGAGCCTTCGGTTCATTAAGCGGCTTGCACAAGGTGGCATAAAAATCAATGCCCAGCTTGTGCTCTGCCCGGGAATAAACGATGGTGAAGAGCTTGTAAGAAGCCTTAACGATCTCTCTGAATACTATCCTTGGGTTGAGAGTATCGCATTGGTGCCAGTGGGGCTTACGAAGTACCGTCAAAACCTGCCAGAGCTCGTGCCCTATACCGTTGATACGGCACGGGCGGTAATTACTATCGCGCAGGAATTTTCCGATAACTTCTTGAAGCTGCACGGAACACGCCTTGCCTATCCGGCAGATGAATTCTTTATCAAGGCACAGCTTCCTATACCGGATGCTGACTATTATGAAGAGTTTGCGCAGTTGGATAACGGTGTAGGGCTTATCGCCTCCCTGCGGGAGGATTTCAGGCTGGAGCTTGAAGACCTTGCTCCCAGCGAGCAGACAAGGAAGGTAACCATTGCAACCGGAATGGATGCATGTTCCTTCCTTGTAGAATTGGTTGACGAGTTAAAAGAAAAATGGCATAATTTAACCTGTAACGTGATTCCCATACGCAACGACTTCTTTGGACACACCATTACGGTGGCGGGGCTTGTAACCGGTGGCGACCTGCTGGAACAGCTGAAGGGTTATAATTTGGGAGAAGAACTGCTGTTGCCAGAGGTAATGCTGCGTTACGAGCAGGATCGCTTTTTGGATGATATCACCGTAAAGCAGGCAGAGCAGGCATTGTCAATACCCATACATGTGGTTAAGGGCGGCGGCGCTGGCTTACTAAGGGCAATTTGTGGGTTAGAATAAACTAAAAAGGATAATACTAATCACTTATTTAAACCTTTCTAAAATTTATGCAAAAACCAGTGATTTTTGCTTGTTTTTTTAGAGGTTATATAATTGTGATAAGTATAAGGAATTAAAATGTCAAAACCGATCATCGCAGTTGTTGGCCGACCAAATGTCGGAAAAAGTACGCTGTTTAACAAGATTATTGGCCAGCGACTCTCTATTGTAGAGGATACGCCCGGTGTTACCCGCGACAGAATCTACGCCGAATTTGAATGGCGCAGCAAAAGCTGTATGCTGGTGGATACCGGCGGTATTGAGCCATTTTCCAATGATGTGATTCTTTCACAGATGCGCAGGCAGGCCCAACTGGCGATTGACAGCGCGGATGTGATTATCTTTGTTACCGATATCCGCTCCGGCGTTACGGCCACCGATGCCGATGTGGCTAATATGCTTTTAAAAAGCGGTAAGCCTATCGTGCTGTGTGTAAACAAGTGCGATAATGTCGGCAGCCCACCCGCAGACATCTACGAGTTTTATAATCTTGGTTTGGGTGACCCGATTCCCGTTTCTTCAGTACACGGCCATGGAACCGGCGACCTGCTGGATGCCGTATTTGAACACTTGAAGGATTATCAGGATGAAGATTACGCCGACGAATACATCAAGGTAGCCGTTATCGGTAAACCCAATGTGGGCAAATCCTCTCTCATTAACCGCATTGCGGGAGAAGAGCGCGTTATTGTGTCCAACATTCCCGGCACCACGCGCGACGCGGTGGATACGGTAATAGAAAACGAGTATGGCAAGTTTGTTTTCATTGATACCGCGGGTATTCGCAGACAGTCGAAGGTGGAGGAGAACATTGAAAAGTACAGTGTTCTGCGCTCCTATATGGCCGTAGATAGAGCGGATGTGTGTATCATTGTGATAGATGCCACCGAAGGCTTTACCGAACAGGATTCCAAGGTTGCAGGCTATGCGCATGATCAGGGCAAGGCCAGCATTGTTGCGGTGAATAAATGGGATGCGATTGAGAAAACCGATAAAACGATGAATGAGTTTGAAAAGAAGCTGAAAGAAGACTTCAGCTTTATGTCATATGCTCCCTTTCTGTTTATCTCGGCCAAAACCGGTCAAAGGGTGGATAAGCTGTTTGAACTGATTAAGCATGTGTACGAGCAGAACGCCATGCGCATATCCACCGGTAAGCTCAACGAGGTGCTGGCTTATGCTACTGCACGGGTGCAGCCACCTTCCGATAAAGGCAAGCGGCTGAAGATTTACTATATTACACAGGCGGGAGTGAAGCCCCCTATGTTTGTGTGTTTTGTAAATCGTGCGGAGCTTTTTCATTTCTCATACCAGCGATACCTGGAGAACCAAATACGTGAAACCTTTGGTCTGACCGGTACGCCCATGAAGATGGTTGTACGCGAGCGTGGTGAGGGGAACGGCCAGTAAAAAACTCGGCAGTATACAGGATAAGGGTGAAAGGAAATGGCAATCGAAATTTTATTGATGGTTGCGACGGCAGCAACGGCTTATCTGCTTGGCAGCATCAGCTTTGCCGTTATCATCTCTAAAGCGCTTGCGCATAAGGATGTACGCGAGGTAGGCAGCGGAAACGCGGGAATGACCAACGTGTTCCGCAGCTTCGGCAAGCTGCCCGGCATACTGACGTTATTGGGGGATTTTTCAAAGGGCATTATTTCGGTAATTATCGGTCGGCTTGTTTTTGAATATCTTTTAGGGCTAAACCCGTTATACGGTGCCTATGTGGCCGGCTTATTTGCGATATTGGGGCATATCTTTCCGCTGTATTTTCACTTTAAGGGTGGTAAGGGTGTGCTTACTACAGCCGGAATGGCGCTGGTGCTGGATTATAGAATATTCATTATAACGATAGGTATCTTCCTGCTAATTATCCTTATCACACGCATGGTTTCGGTAGGCTCTATCATTGCAGCTATTGCGTACCCTATTACTACCTATACGGTGTATACCGTTACGGGCCAGCCTGCTTTGGTGGGAACCGTTATTACTGCATGCATAGCGGCGCTACTGATATATATGCATCGTACGAATATTAAGCGTATTCTAAACGGTACCGAATCTAAAATCGGAAGCAAAAAGAAGAACAATCCTTAATTTTGGGGGTGTTTTGGTTGAATATTGCCATACTTGGCGCGGGGGGCTTTGGAATAGCCCTTTCAGTTATGGCGGCTCAATATGGGCACAGTGTTACTTTATGGTCTGCGTTTGATCAGGAGGTTGCGCTGTTAAAAACAGAGCACGAGAATAAAAAGCTTCTGCCAGGTGTTATCATTCCGCCGGAAGTAGCTATAACCACCGATGAAACCTGTGTTTTGAATAAGGAGATTATTTTGCTCGCGGTGCCGTCTGGTGTTGTTAATCAGGTTGCACAGCGCTTTCAGAACAGTATTCCTCACGAGGCGGTAATCGTAAATGTTGCAAAGGGGTTAGAGGAGCAGCACCTCAGACGGCTTTCTCAGGTACTGACAGAGCTTCTGCCCAACAATCGTATCGTTGTACTATCCGGTCCGTCTCATGCCGAAGAGGTTGCCAGAGGAGTACCCACCACGGTGGTTGCTGCCTCCAGTGACCGGGCAGCGGCGGAGTTTGTACAGGACGCGCTGATGAACCCCACCTTACGCATCTATGTAAACGATGATGTGGTAGGCGTTGAACTGGGCGGGGCTTTAAAGAATATTATTGCACTCGCTGCCGGTATTGCCGACGGTCTTGGCTTGGGGGATAATTCAAAGGCGGCGCTGATGACACGCGGAATTACCGAGATGGCCCGTCTGGGCGTAATGTTGGGCGGAAAAACCGAAACCTTTGCTGGCCTTTCAGGTATCGGAGACTTAATTGTTACCTGTACCAGTATGCACTCCCGAAACCGCCGCGCAGGAATACTGATTGGGGAAGGCCATACCGCGGAGGAGGCCATCGAGCAGGTAGGTATGACGGTTGAAGGTTATCGTTCTGCAAAATGCGCCTATCTTCTTGCTCAGCAGGTAGGTATAGAGATGCCCATTATCAATGAAATTTACCGTGTACTCTATGAGGGAAAGAACGCAAAGCAGGCGCTGTTTGATTTAATGGGCCGCTCCAAAAAGCACGAGAGCGAAGAAATCTGGCTTTACAGCACGGGAAGCAAAGATAATACTTAAAATCGTTTTTAGGCATAAAATGGCTGCTATAGCTGTTCTATGCCTTCTTTCATATGTTTATAACACCTTCTTAATGATTTTCATATGATAGGTTATCCGATACTATGAGAATCTAACACTAATTACTCGTAAAAACCTTTCTAAAAATCTAGCGAAAATCAATAAACCAAAGCTTTTTGCTCGGTTTTTTAATACGAAATTTATTTCGTATGGTTTTTATAATTGTGATTAGTATAACGAGAAGGTGGCTTTATTGAGGTTTTGTAAGATGCATGGCACCGGCAACGACTACATATTTATAAACTGCATGCAGCAAACAATAATAAACCCTTCTCAAACAGCGGTTATGCTTTCAGACCGGCATTTTGGCGTCGGCGGTGATGGTTTGGTGCTAATTCTTAAATCAGACAAGGCTGACGCTCGCATGAAAATCTATAATGCCGACGGCAGTGAAGGGCGGATATGCGGAAATGCAATTCGATGTGTAGGCAAATACCTTTACGATCAGGATATTATCAAAAAGACGAATCTAAGTGTGGAAACCGCTTCAGGGATAAGGCAGCTTCAATTGATAGTATCTGATGGCCTGGTGAGCGAAGCTACAGTAGATATGGGCGAGCCGGTTTTCAGTCCGAACGATATCCCTATGTTCTCAGCGGGTAATAACTTTATTAACCAACCTATCGCTATATGGGGGCGCACAATGTATGCTACCGCACTCTCTATGGGAAACCCCCATTGGGTGTTTCGGGTAAAGGATGTCGATTCCATTAACCTTGAAGCAACCGGTCCTCTTTTTGAACATCATAAGCTGTTCCCCGACCGAGTAAATACGGAGTTTGTTGCTGTCGAGCAAAATGCAATCCATATGCGTGTATGGGAACGGGGCAGCGGCGAGACATTGTCCTGCGGCTCAGGTGCTTGTGCAGCCGCGGTAGCCTGCTGCTTAAACGGCTGGTGCCCGCGAAGCGTTGACGTATTCTTGCGTGGCGGTACGTTACATGTGGATTGGGCTGAGCAGAATAATCATGTGTTCTTAACAGGGGATGCGCAACATGTATATTCCGGAGAGATTTTTATCTAGTATTACTAAGAATAGGGCAATGCGCAGTTATATTTTTTTCTTGCCTGTCTGGCAATAATTTAGTATAATACCAGTTAAGAAAGTTTTAATTGGGTATTACGTTGAAGTACGAAACTTGCTATTTTAGTTATTGCTTTAATTTAAAGGACATGCTTGGCATAAGGCTTTTTTACAGTTATTTTTACCGCCACAGAACGGCGAGATGGGGGTTAATATGGCATACAGCAATCGGCATTATGAGGAATTAAAGGGGGCTTATCTTTTTGCTGAGGTAGCAAGACGCAGCAGCGAGTATAAAAGAGCAAACCCCGATAAAAAGGTTATCAGCCTCGGTATCGGCGATGTTACTCTGCCGCTTGTTCCAGCGGTAATAGAGGCTATGCATAAAGCAACCGACGATATGGCAAAAAAAGAGACCTTTTACGGCTATGGCCCGTACGAAGGCTATGATTTTCTGCTTGAAAAGATTGCACAACAGGATTATAAGGCACGGGGCGTGGATATCTCCACCAAAGAGATATTTGTGAGCGACGGTGCCAAAAGCGATACGGGTAATATCGGTGACATTTTTGGGGAAGAGAACACGGTCTTAATCGCCGATCCGGCCTATCCTGTTTACATCGATACCAACGTTATGTCGGGGCGAAAGGTAGTTCTTGTTCCTACTAAGGCAGATAATGGTTTTATTCCTGAGCCACCGGATTTTGCAAGCGATATTATCTACCTTTGTTCACCCAACAACCCAACCGGTGCTGTGATGAATAAGAAACAGCTCTTAGCATGGGTAGGCTATGCAAAAAAGCATCATGCCGTAATTTTGTTTGACGGAGCCTATGAGGCATTTATTCAGGACTCAAGCTTACCGCATTCGATTTATGAGGTTGAGGGTGCAAAAGAGGTTGCAATCGAGTTCCGCAGCTTTTCTAAAACCGCCGGGTTTACCGGTATCCGCTGTGGTTATGCGGTTATCCCCAAGGAGCTTAAGCTACAGGGTAAAAACGGAGAGGTTTCTGCTAACGAGCTTTGGTTCCGCAGGCAGAGTACAAAGTTTAACGGTACATCCTACATTACACAGCGCGGTGCTGAGGCCATCTATACGCCGGAAGGCCGTGCACAGGCGATGCAGAATATTGCGTTTTATCTGGAGAACGTGGCAATCATTAAAAAGGGCTTAGATGCCTGCGGTATTGAGTACTTAGCGGGGTTAAGTTCTCCATATGTATGGTTCAAGTGTCCCGGTGGGCTTTCGTCTTGGGATTTCTTTGATAAGCTGTTGACCGTGTGTAATGTAGTTGGAACCCCGGGAGAAGGATTTGGCGAATGCGGTAAGGGATGGTTCCGACTGACCGGGTTTAACGACAGATCAAACACTATTGAGGCGATTGAACGTTTTAAGCAGTTATAATAGCATTTAGGAATGTTGGTTGTAAAATGCAGCCAACATTCTTATTGTATAATCCCTATAATTATACTATAATATCCGTAAGGGGTGTGGTTTAGTAATGAAGCTGTGCAAGCTGTTTGATGAGAAGAAGGTCGTATTCTCATTTGAGATATTCCCACCGAAGAAAACCTCCTCTATAGAAACGGTTTATAATACATTGGATGCCCTAAAAGGGCTGCACCCCGATTACATCAGTGTCACTTACGGCGCGGGTGGGGCGGGAAGCGGCAAAACCTGCGAGATAGCAACCTTAATCAAAGGCAAGTACCATATTGAACCCTTGGCTCACCTAACCTGTATAAACGCTACCAGAGAGCAGATACTGGCCGAATTGGAAGCCTTTAAGAAAAGCGGTATTGAGAATATTCTGGCGCTCAGAGGCGATCGCAACCCGGAAATTCCGGCATGTTACGACTTTGCCTATGCCGGTGAATTAGTGGAGTTTATTGCACAACATGGTGATTATAATATCGTTGGTGCGTGCTATCCTGAGGGGCATCCTGAATGCAACAGCCTTGAGGAGGATATTACTCATTTAAAGGATAAGGTGGACAAGGGGGTATCTCACTTAAATTCACAGCTGTTTTTTGACAATAACGATTTCTATCGCTTTTTAGAGCTTACCCAAAAGGCCGGGATATTTGTACCTATACAGGCAGGGATAATGCCGGTAACCAACTCGCGCCAGATTGAACGTATGGTTTCGCTTACCGGCGCAAAGCTGCCATCGAAATTTTCTAAGATTATGGCGCGCTATGGCGATAACCCAGAGGCTTTACGCGATGCCGGTATTGCCTATGCAACCGAACAAATTGTTGACCTTATAGCGAGCGGAGTTAGAGGAATTCACTTGTATACCATGAACCTTCCATATGTGGCCCAACGGATTTCTACCAATATATCATCAATATTGCAAACCAGTAATCAGTAATAGGAGCGCACGTAATGAAGTTACTGCTTCAAGAAAATGCTTTTATACCGGATGTACCGTTTCAAGAGGTTGTGCGGTATTTAGGGTATCGGGGTGTGGAACCTGATAAAGCCCTGACGGCAGAGATTAGTGAATGCAAACAGCTGTTAAAAGAAACTGTATCTCCACATTATGTTTGTGCTGAGTTTTCTTTATTGTGCTTAGAAACGGGCCTTGCGCTCGAGCAAAGCGGGGTAGTACTTGCAGGGCAATCCATCAACAATCACCTGGCACACTCTAAACGGTGCTTGGTAATGGCCGCAACCTTGGGTAGCGGAGTGGATAAGCTGATACGTTATATGCAGATTTCAGAGCCACATAGGGCGTTAATTCTAGATGCATGTGCCAATGCTATGATAGAGGATTATTGTGATAGGATTACCGCAGCTGCGGAGGTTCAAGCGTGCAGTGCCTCGGAAACGCTTACCTGGCGTTTCAGCCCGGGATATGGTGATTTTCCACTGGATATACACACCAAGCTATTGCCGCTGCTTAACACCGGTCGCAGGATGGGTTTATATGAAACAACAACTCATCTGCTTACCCCATTAAAATCTGTTACGGCGCTGATGGGTATCATCGACAAGGATATTAAAAATAGTAAACGTGGCTGTGAGACCTGTACCAATGTTGCAACCTGCAGATTCAAACAAGGGGGTGCTACCTGTGGGGCTTAAGGAACGTATTCAAAATGAGATACTGATATTGGACGGCGCCATGGGAACCATGCTGCAGAGCATGGGGCTGCCAACCGGAGAATTCCCCGAAACCTATAATATCACTCACCCCGAGGTTGTGCGGCAGATTCATCGCGGCTACCTTGAAAGCGGCAGTAATATCATCTATGCCAACACCTTTGGTGCCAGTAAGAAGAAGGCCGCTTTATCAGGGTATTCTTATGAAGAGTTAATTGTTGCGGGAATAGCTGCAGCTAAAGCGGAAGCACAAAAGTATAACGCTTATGTTGCACTGGATATCGGTCCTTTGGGTGAACTGATGGAACCGATGGGGCAGCTTACCTTTGAGGAGGCCTTTGAGCAGTTTTCAGGCCAGATCCGCTGCGGCGTACAGGCTGGTGCTGACCTGATTGTTATTGAAACTATGACCGACCTTTATGAGTGCAAGGCGGCTTTATTGGCTGCAAAGGAGAACAGCAGCTTACCGATATTCTGCACCATGAGTTTTGAACAGAATATGCGTACCTTCGCAGGCAGTGATTACCGCGCCATGGCGCTGACGCTAGGGGGATTAGGAGCCGATGCCATCGGCATTAACTGCTCCTTGGGCCCGCAGGAAATACTGCCGATTGTTAGGGAGCTTATAAAATACACCAACCTGCCTGTTGTGGTAAAGCCCAATGCAGGGCTGCCTTCGCCCGACGGAACTTATTATGCCGTTCAGCCCACGGAATTTGCAAAAGCAATCGCTGAATTCGTTAAATTAGGGGTCAATATTGTAGGTGGCTGCTGTGGAACCAATACGCAGTATATTGCTGCTGTTAAGAAGACCGTTGAAGGTTTGAAACCGGTTAAGCGCTGCCCGGTTAAACCGTGCGCGGTGTGCTCAGCCTCCCGGGTTACTGAAATCAACCGTGTATGTGTTGTGGGAGAGCGAGTAAACCCAACGGGGAAAAAGCTGTTTAGGCAGGCACTTATTGATCGTAACATCGGATATATCGTTAAACAGGCCGTAGAGCAGGTAGAGGCCGGAGCCGATATACTTGACGTTAATGTTGGCATCCCTGATATAGATGAAAAAGAAATGCTGGTCACAGTAGTCAAAGCCATACAGGCGGTGACAGATATTCCTCTTCAGATTGATTCCAGTGATCCGATGGCGATAGAGGCGGCACTTCGCGTCTATAACGGCAAGGCAATTGTAAACTCGGTAAACGGTGATGAAAAGGTGCTGGATACGATTCTGCCGATTGTGAGGAAATATGGTGCCGCGGTGGTTGGGCTTACACTCGATGAACGCGGTATTCCTGAAAACGCACAGCAGCGTTATGAGATTGCGCAAAAGATTGTCAGCCGGGCTGAATATTACGGAATCCCCCGCAGGGATGTGTTTATAGATTGCCTAACTCTTACTGTGAGCGCGCAGCAGCAAAACGCAGCACAAACGCTGGAAGCGCTGAGATTGGTAAAGGAAAAGCTGGGGGTTAAAACACTGCTTGGCGTATCCAACATCTCGTTTGGGCTGCCGGAGCGGGAGCTTATTAACAAAACCTTCCTGACGATGGCCCTGCAAAACGGGCTGGATTTACCTATCGTCAACCCCAATATTCCGGCAATAATGGATGTTATTTATGCTTTTAATGTGCTCACTGCGCAGGATATTAACAGCGAGCTCTATGTAGAGCGCTTTGCGAACACAGCCGAGGCTAAGCCTTCACAGCAGAGTATAGAGCAGCTAAGCATTGGCAGCTGCATTAAGAAAGGGCTCAAGGAGCAGTGCAGGGAAGAGGCCCGCAGACTCTTAAAGAGCAATGAGCCGATGGAGGTTGTAAATAGTTATCTTATCCCCGCACTGGACGAGGTAGGAAAGGAATATGAGGCGGGCAAAATATATCTGCCGCAGCTGATTCAGGCGGCCGAGACGGCAAAATACGCCTTTGAGGTAGTAAATGCCGCTATGCCCAAATCTCAGCAGGAGAACGATAAGACCATCGTTTTGGCTACGGTAAAGGGTGATATTCACGATATAGGAAAGAATATCGTGAAGGTGATTCTTGAAAACTACGGCTACAGGATTATCGACTTGGGGCGGGATGTAGCGCCTCAAGCTGTGGTGGAGGCGGCCCAAAAGAGCGGTGCCAGGATGGTTGGCTTGAGCGCACTGATGACGACGACGATTAAGAGCATGGAAGAAACCATTCAGGCATTGCATAAGCACAATATTTGCTGTAAGATATGTGTAGGCGGTGCTGTACTTACACCAGAATACGCCGCGAAGATGGGTGCCGATTATTATGCCAAGGATGCAAACGACGCAGTAACAGTGGCAAAAGCTATATATAGTGAACCTACAGCTTAGAAAAGGGAAGTAGTTTCAACCATTTTTAGCATTTGTGACAGGATAGGAAAGCTAGGATAAAACGATGAAGATTAACTGGAATGAAAAATACACTACGATTGCCATCTATGCGCTGCTTGTAATCTGCGGTGGTATCTTGTTCTACCTTTTTGTAGGGCACTTTGATATTACCCTGAGCTTTCTGAATAAGCTGAAGAATCTGCTATTGCCGTTTGCCTACGGGTTTTCAATTGCTTACCTGTTAAACCCGCTGTGTAATTGGTTTGAGAAAACGGTATTTGCATTCTTAACTAAGAAAAAACCGCGCCCAAAACTTATCCGTGCCCTTGCCATTGTAATGACCTATCTGATTGCTTTGCTGTTGATTGTAGGAACTATCATGTTTATCATCCCGCAGATTGCAATCAATATTAAACTCATAAGCACCAATATACCCGGTTATTATGAGAATGTCCTAGGTTTTATCCGTGAAAACATTGCTAAACTTGGTATTCCCGAAAGCGCAGTTATTTCTCGAATAGAAAAATTCTATACCTATCTGCAAAACCTGTTCGGTCAGTCATCAGACCTTATTACAAAGGTTTTGCCGTATGTTTATGGAGTAACCGTATCATTTACCACAACCCTGCTCAATCTTATTGTGGGGTTAATTCTATCCATCTATGTGCTTATTGCCAAAGAACGCATCTTTGCCCAGTGCAAGAAGCTCCTATTCGCTGTTGCAAAGCCCCAGCTTGCTGATCGTTTGATAGAAATAACTCGTTCCAGCAATAAAATCTTCAGCGGTTTTATAACCGGAAAAATAATCGATTCGCTGATATTGGGTGCCATTTGTTTTATTGGCATGAGCATCCTGAGATTCCCGTTTGCGTTGCTTGTCTCGGTTATTGTAGCCATCAGCAACATTATCCCTTATTTCGGGCCGATTATCGGTGCGATTCCCAGCATACTGCTTGTGTTACTGGTGAACCCCATGCAGGGAATAGGGTTTGCAATCTTCCTGCTTATCTTGCAGCAGTTCGACGGCAATATTCTTGAGCCCAAAATCCTTGGCGATTCCACGGGGCTTTCTCCGTTGTGGGTTGTCTTTGCGGTATTGGTAGGCGGGGGGCTGTTTGGAATTCTTGGAATGTTTGTGGGTATTCCGCTATTCTCGGTGCTATACTCACTGGTAAAAGAATACCTCAATAACCGTTTAACTAAAAAGGGCCTGAGCACGAATACAACCGACTATGCATCAGAACGCCATAAGCTATAGAGACTTGGATAAAAGTTACAACTTACCTACCAATAGCGAGCATAGATTTATACAAAAAATAGAATGTGTCTTCAGTATATTGCATTATACAGTAGTATATAATATACTGTAGGCATACCTATTTTTTACGTCAGGTAGGTGGTAATAATCAATACTGAATATTGTATACTTATCAATCACTGCCTGAAAAAGAAAGGAGCATTGCCTAATGAATGTACAGTATAAAAAGGGTGTGCTGGAACTATGCGTGCTTTCACTGCTGAAGCAAGGGGATAAATACGGTTACGAACTTGCAGAATCTATCAGTAAAGAGATTCCGGTAGCTGAGGGAACCATTTATCCGATACTCAGACGGCTGAAAGACGATGGGCAGTTTGAGGTGTATATTAAAGATTCCAGCGAAGGCCCACCGCGGAAGTATTATCGGTTAACCTCGAAAGGGCTCGCAACTCAGGAAGAACAGTACAAAGAATGGTCAGTTTTTACAAAACAGGTCATCAAGGTGATAGGGGGGCTTGACAATGACGAAAAATGAATACCTTGCGCAGCTGAATTCGCATCTGGTAGGTATACCCGAGCATGAGAAGATTGAGATAATCTTGGATTTTGAAGAACATTTTTCTGCCGGTCTTGCCAAGGGAAAAACCGAGGAAGAGATCTGCAACGATCTTGGTGACCCGCTCAAGAATGCAAGCCAATATATTCCCAACAATGCGGCTTATAGTGTAGGTAGCTCGGGAAGGCCTCCGGTTTCAACGGTACCTCCCGTTGCAGCTTCTGTACCCTACAACCCAGAAGCCGCAAGAGTTCAGGCACGTAAGAGCAATGAAACTACCTTTTTGGTGCTTTTTATTCTAGCCATACTTTTTGCGGTGTTTATGTATGTAACCTTTATACCGGTTTTTATCAGTGGCGCGGTGGTTATGGTTTCAGGGATAGCTGCAGGTGTGGCGCTGGGCTCATGGATTATTACCGCACTTGTAATCTCTGTTGGAGTATTTCTGATGGCGCTCTCCTTACTCCTCATGCTGGCCGTTACCTGGCTGTGCATCTGGTTATATAAAAAATACAGAAGTTACGGGGAGGTAAGAGTACAATGAAAAAAGCAATTATAATAGTTTCAATTATAACCGTCGTATCCTTGCTTTGCGTAATTGGCTTTGCGGTGGCTGCTGCGGCAACCGGTATACCGGTTATACTTAATAATATCCCGGGCCATATCGGGAATATTAAAATAGGTGAATTTATAACTAATAACTTCAAACATTCTGCAGTTGAATGGGATTATAAATGGGATGACTTTGTTGCTGAAGAAAGCCAAACAAAAACCCTTGATCTTTCACAAGTAGATACCGTTGATATTTCAGTAGACGCGGCAAAACTTGAGATTGTCAAAACTCAGGGTACTACGGCTGAGATACTGCTAGAGACCACCAAAGCCGCCTGGGATCATAGAACCTTTAAAGCGGAGGCTTCCGGTAGTACCGCAAGTATTGATGTATCTTACCGTGATAATGTAAATCTTGATTTGAAGGGCATTACACATACAAAGGTTACAATCCGGCTTCCTGAGAAGAGCTATAAGAAGCTGAAGCTTAACCTGAATGCCGGGGATTTCAGTATGGATAATATCAACTGCGATGAGACTGAAGTTGACCTCAATGCCGGTAATATTGAGCTTAATAATGTAAGCGGTAAAAAGCTGAATATTACCAATAACGCCGGTAACGCCGAGATACACGAGGGCTGCCGCTTTACCGAAGAGATAATCGCCAAGGTTAATGCTGGCAATATATCGCTGAATATACCCAAAGATCAGGGCTTCCTGATTAAGTACGACTGCAATATGGGAACTGTTTCGAACCACCTGAGTATTGATGCCGATGAGGATTCTGATCGGGGTGAATTCATCTCTAAATCTGGTACCATCAGGTATAAGGATGAATCATGCAAGATTCGCTTAAGCGCGGATGTCGGAAACATAGACATCTATTAGTCTAAGATTAGTAGGGCTGTTGCTTTAAACAAAAGTTTATAGCATCGGCCCTGTTTCTTTCAGTTTTTGTACATTGATTTTATTATTATCGTTGATGTAATATATTAATGATCGGCCGCCGTCGAAAGGCGGCTTATTCTGTAGAAAGAGGCCTTAGCGGATGATAAAATGCTGTATCTTTGATCTAGACGGAACATTGCTCAATACATTAGACGACCTTGCTGCCAGCTGCAACTACGCATTAAGCCTTTACGGATACAAGACCTATCCCGCAGATGATTACCGCTACTTTGTTGGCAACGGGGTGAGTGTTTTGCTGGATCGTACCCTCCCCCCAGATGTTGATGAACGGCAAAAGCAAAAGGTAAAAGAGGCTTTTTCTAAGCATTACGCTCAGCATTATATCGATTTGACTGTACCCTATAAAGGAATTGAGGGGCTGCTGCGCATATTAAAACTTAAGGGATACTTAGTATGTGTGGTAAGCAATAAGCCGCATGATTATTCCAAGGAGCTTATTACCAAGATTTTTGGCGAGAAGTTTTTTAACATAGTGCTGGGTGCAAGTGAAGAGCTGCCCAAGAAGCCTGCACCGGATGGTGTACTTTATTGTATGAATAAGCTGAGGCTCAGTGCCTCTGAATGTGTTTATATCGGCGATTCAAACGTAGACGTACTAACGGCTAAAAATGCAAAGATGCCCTCAATTGGTGTCGCTTGGGGTTTTAGAGGGGAAGAGGAACTGAAGACTACCGGCGCAGATTATATAGTGCAGGAGCCGAAGGAGATTGCACAACTTTTAGAACATTTATAAAATCAACTATTGACAATTGATAATCTACCGCATATTATAAATACATAAAGGTTAAAAGCGATGATGGAGACGGGTTGTTTCACCGCATTTCAGAGAGCCGGTGGTTGGTGTAAACCGGTATGCGAAAACAGGTTGCCCTATCACTCCTGAGCTGAGGGTTGAACACCGATATGGTAAGTAGATATCCTCCGTATGGCTGCGTTAATGTCGGAAGTTTGTTGGAACTTCGCTAAGTGGTGTTTTATACACAAATATGGGTGGTACCGCGGGCACTGATTATAAGCTCGTCCCAGTTCTTTTTAGAATTGGGATGGGCTTTTTTATTTTTCTCAAATACAAGGTTACCTCGTATACTTGAGGAAATAATTATGATGTATCATGAGGGGCTAACCAGCCTAATCAAATCATTATTACAGGAGGAATTATCATGGAAACTCGAATTGCGGAGATTGCAGAGCGCATTAAAACCCTAAGAGAGATTCTTGAGCTTTCGGTGGAACACATGGCAAAGGCTACGGGCGTTTCGGTAGATGAATATGTAGCACTTGAAAGTGGAAACACTGATTTTTCGTTTACCTTTCTTTACCGTTGCTCAGACGTATTTCACGTTGATCTTGTCGAACTTCTTACCGGCGAGAACCCTCGCCTTTCCTTCTATTCGGTGATACGCAAGGATAAGGGCCTGCCTATCAAGCGTCGTGAAGGCTTTACCTACCAGCACCTGGCTCCGCTGTTTAAAGGAAAGTATGCTGAACCATTTTTGGTTACAGCGCCGTTTCACCAGCAGGAGCAGGAACAACCCATTCATCTGAGCAGCCATGAGGGGCAGGAGTTTGATTTTGTTCTTGAAGGCAGCCTGAAGGTGGCGATGGAAAACCATATTGAAATCCTGCATGAGGGCGATGCCATCTATTATAATTCCGGTCACGGACATGGCATGATTGCAATCGACGGTAGCGACTGTACGTTCCTTGCCGTTGTTTTGAAAGACCATAAGGAAGCAGAGGAGAAACACAATGGATAATCTTCATTTAGCTTATTGTAAGGAGAGTTTCGATGAAAACGGTGTTCTTACATCGTTTGAACCGGTTTATCCTTCTGACTTTAATTTTGCCTACAATGTTGTTGATGCCTTTGCACAGAAAGAGCCAAACCGTCGTGCATTGGTATGGTGTAACGAGCATGGAGAAGAGCGTATTTTCAGCTTTGGGGAGTTAAAAGACCTCAGTGACCGCACAGCAGCCGTATTTCAGAAAGCGGGGGTTAAAAAAGGTGACAGGGTCATGCTGATTCTAAAGCGGCACTATCAGTTTTGGTATGTGATTACCGCGTTGATGAAACTCGGTGCTATCGTTATCCCTGCTACCAACCTTCTAACCAAGAAGGATTTATTATATCGCTATGAAGCGGCCGGCATTACAACAGTGATTTGCACCGGCGAAGGTGAGGTAGCGCAGCATGTTATGGATGCGGCAAAAGAGTATCCGGATTTGAAACTGAAGTATATGGTTAGAGGGGAAAACCCTGAGTTTATCGATTTGGACGATGAAATCTCTAAATCAGATGGTTCATTTGTTAAGCCGGAGATTTCGGCTGATGACCCAATGTTGCTGTATTTTACTTCCGGTACCACCGGTTACCCCAAGATGGTAATCCATGATAACACCTATGCAATCGGGCATATGATTACCGCCAAACATTGGCAGAACATCCCCTCCGATGGATTACATCTAACCGTTGCCGAAACAGGCTGGGGCAAGGCAGTTTGGGGTAAGCTTTTTGGTCAATGGTTTCTTGGGGCTGCAGTCTTCGTTTACGACTTCGAAAAATTCTCAGCAGGTGATCTGCTGCACAAGATTGAAAAATACGGTATTACCTCGTTCTGCGCGCCCCCAACTATCTATCGTTTCTTTATTAAAGAGGGTATGGAAGGGTACGACCTTAGCTCGTTAAAGTATGCAACCGTAGCTGGAGAGGCATTAAACCCCGAGGTGTTCAACCGTTTTTACGATTACACCGGCTTAAAGCTGATGGAGGGGTTTGGCCAGACCGAGACAACGGTTTTAATTGCAAATCTATACGGAACTACGCCTAAGCCAGGCTCAATGGGCAAGCCTTCGCCCCTATTTAATATCGATCTGGTAGACGATGACGGAAACCCTGTGGCAACCGGTGAGGTAGGCGAGATTGTCGTGCGCACTGCCGATAAAAAGCAGGTTGGCCTGTTTATGGGGTACTATCGCGATGAGAACCGTACCAAAGAGGCATGGCATGACGGCATGTACCATACCGGTGACACCGCTTGGCGGGATGAGGACGGTTACTTCTGGTATGTTGGCCGTACCGACGATGTCATTAAGGCATCCGGTTACCGTATTGGCCCGTTTGAGATCGAAAGCGTCTTGATGGAGCATCCCGCTGTGTTGGAGTGTGCCGTTACCGGTGCGCCGGACCCTATTCGCGGGCAGGTAGTAAAGGCTACGATAGTGCTTACCAAGAGCTATACTGCTTCCGACACGCTTGCTAAAGAGCTGCAGGAGTATGTGAAGAAGCAAACCGCTCCCTATAAATACCCGCGTATCATTGAGTTTGTATCCGAACTGCCCAAAACCATCAGCGGTAAGATTCGCCGTGTGCAGATTAGGCAGGAAAGTGAAAACAAGGCTAAAGAGTCTGCACAGTAATTATAATATTGTTTAGGAAGAGACGTCCGAATAACGGGCGTCTTTTTGTTTGTGCGGGGTTACAAACATAGAGTTAATCAATAAATGGGAGCATTTTCGCTATTTTATCCGCATATAATATGACACAATCTCAAAAAGGATGTCTTTATAATTGAATACAAAAGGGGACGATTACGTTGAATGAGCAGGTCGTGTATCTGGATGTTTTACTCGGCTTAAACCTGCTCGTCAACTATTTTTTATTGCTTTTTACGGCAAAATGCGCCTCGATGCCTTATAAAAGGCTGCGATTATTGTTAGGGTCAGCTGTTGGTGCAATTACCTCACTGATTATCTTTGCCCCGCGGCTAAACCTTTTTATAGACTTGCTTTTAAAGGTACTTTTCGCATCCGGCATTACGGCTGCTTCCTTTGGTATTAAGAATTTTAAGAACTTTATTCGGTGCTGCTGTATTTTTATTATCAGCACGCTGTTGTATGGCGGTGTGGCTATCGGGTTGTATTTTCTGTTAAGCCCGGAAGGTATGATTATTAACAATTCGGTGGTTTATATCAATATTTCCGCATTATGGCTGATGATCTATACCATTGCCGCGTATCTTATCCTTTCCGTTATTCAGTTTGTTGCAAAGCGAAGAGCACCTCAGGCATTGAACTATCGGGTTACAATCGGCTTTTGCGGTAAAAAGGTGACAGTGAATGCGGTTGTTGATACCGGTAACAGCCTGTGTGAAACCTTTTCTCAGGCACCTGTAGCGGTATGCAGTTTAAATGAACTTAAACATATCCTCCCTGAGCAGATTACAGAGATGGTTATACGAAAAGATATTACAGCGGGGTTTCAGGCCCTTTCACAAAGCCAACATGCAGTCGCCATACGTCTTATTCCATATAACGATGTTTCAGGCGAAGGGGTACTGCCGGCATTCAGGCCTGAAAGCTTTGAACTTGAGCAGAACGGAAAACGCTATTCCGTTCGAGACGTTTATGTCGCGGTTTCGGAAAAGCAAGTAACCGGGACAGATTATTCCTGTATACTCAACCCTAAAATAATAGAAATAAGTAACGAGAAACGGAGAGCTGAGGCATATGAAGGGTAAATCTGGCATACCGGATAAAATTCGATTGGCGGTTATTAGACTGCTATTACGCCTTGGACTATATGAAAAAATATATTATATCAACGGCCCCGAAACCCTTCCGCCGCCTTTAACACTCGATGAAGAATCCATCGTGTTTAAAAAGCTTGAAACCGATGAAGAGAGTGCCCGAAAGACCTTGATTGTACACAATTTAAGACTGGTGGTATACATATCGCGCAAGTTTGAATCCACCGGAGTGGGGGTTGAGGACTTGATCTCCATCGGAACAATCGGGCTGATTAAGGCGGTAAACACCTTCTGCCCGGATAAAGGAATCAAACTTGCTACCTATGCCTCCCGCTGTATTGAGAACGAGATTTTGATGTTTTTACGCAAGAGCACTCAGTATAAGAACGACCTATCGATTGATGAGCCGCTGAATATTGACTGGGATGGCAATGAGCTTCTTCTTTCGGATGTTTTGGGAACCGACAGCGATTATATCAGCCGCCATATTGAACAGGATGTGGAAAAAACGCTGCTGCATGAAGCGGTTGATAAGCTTTCAGAGCGCGAAAAAATCATCATGCAGATGCGTTTTGGCTTGGTTGACGGCGTAGAGCGAACGCAGAAGGAGGTAGCCGATATGATCGGTATCTCACAGTCGTACATTTCACGGCTTGAAAAACGCATTATTAAGCGCCTTAGAAAGGAACTGGATAAGGTTACCTGTATGTAATGCTTATTTGCTAATACTTATTCCAATGTGACCTTATTTGAAATTATTTAGAATTAGTATGAGAACGCTTGACAGTTTTGGCTGCATATATTACAATATATCCAATCTCTTTGCACTGCATATCGCTACAGTACAATCTGATCAGGCCATAAATTGTACTAAGTTTATGTGCCGGGCCGTGGTATACGGCAGCAGATGAAATACATTACATCTGTGGGACAGTAGTATGTTCCACAGATGTATTTTTTATGCTCTGGGGAATATATACTGTAATACTGTTTGCGTAAAAAACACCGTGTGAGGTATTTTATTTCTTTAATTACGTAGCAGTATTATACAACTCTGCAACTCGAAAAGCAGAGTTGTATTAAGATGGAGTGCCATAGAGTATTCACTACTCATCGAAAGATGATATCAGGAGGATACTGTTATGAGCAACATTACAACGTCTACAACCGGCTTAACCGAAGCCGAGGTGCAGAAGCGCCGTCAGCAGTATGGCAAGAACGAACTGGCGCCCCAGAAAAAGCAAAGCTTTATCAGCAAGGCCTTTCATGTAATCTGCGAACCAATGTTCCTGCTGCTGATTGTGGCGGCTGTTATCTACTTTATTTTGGGTGAGCCCCGGGATGGGGCGATTATGCTGATTTTTGTTATCGGTATTATCAGCATCGACATTATTCAGGAGTGGAAAACCGATAAAACCCTGAATGCGCTCAAAGATCTATCCGCGCCGCGAATTACCGTAATTCGTGAGGGTAAGGAAATAGTAATTGCCAGCGCAGAACTTGTTCCCGGTGATTTAATGCTCATCTGTGAAGGAGTCAAGATTCCCGCGGATGGTGTGGTTATAAAATGCAGTGACCTTTGTGTGGATGAATCCTCTCTTACCGGTGAGGCAGAGGGTGTTTGGAAGGTAGCTACTGAGAATTCACAACCCTCCAACGATTACTGGCGCAGGGACTACTGTTACGCCGGTACTTTGGTAACACAGGGGAATGCCGTAATTTGTGTAGATAAGATTGGTACTCAAACAGAGTACGGAAAAATTGGGGCGAATGTAGCGTCAGCCCCCGTACAGGATACACCGCTTCAAAAGCAGACCGGGGGGTTGGTTAAGCTCTGCACCGGTATTGCTGCTGTATTATTCTCGGCGGTAGGTTTCATAACATGGTTTAATATACCTGATCACGCAGTCGGGGATCGTATCATAGAAAGCATTCTTTCGGGCATCACGCTTGCGATGGCCATGATTCCAGAAGAGTTCCCCGTAATACTGACCGTTTTCCTCTCTATGGGTGCATGGCGCCTTGCAAAAAAGCAATCGCTTGTGCGTAAGCTGCCCTCGGTTGAGACGTTAGGTGCTGTTTCGGTGCTTTGTGTAGACAAAACCGGTACCATAACCATGAACCAGATGACGGTTCAGGAAACATGGGCGGCAGAGGTTGATGAAAAAGAGCTCTGTGAGGTTATGGGCCTCGGCTGTGAAACAGATGCATACGACCCTATGGAAAAGGCAATGCTTGCCCATTGTGAGCAACTTGGAATCAGCAGGGAGCACCTGTTTGGCGGTGAGCTTATAACCGAGTATGCCTTTACCAACGAACTAAAGATGATGGGCCACGTTTGGCGTCATGACGACAAGCTTATTATCGCCGCCAAAGGCTCGCCTGAACGGATATTGCCGCTTTGTTCTCTGACCGATGAGCAGCGCAGTAATGCGGAAGAAAAGCTTCGCAGCATGTCATTGCTTGGGCTGCGCGTAATCGCGGTTGGCAAGATGGGACTTGTGTCAACAAAAGAGATTCCTGCTGAAATTACCGGCTGTACCTTAACTTTATGCGGGTTAATCGGCCTTGCCGACCCGCCCAGAGAATCAGTAAAACAGGATATTGCTGTTTGCTATCAAGCGGGTATCCGCGTGGTAATGATTACAGGCGATAACGGTATTACCGCGGCAAGCATTGCCAAGAAGATTGGCATGAAGGACTGTGACCATATTATTACGGGTGATATGCTCAATGATATGTCGGACGAGGAGCTTCGTGAAAGGGTAAAAGACGTCAGCATCTTTTCTCGGGTAATTCCGGAGCATAAGATGAGAATTGTAAAAGCGTTTAAGGAAAACGGCGAAATTGTGGCCATGACAGGTGATGGCGTAAACGACGCCCCGGCGTTAAAATACGCGGATATCGGTATTGCGATGGGTAAGCGGGGCAGCGAGGTATCCCGCGAAGCCGCAGACCTTATTCTGATGGATGATAACTTCTCTACCATCGTGGATACCATCCGGGATGGCAGACGGATTTATGATAACATCCGTAAAGCGGTAGGATATGTGTTTACCATTCATATTCCCATTGCGTTTGCATCCCTGCTGGCACCGCTTTTGGGTATTGCTCCGGCGAACCTTATGCTTCTACCTCTGCATGTGGTGCTATTGGAACTGATTATCGACCCAACCTGCTCCATTGTGTTGGAACGCCAGCCCAATGAAAAGAACATCATGGAACGCAAGCCACGCAATCCGAAGGAAAAGCTTTTAACCGTGGGTGGGCTGACTAAGAGTATTCTGCAGGGTTTGGCGGTATTCGGTGCTTCATTCGGAACCTATTATTTAGTGCTGATGCAAAACGGCAGTGCCGAGTTGGCCCGTTCCATGGGGCTTGCGATTATTATGTTGGCAAACCTGTTCCTAGTTCAGGTGAACAGCTCCATTACTGATTTTGCACTGCAATCGATTGGCCGATTAATGAAGGATAAGGTAATGTGGGCGGTTAACCTTGGAACGATAGCTGGCCTGCTGGTAATTCTGTATACACCGCTAAACGCCTTCTTAAAATTGGCTCCGTTATCCTTAGAGCAGCTTTTGCTAACGATAGGCATCGCAGCTGGATCGGTTTTGTGGTATGAGTTGGTAAAACTTATTAAAAAACTTGCAGTAAAATAAGTGCTTATATGATTGCTGGGGCAACATATTCGGTTGCCCCAGCGTTTTTAAACAACATAACAAAGTAAAATGCTGTCTAATGTATTGAGTGACTGCGGAAATATTAGTATAATAATTGAAGTGATATTCTAGTATTAAGGGGATTTGACGTCGTGAGTTTGTTAACCTTATTGGTTATGTCAATTGGTCTTGCAATGGATGCGTTTGCTGTTTCGGTTAGTAATGGTATGTGCGTTGCAAAAATGCGGCTTAAGCAGGCATTGATATTTGCGTTTGCTTTCGGGCTTGCGCAGGGTATCATGCCCTGTATAGGATGGCTGGCGGGGCAGGTTTTTGCTTCCTACATTCAACAGATTGATCATTGGGTGGCACTGATATTACTAAGCTTTATCGGTGTTAAAATGATTGTGGAAACCATCAAAGAGCTTAGAAACCCAAAGGAAGAGTGCCCTGCAGGCGGAATCTCTGCAAAAACTATATTTATTCAGGCCGTTGCAACCAGTATTGACGCACTGGCAGTTGGTGTAAGTTTAGCGGCGATGAACGTGGATATTATCTATGCTGCAGCTATGATTGCAGGCGTGACCTTTGTTATTTGTCTGGCCGGTGCATACTTAGGCAAAAGTGTTGGCAGGCTTTTAAAGGACAAAGCTGAAATTTTTGGCGGTGTAGTGCTCATTTTACTAGGAATAAAGATATTCATTGAGGATGTTTTTTTTAGCTAAATATACAAAATTATTTTTTACAACCTACGACTGCTTGACTATTTTTACATGCAGTCGTATTATTATTACTAAGGCACTTTATCACCTAAAAGCTTTAAAACATTAAAATGGCAGGGTGTTAAACTTATACCTTATCCTACTGTGCAGGATAAGGCTGTTTTTAAAAATACATAGCCGAATGCACAGCGGCAGAACGGAAATGATTTATGGCCACATGGATTATTGTAGGTATCTATTTTTTACTCATGCTTGCTGTCGGCGTTGCGAGTGCCAGAAAAGCAAATTCCTTAACAGCCTTTGTGGTAGGTGGCCGTAGTGCAGGGCCGTGGGTTTCGGCGTTCACCTATGGTGCTACGTACTTTTCCGCGGTTATTTTTATCGGCTACGCTGGGCGCTCTGGCTGGGACTTTGGGCTTTGGGCACTTGCCATTGGTTTAGGAAATGCGCTATTTGGTGCATTTCTTGCATGGGCCGTTTTGGCTGAGCGTACACGCGAGGTTACAAGGCGGTTGAAAATAAAAACCATGCCGCAGTTTTTCGAAACACGTTTTTTTAGCAAGGGCATGAAAATCTATGCAGCGGTTATTATATTTATTTTTATGACTCCTTATTCTGCGTCGGTATACTCCGGTTTAAGCTACCTATGCGAAAAGGTTTTGAATGTTGATTATCATATGGCTATGCTGGGTATTGCGGTTGTCGCAGCTATTTATTTGGTAGTAGGCGGCTATGTAGCGTCGCTTCAGGCTGACTTTATTCAAGGTGTCGTTATGCTTATAGGTGTTGCTGCAATGGTATTCTTTATTTTGCGCAGCGGTTCGGTAGGCGGCATTGCAAACGGTGTTGCAATGGTGTATGATAAAATGGTTGATAGTGGCTTGACCAGCTTTTCGTGGCAGACAGTAATTGGAGTAGTGAGCTTGGTGTTGCTTACCAGCTTCGGAAGCTGGGGGATGCCTCAGATGATCCATAAATACTATTGCATTGCCGACAAAAGGAGCGTAAAGGCCGGAACAGTCATCTCCACCATCTTCTGCGCAGTTATTGCTGTCAGCGCGTATTTTATCGGTTCACTCACAAGGCTATTTTTTAATGAGGTACCTAAGGTGAACGGAGCGGTAAATTATGATGTAATGGTACCAAACATATTGGTAGGTACTCTGCCTGAGATACTATTAGGTGTTGTTTTAGTATTGGTTCTGTCAGCTTCTGTATCTACACTTTCAGGTATTACGCTAACCTCCTGCTCAGCAATTGCGATAGATCTGTTAAAGGAAACTTTCGTGAAATCGATGAGCAAAAAAACAACTCTTTGGGTTACAAGGCTGCTGTGCCTGTTGTTTATTGCAACCTCTTATTTGATTGCTTCACTAAAATCGCCAATACTGATGCTGATGGCCTTCTCATGGGGCAGCGTTGCTGGAGCTTTTTTGGCACCGTTCCTTCTTTCACTTTACTGGAAGGGGTTAAACCGTGCAGGGGCGTGGGCTGGGATGATTACAGGGCCGTTGCTTTGCACCGTGCTTGCGGTATCCTCCGGTTTTAAATCGGCAAATTCTGCGGTATACGGGGTAATTTCGATTGCAGCTTCGTTTTTAGCGTGCTTTATCGGCAGCAAGCTTAGTAAAAAGCTCAGCGCCGAGGAGCAAACCGCTAAAGAACATTTTTATAATAAGGAATATACGCTTCAAACTGCAGAACCCACGAACGTATAATATAACCCTTAATAGGAATGATAGTGCAGATATTGCTAAACTGTATGCCAGCCATATGGTTTAGCATTCTGCGTTATTGAATACAAATATAAAATTGGAGGTTCTGCTCATGTTTTGGCAGAAGGAACTTGAAACCATGAACCGCAAAGAGCTGGAAAAGCTACAGCTTGAACGGCTTAAATGGATTGTGAGCCACTGTTATCAAACGGTGCCGATGTATCGTAAAAAGTTTGATGATGCAAAGGTCTCACCCGATAAGATTAAGTGCCTAAGCGACTTAAAATACATACCGTTTACAACCAAAGAGGATATTCGTGATACCTACCCGTTTGGCATGTTTGCGGCTCCCATGAACAAGATTGTACGCATTCATGCTTCCTCCGGAACCACGGGAAAGCCAACGGTGGTTGGCTATACCAAGAGCGATTTGAATAATTGGAGCGACCTTGTTGCCCGGTTGGTTGTTGCCGCGGGGGCACGGGAAGACGACTTGGTACATATAGCTTTTGGCTACGGGCTTTTTACCGGTGCACTTGGCCTGCACTACGGGCTTGAACGCCTTGGTGCGACCGTTGTACCTACCTCCAGTGGCAATACCGAAAAGAACCTTATGCTCATGAAGGACTTCGGTGCAACCGCTCTTGTTTCTACTCCCTCTTATGCATTATATATGGCAGAGGTTTCCAAGGATATGGGCTTTACAAGGGATGATTTTAAGCTTCGGCTGGGTCTGTTTGGCTCAGAGGGCTGCTCATTAGAGATGCGTAATAAAATAGAAGAGGCTTGGGGGCTGTTTGCTACCGATAACTATGGGATGAGCGAACTGATGGGCCCGGGGGTTTCGGGCGAATGTGAGTATCGCGATGGTATGCACATTGCAGAGGATCATTTTATCCCCGAGATTATCGACAGTAAAACCGGAGAAAACCTTGCCGCCGGGGAAGCGGGAGAACTGATTATTACCACCATAACAAAAGAGGGCTTCCCGGTGCTGCGCTACCGTACCAAGGATATTTCCAGACTAAACTACGAGGTTTGCCGCTGCGGCAGAACCCATGTGCGAATGGATAAGATTATGGGCCGAACCGACGACATGCTGAAGATTCGCGGTGTGAATGTATTCCCGTCGCAGATTGAAAGCGTACTGGTTTCCTGCCCGCAGGTGGGCGCACACTATCAATTGATTGTACGCCGTGAAGGGTTCATGGATACCCTTGAGGTAAAGGTTGAACTGATAGATACCAGCCTGCTTGAAAAATATTCTGAACTTGAGAAGCTGCAGCGTGTTATCCGTGCCAAGTTAAAGACGGTACTTGGTATCGAAGCAAAGGTTACACTTGCCGAGCCTAAATCGCTGGAGCGGTATCAGGGCAAGGCTAAACGAGTATTTGATTTACGCAATACCAAGGAGGAAAAGTTTGAAAGATAGATCTTTCAAACTCAGGGTTTTGTGCTTTTCTGGTCCAAACCAAAATTCGGTAAACTGAATTTTGGTTTACCGAGAATTTCGGCAACGCCGAAACCGCACAACTCCCCGGCTTCTACAAGAAAGGAAAGATTATAGTAGTGAAAGGTCTAATGCTGGGCAACGAGGCGGTTGCGCGTGGTTTATACGAAACGGGTGTTCGGGTTGTTTCAAGCTATCCGGGAACACCAAGCACCGAGATTACCGAATATGCCTGCAAGTATGAAGAAATCTATTGCGAGTGGGCTCCTAATGAGAAGGTAGCCTGCGAGGTGGCTTTGGGGGCTTCTATCGGCGGGGCACGTGCGTTCTGTGCCATGAAGCATGTGGGTATGAATGTGGCGGCCGACCCGTTGTTTACCGCATCCTATACCGGCGTAAATGCAGGCCTGGTGATCGCTGTGGCCGACGATCCCGGGATGCACTCATCACAGAATGAACAGGATTCCCGCCATTATGCAAAGTCTGCCAAGGTACCGATGCTGGAACCGGCTGATTCAGAGGAATGCAAAAGATACACCAAACTTGCCTATGAATTGTCAGAGCAGTTTGATACCCCTGTATTACTACGCCTGAGCACCCGAGTATCGCACTCTCAAAGCATAATTGAAACTGAGGATAGGCAGGAGCTGGATCTAAAAGAGTATAAAAAGGACCCCACAAAGTATGTAATGATGCCGGCCTACGCAAAACCAAAGCATGTGGTGGTGGAAGAGCGTACCAAGAAGCTGATTGAATACGCTGAAACCGCTGATATTAATACCGTAGAATATAACAGCTTAAAGGTAGGCGTAATCACTGCAGGCATTGCATATCAATACGCAAAAGAGGCGCTTGGCGACAGCGCAAGCTACCTAAAGCTGGGTATGATACACCCGTTGCCGGTGAAATTGATTAAAGAATTTGCATGTAAGGTTGATACGCTTTACATCATTGAAGAGCTGGATGATGTCATCGAAACCCACTGCCGGAAGCTTGGCCTTGAGGTTATTGGAAAGGAACTGTTTACTTACATCGGAGAGTATTCTCAAAGCCTTATTCGCGAGAAGATGCTGGGAGAAAAAACAAGCATACAAAGCTTCGGGGAGGCTGTACCCATGCGTCCGCCGGTGATGTGCCCGGGCTGCCCGCACAGAGGGCTGTTTTATGCGTTGAACCGATTAGGTGTAACGGTATTCGGCGATATTGGCTGCTATACCCTTGGGGCAGCTCCGCCCCTTGCGGCCATGGATACCACCATCTGCATGGGCGCCTCCATCTCCGGCCTGCACGGTTTTAATAAGGCGCGCGGGGAACAGTCGGCTAGAAACAGCGTTGCGGTTATCGGTGATTCCACTTTTATGCACTCCGGCGTCACCGGCCTTATAGATATCGCATACAACCAAGGTGTATCAACTATACTTATTCTTGATAACTCAATTACCGGAATGACGGGGCACCAGCAGAATCCTACCACCGGTTTTACTATTAAGGGTGACCCTACTGCCAGGATCAGCATCGAAAAGCTGTGTGAGGCCGTAGGTATTTCAAGAGTTCGGATTACCGACCCCAATGATGTAAAGAACACCCTTGCTATTATTAAAGAGGAATTAGCCGTAGAGGAGCCTTCTGTTATCATCGCACGCCGCCCTTGTGCGCTGCTCAAGAATGTTAAGCACGACAAACCTCTTGCGATTAACCGTGAAAAGTGCCGCGCCTGCCGTGCCTGTTTTAAGATCGGCTGCCCATCCATCCGTATGCAGGATGGCAAAGCAAGCATTGATACAACCCTTTGTGTGGGCTGCGGCCTATGTGCCGGCTTATGTGCATTTGGCGCTATCGGCTCAGAGAAGGAGGAGCAGGCATGAGCTTTAACAATGATGTGAAAAGTATTATGATTGTAGGCGTCGGTGGGCAGGGTTCGCTGCTTGCCAGTAAGCTGCTTGGGCATGTATTGGTAAGTGAAGGTTATGATGCCAAGGTTTCAGAGGTACACGGCATGTCGCAGCGCGGCGGTTCCGTTGTTACCTATGTAAAATACGGCAGTAAGGTTTATTCCCCGACCATAGACCCCGGCGAGGCTGATTATATCATCGCCTTTGAGCTGCTGGAGGCTGCCCGTTATATCCCGTTTTTAAAAAAGGGCGGCACTATTATCACCAGCAGTCAGCATATCGACCCGATGCCGGTGATTACCGGAGCAGCAGCTTACCCCGAGGATATAGCCGGTAAGATTAAAGCTATGGACATAAATCTGGTGCAGATCGACGCATTATCACTTGCTAAGCAGGCGGGAAACGCAAAAGCGGTAAATGTTGTTCTGATGGGCGTTCTCTCAAAATTCCTGCATTTTAAGAGTGAGATATGGTCTAAGGCCATTATCGAATGCGTTCCCGCAAAGTTTTTAGAGTTTAACCAAAAGGCATTCAATATCGGAGCGAACTCCTCCCTATAAGTTTGGCGGATACTGCTTACAAGAAAGGATGGTCTATAAACATGCAGCAGAATTACTGGACCCCGAATATAGAAACCGCGCCTGTTCACGAAATAAAGAGTCTGCAGTCTTTGCGTCTCTCTCAAACCGTACGCAAGGTATACGCGAACGTGGCCTACTTCAGAAACCGTATGGATGAGATGGGCGTTACCCCTGATGATATCCGTTCGGTTGATGACCTTTCCAAGCTGCCGTTTACGGTAAAGCAGGATTTAAGGGATAATTACCCCTTTGGGATGTTTGCGGTACCGATGGATGAGATTGTAAGAATCCATGCTTCCTCCGGCACCACCGGTAAACAGACGGTGGTAGGGTATACCCAGAATGATGTGGATGTATGGAAAGAGATTATTGCCCGTGCGCTGGTAGCAGCGGGTGGTAATGCAAAGGATTTCGTACATATCGCCTACGGTTACGGTTTGTTTACTGGTGGACTGGGAATGCATTACGGTGCGGAGGCCATGAAGGCGTCGGTTATCCCGGTTTCAACGGGCAACACCCAGCGTCAGATTCAAATCATGCTTGATTACGGCTCTACCATCCTCTGCAGTACGCCGTCTTACGCGCTTTATCTGGGTGAGACGCTTAAAGAGATGGGTGTAGATAAATCTCAGCTCAAGCTCAAGGCCGGGATCTTTGGTGCCGAGCCGTGGACAGAGCAGATGCGCAAAGAGATTGAAAACTTGCTGGGCATCAAGGCCTATGATATCTATGGTCTTTCGGAGGTTATGGGGCCTGGCGTTTCGTTTGAATGCAGCGAGCAAACCGGCATGCATATCAACGAGGATCATTTCATCGCTGAGATTATAGACCCTGAAACGGGTAAGCAGCTGCCAGAAGGCGAGCAGGGCGAGCTTGTATTTACCGCAATTACAAAAGAAGCGCTTCCGCTCATTCGTTACCGTACCAGAGATATTGCGACCCTTACACGTGAGAAATGCTCCTGCGGGCGCACCTTCATTAAGATGACCAAGCCCTGTGGCAGAACCGATGATATGCTGATTATCCGAGGTGTAAATGTATTTCCTTCACAGGTTGAAAGCGTACTGCTTTCACTTGGCCAAACCGCGCCGCACTACATGCTGATTGTAGATAGAGTAGACAATCTCGACACGCTTGAGATTCAGGTGGAGATGTCTGAATCGATGTTCTCCGACGCTGTAAGGCACATTGAGGAACAGGAGCGCAGAATCCGCGCCGCTGTGGAATCCACCCTTGGTATTGCAGCAAAGGTGCGGCTGGTTGAGCCGAAATCTATCCAGCGTTCCGAAGGAAAGGCCAAGCGTGTTATTGATAAGCGCAAGATTTAACCTTCACTCGCATACAGAAGAAGGATATGGTATAATAATCTTATGGATAAAACTACACGACGGAGGGATACGAATGTTTATTAAGCAGCTGTCCGTTTTTGTTGAGAATAAGCCTGGCAGACTTTCAGAGATTTCTACAATTCTGGAGCAACACAAGATTGATATCCGCGCGCTTTCTATTGCCGATACTACCGATTTTGGGATTCTGCGGCTGATTGTCAATAACCCCGACCAAGCAGAAAAGTCCCTCAAGGAGGCAGGCTTCGCGGTTTCGCTCACCCAGGTTATCGCCATCGGTATAGATGATAAGCCGGGCGGGCTGGCCAAGGCACTCAACCTTTTATACAACGCCAATATCGGGGTAGAATATATGTATGCCTTTGTGAGCCGCAAAGGAGAAAAGGCATATGTTATCCTGCGTCTGGAAGACAATGAGAAGGCTGTGGAGATGTTTAAGCAAAACGGCGTGGAGTTGTTGGAGTGCACTGATATCTATTCGCTCTAAACAAATCACTGATACGATGAGAGGTTAAGCGTGGAAATCATAATCGGAACAAGGTATAAGCAAGAATGGATTGTAACAGAAGAGATGCTTGCTAAAAACGTTAAAAGCGGAGATGTGTCTGTCTTTGCAACCCCAATGATGATTGCGTTGATTGAAAGCACCGCTAGCGCCTGCCTGCAGCAGTTTTTAGAACCCGGAATTATCAGCGTGGGATCGGCTGTTAGCGTAAGCCATACGGCGGCTACGCCGCTTGGCATGAAGGTATATGCTGAAGCCGAGATTATTGCGGTTGAGGGCAGACGGATTGATTTTAGGGTAAGTGCATTTGATGAAAAAGAAAAGATCGGTGAAGGTACTCATTCAAGAGTGTACCTGAATAAAGACAAATTTGAACAGAAAGCCCAAAGCAAACTGCCAGAAAGAGCATAAAAAAGAACGGTATAAAGTAACACTAGTCTCTCATTAAAACCTTACTAATAAATCTTCGCCAGAAGCTATAAATCAAAGCTTTTGGCGAAGATTTTTTAGAGGTTTTATAATCGAGATGAGTATAAACACTTTGTACCGTTCTTTATTTCGGTGAAAAGAGTTATTTAGCAGCTGCTTTCTTTGCAGTAAGGGTAAATATCCCCCCAACAAGTACCGCAACCACAGCGGTGATGATGATTTCAGGTATCATAAAGGTGCCGTTGTAGAAAAGGGTATAGATAATTGACAGTGTGGTTCCGCTGTATTTGTTCAGAATATTCTGGCCAAGCGTAAAACCTTCCTGGCTGAAGAACCATTCTGCGTAAGACGAGTAAAAGATAAAGCCGGAAATAGCATGTGAAAGATAACGCAGCAAGCCGGAAACTATTACGCCGCATAAAATTGCCAGGCTAGGGTTTTTGACAGCCTTTCTGAACAATCCGGCAAGGCCGAGACAGGTAAAGGCAATCAGATAGTCAAAAAGGATAACCCCGACAACCGAACCCAGTGTAACACCCTTAAAGATACCGGAGGGGATATCCAGAATAAGCTGTACAATACCATAGGCAAAACCGGTAAACAACCCCCATTTTATGCCATTCCTATAGCTGATCAGCATGATGGGCAGCATACTGCACAGCGTAACAGAGCCACCATAGGGCATAGGGATAAACTTTATGAGTGAAAGAATTGCAGCTAGGGCTATCATCAGCCCGCTTTCGGCCAGAAGCCTTGTTTTGTTTTTTTCCATGATTAAATTCCTCCCAAGTAATATATGCGACAATTACTGAGCATATTCCCGGAAAGTACGACATGGCATCCACCTCAAACTTACAAGGCAATAAAAAACGCCATGCCGGTAAAGCATGACGAGTGAATCATAAATAACTTTATTCTTCCTACGCCGGCATTATCCGGATCAGGTTAAAGGGTTCAAAACCTTATGTGGTTTTATCTCAGCCGAATGTTCAGCACCCCTGTTTAATTGTCAGGTTAAGTATAACCGCAAAAAAGCTTCTTGTCAATTGTCTGTTGCGTTCTTTTCATTATTTCCTTGTAGGACTACAATACATATTGGACAGTAGATAAAAAAAGATGAAAGATGAGGAGAAATCGGTTATTGTTGAGTTACCACACCTAACAAGCCGAAAGGAGACCTCATCTCTCATGAACAGCATAACACAAGACATGAAGTACAGACAATCCCTAATGAAGTATGTGGAGAAATATGGCGTGAGCCGAGCCAGCCGGAAATATAACAAAAGCCGATCGTATATCTATTTTTGGAAAAAGCGATATGATGGAACGGTAGAATCTCTAGGCTGCCAATCACGAAGGCCACACAGTCATCCAAATCAGCATACCAAAGAAGAGCTCGACCTGATAGGTCGCATGC
>NZ_FNID01000005.1 GCF_900103835.1 Acetanaerobacterium elongatum | reverse complement strand
TGATAGGCATGCAAATTTGAAGTATAAGTATGGGAACAGGCATTTCTGGTGCAGAGGATATTATGTTGATACAGTAGGAAGAAATGCAAAAGTAATTGAAGAATATATCAAAAACCAATTACAAGAAGACATAGCTTCAGATCAAATATCATTCAAAGAATACATAGACCCGTTCACGGGTAGCAAGGAAACAAAGGCATGAAAAACGAACAGCCGCTTTAGCGGCTGCCCGTAATAGTAATGCGGTTGGCGGAACCATTCAGTGCGTCTTGAGACGCTGTGCCAGTAATATGCCCTTTTAGGGCTGGTGCATACCACCAGTTTAACTGGTGGTTTTGATTATAACGGCAGCGTTACTATAAACGTCGCCCCACCGCCAGGGGTATCTGTAAGTGTAAGAGTACCGCCGTGCAGTGCCGCAAGCTCCTTCGCAACCGAAAGGCCAAGGCCGAAATGTGCCTTGTCGGTACGGCTTTTTTCCATTCGGTAAAAACGTTCAAACACTTTTCTCTTTGCCTCATCAGGTATACCCGGCCCATGGTCGACTACTGAAAGCTGTACGTTGCGGTGCAAAAGTTCTGCCTTAAGCAAAATGGGCGTGCCCGCCGGGGCGTAATCCATGGCGTTGGAAAGCAAAATGACAAGCAGCTGAACCAGCCGTTCCTTGTCGGCATTAATGGCAGGCAGCACCTCTTCCGGCAGGCACAGCTGCAGCACATGGCCCTTCTGAGAAGCCAGTAGCCGCATCTGCTCATAAACCTCAATACACAGGGTATCGGTTTCTACAGGCTTGGGGGAAAGGCTCCAGGTCTTGGCGTCTGAACCCGCGAGCAGGAACAGGTCGTTTACGAGCCTCGCCAGCCGTTCGGTTTCCCGCTGCGCAATCTCCAAGAACCGTGTAGCTTCTTCAGGCTGTTGCCTGGCAGCAAAAATATTGGCGTTAATCACGGCAAGAGGGTTGCGCAGCTCGTGGCTTGCCGCCGCTACAAAGTCGGATTGCTCGCGAATCGCTTCCGCTGTGGGGCGGATGGCAAGCCCCGCAATAAACCAGTTCACTGTGTACAGCGCAAGGATGCCGATAACGCCGAGACCGATGTAGAGCAGCAACAGGTTCACAAGATGCTGGCTCCGTGCCGAGATATCCTCCAGAAGCACTAGATTGTACCATCCGTATTGTATGGGAATGCGAACTACGGTTACTTTATACGGCTCTCCGGACTGTCCCTTAAGGGCAAAATCCAGCTGCTGGGCATATAGGGAGGAGTGCGGTGTGCCGGTAAGCGATACACCCTGCTTTTCCGCCTCTGCCTTTGCAAGCCCTATCAGTATGCTACGGTCGGTTGCCGTCTTCCACGAGCCCTGAAAATGCAGTGCGACCCCTTTATCCTCTATATGTATAATACTTCGAGAATCGGTCTCAAGTGTCGCCAGCCATAAGTCTTTGATACTGCGCTCGGTCTGCAGCTTGATTACAATCGAGGTAACGGTGTTTTGATGCAGCATGTCCATACTGGAGCTGTATTGCTGCTGTGCCATGAGATAGGTAATACTGAGCGTAGCACCCAACACAACGCCTGTAAGCACAGTAAATATAATGGTTAAGCGTCTGCGAAGCCTGCATAACATCAGTATTCCTCATGCCTTTCCTTTTGATGATAAACCCTTAAAACCGGCGGTTTTCTCTGAATACCGGCTTATTTAGCATTCTCCATACGGTAACCTATTCCGCGAACGGTAGTTACAATAGCTGAAGCGCCAACCACGCGGATACGCCTGCGCACGAAGTGTATGTAGCTGTCTAAGATAGCCTCCTCCACCTCAGTATCCGGCCCCCATATCTTCCCAAACAAGATTGTACGGGAAAGGGTTTGTCCGCTGTTTGAAATCAGCGCCGCCAACAGCTCGCTTTCCTTTTTTGAAAGAGTGCATTGCCCCTTTGGCCCGTTTAGTATCAGCTGCGCGGTATCCAGCGTGATATCCGCAAACTGCTTTAGCCCATCCGGCTCAGTATTTGCGGGGCGCCTGCATAGAGCGCGTACCCTAGCTAACAGCTCCCGCATGTCAAAAGGCTTCACAAGGTAATCATCTGCACCGGCATCCAGGCCGTCCACGCGGTCACCGATGCGGCCCATGGCAGTCAGCATCAGCACCGGAGTGGTAATGCCCTTAGAGCGAGCAGCGTTCAGCAGGCTTAGGCCGTCCAGGCCAGGCAGCATGCGGTCAAGCAAACACGCATCATAGAGCCCTTGATTTAAATAATACAAGCCATCCTCTCCGTTATGGCAGGTATCTGTCTCATACCCAGCCTGACGAAGCTGCTGTATCACGGCTGCACATAAATCCTTATCGTCTTCTATCATCAGGATACGCATCGAAGTTCACCTCATTTTATTACTCCCATTATACAGCTTTAATCTTAAAATAACCTAAAATTTTCTTAAACTTTTTCCATAAATAAGTATTACATTATTATTGCTCTTTGAACCATATCACAAATGTTCAGACATAGAATATTAACATTTTTAATCATAAACCTTCATAGAAGCAAATGATTATTTAAGGATTTTTTAAGACTGCGTTGTTATAGTTTTATTAGGATATGGAACCATATGACATTCAAGATAAGGAAGGGATAACCTTGAGCAGTAGAAAAAGAATACTGGCGGCTCTGCTTGGAGCAGCCATCATCAGCACCTCTTTTACCGCGTGTAATAGCGGTACAGCCAACACAGACAGCACGATTTCAAAAGAACAGACACCGAAGGGCGGCTATGTTGAAACGGAGATCACTCCGCCTAATGTTACCGGAAACCCGCTTGGGTTGTGGGTAAATACCGATGGCAGCATTGATTACTGGGCAGAAAACGCAAGCAGCCCCACGGGGAATGGGCTTTACCATTCAACAGACAACGGTGCCACCTGGCAGCAGGTAGATTTGAATTGGGTGAATGACCTGAAAGCCGGGCTTTTGAAACTGGCGGTAACCGGTTCCGGCAATTATTTTGCGGTCACTCAGGGCAGTTCTCTTTTCGAAGTCTGGAAGGTTAACAAAGGTGAAAAGCCTGTGAAAATACCTGTTTCGGGCTTGGAGGATGCCGCAAAGGGCGGAAGAATACTAACCCCCATAAAGCTGCAGGCAATAGGGGAAGACAGCTTCTTACTGGAGTATATGACAATGTCAGCAGAGCCGCAGCCAGGTGGATCAGACACCGGCGTAACTGTTAAGTCACCGGGTGCTGAATCAAAGAATAGCTCTTCAAACTCCGCTTTAGAACCCGGCAGCTCCTCCTCGGAAGAAACGCGTAAAAGCGGCACAGCATATTTTAGTTATTCAGCAAAAGATGGTTCGGTTTCCAGCGACCAGTTCAAGCAGGTAATGGGTATCTATAACGTAAAAGGCGAGCTGGTTAAAGTCATGGATAATCTACCTGATATCCGCGCTTGTGCGACAAACGAGCAGGCGCTGTTTATGATGGATTATTCCGGTAAAATACAGGCTTCCGAAATTTCTACGGGAAACCTTCTTTCCCAGTATGCAAGCAACGCGGAAATCAAGGATATGAATACAGCATTTACCGTGGATAAGGACGGGAACGCCTACCTTGCATCAAATTCGGGCATTCAGCGCATCGCGTCCGGCGGCAGTCTTGCTGAAACTGTACTGGAAGGCAGCATGTACAGCATAGGAACCCCCACTGCAAGCGTAAAGCACATATGTAATGCAAAGGATGGCAGCTTCCTACTGGCGTGCGAATCTTCAAATAATACGGGAAAGCTTTACCGTTATGTTTACGACGAAACGATTTCTGTTAGCCCGGATAACACCTTAACGGTTTGGTCGCTTAAAGAAAGCCCGACCGTGCGAGCGGCAATTCCGGTATTCCAAAAGAAGAATAAGAATTTCCGCGTAAACTATGAGGTTGCCCTTACCAAAGAAGCAACTGCCGCAGGCACGCAGGATGTATTGCGCAGCCTTGTTACCGAGCTGCTTGCAGGCAAAGGCCCGGATGTTCTTATACTCGACGGATTGGATTACCAAAGCTACAAACAGCAGGGGCTTTTAGGCGACATTTCAAAGCAGATGGACGTTTCGGGGCTTTATCAAAGTGTCATTAAGCCCTTTCAGGGAAGCGACGGCCTGTATGTGCTGCCCACACGCTTTTCATTGCCGCTGCTCTTTGGTAAGAAGAGCGGGCTGGATACGCTCAACAGCCTGAAAGACCTTGTCGCGGCTATTGAAAAGGCGCCGCAGCCCAAACAGGTTGCTATGAATTCGCAAGACTACAACAAGGCATTCCCTGAAGCGGAACGCTCGGCGTTTTCGTTTGAAGATCTCCGTGATGCTTTTGATTTCTTCTACAATGTCAGCGAACCGACTATAATCAATGACGGCAAGGGTATACAAACGGATGCGCTCCGCCAGCTTCTCGATGCGGTGAAAACCGTTTCTGATAAATACGAACTTGTTAAACCCAACACACAAACAGAAGAAGTTAAGATTGGTGTAGCAGCATCAAATTCTAATGGCTTTGTAGTAATAAAGAAAAGCCTGATGGACTATTCAATGGAGCATACCCTATATGGCAGCAACAATTTCACAGCACTTGATGTTATGCGGTTTATCATATCCTCCGGCAGTATTGGTGAACCGGATGTCAAGCTTATGCCGGGTTTGTGCCAGGGAGTTTACTACCCGTCTGCAATGGCAGGAGTAAATGCAAAAAGCTCCAAACAAAAGGAAGCACTCGCATTCATCGCCTCAATGCTAAGCGACGAAGTGCAAAGCTTTACACTCGGTGATGGCTTGCCAGTTACGCAGAGTGGGATGAAGCTGATTATTGATACCTATAACAAAGAAAATGAAAAAAACGCGTTTTACGGCGGTGCCACTACAAAAATACCACCACTGAAAATGGATATCAACAGCCTTATTTCTCAGGTTTCCACGCCTGTAACCATAGACACTGCAATGGCCGATATTATCTTTAAGTCCGCAGAGCGTTACTGCAAAGGGGAAATCAGTATTGAAGATGCAATAAAGGCCATTAGTTCGGAAACCGAGATTATTCTTGCCGAAAAGAAGTAGTAAGTAGTGTAAAGACCGGAGCAGCGATGCTGTTTCTGGTCTTTTACATAACGAAAGCAGTATTAACGATTAACTACAGCAAAGCAAGACGACAGAACGGAGATGTATTCTACTGAAATACAGTAAGAATAGAAACAGCATCAACAGACATATGCGCAACAGTACGGCATACCTTTTTCTGGCCCCAAGTTTGGTCGGCTTGTGTATCTTTGTACTGTTTCCCTTTGGCGATATGGTTCGGCGCAGCTTTTTTAACACTATCGGCTCCCGCTTTACAGGGCTTGAGAATTATACAAGCGTTGTAACCAATACCGCCTTTCAGCAGGCAGTTACCAACACCGCGAGATTCATCTCGGTATGTATCCCGCTGCTGCTTTTGATAAGCCTTGTGCTGGCACTTTTAGTGCGGTTTATTCGCCCGCATGGGAAGGTGTTCAAAACAAGCTTCCTTATTCCAATGGCGGTACCGGTGGCAAGTATTGTACTGCTGTGGCAGGCGTTGTTTCATAAGATGGGGATTATTAATAATATCCTCGCCTGCATGGGGGGCACCCCAATTGACTTTATGGAGACGGATGCCGCATTTTGGGTGCTGATTATCACCTACCTGTGGAAAAACAGCGGCTACACCATGATTCTGCTGCTTGCGGGGCTAGACGGTATTCCTAGCCAGATGTACGAGGCGGCGGGCGTAGACGGCGCGGGTACGCTGCAAAAATACAGGTTTATTACTCTGCCGGAGCTGTTCCCAACCCTGCTGCTCACCGCAGTGCTCAGCCTTTTAAATTCCTTCAAGGTGTTCCGCGAGGCCTACCTTGTGGCGGGCAGCTATCCGCACAAAAGTATCTATCTTTTACAGCATTTGTTCAACAACTGGTTTTTAGACCTTGATTTAGGCAGGCTGAGTGCCGCCGCTGTGCTGGTAGCGGCAGCATTGCTGGGGTTGATGATAGTGCTGTGGCGGATGTGGAAAGGGGAGGATGCTCTGTGAAAACCAAGTGCAAAGGTATTATTCCTGCAATTGCGGTACTCATGGTTGCGGCTCTCCCCGTTTGGTGGGCCATCTGGTTTATGATTGCGGGAGCCTTAATTCCGCTGGATGAGCTGAAGGCAACCATCGGGCCCGTACTGGGAATAGAGGAGAGCGGCGGATACGCTTATTGGCCAGTTCTGCCAAGCTACCCCACGCTACGGCCCGCGGTGGAGCTATTGCTGGATACCCCACAGTTTTTCACAATGTTCTGGAACACCTGCAAGCTGGTGTTTCCGCAGGTGCTCGGGCAGTTTCTGGTGGGTGCTCCCGCGGCATGGGCGTTCTCACGGCTACGTTTTCGCGGGCGTACAGCAATGTTTGCCATTTATACAATTCTGATGCTGATGCCTTTTCAGGTAATGATGGTGCCTAGCTATCTGGTGGCCGATACATTGGGGCTGATGGATTCAATATGGGCGGTTATTCTGCCCGGCGTGTTCTCTACCTTTCCGGTATTCATCATGGCAAAGGGCTTTGATGCTGTACCATTTGCGGTGCTGGAGGCGGCTTCTCTGGATGGTGCAGGCCCGCTGCAAACCTTCGTCCGCATCGGAGTGCCGTTAGGGGTACCAGGCATTCTTTCGGCGCTGGTGCTGGGCTTTTTAGAAGCATGGAACGCCATAGAACAGCCGATGACCTTCTTAAAAACGCGTTCCAACTGGCCGCTCTCGCTTTTTTTACCGCAGATCGTTTCCGATAAGGTCGGGCTTGCGATGGCCTCCAGTCTCGTAATGCTGGCACCTACGGTACTGATCTTCCTTTTCGGGCAGAAGTATCTGGAATTGGGTATACAGGCAAGCGGTTTGAAGGAGTAGCACTTGGCCATGACAGGAATGAAAGGCATGATTAACAACATGAACAATAAAGAGTCTATTTTAACGTCGGTAAAAAGCCGGCTGCCGCGCTTTCAGGATTCCAACCAGAAGAAGGCACTTGCCAATATCTCGTTTTTTTTTGCACTGATGCTGGTGCTCACCTTGGTTGCGCGCGGAACTGCGGCTGCAAATATGCCAGTCGTAACAGTAAAAAGGCCTGCAATGGGTGAGATTGTACAGCGTATTAAGCAATGCGGAACGGTGAAGGGCGCAACCGGAGAGGCACAGCAGGCGGTATCGGGTATTACAGTTGATGAGCTTCTTGTATCCAACGGGCAGGCTGTGAAATCGGGCGATGCGGTTGTAAGGCTAAACCTCAAAGAGATTACACAGGAGCTTGATAAAGAGCAGGTAGCACTTCAAAAGCTGCAGCTAAGGGTATCGCAGCTAACAAAGCAGGAGGAAACCGACCGCAATGCGCTAAAGCAGGCACAGCAGGCTCTCGCATGGGCACGAGAGGATTTTGATACTGTGGTGCATAAGAGTGATGATGTTCTGGACGAAACCAAGGAGGCCTACCTGAGTGCACGGGATACCCTAGAAAAGGCCAAGAATGCGCTTGCGGCGCTGGAGAAAAATCCGGATGCAAGCGCAGATGATCTCAAGGCTGCGCGTGAGCAGGTTGCTGCGGCCCAAACTGCCTACAATGCAGCGAGGGATGCTTTTTACAATGCAGATTCCGCTGCGGATGCGCAGCTCACCGAGGCAGACCGCAGTGTAATTCGGGCCGAAAACACCCTTGAACAGGCCATTGATAACGTACGAAAGGCCGAGGAACAAGCGAAGGAACAGGCAGATACCAATTCGCTGGAGGCCAAAGGCCTCACATTGGATGTCGCGGAAAAGAAATCCCGTATTGAAGGGCTGAAGTTACTGAAGAACAGCAAGGGGATAATGACGGCACCGAAAGATGGAACCGTTCGTGATCTGAGCCTTACCAAGGGCCAGAAAACCACCGAGACGCCGGCCTATTATATTGCGGATGATACCGTCGGCTACCTGCTGGAATTAGTACTCACCGAAAAACAGGCGAAGCTCGTAAAGACAGGTACAAAGGCGGTAGTTACCAGGGATCGTGCAAAGCTTGAGGCGATAGTACAGGCACTCGCCCCCAAGGGGGAGGATGGCACTATGACTGCAACCCTGAGCCTGCCCAAAGAGGATTGGCGCGACGGGGAGCAGGTTCAGGCCGAGATGGAGATAAGCCGTAAGCGTTACGACCTTTGTCTGCCGATCTCTGCGGTTCACAGCGGCAGTGACGGGGATTATGTACTGGTAATTGATAAGCAGAACACAATTTTGGGCCTGCAGAATGTGTTGCGCAAGATGCCAGTAACGGTGGAAGAGAGCGACGACAGCTCCATTGCCGTAGCCGGAGCACTTTTTACCGAAAATGATGTGGTCATTACCGGTTCAAGGCCTGTTGAGAGCGGTGATCGTGTGAGGATAGATTCATGAAACAGCTGCTCATAAGACTTGCCGGGCTGCTGATGCTTTTCTTATTGCTGCTTGCTGCTTTCGGGAATGCCGAGCGGTTTTGGGAGGTATATCAAGCGCCCGTCAGCCTGCGCTACGATACCCCACTTACCCAGCAGCAGGTGGAGAACGCGCTTAATTATGCCAAAGGAAAACAGAATGAGGAGGGCTGCTGCCCGACCTTCTGGCTTCAGAAGAACAGCGAAAAGGTAAAAGCTGAATACGCCGAGGTTTCTACGCCCATGATTATCGGCCTTGGTGAGGGTGATCTTATCATGCCCGCACGCTTTATTACAGGCGGTTGGCCGGGGGTATATGATGAAAACGGCTGCGCTGTATCCATGCAGCTTGCATGGAAGCTATGGGGTGATACAGACGTACTGGGCAAAACAGTGGAATATAACAAGCACAAACTGATTGTCCGCGGCGTTTTTGAGGGATCCGAGCCGCTCATATACACAACCGGCGGCACCGATGTCGGATACACCTGCGCAGAACTTGCGCCATTAGCACATAGTGACCGACGCCAGGCCGCTGAACGCTTTTGCATGTATTCAGGGCTTTCGCTCCCGCCTTACATGGTTTATGGCAGCTCGATGCATACTATTCTGTGCTTATTATGCTGGCTCACGCTGGCTTTGCCGGCCATTGTTCTGCTTTACCGCCTTGTAGCCTGCTTGCCCAATCATCTTCAGCGCTGGGCGGGGCTGAGCTTGCTTTTTGTCGTGGCAGTGCTGCTGCCGTTTGGGCTTGCGCAGCTGCCTGGCTGGATGGTTCCTACCCGGTGGAGCGATTTTGCATTTTGGGGGCGGTTGATTCAAACGTTCAAAGATTGCACAGAGGAGTGGTTCGCACTGCCTGTGTTGTTTAAAGATGTTGAGGCAAAATGGCTGCTGGTGAAACAGGTTTTGATATTTTTTGCATCCTTCTTTATAACTATACTGTTTATTACAACAAAAACCAAAGGCATGAACGGCAGAAGCTGATTCATGCCTTTGGTTTTTATACTTATCTCAATTATAGAACATCTGAAGAATGGAGCAAAGAGCTTGGACTTATGGCATTTTGTTAAGACTCGTTGAAAGCTTATAATAAGAGATTAGTATTGTATGCTTAATCTTAATCCGATTAGCTATACTAAAAGAAGGACGTTGCAATATACCTTAAAATAATGTTTTTGCAAGGAGGATGTTTTAGTGATAGGATTAGGTGACGAGTATGCGTTGCACAACGGCGTAAGGATTCCATGCATCGGCTACGGAACATGGCAGATGCCCGATAATGAGGAGACTGTAAACAACATTAAAGAGGCAATCGCTTGCGGCTATCGGCACATTGATACAGCTTCGGCATATGAGAACGAAGCGAGTGTCGGTAAAGCGGTGCGGGAAAGCGAGGTAGCCCGTGAGGGGCTTTTTATTACAACAAAGCTGTGGAACAGCGATCACGGCTACGACAATACCCTGCGTGCCTTTGAAAAAAGCTTAAGCCTCCTTCAAATGGAGTATGTGGATCTTTACCTCATCCACTGGCCGGTGCCGGTGCACCATAAGGAGGATTATCAGGAGCTGAACCGTGAAACATGGCGCGCATTCGAGCGGCTTTACAATGAGGGCAGGGTAAAGGCCATAGGCGTAAGCAACTTCTTAATTCATCACCTGCAGGAGATTATGCAGGACTGTGAAATCAAGCCCATGGTGAACCAGGTCGAGCTGCACCCCGAATATCCCCAGCAGGAGCTTGCTGATTTTTGCAAAAACAACAATATTCTTGTTGAGGCATGGAGCCCATTAATGCAGGGCCGTATCTTCCAGCTGCCGCTTCTGCGTGAGCTTGGGCAGAAATACGGCAAATCGGTTTCGCAGATTGCTATCCGTTGGATTTTACAAAAGGGTATTGTACCACTCCCAAAAGCTTCGGGTGCTGAGCATATCCGGCAAAACGCCGATGTGTTCAGTTTTGAGCTGCAGAAGGAGGATATGCTGAAAATCGACGCCCTCAAGGGTATCGGCAGAATCGGTTCCGACCCGGAGCATATCGATTTTTAAAACAGAAAAGAGGTTTACAGTAATGAGCAGTCACTATCTGAAGAATATCGACTTTGAAGCACCGCTCGCCCTTAAGGAGCTGGTAAGCTGCCAGCCGGGGCAGGTAGTCAGCCGTACGCTTGCTCAAAACAAAGCGGTAAGTATTACCCTGTTTGCCTTTGATAAGGGTGAAGAGATCAGCTCTCACCGGTCGGAGGGAGATGCAATGGTTGTGCTGTTTGATGGAAATGCAGAGATTACCATCGGCGATAATACCTTTACGGTAGGTGAGGGGCAGACTATTGTAATGCCTGCAGGAATCCCTCATGCACTGAAAGCCGTTACACCGTTTAAGATGCTGCTTACCGTTGTTTTTAAAACAGAATAATCTAAACCTTTAGGTATAATCAAGCGGCGGAACTTCAGCTCTGCCGCTTAAAATATTATAACTTTACTTTGATCGTTCAGCATTTTCGGCATTAACATCGCTGTAATCCTTATTCTTTTCAAACCAGCCTTTGGCGTAGGAACAGCTTGGAATGGCGCGTCTTCCTTCGCTTCTCAGCTTCTCGGCACACGCCTTCAAAAGCTGCCCCGCAATGCCCTGCCCCCGTAGGGAGTCGTCAACGAAGGTGTGGTTAATCTCTGCAACCTTAGAAGAAACGGCGGGGTAGGTTACCTCTGCCAGCAGCTTTCCGTTATCGTCTGTATAATAGATACGTCCCTCTTCGTATTTAAAATCCATAAGCATCCTTCCTTTTTAAGTATTCTACTATTTTAGTATATTATATCGCTGTATCCCTGTCAATATAGTATAACATTCTTCTTCTGTTATAGTCTTCTGCAAAAGCAATTGTAATAGTTTAGTTGAGCAGCAGGCCAGTTTATTACCTGAAACCAGTTTTCAAGGTATTCGGCCCTGCGGTTTTGATATCTTAGATAATATGCGTGTTCCCAAACATCCACCAGCAGAATGGGGCATAGGCCTGCGGCGGTAACAACATCTTGATTAGCGGTGCTTACCACCGTCAGCCTGCCGTTGGCAAAGGTTGCAAGCCATGCGTAGCCGGAACCGAACCGTGCCAGTGCCGTAGCAAGCAGACGTTTTTTAAACTCATCGAACGAGCCGAAGCAGCGTATAATGGCGTCGTACAAGTTGCCGGATTGCGGTAATTTTGAGGCGGGAGACATCAGACTAAAGTATAGGTTGTGGTTATAAACCCCGCCGGCATTATTTTTAACCTTTTCACGTATCTGATCGGGTAGCCGATCGCTGCAGGCAACAAGCTCTTCCAGAGTCATATCCTGTAACGGCGGGCAGCCGGAAAGCACGGTGTTCAGGTTGTCAACGTAGGTTCTCAGGTGCTTGTCGTGGTGCAGCGCCATTGTTTCGGCATCAATATACGGCTCCAGCGCATCATAAGCGTAGGGCAGAGGAACGAGCTCAAACGGGTAATGATTATTCACCGCCATCAGTCCTTTCATCATAGTATATTTTACAACCGGTTAAAAAAGAATCATTCTATACTTAAATCCCATTAAATCACGCCGTTTCGCAGATGTGAGGCCGACACTCAGTACTATGCTTGTGCCGAATTAAACAGCGAAATAAGAATTAGCACTAAAGCCTATGGACTTTTGGGTTGTTTCTCTTTTCGCTTTGTAGTAAGATAAATACAGATTCTAAACCTATAAAATTGGAGTGATAAAACCATGGCAATGGTAGATACAGTACGCGCGCGTATGATGGCGGCAATGAAGGAGAAGGATACACAGCTGAAAGACGTGCTTTCAAGCCTGCTTGCCGCACTGAAAGACGGTGTAATTAAAAAGCGCGCGGATTTAACGCAGGAAGAGGAATTCGCCATTATTGCAAAGGAGCTCAAGCAGACGAAGGAAACGATGGAGGCTGCCCCGAAGGACAGAACCGACATTATCGATGAATGTGCCTTTAAAATAAAGGTGCTCAGCGCCTATTTGCCCGAGCAGATGGACGAACAGGCTATTCGGGCCGCGATTGAGGGCGTACTTGCAAAGCTCGGCATTTCTGCCCCGGCTCCGAAGGATAAGGGTATTATCATGCGCGAGCTGATGCCGCTGGTAAAAGGCAAGGCAGACGGTGCCAAGGTAAGCGAGCTGCTGGGCACATACCTGGTGGGCTAAACAATTACTGTAATTAAATGAGCTTCCCTTTGTTTAGAAGGGAAGCTCATTGCTTTTATTGGATTAATAGACAAATGCCGCCGCAGTTACCCGCGACGGCGTTTGCCTCGAAGAAGAAAATCTATGAAAAATGTAACCCGCGATAGTTAAAACTGGGCTTATTTCTTAGCCTTAGCCCATTCGTCGAACTGCTTCTGCATCTCGGCAAGGAGCTTATCAACGCCAGCAGTCTTGAACTTAGCATCCATAGCTGCAACGTCCTTGTCAACGTCCTTAGACTGACCGGAAAGCAAAGTTCTGAAGTATTCCTGGGTAACTGCCTTGCAGTTAGCAACCTGAGTCTGAATGTCATTGTTAGACTTATTAAACATGAAGCCTACGCTGTAAAGAGAGGGAGCAGATTTGTTCAGCTTATCCCACTGCTCATACTTATCAGCAGCCTCAAAGCTTAAGCGGAGGGTGGTGAGCTGGTTGCCCATTCTCCATCCGTTTCCAGAAGCATAACCGGAACCTGAAACCAGTGTAATGGTGCCGTCGGCGTTTACGGTATAATCCTTATCCTTCTCACCGTAGATGATGTAGTTAAGTACATTAGCATCGGTATAGAGAAGAGAGAGGAACTTCATGGCTTCATCGGGATGCTTGCTCTGCTTGGTGATAGCCATCATAGCACCGGTGTTCTCACGGTTGGTGCAATAGTCGGGGGTCATCTGAGCCTGAACATATTCAATGCCGGTGGAAGCGGTCATCTCGGCATCCTTACCGGGCTTGAGGGACTGAACGGCGCTGAAATATTTACCGGTTTTCAGCAGATTGGAAACACCGTCGGCAGAAGCTGCATCAGGACTGATATAGCCTTTCTTCAGGTACTCCTTCATAAGCTTGTATACCGCAACGCTTTCAGGAGCGGTAAGCTGGTTAATAATCTTGGTCTTGGAGTTGTCGGTGGAAGGATACATTGCACCGGGAACATCATCATCGCTGATGTTATCCCAGTCAAGCAGCTTGTAGCCAGGTACATCAAAGCCTTCCATGGCGATAGGGGTAATTCCGGGTTCACCCTTCAGAATCTGGTCATAGATAGGCTCCAAATCCTTCATGGTCTTAATCTTGGTAACATCAACCTTGTACTTATCAACAAGGTCTTTTCTAAGCAGCATGCCCCAGGAGTGGAAGTGCTCTTTGTTGCAGGGCAGAGCGAATATTTTACCGTCAATCTTTGCGCTGTTGAGGAAGTCGGTACCCAGAATCTTTTCAATATCAGGGTACTGTGCTAAGTAGTTGGAAAGCTCAACAAAGTAACCGTCCATTGCATTCTGCTGGACATTTGCGGCCCAGTTAGAGGTGAACACAAGGTCAACATCCTGACCGGTGGAGAGAGCGTTGTTTACCTTTGTGGTGTAATCGGGGTTCCAGCCAAGCTCTTCAAGGTTAACTTGAATGTTAGACTTCAGGGTCTCTTTCAGGTATTTGTTGAGAGCCTGCTCAACACGGTCCCCCTGATCCTGAGCGGTACCAACATACCAAACATTCAGCTTAACGTCTTCGCCGCTAGCTGCGGAGGGAGCGGCCGCGCTGTCTGCCGCACTGGAAGCCGCAGCGGATTCAGAACCGCTGGGAGCAGCTGCCGGAGTGGTAGAACAGCCGGTAAGTACCATTGATACTGCAAGACATAAAACAAGGGCTACACTAAGAATTCTCTTTGCCTTTAGCATTTTATAACCTCCTGCTAAAATTATATATGAAGCCGGATAAAACCGGGTTCATCCCTTTACTGCGCCTATGGTCAGGCCTTTTACGAAATAACCTTGGAAGAAGGGGTATGCGAAGATAATCGGTCCGATAGAGAGTACCGCAATCGCCATTCTTGCACCCTCACTGGGTAAAGAAGCAGCAATATCCGAGGCGTTACCAATGGTTGTGGTGCTTAGGAACTGAATATTCTGCAAGGTCTGGTACATTAAGTACTGAATGTTATAGACCTTTTTATCGGTAACAAATAACAGGGGTAAGTACCAGTCGTTCCAATAACCCAGCATCGCGAACAAGCCTATGGTTGCAAGTCCGGCTTTGCATAGTGGCAGTACGATTGCAAACAATGTTTTGAACTCGCCCGCACCGTCAATTCTGGCCGATTCAATAATCGCTTCCGGTACGGTCGTTTTTATAAAGGTACGCATGATGATCACATACCACGCATTGATCAGCATTGGAAAAATCAGAACCCAAATGCTATTTGCGATAGGCAACAGCTGGTTGTAAACCATAACCCATGGAACAAGGCCGCCGCCAAAAATGGTTGTAAAATAGGCTAGAAATGCAAAGAAGCCTTTGTACTTAAAATCGTTCCTCGAAAGCGGGTAGGCATACAGGGTGATGGTTAGCAAACTTAAAACTGTACCGATTATTGCAACGATAATTGATACACCGTAAGCATTCATAATCAGGCTTCCGCCCTTTAGCAGATACTGATAAGACTGAACACTGAACTTTTGCGGCAAAAAGCTATAACCGTTTTGCAGAATAGTTCTTTCGTCTGTCAGTGAAATCATGATTACTAAGAGTATCGGAGCCAGACAAAGAATGGTTATAATTATAAACAAGACAGTCAGAAACACATTACTGCCGAAGGATATTTTATTAATACCAGGACTTTTAATTTTCATTTCTGTACCCCCGTTAGAACAGTGCCTGTTCTTTATCAAACTTTCTCACAATACCGTTGGCAATGAATACTGTAATACAGCCCACAACCGCCTGATACAGGCTTGCAGCGGCAGTCATACCTACGTTGTTGGAGTTTCTAAGCATGATATAAACCAGGGTATCAATTGTATTTGTAACAGGGTACAGGGCACCGATATTTCTTGGAACACTAAAGAACAGACCGAAATCAGAGTTAAATATCTTACCTACCGCAAACAAAGTGGTGATAATTATAACTGTTTTTAGCATCGGCAGGGTTATGTAGCGAACCTGTTGGAACTTTGTAGCGCCGTCCAACGTTGCAGCCTCATAATAATCGTCACTGATACCGGAGATGGTTGCTATGAAAATAACAATGTTGTAGCCGCAGTATTTCCACACCTGAAAGAAAACAATAAAGAACGGCCACGCGCCGACCTCGTAATACCAGTTCACCTTTTCAAGCCCTAGAATCTTGAATATGCCATTAATAAAGCCGCTATCGTAGCTTAAAAACGAGTATGCCAGATAACTTACGATAATCCATGAAAGGAAATAAGGCAGGAAAAGTGCGCTTTGAAAGAATCTTGACAAGCCCTTATGCCACATTTCGGTCAGGGCTATTGCAATTACAACAGGGATAATAATTTGCAGAGCTATGAATACAAGGTTGTATAATACCGTATTTCTTGTAGCCTGCAGGATATTTGGGGAGGAGAATAAGAACTTAAAGTTGTCAAGCCCAACCCACTCGCTGTTAAAGATACTTTGGAAAAAACCGTTTTCAAATTTGTACTTCTTAAACGGTAACAATACGCCGATCATCGGGATATAGTTGTTGATGATCAGTACAATCACACCGGGCAGCATCATCAAAAAGAACGGCAAATTACTTTTTAAGCCCTTTGAGAATCTGTTGCCTCGGCCCGCAGTTACCGGCGCCCTTGACGCAGGTTTTGCTGCTTCGGCTGTCGCCTTCACTATAGATTTCTCCTTTCGTATGTGTTGCTGTGGCTTGCAATGCATAAGCCGCCGGGTTACAACAGCTTATGCCGCCTAAACGGGGATCCTTTATATCACAGGCATATCTTACCACGGGGCAGTTTTATTAAAAATAAACGAAATTGCCTTATGGTTTAAAATCTTATCCGCATTCAAGTGCAAGAAAATGCAACAAAAAAATATACCAACCAGCAGCAAAAAGCCCGCCCTCAAGTAGACCACTAAACGACCTTTGAGGGCGGGCTTATGAAATTCCAAATATTACTTAATACGCTGTTTATAGCAGTATAGCTGCCACAGCAAGTCGGCCGCGTCTGCACGGGTAAAAGGCTCATCCGGCCTTGCATATCCATCGTAAAGGTTCAGCATTCCGTAAGCTGCAAGGTTGATGTAGCTCTGCAGGTCTTTTGCCGGAATACGCCCCACATCCTTAATGTACATCGGTTTTGTATATACATCCTTCATCCCTGCGGCTTTTGCTGTAAGGGTAACGGCTTCACATTTCGTTAAAAGCTTATCGGGTTCAAATGCATTGCCGGAGATGATCCCCAACTTACTTGCATACTGTACATAAGGCTTTAGCCATAGCTGAATTTCATGGTCATTCTCTAAACCGGTGCTTACGCAGGGCGCCAGGTCTTCCTTGGTACCCATAGCCGCGAGCAGCATTACCAGGTACTCACCGCTGCCGACCACGCTCTTAGGCTTAAAAAAATCTGCGGTGCCGATACGTTCGCCGCTTAAGATACTGCTTTTTGTGAGCATAATAGCACTGTATTGAGCGGGGCTGCTTTTCATATCACAGTAACCGGCGTCCCAGTTGTTATCCTGTATGGTAACCGATATCCCGGCATTACCCGAAAGGTTTCCAACACTATCCTTTGCCGCAACTATAAAGCTGTCTGCTCCGGTTATATCGGGGTAGGGTTTATAGATAAAGGTACTGCCGTAGAGCGTGACATTCCCATACTCCGGGCTTTTTACGAGCAGCAGCTCGGTTTTGTCCCCATTCGGGTCATATTGCTCAATGTAACCCCAGATCGGAACATTTTTTAGGGTTATACATTGCTTGGAGTTTACCTTCGGTGCAAAGTTCTCTTTTTCACCTTGTGCGGTCAATGCCGCTGTCGGAGCCGTAAGCAGCAATAAGACTATGACCAGTGCCGCGGCTGCTCTGCAGATACGCATAGAGCTCTCCAACTTCCTTTCTGAACCTGCCCGGTTCCTTCAGCCTGCAAACAGGGCCTTCATCACTATTTTTTACAGTTCTTTGCCCGTTATGTTACCCTGTTTTAAGCAACTCCCTAAAAATTATAAGGATACCCGCGTATACTTGCATTTTTTAAGCAGAAATGGCACAATGGTAGTAGTACGTTAGTGAGTGGGATAACTCTTCACTTGTTCCGGCAGAAACAACAGCTTAAAATAATAGTATTTGCCGCAGGATTACTGAGAAACTAATGAGAGCAGAGGGATGTAGTAGATGGCACATCAGTTCGTTTTGGTTTTGGATTTCGGGGGACAATACAATCAGCTTATCGCACGCCGCGTGCGTGAATGCGGTGTGTACTGTGAGGTGCGCTCCTATAAAACGCCTGTGGAGGAGATTAAGGCATTAAACCCGGTCGGCATCATCTTTACCGGAGGGCCGAACAGCGCTTATCTCGACGATTCTCCGCATTGTTCAGAGGAAATCTATAAGCTTGGCGTTCCGATTTTAGGCATCTGCTACGGCATCCACCTGATGGCTTACCAGTTGGGTGGCAGGGTGGAATCGGGTGCTACGCGTGAATACGGTAAAACTGAGATTGAATACGATACCGACAGCCTGCTATTCAAGGGGCTGCCCCGCAACGCCATATCATGGATGAGCCATACCGATTTTGTGGCCAAGCTGCCGGAGGGCTTCCGCGTTTGCGCATCCACAAAGGGCTGTCCCGTAGCGGCGATGGAGAACCCCGATAAGAAATTCTACGGAATACAGCTTCACCCTGAGGTAAACCACTCGGAGCACGGCACCGAGATTCTGCATAACTTTTTATACCTTGTATGCGGCTGCACGGGCGACTGGTCGATGGAAAACTACGCCCGCACCGCGATTCAAGCGCTTGAAAGCAAGCTTGCGGGCGGCAAGGTGCTGCTGGCGCTTTCCGGCGGGGTAGACAGCTCGGTAGCCGCGGCGCTGCTTTCCAAGGCGGCAGGGAAGAACCTCACCTGCATCTTTGTAGACCATGGCCTGATGCGCAAAAACGAGGGCGATGAGATTGAGGCGGTATTCGGCAACAAAGACATCAACTTTGTTCGTGTAAATGCCGAAGCGCGCTTTTTGGCAAGGCTTGCCGGGGTAAGCGACCCCGAAACCAAGCGCAAGATTATCGGCGAGGAGTTTATCCGCGTATTTGAGGAAGAGGCCAAGAAGATAGGCAAGGTGGATTATCTGGCACAGGGCACCATCTACCCGGACGTGATTGAATCCGGCCTTGGCGATGCCGCCGTAATCAAAAGCCACCACAACGTAGGCGGTCTGCCCGACTTCGTTGATTTTAAAGAGATTGTAGAGCCCCTGCGCATGCTGTTTAAGGATGAGGTTCGCGCGCTTGGCACCGAGCTCGGTCTGCCCGACACGCTGGTTTGGCGTCAGCCGTTCCCAGGCCCGGGCCTTGCCATCCGCGTAATCGGCGATATTACCAAGGAGAAGCTCGACATCCTGCGCGACGCCGATGCCATCTTCCGTGAGGAGATAGCAGCGGCGGGCTTAAACCGCGATATTCACCAGTACTTTGCGGTGCTTACCTCCATGCGCTCGGTGGGCGTAATGGGTGATGGCCGCACCTACGATTACACACTGGCTCTGCGCGGCGTGACCACCAGCGACTTCATGACCGCCGACTGGGCGAGGATACCCTATGACGTGCTGGAGAAGATTTCGAATCGCATTATTAACGAGGTGCGCAGTATCAACCGAATCGTTTATGATATCACCTCTAAGCCACCGGCGACGATTGAGTGGGAATAATCGCAAAAAGCCCCTGAAATCCGCATAATCAAGCGGATTTCAGGGGTATATTATTGCTTTTTTTGGCTAATTATATAACCTTAAAAACTCAAAATATATGTTTTGCTTCAATGCTCGCTGCACGGGCTTTATCATATCTGATGCTATTGTGTAAAGGTCGTCCTGCTCAGCAGCTCCTTATACTCCGAGGGCGTCATCCCCACATAGCGCCGAAACAGCTTTGAGAAGTAGTGCGGGTTGGAGATGCCAACGCTGTCGGCTACCTCGTAGGTTTTATAGTTGATATCCCCCAGCAGGTCTTTGGCGCGGCTGATGCGAATTTCATTGAGGTAGTCCACAAAGTTTACGCCCAGCTCCTTCTTGAACATGCGGCTGATGTAGGAGGGGCTAACATAGATTTCGTCTGCCATCTGCTGCAGGGTAATGGGGTCGGAGTAGTGCTTATTGAGGTAATCCACCGCCTTGCGCAATAAGAGCTTCATGCTGCCGCTGTCGTAATCCCCGATCTTGGCGGCGGCGCGGCGAGCCACACTTTCGAGCAGCCCGTTTAAGTCCCCGACATTGTCACAGCGTTCAATCATGTTGTAAAGGTTGCCCTCCCCGGCGTTCTGCGGAGGAAGAGAATCATCGGCGATCAGCGCAGAGGCACGGATGGTGTTGATTACCGTAATGGTATCAAAATAGAAGCGCCGTATGTATTCCTTATCGGTGAGCCCCATGCTGGTTATGCAGGTGAGCAGCTCAGCGGTGCATTGCGAAACGCCGTCTACGTCCCCGGCCTTCACCAGCTCAAACAGGCGGTTGTTGCATTCATATAAAGCCGCGTCGTTTTGCTTAATCTGTGAACCGATACGGTCATAAAAGATAATGGTTTGGCTTCCCAGATAAAAGCTGTGTTTAAAAGCCTCACAGCACTCCCTGTACTTTACCGAAAGCTCGCCAAACCCGAACCCTTCGCTCGAAACAGTAACCGTCACCCCAAACCCGAAGCAGCTTTTCACCATATTCTGAAGATTTGAGCAACAGTTTTCAATGCAGCACACCGCTGCACCACTGGAGGATTTCGCGGCTTCTGCTTTCGGTGAGAGAACGAAGGCCGTGCGCCGACTGTTGAGCGAAACCGGCTGGACGCTGTAGAAACCGGAAAAGGCCTCTTCAAAGGCACTGGTGATACCAAACTGATATAAAGGGTTTCCGTTATAGCCGTCGTCCTGCGCATCGCGGCTATTGTCGTTTTCCACCATTACAACCTGAAAAAGTCCAACATCAATTCCCAGCTGCTGGGCCTCTTCAGTCACGCTTTGGCTGCCGGTAGCCACGCCGGTAAGCATATTGTACAGGAATTTTTCCCTTATAAGCGGCAGATTCTTTTCGTACAGCTTTCTCAGCCGCTCTGTTTCCGGGTCGCTTGATGCCTTGGTTTTGAGCTCTGTAACCGCACGTTTTACAACATCGTGCAGCTGCTCCAGCTTGGTGGGCTTCAGCAGAAAATCAAAGGCCCCCAGCTTGATTGCCTGGTAGGCATAATCAAAGTCACGGTAACCGGTAAGAATGATTACCTTACAGTTCGGTACAACATCCTTGATATCCCGAATCATGGTAAGTCCATCAACCTCGGGCATCTTGATGTCAGTAATAATAATATCCGGTTTCAGGCGCTCAATCAGTTCTCGCCCCTCCTGCCCGTCCTCCGCCTCTGCGCAGACGGTGCAGCCAAGCTCCTCCCAGTTGATAACGCTTCTGATTCCCTTGCGAATAATTGGCTCGTCGTCAATAATCATGAGGTTGAACATCTTAAGTGCCCCTCTCTTACGTGTCTATGCAAATACTCACTTTCGCTTATCACCTAAGTAAACAGTACTGCCTAGCCTTTTTCCTCGCTTACTGCCTCAGCGGAACCGGTAAGAACCTTCATAGAAGCGTTTACCCGCTCCTTTACCGTAAGTGGAATTTTCACAAGAATGCGCGTATACTCACCTTTTTTACTCTCAATGTCAAGCCCGTATTCGGGGCCGTAATAAAGCTTGATTCTGCGGTTTACGTTATTAAGCCCAACACCTTTTCGCTTGCTTTGGCCGCTTGCCGTAAAGTAGGTGTTATCCTCTACCGCCAGCTGTGTCTTTAAAGCTGCAAGCTCCTGCTCGTCCATTCCGGCGCCGTTGTCTTCCACAGTAATGCAGAGCAGCTGATCGGCTACCTGAGCACCGATATATACCCGGCACTGGCCGCGGCTGTTCTCTACGCCATGATAGATTGCATTTTCAACAAGCGGCTGTATCAGCAGCTTGGGTACAACCACACTCAGCGCAGCGGGGTCGATCTGCTTATCCACCGTTAGGCGGTCTTCAAAGCGTTTGGTGAGGATATAGATGAAGTTATCAATATAGGTAAACTCTTCGCTGAGCGGGATAAACGCATCCCCCCGCATGATACTGGCCTCCATCAAAGATGAAAGTGCCGTGATGGTTTTGCTGATTTCAGGCACATTATTAAGGATTGCCATCCAGTTAACGGTTTCCAGCGTGTTAAACAGAAAATGCGGGTTAATCTGCGACTGCAGTGCCTTGAGCTCAGCCTCCTTGCGGGTAAGCTGCTCACGGAATACCCATTTCTCGAGCGTTGTTATCTCCGAGATCATATGGTTGAAGGTTTCACCCATGTAACCAATCTCATCCTTGCGTTCAAGCGCAATCGTTACATCGGTCTCGCCCTTGCGCACCCGCTCCATGCCCGAAACAAGCTTGCCGATAGAGGAAGCAAAGTCCACTGACATCAGCACCCCGATGAGTGACATAAGCAGCACGGCAATAACACAGGCAACCACAATGGTCTGCCGTACCTTATAGACATCCGCATACAGCGAAGAGAGCGACACATATGAAACCAGCTTCCAGCCAAGGTCGGCATTGGTGGAATAAGAAATCAGGCGCTGGTATTTACTATCGATGAACCAGCCCTTTCCCTGCAGCTTGCCGTAATCGGGCTGCCCCATTAAAGAATAGTTCACCTTCTGTAAAATCGCCTTATTCCCGGATACAATCTCAAGGTTCTGCACATCATCGCTTACCAAGCCGTTGAAGGCCTTGCTGAGATATTCCGGGCTTATCAAAATAACCAGAACACCGCTTTCCTGATAGGTGTCGTGGTTATACATGGTGCGAACCAGAAAAACGTTGTTATTTTCATCCACCACATATACCGGTAAGCCTGCGTTCGCACGTGCGGATTTATAGATGGTTCTATAGAACTGCCGGTTATTATCAAGAATATCCTTCAGCCTGCCCGGAGCCGAAAAGCTGTTAACAATAAAGCCATCGCTTAATGAAGGGAAAATCCCGATGGAGAGTGCACCGTCGCGCGTGGAAAGGATGTTCTTTAAGATGTTATTAACGGTAGTATCAACCTCATAATTTTCTAAGGAATTCCTATCCTTGCTCAGACTGTCTACCACATTATAGATACGTTCATCAGCCAACAGGTCGTTTGAAATGTCGGATATTTTGGAGAGGCTGTCTACCAAACGCAGTTGCACCATCTGCAGGATATCCTGTGAATACTGTACCGATTTTGCTTTTAAAGCATCTTCGGTATTTTTGTAGCTGATATAACTGATGGTAATAAGCGGTATCAGAATAATAGAGTTAAGCACAAGCAAAAATTTACCGCGAATGGGCAGATTCTTATAAAGCTTATATAAAACCTGTAAAGGTTTCTTTAAAATGAAGGAAGCCTTTTGCAACACAAAAGATAGCTTTGGCACGTTTACCGCCAGCCTTTCAACGTTTTTCTACGGGCCGACAAGGTCTAGGTAAGCGATTGCAGGGCGCCCCGATTAATGACCTTCTGCCAAAGCTCCTCGGGGCTGACATCATTTTCAAGCATATAGGGAAATTCTTTAATAATCACACTCTGCCATAATGCACGCGAAATAAAACTATCGGGCGGGCCGATAAGCTCATCGGCAGAATTGACATAACAAAGCCCTTTCTGAGTGAGACGGTTATAGTTAATACTATATCCTGAGATATCAATATTGCTGATCATACCTCTGCGTGCAGCATAATAAGAAGCGCTTTCACGGGATGCAAGATGATGCAAAAGTTTAAGAGCTGCCTGCTGCTTATTCTTGTCGTTCATCGCCTTTTGGCTTACATAGAAGATACCGCAGCCCATTCCGTAGATAATGCGTTTGTTCCCCGATTTTTCCGCTGTAAGGGTGGGGAATGCGGTAAGATCCACCGTAAAATCATTTTGAAAGTTACCGATAAACCATGAGCCCTGCACGATCATACCGGCCTTTTTGTTAATAAAAAGGTTGTTGCGCTCCTCGCTGGAAAGACTGGTATAGTCGCTCGGGAATGCACCCAGTGCTTTCAATTCGCGCATCTTATACATGGCCTGAATATAGCAGTCATTAACCGCGCTTCTGGTAAAAGGCTTTTCAACCTCATCTTTATTGCCCAGCATCATGATAAGGTTTTGGTAAAGGTAGCTGCCCTCGGCTTCGCTGTTGTAGGCGATGGGAATAATACCATGAGATTTTAGTGCCTTTACTGCTTCCACCAGCTCGTCGTAGGTTTCAGGAACCTTGATACCATACTTGTCAAACAAATCCTTGTTATAAAAGAGCGCCTCAAAAATAATCTCCATCGGCAGACCGTAGATACAACCGTTTACCGTTGAATACTGCCACATCTTTTCGTTAAAGATGCTCTTATATTCCGGGTCGGCATCAAGCATATCTGTCAGGTCGGCCACCTTGCCGTTGGCGATAAGGTACCGAATATCTGAGCCCGGCCAAAGCCCGAATACATCTGGGTCGTTGCCCGTCGCAAACTTTGTTTTAATGCTGGGGAGAAAATCATCCCCCCAGATCGATTCGTTTTTAACCACAATATCGGGGTTTTCGGCCATAAACTCATTTAGCTGCTGCTGCAGAACGGTGGCACTGCCATTTTCGCCGCCCCAGCTGTTCATAAAAACAATCTCCGTTTTAGCAGCAGAAACAACCTCCTTTTGTTTGGGTAAAACCGGAACCGTATCCCGGTAGGAAACCCAAACGGTAAAGAAGGTTACCGATAGTATTGTAAGCAGAAAAAGAAACAACCAACCGTACTTCTTCGTAGATGTCCCTCCCAGCAAAAGCCTTGGTGAAAATTCGTCAGGCTTAGCCTGATTGTGATATAAAGAATCCTCATCCTACGGCGGATTGCAGGTCAGCGGTTGAAATACTCAGCAATATAGCCAATTATAGCCACATTATCATACATTATTTCTGCTTCACTGTCAATAAAAAGCAGGTTATACCTCTTTATACATAAACATCACATGCTCTGCTGTTGTAAAACCATTCTTCTCATAAAAGCGCGGGGCAGGCATATACCGGTTGGTGAGCAGGGTAAAGCCTGCAAGACCTTTTGATTTGATATAGTCCTCAGCATACTTTAGCATTGCCGCACCATATCCTTTGCGCTGATGCTCCGGTGCAATAAAGAATTCGTCTACATACAGTTCATCGTTAGTGTACCAGGTGTGCTCCCGGCAGAACATGGCACCAACAAGCTCGTCCCCCTCAAAAGCCGCAAATCCGAAAAAACGTGGGAAGCCAAAGAACTCTGAAACATACCGTAAAGCGGATTCAGCGGTCCACCGGTCATTCCACGGCGGGCAGTTGTAGGTGCGCATCAGAAGTTCGGCACAAGTCTGAAGTTCATCGTTTGTAATACTCTTAAATGTCATAATAAATCCTTTCACTGTCTATTCCTGATAAAAATACTCTTGCGGTTTAAATCGGGATGATTATCGGTAAGCAGAACAAGCCCTTCCTCTATGGATGAGAGTGCAGCAACAGCACACACCACCCAGACAATAACGCTGCTGTGTGTAAACATAAACGCAAGTGCCGCAATAAAGAGGATTACCCCTGTTGCCTTGTTTGCTACGGTATGAATAAAAAGCAGCTTTTTATGACGCACCCCCGAGATTACCAGATTCAAGAGCCTCAGCACGATGACAACGATAATCGGTGGCAGAAGAATCGTAAGCCTATTACCCGCCCACAATACCCCAAGGGTGAGGATGACCGCAAACAGCACAAGGTCGGCAGCGGAATCCAGCCGTGCACCCAAGGTGCTCTGTGTTCCCGTTTTGCGCGCAATAACACCGTCAAGTATGTCGGTGAGCCCGCACAGCAGATAGATTACCGTAAAAACGGCACAATGATCCCGCAGCGGCACAAGCAGAAAGCTCAGCACAACCCGAAACAGGGTAAGTATATTGGCAGCATACTTCACCGCAGTTATTCCGCCCAACCCTTGGCACGCCCAACGGCTTTGTTCCAGCCGCTTAACAACTGCTTACGAGTTTTATCGTCCATATCCGGGGTATACATCTTGTCCAGCGTCCAGTTCTGCTTAATCTCATCGGTGTTTTTCCACAGCCCCACTGCAAGCCCCGCCAGATAGGCAGCCCCCAGCGCCGTGGTTTCACGGATCATCGGTCGGCGGATGGTTTTATTGATGATATCGGCTTGGAACTGCATCAGAAAAGCATTGGCAGAAGCGCCGCCGTCTACCCGCAGCTCGTTGATTGTAATACCGGTATCAGCCTCAATGGCGCTTACAAGGTCACGCGTCTGGTAGGCTATCGATTCAAGTGCCGCACGGATGATATGGTTTCTGCCAGTACCGCGCGTTAACCCGAAGATGGCACCGCGCGCATACATATCCCAGTGGGGTGCACCAAGGCCGGTAAACGCGGGCACCACATAAACCCCGCCGTTATCCTTCACCTTTCGGGCAAAGTATTCACTGTCGGCCGATTCACTGATAAATCGCAGCTCATCTCGCAGCCACTGTATCACCGCGCCGCCCACAAAAACACTGCCCTCTACCGCATACTGCACCTTGCCGTTTGTGCCAGCCGCAATGGTGGTAAGCATGCCGTTTTTGCTCTCACAGATTTGGTCGCCGGTGTTCATCAGCATGAAACAGCCGGTGCCGTAGGTGTTTTTGATGCCTCCAGCCTCAAAGCAGGTTTGACCAAACAAGGCTGCCTGCTGGTCACCCGCCATACCGGAAATAGGCACATTTACACCCAATATATTGGTATAGCCGTAAATCTCACTGCTGCTGCATACCCGCGGGAGGATGCTCTTGGGGATATTCAATGCTTTAAGCAGGGTGTCATCCCACTCAAGCGTATGTATATTAAACAGCATCGTGCGCGAGGCGTTGGTATAGTCGGTTACATGTACCTGACCGTTTGTAAGCTTCCACACCAGCCAGGTATCCACCGTGCCGAACAGCAGCTCGCCACGCTCGGCCTTCTCGCGTGCGCCGGGCACATTCTCCAGTAACCACGCAATCTTGGTTGCGCTGAAGTAGGCGTCAATCCGCAAACCGGTGTGCTTGAGAACGGTTTCGCGTAGCCCCTGCTCTTCCAGCTTGCTGCAAAGCTCGGCGGTTCTGCGGCACTGCCACACAATCGCATTATACACGGGACGTCCGGTGGCTTTATCCCACAGGATAGTGGTTTCACGCTGGTTGGTAATGCCGATGGCGGCAATCTCCTCCGGCAGCACACCGCTCAGGGCTATCACCTCGGTAAGCACACTGTACTGAGATGAAAAGATCTCCATCGGGTCGTGTTCTACCCAGCCCGGCTTCGGGTAATACTGGGTGAACTCCTTTTGCGAGATGTTCAGAATGTTCTGCGCCTTATCAAAGATGATGGCGCGGGAGCTGGTGGTTCCTTGATCCAACGCGATGACATATTTTTTGTCTGCCAAAACCAATCCATCCCTTCAAAAAGTGTAGTGTAATGCAAAAGACGATTTTATACTATCGCAGGCTGCTTTGCCGCCTCACCGTGCTTTACAAAAATCGCGCAGAGCAGGGCCAGCAGGCAAGAGACACCTGCAAACAAAAACAGGGTTCCGTAGCTGCCGGTAAGCTCGCGGATGGCGCCGAACAGCGAAGGAGCCGCGATGGAGGCAGCCTGCGAAAAAAAGTAGTAGTAGCCGGTGTATCGCCCGATGCGCGAGGTGTGGCCGATCTCCACCACCATAGGCAGGGAGTTGGTGTTGATGCAGGCCCAGAAAAAACCGCCCGCCACCATCAACACGCGTATCGCGATGATATTGGTAATGAAGAACATCGCCGTAAAAAGCGTTATGCACATGATGAGCCCTATTGCAATACAGCGTTTGCGCCCGAACCGTGCGCCGAGGTAGCCGGCAGGCACTGCCGCTATGCCAAACGCAACCGCAAAAAACGCGAGCGAGATAGAGGCATCACCCTGCTCCAGCTTCAGCGAGTTGGTGGCATAAAGGGTAAAGAAGGTTTCGATGGCGTTAAAGCCCAAAAACCAAAAGAAGATGGCAAAGAGCAGCAGCATCAGGCTTTTTCTTTCTCCCTTGGTTTCGGGGGCCGCCTCCTGGGAGGCAGCCTGCGCGGTTTGCTCCTCATGGGATAAGCGGGCAGGCTCGCGCACAAAGAAGAATATCATCGCCCACGCAGCTAAGGTTAACAGGGTAACCAGCGAAAAGGGCAGCTTTACCCCATCGGTGAGCTTAATCAGCAGGCCGCCGCCCAACAGTGCAATAATGGTGCCGATGCCGCCCATCAGGTTGATTACCCCGTTGGCCTGCGAGCGCAGATTAGACGGGGTAACGTCGGGCATCAGCGCCACCACAGGCGATCGCCATGCCGACATCGAGAGATTATAAAGTATAATTATTCCAATCAGCACCGTAAGCGAGCTGCCAAAGGGGATAAACGCAAAAAGTATGGCGCTTACCGGCATGCCGATGAGTATGTAGGGGAGCCTTCTGCCGCAGCGGGTGCGCGTTTTGTCACTGAGTGAGCCTATTAAGGGCTGCAATATTACGGCTAAAATATTGTCTATAGACATAATCAGCCCGATAAGTACGGAGTTTTTAATGTGGTGCTCCAACAGGATGGGGACATTTGCACTATACATGGCCCATGCCAGTGATACTGCCATGAAACCAAGGCCGATAAGAGCAGTTTTCTTGTAGTCAAGTCGGTTGCGGAGTGCGGTTTCTGGCAAGTTGAACCCCTATTCTCGTGAGACTTTTACAATATGTCTTACACGCTGTGTTATATATCTTTTTTAAATATGTTCCTGTATTGTAAGCAGGTATGTAAATTGCTTGTTCCTTTAATAACCGTCACGAATCATATGCATTTATCAACATTATAAACAAAACCGCAGGAAAAGGCAACCAAGCGCCGCTTAATACCATCAGCGCACTGCAAAGGCGGTATTCAAGCACTGGTGGGTGGCAAATTCGGCGTGAACCGACGTAATAATAGAAATACAATTTAGCTAAATTAAGATACAAAAAGGCCTCACTTATTTACAAAGTGAGGCCCAGTGGTGCCGGTGGCGGGACTTGAACCCGCACGTTGTTGCCAACAACGGATTTTGAGTCCGTCACGTCTGCCATTCCATCACACCGGCGTGGAACTTAACTATTATATCTGATTTTTGCATGAAATTCAAGCAGTGTAAAGGTGTTTTTTATCTTTTTTTCTGCCGCCCAGCTTGATATTAACTGCCTCTTTGCAAACCTTTGATTCAGCTTCCTTCGTGTTTAGCCGGGCGCTGCCGTTCTTACAGTAAAAACGCATGGGTAAAGGTCTCCGCCACAGAAGGGGAACCATCCAGGTCCGGCATTTTCTCAACCCCGGTCAGCGTAGCTTATTGCCACACTCACTGCAGAATCTGGCTTCCGCCTGGTTTTGCGCGCCGCACTTGGAGCATTTATTCAATGTCAGGCTGGCACCGCAGTTGTTGCAGAACTTACCTTGGCTGGCAGGCTTACCGCAGCTGGGGCAGACAATCTGCTTGGATTCAATCTTGCCGCTGAAAACGGTGGTCTTCTCCGCTCTTGCGCGGATATCCTCCACCATCTTCTCGGCCTTCGCGTGGGCTATTTCAACGTTCATACGGGGGGCGCACTCAACACAGAGGCCCTCATCCTCGTTATAATCGGCCTCACAAACCCACATATGACATTTATGGCAGCGGTGAAAGTGGTTCTTAGCCTCGTTCTGAGCAAGCTCAAACGCATGCTCATGCTCACGCTGCCAATCGGGAGACATGCCCTCAAATCGCTCGCTGATGATATCGGTGCCGCGCTCTACATTATATCCGCCGTCCAGCCCAAGAAGGGAGGCACCAACCGAAACCCCGCGGCCCAGTGTTCTAAAAAAGTTACCCTTTTTATAGGTAGAGGACTCTATAAACTTCGTTTTGTACCCGTCGCCGCAGACATCACAGTAAAAGGTAAACTGAAAACCTGCGTCGGTGCTGTTGTCTTCGTAATTTCGGGTAAAGGCTGTCATTTCCATGTTACATTGCTCCTTAGTCAAGTTTTTTATTACATTTAAGACATCTGTCTCCTATCTTGATCTGAACATAGCCGCATTTTTTATTTTGGCACTTCACGGTAAGCGGCGTGCCGCAGTGCTCACAGCCGCTTGAAACAAAGGTCAATTTACCGCAGGAGGGGCATACTATATGTAGTTGCAGCCCGCAGCTGCTGCATTTTTGCCACCCTTTTTCAATAACATTCCTGCATTTCGGGCAGCGAAAGGTAAAAGGGTCTTGCATACCGCAAAATGGGCAGAGGTTTGCATCGGCTGGAATCAATTTTTCGCAGTATATGCAGAAATGCTTGTAATCGGCCATCGTTCTCGTCCCTTTAACAGTTGTATTTTTATGGTTGATATATCCCTTTTTATCAGCCTACGGATAGATATTACAATAATTTTTTATAACTTTCAATAAAAAAATAGAAATGTTTTAGAATAAATATGTAATAATATACATGATTTTAATGAGGTTCATTCAATATAACTAGCCAGATACGAAATACATTCAGGGCCATGCAAAATGGTTACGGGGCAAAAAATAAAGCGGATACCTCAAAAGGCATCCGCTTTATGTGTAATAGTTTTTAATCCTTCGGATTGGGCGCACCCACGGGGCAAACCCCTGCACAAGCGCCGCAGTCGATGCAGGCACTGTCGTCTATTACAAACTTAGAGTCTCCGGCGGAAATAGCAGAAACAGGGCATTCAGCTTCGCAAGCGCCGCAGCTGATGCAATCGTCGTTAATCTTGTATGCCATATAAATATACACCTCCTTGTAGTTTGACTTTATTGTACCACAATCGAGCAAAATTGCAATAGAATTCTGTTTATCAACCAGGTAGCCATGCATGGTGTCATTCTGTTGGTTATAGGCATAAATCTACTCGGCTGTACCAAGCTCGCTCTCGTTTATGAGCACCGTTTTGGGGTAATAGTGCGCAAGAATCTCCTCGTAGGTGCTGCCCTGCCGGGCCATATAATCAGCCCCATATTGGCTCATCCCCACGCCATGCCCGTAGCCAAGTGTGGTGAAGGTGAAGACACTGTTTGCATAAGCGATGGTGAAGTTTGCCGAGCGCAACGAGAACAGCGACCTTGCCTCCTGCCCCGTCATGGAGATATCCCCCGCGGTAAGCTCAGTAATGGTGCCGGAATCGGTACAGGATATAATCTTAAACCACTTTGATTTTGTAGAGGAAAGTATAATATCAGGGTATTGTTTTTTCAGCAGGCTCTGCACCTCGGTAGCCTTAAGCTCGGTTTTTGCCTCGTAGTTTTTGGCTAAGGTATCGCCGAAGCTCTCCACCGGTACCAGATAGGGCGCGCCACTTTCCCAGACTGTTTTGGCATCCTCTGTCTTACCGGCGGACATAGAGTGATAAGCGGCCACAATAGGCTGGTTTTCGTAGATTAGTACCTTTTCCAGCACCTCATCACAGGCCTTGGTTATTTTATTCCAATAAACGTCAAACGTATCGCCGAAACGCTCGCGTGCAGTATCCTCGGTAATATAGCCCTGTAACTTGGAGGGGTCGGCACTAAAGTCGGCATCCTTCAGGCTTTCATCCGGCGAGGCCTGCTGGTTTAGTCGTCTTCTTAGGGCATAGGTGTGGGCCGCCACTGCCTGCGCCTTGAGCGCTTCGGTATTAAATGAGGCAGGCATCTCGCACGCCACCGCACCGATGATATAATCCCGGCGCGAAACCGTTTCCACCTTTCCGGTGGAAAGATTGAGAATTTTAAATGCCTTCACCACTGCCGACGCTTTTTCGGAGCTGCCTTCCACTTGCTCTGAGGAAGCTGCCTGTGAGGAAGCCTCCGATGAGGAGGACACTGCCTGCGAGGACGCATGCTCAGCCAGCATTGCCTCCAGCTGGGCCTGAGCGTCGGCATTGGGGTCTGCCGCTAGTGACGAAGAAGCGCTGCCCTTTTCACTGACAGCAGTACTGCTGGTTGCCTTGAACGGATTTAACAGCTCCGTGCCGCCACCTATTGCCAGAAGCGGAATCAGGATAAGCGCTGCCAATAGTAGAAGTGCCAGCCCTAAACTTTCTTTCATTTTTAAATCAGTCCTCTCCGTTTATCGTTATGCCTTAAGCAAAATTCCTGGAGTTTATGAAGGACAATCAATTTGATTATGCATGTACATCTTTTGCGCGTGTTGACAATCCAAAAAAATGAGAGTAAAATGAAAATATTCATCACTGCACAGTAAAGCCTGTTGCGCCCATTTTCTGAGCGCTTTCGCACTACCCGTTAAAGAAAATAGCAGGGGCAGACTTATGCAGGATGAGAATATCATTTATGCATTAGCAGTATTAAGACGCTAGAGCCAGAAAGATTCAACCGGGAAAGAGCAGCATGAAAGGGATGGTGAGCACATGAGCATTGGCTTTAACAGTAACTTGAACATGGGGCAGGAGCAGAAAAAGGCCATTAAATACCTATGCGAAGAATATCTGAAGTATAACAATATAGACTCGTCACTGTACGATAAATTTAATGTAAAGCGTGGCCTGCGTAATAATGACGGCACCGGTGTTGTTGCGGGATTAACCCACATCTGTAATGTACACGGTTATCTCATCAGCGAAGGCGAGCGTGTGCCCATCGACGGTGAGCTGATCTACCGCGGTATTAACATTAAGGAGCTGGTGGAAGGCTGCAAAAAAGAAAACCGCTTCGGCTACGAAGAGGTGGTTTGGCTGCTGCTGTTCGGAAGTCTTCCCACCGCCGCCCAGCTGAAGGGCTTTCAGGATACGCTCTGCCTGTTTCGTGAAATGCCGTCCGGGTTTGTGGATGATATCATCATCAAGGCGCCGTCACCGAATATTATGAATAAGCTGGCACGCTCGGTGCTGGCGCTGTATTCCTATGATGACCGCGCCGACGACACCAGCCTTGAAAACACTATGCGCCAGTGTATTGAGCTTATTGCACGGCTGCCCAGCATTATGGTTAGCTCGTATCAGGTTAAAAAGCGTGCTTATGATAACGAAAGCATGGTGCTGCATCCCTGTCTGCCGGAGCATAGCACTGCCGAAAATATCCTTTCTACCATACGCGCCGACCGCAGCTTTACCGACGAAGAGGCAAAGCTCTTAGACCTGATGCTGATGCTTCATGCCGAGCATGGCGGCGGCAATAACTCGTCGTTTACCTGCCGCGTGCTCACCTCTTCGGGTACCGACAGCTATTCAGCAATCTCCTCAGCAATCTGCTCCCTCAAAGGCCCCAAGCACGGCGGCGCAAACAATAAGGTTATGCAGATGCTTGAGTATATAAAAGCTGACGTGAAACACTGGAACAACGAGATAGAGGTTACCGACTATCTGCGCAAAATCCTGCAAAAGGAGGCCGGTGACGGCTCGGGCCTCATCTACGGTATTGGGCACGCCATCTATTCCAAAAGCGACCCGCGCGCTGTTATCCTAAAGCAGAATGCTTTTCAGCTTGCTAAGGGCACCGAATATGAAGCGGAGTTTAACCTGCTGGAGACGATTGAACGTTTGGCTCCTGAGGTATTCTACCAGCACAAGGGCGACAGCAAGATGGTCTGTGCGAATGTAGACTTTTATTCCGGCCTTGTATACAAGATGCTGGGGATTCCCCCGGAGCTGTATACCCCCCTATTTGCGGTAGCCCGTATCGGCGGCTGGTGTGCACACCGAATTGAGGAGCTGACCACCTGTAACCGCATTATGCGCCCCGCCTATAAGGCAATTGCACAGGAGCGTTCCTACATACCGCTGAGTGAGCGATAGGTTTTAAACAGCAAAAAGCCATTGAAGTTTACAAAGCTTCAATGGCTTTTACCTTATACGAAACGTGTGGCTGTCCCATATCCATACTAAGCATACTGTTTAGCAATAGAGATGAAGCCCTCCATTGCGGGAGAAAGCCATTTATCTTTGTGGTAAATCAGTTGGGAAGAAATATTATAGTTGTTTGTATAAGCGAGCTTTATAAGCTTTTTTTCTCCTAGTTCTTTCATAACCGCCAGTTCTGGCAGAATACACAACCCTAATCCGCTCATGGCCGCTTCCTTTATTACCTGAATACTGGACGTTTCCAATACGATATTCGGTACAACACCATGCTCAGCCAAGTCATGCTCAAACATGCCGCGATAGCTGCAGCCACGGCCGGTAAAAATCACCGGCAATCCGGCAAAATCCTGAATATCCACGGCTGCCTTTTTCGCAAGGGGACAATCCGGGCTGGACAGAACGCAGATACGTTCTTCTATTTCAAGTGCGGTTTTAATACCGGAGTTGATAATAGGTTTATCCAGTACAAAAGCAACATCAAAGGTATTGTTTATCAGTAAAGGGGCAAAATCAGAGACGTTCAATAGATGAAGGTACAAATCAATATTGGGGTAAGCCTCTTTAAACCTGCTAATTATTGGGGGGAGCCTGTAAATACTGATCGATTCCGAAGCCCCCACAACAAGCTTGCCACGGCATTGAGCACCGGCGTATAAGCTTTTAATATCAGAGGATAATGCAAGCATTTTTTGAGCGTAAGGAATAAGCCTCTCGCCCTCTGCGGTAAGTGATACATTTTTCCCCATGCGTTCAAAGAGCTGAACATTCAGCTCTTTTTCTAATTGCTGTATTTGGGCGGTAATGCTTGATTGAACGTAACCTAAATATTGTGCTGTTTTGGTGAAGTTTTTCGTTTTACTTAAAACCAGAAAGGTATTTAAATTTTTTAGCTCCAACTGAATCTCCGCCAATCAATTAAAATTTATGATTGATTATATCAAAACTATCTATTTTACAGATTACATTCCTTATGTTATCATCTGCTTAAGAAAATAGCAAGCGGAGGTATTGAAATGTTATCGAAAGTAAGTCTGTTAAAGGAAGTTAACGAAATCGATCAGCTGTATGTGTATAAGAAGATAGGCTTTTTGAATCATCATGCCTTAAGCGTTGTGCAGGTAGAAAACAGGACATTGGATTTCCATATCCACGAGAGGTCGGATGAACTGTTTTATGTTATCGAGGGACAATTCCATCTTGAAACCGAGGATGGCCTTATAGAGGTTAGTCAGGGTGAATTTATCATTGTTCCGAAAAATACCCTGCACAGGCCGGTGGTGAATAAGCTTACAAAGTTTTTGATGATTGAGCTGGAAGGTACGTTGAACAAAGAGAACAGCGGTGATCTGTATGCTGATTAGCAGAATAATAACTACTATGGTAAGCGGTGAAATTGATGGAAATTGATTTGAGAGATTTAAAGCCGCGTCATGCGCACGATTTACTTACAAGCAGTATCATACCGCGCCCTATCGCATGGGTATCTACCATAAATGCGAAAGGTGCGCCGAATTTAGCGCCCTTCAGCTTTTTTACCGGGGTGTCCTGGTACCCCCCTGTTCTGGCTTTTTCTGCTGTTAATCGGGAGGATGGTTCAAAAAAAGACACCGTCATCAATATTGAAGAGACAAAGGAATTTGTAATTAACCTTGTTTCTAAGGATTTGCTGCATCCGATGGAATGCTCGGCCGGGCCTATCCCTTTTGGGGAAGACATAACATTTATAAAGGGCATCACGCTGGCTCCCTCTAAAACAATCCGACCATCAAGAATTTGTGAAGCCCGGGTTTCATTTGAGTGCGTGCTTGACCGTATTGTATCTGTAAGTGAAGGAGCCAACGCGGGTAATCTGATTATCGGGCGGGTTTTATCAATGTATGCCCAAGACGAAATTGTGAAGGATGAGCGCGAAATAGATTGGCAAGGTCTTGATGCATTGGGAAGGCTGAGCGGTAATCGGTATTGCACCATTCAGTCCATCATTGAGAGTGAAACCCATTAAGCAAATCCAGCTTGCTTTCCGCTGTTATTATCAATACTCTATAAAACCCACAAACAGCACCTCATATGAAAGTAGAGGTGCTGTTTGTAATTATAGGTTTTTTAACCTTTACCCCTTGTAAGTCTGAGTCAGTTCATTATAATGAAGCTAGAAACTGACCGAATTGGTCAAAAGGAGGTTGCGTATGCAGGAAAGCTTTCGACAGCTAAAGCCCGAGAAGCAGCAAAAAATTATCCACGCGGCGATGAAGGTTTTTGCGCAATCCCCCTACAGCAAGGCCTCCACCGATGATATTGCATCATTGGCCGGAATCTCAAAGGGCCTGCTATTTTATCATTTTAAGAATAAAAAGGAACTCTATTGCTTTTTGTATGAGTACAGCTGCGGAAAGATTTTAGAGGGAATCGAGCAGAGCGGGGCACTGGCAGAAACCGATTTTTTCGACCGCAATATCAAGATTACCCAGTCAAGGGTGCGCACCCTTGCGGCATACCCCGATATCTTCGAGTTCGCCCTGCGCGCCTATTACGAGACGGAGCCTTTGGTTGCGGCCGAAATCAAGACAATCAACCAGCAAGTTTTAAACAGCAACTACCGGGTGATGTATGAAAACATTGACACCAGTCGATTCAGATGTGATGAGGATATCGGAAAGGCGATCCGTATGATAGTGTGGATCGGTGACGGCTTCATCAAGGAACGCCGTACGGAGGGAAAGCTTGATCTGCAGGCGCTGGAAGCAGAAGCATGCACCTATATCGAGGTGCTTCGTCAGGGTTTCTATAGAAGCAATAAGGAGTGAGAGCTGTGGAGCAGATAAAATTGAGGGTTCAGGGTTATACAATAAACGTCTATCACCAGCCGGGGGAAACAGGAGAAAAGCTGATGCTTCTGCATGGAGGGGGTCTTGATAACGCAATGCTTTCCTGGAGTGAGGTTATCCGTCTGATGGGCAGCCGCTATGAGATCTATGCAGTGGATATGCTGGGCTATGGCTTAAGCGATAAGCCCGATATTACCTATACCGTCCCGCTGTATGTCGACCTGTTTGATGAGGTTGTAAAGCAGCTTGGAATAGAAAGAATGTCCCTTGCAGGAATCTCACTGGGTGGAGGGGTCAGCATCGGTTTTGCAGTAAGAAACCCTCAGACAGTAGAAAAGCTTATATTGGTAGACTCACTGGGGCTTAGCGAAAGGATGCGCTTTCATAAACTTAGTCGATGGCTGGTCTATTCAAAGCTCTATACAAAGATGTATGAACAGATGTGTAAAAGCAAGCGTTTGGTTAAATGGTCTATTGCAGCCAGTTTGATAGGGGATAAAGAGAAGATTTCTGACGAAATGGTTACCGAGGTGTTTACCCTTGCCCAGTCGGAGACCGGCTTTCGTGCGTTTAACTCCCTCCAGCAATACGAGATGGGGCCGGATAGGATTACAACTGATCTCACCTCGCATCTTTGTGAGTTGAGCATGCCGGTTTTGCTGGTAAACGGGGAAAGAGATGCAGCTGTTCCGTTGAAGTCCGCTATTGCGGCAAGTAAGGTTATCAGGCGCTGCCAGCTGCATATTATGAAGGGGTGTAAGCATGTGCCTCAGATGGAGAGGCCGGAGGAGTTTGTGCAGGTTCTTAAGACATTTTTGCAGCAGAAGGGCAGGGAACCAGCTGATCAGTTGTTAAAATAGGGCAGTTTACAACCTTGCTGCGGTAAGTAAACAATTGATTTTCCTTTGGTCTTACGCTATAATCTTGGAAACAAAAGTATTTATAAGGAGATATTAACTATGATACGAACACGTTTCCCATGTTAACCTTCTGCATACGCAAGGGGGCCTCCATCTATTGAAGCAGACAGCACAGTTTAACATATGGAGGTTAAGACAATGAATTCATTACTACTGCGTCCGCTGGAGGATAAGGATATCCCCTTGTTGAGAGAATGGCTCTATAAAGAGTATATAGCCAAATGGTATAAGGAGCCGGCGGAGTGGCTAAACGAGGTAAACGGACGTTTTACCGATTATCACTTTGTCACACATCTGATTGCCGAGTGTAACGGTATACCAATTGGGTTCTGCCAGTATTACGCCTGTATTAATGCCAAAGAGGATTGGTACGGAGATATCCCGCTAAAAGGTACCTACAGTATTGATTACCTTATCGGCGAGGAAACATACCTGCACAAGGGCCTTGGTAAGGAAATTATTCTTCTGCTGACAAAAAAGATCTTTGGACTAAACGATGCCAAACGTATTATTGTACAGCCGGAGGAGGATAACGCAAACTCCTGTAAAACCCTTTTAGCCGGCGGCTACCACTACGACTTAAAAAACAAGCTCTATTACATGGAAAAACAGGCATAACCAACAACCCCCGCAAGCCTTTATCGGCGTACGGGGGTTACTTTATATTTTTACTTTGGCCTAATAATTCTTATCCAAGAATAGGTTTTCCTTATTGTGCATGTATACACTTAACGCAAGGCCGACTGCAAGAAATACCGAAAGAATCGACGATCCTCCTTTAGAGAAGAAGGGCAGCGTAATACCGATAACCGGCAAAAGCTTGATATTCATACCTACGTTAATAATCGTCTGTGTCGTGAGCATAGTAAAGATACCAATGCAGATGGAGTTTCCCAAGGTATCCTTTGCCAATCTTGAAATAAACAGTACCTTAGTGGCAACCGCAAAGATCAGCACCACCGCAGCAATACAGCCCATCAGGCCGAACGATTCCCCAATAAAAGCGAAGATAAAGTCGTTCTGAATTTCATCTACAAAACGGTGAGTAGAAAAGATACCATTACCCGAAAGCTGCCCCGATCCGATAGATATCAGCGCAGAGTTTTGCTGCCACTCGATACCCTTGGGGTCGATTCCCGGTGTGAATATCGCCTGGAAGCGCATCTTTTGGTCGTTACTGAGTATATAATTCCATGCAATAGGAATGGCAATCAGCCCCAGCCCCGCGGCAACTGCAACATAGCGCAGCGAAAGCCCCGCAGCGAACAGCATGGCTGCGAAGATAAAAATAAATACCAGTACCGTACCGTCGTCACCCTGAAAATGAATAAGCAATGCGGGTACAGCACCGTGAATGAGGAGTGGCAGCAGGGTAAGAGGGGCGTTTATATTTTCCTTCACCTTATCAAGGTGGAACGCAAACGAAAGAATAAACGAAATCTTTAAAAATTCCGAGGGCTGAATACTTGCGCCGAAGGGGAGGGCTATCCAGTTGATATCGTCAGCACCGGTACGCCCATAACCAAGGATAAAGGTTGAAAACACCAACGCATAGGCCAGCGGTACATGCAGCTTCCAAAGCTTCGCCAAAAACTTGTAGTCCATCTTTGAAAGGATAATGGCACAGATAAGCCCCAGTACAGCACCGGCAATCTGAATATATAGCCCACGCAAGCCAAAATCAAAAGCCTCCAATACACCGTACAGCACCAATAACCCATAGCCGGTGGTGGCTAATGTAAAAATAAAAAGCAGCTTGTCCGTGGCTTTTATGTAATTGATAATACTTGATAGAATCTTATTCATGAGCAGCCCCGTTCTACTATGTACAAGTTTTAATGCAACCTCATTATAGTATGATTCTCGCCCTTTTACAAGCCGCATAACTTCCTTAGGAAATAATTTAACAAATAGAAAGTAAACTGCCAAAGTAACGAAGTAATTCATAATAAAACTTCATGCCCCAAAGGCAAAGTGCTTGCTTTTAGAGAGAAGAAAACTTGTGCTTTAATGCAGCTCGCAGTTGTGTTATAATACCAACTGAATGCAACGATACGGAACGATTACCCGAAGGAAGGGCTGGTTATTATATGCTGACAGATATTGAGATTGCGCAGGGCTGTAAAATGCTCCCCATCACCGAGATTGCCAAACAGATTGGTATCGGTGAAGAGGAACTGCTCCCCTACGGGCGCTTTAAAGCAAAGCTGGAAGACGGCGTTTATGAGCGCCTGAGCCATAATAAGGACGGCAAGTTGGTTTTAGTTACCGCCATTAACCCCACCCCTGCGGGCGAGGGTAAAACCACCACCACCATCGGTCTTGGGCAGGCGATGAACAAGATTGGTAAAAAGGCCATTATAGCGCTGCGTGAGCCATCTCTCGGGCCGGTATTCGGCGTGAAGGGCGGCGCTGCGGGCGGCGGCTACGCGCAGGTAGTGCCGATGGAGGATATCAACCTGCACTTTACCGGTGATATGCATGCCATTACCGCGGCGAATAACCTGCTGTGCGCGGTGCTCGATAACCATCTGCAGCAGGGCAACCCAATCGGTATCGACCCACGGCGTATCCTTTTTAAACGTGTAATGGATATGAACGACCGTGCTCTGCGCGAAATCATTGTGGGTCTCGGCGGCAAGCCCAACGGTGTTCCGCGTGAAGATGGCTTCACCATCACCGTGGCAAGCGAGATTATGGCGATTCTGTGCCTATCCCTAAATCTTGCCGATCTCAAGCGCCGTTTGGGGGATATTTTAGTTGCCTATACTTACAGTAATACACCGGTGTATTGCCGTGACTTAAAGGTTGCGGGTGCGATGGCGGCACTTTTGAAAGACGCGCTCAAGCCCAACCTTGTGCAGACGCTTGAGAATACCCCGGCGCTCATGCACGGAGGGCCGTTTGCCAATATCGCGCACGGGTGCAACTCGGTTCGCGCAACCCGTTTAGGGCTGAAGCTCGCCGACTATTGCATCACCGAGGCAGGCTTCGGATCCGACCTTGGCGCCGAGAAGTTTTTGGATATTAAATGCCCCACTGCGGGGCTTACCCCCTCTGCCATTGTAATTGTGGCAACCGCCCGGGCGCTGAAATACAACGGCGGCGTACCAAAGGCGCTTACCGGGGAGGAGAATCTCTCCGCTCTATCAGCGGGAATGGAGAATCTGCGCGCGCATGTGGAGAACATGAAAAAATATGGTGTGCCCGTTGTGGTAGCCATTAACCGCTTTGCAAGCGATACCGAGGCGGAGCTTAAGCTTATCGAGGATGCCTGCCTTGCCTTAGGAGCCGAGTTCGCGCTATCAGAGGTGTTTATGAAGGGCGGCGACGGCGCGCTTACCCTTGCGCAGAAGGTGTGCGAGGCCTGCGAGAAGCCGAATCATTTTGCGCCGCTCTATGAGACAGACCTGCCGGTGAAGGATAAGATCGAGATAATCGCCAAGAATATCTACGGCGCAAAGGGCGTCAGCTACAGCAGTGCCGCCGAAAAGGCCATCAAGGATATCGAGGCTCTGGGCAAATCCAGCCTGCGCATCTGTATTGCCAAAACGCAGTATTCGCTTTCCGATAACCCGGCACTGCTCTGCCGCCCCACCGGATTTGAGCTCTCGGTGCGGGAAGTCAAGCTTTCGGCGGGTGCAGGCTTTATTGTGGTGATTACCGGCGATATCATGACCATGCCCGGTCTGCCCAAGGTTCCGGCAGCCTGTAATATTGATGTGGACGATAACGGCAATATTACAGGGCTGTTCTGATATTTATAGTACGAATTAAAGAGGTGAGCGCGTGGAGCGCTATCTTTCTCACAGCACGCAGGATACCGAGACCATTGCTGAGACCTACGCAAAGAGCGTCAAGCCGAATGACGTGCTGGCATTCTTCGGCGGCCTTGGCGCTGGAAAAACCGCGTTTATCCGCGGGCTTGCGCGCGGGCTGGGGGTCAAGGGCGAGGTGCTTAGCCCTACCTTTGCCTTAGTGCATGAATATGAGGGCACGGTGCCGCTTTACCACTTCGACATGTACCGTGTAACCTCGTTTGAGGATCTATACTCCACCGGTTTCTTTGACTATCTGGATACCGGCGCAGTCATCGCGGTGGAATGGAGCGAGAATATCGTAAGCGCGCTGCCTAAAGGGTATAAAAAAATCAGCCTCAACCGCATCTCGGATGAGGAACGTGAGATTATAATAGAGGAATCTGTCTGAGCAAAATTCTCTCAGGCTCTGGGACTGTACTTTCATGCAATCCCGGTTTAAGCGAAAGGAACAGTTATCTGCATGGTTTTATTGGGGATTGATACCTCGGCCAAGGCTGCTTCAGTCGCAATCTGCGACGAAACCCAGCTATTGGCCGAGGCTATGGTAAACACTAAACTTACACACAGCCAGACCATCATGCCCATGGTGCAGTCGATGCTCGAAAACGCGCACATTGCCCTGAATCAAGTGGATGCATTTGCCGTTTCTGCCGGCCCGGGCTCCTTTACGGGGCTTCGCATCGGCATAGCGGCGGTAAAGGGTATGGCAATGGCCCTAAACAAGCCTTGCGTTGCGGTATCTACACTTGAAGCGTTGGCCTATAACCTGCGCGGGTTTGAGGGGATTATCTGTGCGGTGATGGATGCACGCTGCAATCAGGTTTACACCGCCAGCTTCCGTGCCCACAGCGGAGCGGTGGAAAGGCTCACCGAAGACAGCGCGCTGCCCATTGAGGAGCTTATCCGTCAACTTACACAATTTCAAGAGCCTGTTTTTTTTGTTGGAGACGGGGCCGGTTTGTGTTATAATAATAAAAATGTGTGTCTTTTCGATGCAAGGCTTGCGCCGGAGCATATGGTAAACCAAAGTGCTGCCAGTGTATGCAGGCTTGCGCTGGAGAGAATGAAAGCAGAGCCTTTGGCGGCAGTTGGCGCCGAAGCTATTTCGCCTGTGTACCTCCGTTTGCCTCAGGCTGAGCGCGAGCTGCGCCAGAAGCAGGCGGCACTTTAAGCGGTATAACAACCCGTTACATTCAGAATATTAAGCTTCGGCTGAAAGGAAGTATATTGGTATGGAACTAAAACCCTTTATTATGGATCACCCGCTGATTCAGCACAAGATTTCGCTTCTGCGTGACAAAAACACCGGTTCTAAAGAGTTCCGTGAGTTAGTAAGCGAGATTGCAATGCTGATGTGCTATGAGGCCACCCGCGATCTGCCGCTTAAAGAGGTGGAGATTGAAACCCCTGTTGCGGTAGCGCGTACGAAGGTTATTACGGGAAGAAAGCTTGCGTTCGTACCAATCCTCCGCGCTGGCCTTGGCATGGTAGACGGCGTGCTGAAGCTGGTTCCGGCCGCAAAGGTTGGGCATATCGGCCTGTACCGCGACCCCAAGACACTCGAACCTGTTGAGTATTACTGCAAGCTGCCCAGCGATATCGAGGAACGCGAGGTAATCGTGCTTGACCCGATGCTTGCTACCGGCGGTTCTGCTGTGGATGCTATCAAGCTCATCAAGGCGCGCGGCGCCGTAAACATCAAGTTTATGTGCATCATCGCCGCTCCCGAAGGCTTAAAGGCGCTTTCAACCGCACATCCTGATGTACAGATCTACTGTGCATCACTCGATGAGCACCTCAACGATCACGGCTATATTGTTCCCGGCCTTGGTGATGCCGGCGACAGAATCTTCGGTACGAAATAAATCATCCATTATCGGGCAGGAAAGGTTAACTTTCCTGCCCGTTTCAGTGTACTGAGGGATGGCTAGACATCATGATGAAGAAACTGATTATCGTTAACGGCACAATGGGGTTGGCAAAAGCACGGTGAGCGGTAAATAGAGGTTATTGACCGCAGTGTCGTCCGTCTGCCACTTTTACAGCTGAATGGACACAATAAAGGCAGCGGTATTGTTGCTTTGCAGGCAGCCACAGAAATCAGCAGTATTGTACCAGACCGGCAGTGAAGGGGAGAGCTGATTGGTGCTTTATGCTAAGGGAAAGCTAAAAAGCGAAGACGAGCTTGATAGAGGCCTGCCTTCCTTGTGCTTATAGACGTAGCGGTTATTTTACGTACTGTTTTATTGGGACATAACCAGTTCTTTATTTAACTATGGGGAGCGTTGCTTTCGTTATCCCCCCTGAGCTACTGCACGGCATTGTATTCCCCAAAAACGCCACCCCGGCAAATGCTTAAGGGCACACTTATGCAACTATTGGGTTTTCACTTCTATCGGTATTATCCGGTGGATACGATACAAAATGGTCTCTTTGATTATTTTTACATTATCCAAAGGGGTGACCTATGCTTTGCATAAGTCACCCCTTTGGATAATAAAATTATTAAGATATTATTTCAATCTTACGTGGTTTTTGACCTGAAAATTATGGTCATTTGAAGCCAAATAAACTATGCCTTCAATCAGGCCGATAATAGCGGGAACATAGGTCCAGCAGAAGCATAAATATAAGATCCCCATGCCGATTTTTCCAAGGTAAAACTTATGTATGCCCAATCCTCCAAGAAAGATTGCCAGCAATCCAGCAGCAACCTTACTCTTAATTGGCCAAGCTGGATCAATTCCATTATAGGCTGGAGATATAATATTATTGTTTATTACATTTTGCTGCGGGTAAACAGGCGGATTTGAGTATACCGGAGGTTGTTGATTTACAGGCCGCTGGTATACTGGTGCAGCGGGAACAGCTTCAACTGGCAGGGGTTCACCACAATAGGCACATTCTTTGGCATCAAAAGCATTAGGGGCACCGCATTGTGGGCAAAGATGATTGCTCATTTCATTATCCTCCATAAATTAATTATAAGGGAAATCAGTCTACTTTTTTGCCGCATTCCGGGCAGAACTTGGCACCGGCAGGCAGCTTTACACCGCACTGGCAAGTTTTTGGAGCCAATGAAGCGCCGCATTCAGGGCAAAATTTTGTGCCTCCCGCAATCGATATGCCACAAGAGGTACATTTTATACTATCCAGAACTGCTTCAGTATTAATGGTGTTTTGCATTTTATACCCCATAGCAGTTCCAAGGCCCAAACCCACACCTCCGGCAGCGAATGCACCTGCAACACCGGATTCGTTGGAAGCGGCATGATCATAAACATCAAAAGATCTTTTTGTTACATAGCGACTGTCGCCCATAATCTCAAACTCAGCACGGTTTTTCAAAATCTCATTAATCTGTTCAAAGTCTTCCTCGGGGAAGTTAATGGACTTAATAAAAAAGTTCACTATAGATAAACCGTACCGGCTGAATTCAGGCTTGATTCGTTCTATGGCAGTTTCAGAAATACTATCAAGCTTTGCGCTGATTTCTAAAGCGGATATTTTCTGATTGATAATGATATCTGCGATAACTGCCTTCAGCTTTTGCACTAAAACACCTTTGAAATAATCAATGATCAAATTAAACTTTACGATATCGTTTGGGCCGAGTACACCAATAAGCTCCTTCAGGAACAATGAATAATCAGACAGTTTCAAGCCCATCTGGCCGAAAGCCCGAACCCTTAGCCTTGTATAGTACTTTGGGTCGATTATCTGAATAGGATCAGAGGTACCCCACTGCAAATCAAGATTAGAAACAACATTTAAATAATATATCTCGGCGGTGAAAGGGGTTTGTCCGCCGAAGGGTATGTTAACTAAACTCTGAAGTATAGGCAGATTAACAGCGCTTAAGGTATATGTACCAGCATTAAAAAGATCACATACTCTACCACTTTTTACAAAGATAGCAGCCTGACCCTCACCCACAATTAGTTGGGTACCAACAACAAGATTATCGGCAGGATGCTTGAAAACTATCCAATCCCGGCTCCTAAGGCCGTCAAATTTTACTCTATCTATTATAGCCATCAAGACACCTCCAAGCAATTGTAATTGTACCATAATCAGATAAAATTTAGCAATACAAATACTTATATTTTTTAATGAATAATAAAAATTTAGGATACATTTCACAAAATAAAAAAAGCTTGAATTATTGGCAGTTAATTAAATCCGGTACGCTTATTGCGCAATATAAACAAATTAGTGCCTATCATATTTAACATAATCACGGTTTTGTACAATGGTGTTGCGTATTTTAAAAAGTTGTGGTATTATGAACTCAGAAATCGGAAACGTTTCCGGTAACGTTTTCTGACAAAGTTCGAAGAAAGGCCGGGCAGTTAAATATGACGATAAAGGATATCGCAAAAATCTCCGGCTACGGAATCAGCACGGTATCGCGTGCACTGAACGACCACCCGGACGTAAGCCAGGAAACCAAGGATAAGATAAAGCAGATTGCCAAAGAGAACCGGTTTGTTCCGAATTCCAATGCAAAGCAGCTCAAACAGCAGGTAAGCAACTGCATTGTGATTCTGGTAAAGGGTAGTTTTAATCTGTTCTTTGCCTCCATTATCGAGCAGATGCAGACGCATATCAGCCGGCTGGGGTATGAAACCGTCATTCACTACCTCAACGAGGATGAAAACGAGGTGCGCATGGCCGAGCAAATCTGCAAAGAGATTAAGCCGCTGGGCATCACCTTTTTAGGCGGTAATCCCGAGACCTTTAGAAAGCGTTTTTCCAATATTGCTATCCCCTGTATCCTCAGTACCACCAGTGCCCAGAGTTTGAGTTTTGAAAACCTTTCGAGTGTCAGCGTAGATGACGTTAAATGTGCGAAGCAGGCAGTCGATTACCTGTTTGCTTACGGCCATACCCATATCGGCATTGTGGGCGGAAATGAAGATATCTCCTGCACCAGCGGCCTTCGCTTTGCGGGATGCCGCCAAAGCTTTCAGGAGCATGGGCAGGAATTAACCGATCAATATTTTGAGCAGGCACACTTTAATATTTCAGCGGGTTACGAGGCAGCCAAGAAGCTGCTGCAGAAGAACCCACAGCTCACTGCAATCTTTGCGATGTCGGATATGCTGGCCTTCGGAACCATACGGGCCATCAGCGATCTGGGGCTTTCAGTACCGAATGATATTTCGGTAATCGGGTTTGACGGCATTGAGCTTGCAAACTACTACTGCCCCAAGCTTACTACTATCCGGCAGCCGTGTGAGAACATCGCAGTTTCCAGCGCAAAGATGCTGGTGGGTGCGATTCACGGCACCGAGCAGGCACAGCACCTGCTGCTGGATGCCGAAATCATCGAGGGCGATTCGGTGCGCAGCCTGTAGCATCATTACTATGTGGGGTTAGGCCCCAAAGCCTTTTAAATATAACATTATCATTTGGGAGGATTATCATGAACAAAGTGAGTAAAGTATTAGCATTTTCACTCGCTGCACTAATGTCTCTTTCTACTCTTGCCGCATGCTCAAGCGCTCCGGCAGCTCCGGCATCCTCGGCAGCCGCATCCAGTGAGGCAGCTTCGGCTGAGGTTTCGTCTCAGGCTGCTTCCGCAGAGGGCGCAAAAGAGATCTACTACTTAAACTTCAAACCCGAAATTGCATCTGTATATGATGAGATTGCCAAGGATTATGAAGCAGAAACAGGCGTGAAACTCAACGTAGTTACCGCAGCAAGCGGCACCTACGAGCAGACACTGACCTCCGAAATAGCTAAGGATGAGGCCCCCACCATCTTCCAGATTAACGGCCCGGTTGGCTACCAGAACTGGAAGGACTACTGCCTGGATTTAAAAGATACCGAGCTCTATAAGCACCTCACCGATAAGAGCCTTGCGGTTACCAGCGGCGACGGCGTATACGGTATCCCTTACGCCATCGAGGGCTACGGAATTATCTACAACAACGCAATCATGAGCAAGTATTTTGCGCTTCCCAATAAGAAAGCGAAGGTTTCTTCCGCTGCCGAAATCAACAACTTTGCTACCCTGAAAGAGGTTGTTGAGGATATGACCGCCAATGCCAAAGCTCTCGGCATCAAGGGCGTGTTCGCTTCCACCTCCCTTACCACCGGTGAAGACTGGAGATGGCAGACCCATCTGGCCAACATCCCCTTCTTCTATGAGTTCAAAGAGAACACCGCATTCCCCAGCACCGTTCTTGCAGGCCTCGACGCAAAAGAGATTGCCTTTAAGTACAGCGACAACTACAAGAACATCTTCGACCTGTACACCAACAACTCCTGCACAAAGAAGGGCCTGCTTGGCAGTAAGTCGGTTGACGACTCGATGGCTGAATTCGCACTCGGCAACGTTGCAATGGTTCAGAACGGCAACTGGGCATGGGGCCAGATCAGCAAGGTTGACGGCAACACAGTAAAAGAAGCAGACGTTAAGTTTATGCCTATCTATACCGGTGTTTCCGGCGAAGAAAAGCAGGGCCTGTGCGTAGGCACCGAGAACTTCTTTGCCATCAACAGCAAGGTTTCTGCAGATAAGCAGAAGGCTTCTATCGACTTCATCAACTGGCTGTTCACAAGCGATAAGGGTAAGTCCTACGTTTCCACCAAGCTCGGCTTCATTGCTCCGTTTGACACCTTTACCGATGCAGAAAAGCCCTCTGATCCTCTTGCTAAAGAAGTACTGGCATGGTCCAGCAAGAAGGACATCAACAACGTTGCATGGACCTTCGCGGCATTCCCCAGCCAGAAGTTTAAGGATGACTTCGGCGCAGCACTTCTTGAGTATGTTCAGGGCGGAAAAACCTGGGACGATGTGAAGAAGGTTGTAATCGACGGTTGGAAGACCGAAAGAGCAGCAGCTGCTAAATAATTAGCCGCACATTTTACACCGCACCGCGCCTTTGCGGCGCGGCGCGGTGTACCTTTAATAAATCAAGTCTGCAACCAAGCCATATATGATAATTTACGCTGAACTAAAATAAACTATGGGCAAGAACCTTCCTGCAGCGTGAAATGAGAGGAGAAAACTCATGCAAAAAGCATTAAAAAAATATTTTGCTTTTTTTGCCCTGCCCACACTGCTTGCTTTTTTAATATCTTTTGTTATCCCTTTCCTGATGGGCATTTACCTGTCATTCACGAAGTTTAAAACGGTAACCGACGCAAAATGGATTGGCTTTGATAACTACATTCAAGCCTTTACCGCGAACAAGGAGTTTATAAACTCGCTGTGGTTTACCTTCCGCTTTACCGTTGTTTCCGTTATCTTTATAAACCTGTTTGCGTTTCTGTTGGCGCTGCTGCTTACTAAAAGCCTGCGCGGTACCAACGTTTTCAGAACAATCTTTTTTATTCCGAATCTAATCGGAGGCATTGTGCTGGGCTATATCTGGCAGCTCATCATTAACGGGGTGCTGTATTTCTTTGATGTAACCATCACTACCGACCCGAACTACGGCTTTTGGGGGCTGGTTGTCCTCATGAACTGGCAGCTGATCGGTTACATGATGGTTATCTACATCGCGGGCATTCAGAACATCTCGGGTGACCTGATGGATGCCGCGGCGGTGGACGGCGCTTCAAAGGGCCAGATTCTTCGCCATATCACCATTCCCCTTGTAATGCCTTCCGTTACGATATGCACGTTTTTAACGCTTACGAATTCCTTTAAGCTGTTTGACCAGAACCTTGCACTCACCGCCGGTGCTCCCTCCAGACAAACCGAGATGCTGGCTTTAAATATCTATAACACCTTTTATGGCCGGGTAGGCTACGAAGGGGTTGGGCAGGCGAAGGCCGTGGTATTCTTTATTATGGTGGCAGCTATAGCTTTCATTCAGCTGTACCTTACCCGTAAAAGGGAGGTGGAGAACTAATGCAGGCCAAGAGCAAGATTCGCAATACGTTTTTAATTGCACTTCTGGTGCTTCTTTCGGTACTATTCTTAGCCCCCGCCTTCATCGTACTGATGAACTCGTTTAAAAACCGGTTCTCTATTGCGGATGAGCCGTTTGTTTTCCCGACGACCGACACCTTTGCGGGTATTAACAACTACATAAACGGAATAACCAAAACCGGGTTTTTAAGTGCCGCAGGGTACTCTGTATTTATTACCATCACATCGGTAGCGGTGATTGTGCTGTTTACCGCCATGACGGCTTGGTATATCACCCGCGTGAAAAGCAAGTTTACAAGCGGGTTGTATTATGCCTTTGTTTTCTCGATGATTGTACCGTTCCAGATGGTGATGTTCACCATGTCTAAGATGGCTAATCTCTTGGGATTGGATAATATCTTTGGGCTTATCTTTATCTACCTTGGCTTTGGCGCGGGGCTTTCGGTATTCATGTTCGCGGGCTTTGTAAAGAGCATCCCGCTTGAGATTGAAGAGGCCTCGATGATCGACAGCTGTAACCCCATTCAAACCTTTTTCCTTGTAGTATTCCCCATGCTTAAGCCCATCGCGATTACAGTCGCAATCTTAAACACCATGTGGATCTGGAATGACTACCTGCTGCCTTACCTTGTAATCGGTACGAAATACCGTACCATCCCTATAGCCGTACAATACCTGAGGGGCGGCTACGGCTCTAAGGATATGGGCGCCATGATGGCGGTGCTGGTGCTGGCGATGATACCGGTTATCATCTTCTACCTCAGCTGCCAGAAGCATATCATCAAGGGCGTTACCGCAGGTGCTGTAAAAGGATGATGCTCTGTAAGCCCCCATTTGCTAAGAATTAACCTCCTCTTGTCATAAACCGCAGGCATTCCAAGCTACACGGAATGCCTGCGGTTTTGCTTGATTCACCTATTTGTGCACTAGTCGTTTGGCTTTTTCATAATCCTTCGATTTTACAAGCAGCTCGTACTGCTTTTCATAGCCTTGGTTTAAGCCGGCACTGCCGAAGGTGCCGCGTTTGGTACCAATGGTGCCCCACTGGGCGGAGTGGCTGAGTACCTTGCAACGGTACTCAATCCCTTCCTGCGCAAGTAGGTTTTTGATTCTTTCAAGCTCTTCCATGGAATACCCGATATAAACACTTTCGCTGTTTAGCAAGAACATAGTACTCACTCCTTCCAGACACCAGTTATATTATAACAGTAATTAAACAATATGCAAAATGCAAGGAGCAGCCGCTGAAAACGGCTGCTCCTGCTTGGTAGAGCAAACATTTTTTATGGATGGAATTAGTCACTAAAGAGTGGGGTAGAGAGGTAACGCTCGCCCGTATCGGGCAGGATCACGACAATCATCTTGCCCGCATTCTCGGGGCGTTTTGCAAGGGCGGTGGCGGCCCAAAGTGCTGCGCCGGAGGAGATACCCACCAGCAGGCCCTCCGCCTTGGAAAGCTCCCGGCCGGTTTGGAACGCATCCTCGTTCTTTACCTTGATGATTTCATCGTAGATCTTGGTGTTGAGTACATCCGGCACAAAGCCGGCGCCGATGCCCTGAATCTTATGTGCTCCCGCTTTACCCTCAGAGAGCACGGGGGAATCAAACGGCTCTACGGCAACAACCTTGATATTTGGGTTTTTGCTCTTTAAAAACTCGCCGGTACCGGTAATGGTGCCGCCGGTGCCGATACCCGCTACAAGAATATCCACCTTGCCGTCGGTATCCTCCCAGATTTCGGGACCGGTAGTGGCTTTGTGAACAGCGGGGTTGGCAGGGTTATCGAACTGCCCGGGGATAAACCCGTTGGGTATCTCCTGCGAAAGCTCCTTTGCTTTCTCGATGGCGCCCTTCATGCCCTTGGCACCGTCGGTAAGTACCAGCTCGGCGCCGTAGGCCTTCAGCAGGTTGCGGCGCTCCACGCTCATCGTCTCAGGCATGGTGAGGATGATACGGTAGCCTCTTGCTGCCGCTACCGAGGCAAGACCGATACCGGTGTTGCCGCTGGTTGGCTCAATAATCACCGAGTCTGGCTTCAGTACACCGCGCTTTTCGGCATCGTCAATCATCGCTTTGGCAATACGGTCTTTTATGCTGCCAGCCGGGTTAAAGTATTCCAGCTTCGCCGCAACAGTAGCCTTTAACGAATGCTTCTTCTCATAGTTGGAAAGCTCAAGCAGCGGGGTTTTGCCGATTAAATCGGTTAAGCTTTTATAGATTTTTGGCATTAGAAATTACCTCCATTCATATAAACAATTCATATATGTTTAATATGTTATTATAATACGCTTCAATTACTATTTTGTCAATAGGTATTTAGCAATATTCCAAATGATTAATGCGGTAATCAATAAAAGTAATGGGATGGCAGAAATAATCCGCCATCCCGTTACTTTTGGGGTGCTGTATATTACATGGAAAGGTGTTAAGCAAATACCTTATTGAGTGCCTGCGTAATGTCTTCAATCAGGTCATCAGCATCTTCAACACCAATGGAAAGACGAACATCTGTCGGGTAGGTTCCGGTTAAGGCCTGTTCCTCCAATGAAAGCTGTTGGTGCGTGGTGGAGGAGGGGTGGATAGCAAGCGACTTGGCATCGGCAACGTTCGCAAGCTGAGAGAAGATTTCGAGGTTGTCAATAAAGCTCTTTGCATCGGATGCATCGCCGTCAATCGTAAAGGTAAAGATGGAGCCTGTGCCCTTGGGCAGGTACTTCTGGGCGAGGGAGTAATACTTGCTGGAGGGCAGGCCGGGGTAGTTTACCTTCTTCACCTTCGGGTGCTTCTCTAAGAACTCCACAATGCGCTGCGTGTTGGCAACATGCTTTTGTACGCGCAGGGAGAGTGACTCCAGCCCCTGAAGGAAAAGGAAGGCATTGATGGGCGTAAGGGTGGCGCCGGTATCGCGCAATAGCTGGGCACGAATCTTTACCGCGTAGCCCACATTACCCAGCTCGGCATATTTAATGCCGTGGTAGCTCTTATCAGGGGTAGTAAATTCGGGGAATTTACCGTTTGCCCAGTTGAAGTTACCCCCATCAACGATAATGCCGCCTATCGAGGTACCGTGTCCGCCAATAAACTTGGTAGCGGAATGTATCACCACGTTTGCACCGTGCTCCAGCGGGCGGAACAGGTAGGGGGTAGCAAAGGTGTTGTCAACAATCAGTGGAATGCCGTTTTCGGCGGCAATCTTACCCACAGCGTCAAAATCAATGACATTGATACCGGGGTTGCCGAGGGTTTCTATGTACAAAGCCTTTGTCTTTTCGGTTATTGCCTTGCGAAAGTTTTCGGGATCGTCAGGGTTTACAAAGGTGGTTTTGATGCCGAACTTGGGTAGGGTATCGGCGAACAGATGGTAGGTGCCACCGTAAAGGGTGCTGGCCGAAACAATCTCATCCCCCACGCCCGCGATATTCTGAATGGCGTAGGTCACCGCTGCAGCGCCGGAGGCAGTGGCTAAGCCGGCAGCGCCGCCTTCAAGCGCTGCTACCCGCTGCTCGAACACATCCACTGTGGGGTTGGTTAAGCGGGAGTAGATGTTGCCCGGCACGGTAAGGGCAAAACGCCCCTCCGCCTCGGCGGAATCTTTAAATACATACGAGGTGGTCTGGTAGATGGGTACCGCACGTGCTCCTGTTGCAGGGTCGGGGGTTTGGCCTGCATGCACCTGCAGGGTGTCGAAACGTAATTTTTTTTCACTCATGACAATCAACCTTTCAGTTCTTAAGTATAATATATTTCATAGGATTTCCTATAAAAGTCCTTAAAATATAAAAAACCGGCTAGCGCTACGCTAACCGGCTTAGAGACAATAATTAATGAACCGGGAACTCTCTATATCGGTTGGCAACAGTATTTGGTTATAGGCATAGCGAAGCGCATGTAACGGCGCATGAAGCCGTACATGTACATGACAGACATTTTATTATAGTTAATCTGTTTGCTGTCCTGAATCGCCATCTGCTGTTGCTCCTTTAAATTACTATTATTTCTATATGCATTATAGTATATTGTCTTGAATGAATTGTCAAGGGCTTTTTCAATTAACAATAAAATTCTCATACTCTTCTGCCATTAACGGGGTTGCACCATCAAGCAATACCATACTGTTCCCTTCGCTATCGATTCCAACAAGATTGCATTCAATGGGGAGCAGATGATTGAGTTTTGCAGTAGTACCATCCCAAAAAAATAATCCGTAAATACTCATCCAATCCGTGCCCTGTCCTATTGCCAAGAAGTACCCTTTATTATCTTTCCATTCTATTTCAAATGGTTCGAATTCGTTAAGGCCTGCCTTAACTGTAACGGGGAGCTCATGCTTAGCGGTTATAGTACCATTCTGGAAGCCGAGTAAAGTGGTGTTGGGGTATTGAGGCAATTGATATTCATACACTGGCAGCAGCTTATCGGTTAATCCGCAGCCATTATGGCTCTGATAGTTCAGTTCCTTAACCTCCCAACCGTTCGGGTTTATAAGCAGTAAGGTATTAGTCTTGTAGTTTTTTATTGAACTCACCACCAGCCATCCGTCGGGCAGCACAACCGGGCTATTTGGTATCAGCCACAATACGTTACCGGAATACGGAGCGGAATACTCCTTAGGAAGATAGCGGTTATCTATGGGAATACCGTTTTTATTAAAAACAGCTATCCCCATTCGGCTTTGCGAGAATATTTGTTGGTACTCCCCCTCCTTTAACCCATCCAGTGAAAGGTCTTTGGCATAGGTGACATAGTAGGTTTCGCTATGTGGATTATAGCCGATACCGGTAATACTGTTCTCATCATAGCTTTCGCCGGAATCATGCACTAGTCTTTTGCCGGAATCAAAGGCAAGGGCAATGTCGAGTGGACGGTACTGCATATCGTACAGCTTTATAGGCTTATTCTGTTCCGGCCCGTTGATTCGGGTGCCTTCTGCGTAACCAATGAGGTTATCGCTTAATATAATATGGTTCTGATATCCCGATTGCCGATCAGGAGATCGATATTGTTTACCTGTTTGCAGGTCAATTACGATATAATCACAGTTAAAGCTTTCACCTCCGCTCTCAATATCGGTTTGGCACAGCATATACCTTCCATTCGGTGATAACCGAGCATTTGAAAGGCATTGCCCGGGGTAGCTGACTGCTTTTACCACCTTCCCCTCTGGGCTGATGGTAAGCAGTTTGCTGCCCTTGAGTGATTCCTTCATATATTGAACAACCTGCTCAGGTAGTATATTTTCCACTTTCAAAAAAAGGTCTGATGAATTTTCCGCCGAAGATTCCAACGACAAACTTGAACTGCTTTCTAGGCTTGAACTTCTTGCAGAACTTGAATTGTCTGCTAAAGGCAATTCAGGTTCGCTTTCAGCCTGTGATGATGAGCTTACCTGTACAGCGGCGTCACTATAGGAACAGCTGGAACAAAGAACCGTAAATATCATGATGACAGCTATAATATAACTATACCAAGCTCTTCGTCTCATACCCAGAGCCCTCAAATCTTTATATAAATTCAAAATAATTACAATTAAGAGCATACTTCTACAAACCCATTATGTCAACATAAAACAAAAGCCGCGAAACCCGAAGGCTCCGCGGCTGAACTTTAATTTAACCGATATATTTCTTTACAAACGCCTCGATGGCGGCCCCATCCTGCTGGTTCGGCAGTTCGTTTACAGCCTTCAGCGACCAGTATTCGGTGTGGGTGAGGGTTTCGGCAGGGGCAACCTCTTTCAGCTCGCCCAGTGTCTCCATCTCCAAAAACTCGTTGTTTGTGTAGGTTTCATACGAGCAGCCGTTGTCGGGGTAGCTGCCGCCAATCACATGGTCATAACGCTTTACAAACAGTGTTTCATGGTTGATATAAGCCGCCCAGCCCGCTTCGTTATCAAAGCCAATCTTAAATGCACGAGAAATTTCGGGGTTCTGCCGCAGGGTAAAATAGTGGTCGTGGAACGCAACCCGCTTGCAGCCAAGGTTTGCGTAAGACCAAACCGAGATAATGCGGTTTGCCAGCAGGCCGGTATCCTTGGTGTTCATGGGTACAATCTCAAGCCCGCCCTTACCCATCATGGTGAGAGACCACGGCGCAAAGGTCATCTTGCCGTTGGAAACGTTGGTAATATGGTGTACCAGGGTTACCTTCGGCTCAGAAGCATCCATAGTTATCTCAAATCGATACTGCACGTTGTTGTGCACCTGGGGGGTGCAGGTAAGCTTTACGGTATTGCCGTCGATACTGTACTCTACCGGGTCGTTATCGGGGTAACAGGTATCGGGCGAAACCTCCGGGCTTCTCCACAGGCGGTGGCCGCCTCGCAGCATGCACTTAGCGCCCTTAAAAAAGGTTTTATCAAACAGAGGGCCTTCCCCGATTACCGCATCCTTCGGGGCATTGTACATCAGGTTTTTACCGCCCGCAAGCGAGCAGTGCATGATTCTGGGACCGTAATCCAGGGTTATCAGCAGCTCAGCCGCTCCGTTTGCCATCTTTAAGCAATTGCCATACTCACTGTGTGCAATCTTTGTTATCTCAACCGACATATTAATTCTCCCATTCCGCCGTCATTTTGCTGCTTCGGCTGTTGTAATAATATCCCCGCGTAACGCAGAGGGTACCTACTTTATTATGACAGGCTTTATGGTAAAGTCAAGCCCGCAAGGAAGGTTTTGGGGTGAGCAGAGCGCAAAAATATCAACAGCCGCAGCTTCGGCCATGGCCAGCTTTTTACATGGTTCGTTTACCCTTGCAAGGTCAGAAAGACTGGTGGAAACCGGCAAGGAGCAGGTCTGCTTTGCCTTGGCCAGAATCTCAGCCCCGCGGGCATTAAAGCCCAAAACGCGGATATAGGGGGGTGGCTGCAGTTGCATAGAGGCCTCTATCCCCAAAAATGTGCACAGCACCATGCGCCGTACCCGCGAAAGGGTATAACGCTTGGTTTTTATCAAACCGTATAACTCGTCAAGGCTTACGGCGGTGCGCGCCGCTTTATAGATACGCCCCTCCAGCCCCTCGGTTACATCGGGGAAGGCGGTAAACGCTTCGCTTGCAATGCTGCGCAGCTTTGCCAGTATAGCACGCTCCATGTATTCAAGGGTACAGGGCGCTTTCTTGTTTAAAATCTCGGCACGATAGATTTCCTCGGCCTGCGCGGGAGCAAAGCACCGCCAGTCTTCCTTCCCTGAAAGCATATGCCGCCTTATCAGCGAGGCCGAGGCATACGCTCCGCTTGCTTGAGGGCTTCCATGCGAAACGCCCTTCCGGGGAACGGTCACCGGCTGTATCCGGCTGTTCAGACGCTCAAGCCATTTGATGTATTCCACACCAAGGGTGTTGTTTGGGTGCGAGAGTACAAGCGCATCCTCGCCCAGCAATTCGGTAAGCGCCAGTTGCCGTGCCTTGGGAAAAACCAGCCCTTTATCCAGCTGCTTCTGTAATAGAGGTGCAAACTGCGAATTCTCCAGCGCCTCAACCACTCGTTTTAGCGCGGAAATATCCCCGCTTTCGCTGCCGAACGAGAGTATGTCCACACAGCCGAGGGCGTTTAAAACCGAAACCCCGCCGAAGGCAAACCGCTCGGCAGACGAAACGGCATAGGGCAGCGGCAGCTCCACTATAAGGTCTGCACCGCCAAGCAGTGCGGCCTTTACACGCGCATGTTTTTCAATAACGGCACACTCCCCGCGCTGGGTGAAGTCTCCGCTCATGCACACCGCCACATGGGTGGCGCCGAGCGCACGGGTTTTGGCTATCTGATACGCGTGGCCGTTGTGAAAGGGGTTATATTCGGCGATGATTCCGGCTATGGTCATTGTAAGACGCATATCCTCTCTTAATATGTTTTATGGCCATCATAAGGAAATTCATACATTTCATTACGACGATATGGATTTTTAAAGCATAAATTGTGAAAAAATCTGCGAAAGTTTAATTCTTACTTGAAATTTCACCTTTGATGTAATAATATATAGTTTGGTGGTTTCATGTCAAGCCTGCGGGCTTTTTTTCATGTTTACCGGTATTATGGAAGGATTATTTAATCTGACTTTCATGATAATTGATCATCCAAAGGAATGACATAATTCCTTATTAGAAGCACTAATACTACTCTGCAGGAAGATATGGGAGGAGCACATTCAATGAAGGTTCTGGTTATTAATGCAGGAAGCTCGTCTTTGAAGTATCAGTTGATTGATATGGAGACGGAAAAGGTTATTGCCAAAGGAAATTGCGAGAAGATCGGCATCGGCGGGTTTATCACACACAAGACATTCGACGGCCGTGTAATCGAGATGGCTGCTGATTTCCCCACCCACGCAGAAGCGTTTATGAAGCTGAAAGAGGTATTAACCTCCGGCGAGGGCAAGGTTATTGAAGACATGAATGAGGTTTCGGCGGTTGGCCACCGTATCGTACAGGGTGCTGACCGTTTTACCGAATCGGTGCTGGTAACCGATCAGGTTGTAGACACCATTGAAGAGATTGCGCCTCTTGCACCGCTGCACAACTATGCGCACGCGCTCGCCATCCGTGCCTGCCAGAAGGTTTTAAGCAAGGATGTTCCCCAGGTGGTGGTATTCGATACCGCATTCCATTCCACCATGCCCGAAAAGGCATTTATGTTTGCCATTCCCTATGAGTACTACGAGAACGACCACATCCGCCGCTATGGCTTCCACGGTACATCCCACCGCTATGTAAGCCAGCGCTTGGCAAAGCTTTTAAATAAGAAGCCTGAGGAGCTTAAGATTGTAACCTGCCACATCGGCAACGGCTCGTCCGTTACCGCGGTAGACGGTGGTCGCTCGGTAGATACCAGCATGGGCTTCACGCCTCTTGACGGTGTGCTGATGGGCACCCGTTCCGGCGGAATTGATCCGTCGGTGGTAGCCTTTATCTCCGAGAAGGAAGGCATTGCCGGCAAAGAGCTCAGCGAGTTCTTAAACAAGAAGTGCGGCTACCTCGGTATCTCCGGTATTACCAGTGATGACCGCGACCTGCGCAAGGCCGCAAACGAAGGCAACCGCCGCGCAAAGCTTGCCGGTACCATGCTTCGTTACCAGATTAAGAAGTTTATCGGCGCTTATACCGCCGCCATGGGTGGTTTGGATGCCGTGGTATTCACCGGCGGTATCGGGGAGAACTCTGTTGACCTGCGCCGCGAGGTTTGCGAGAACATGGAATTCTTCGGCATTAAGATTGACGAGAACAAGAACATCGAGTTCAACGGCAAGGAGCACGATATCAGTGCCGAGGGCGCAAAGGTTCGCACCTGGATTGTGCCCACCAACGAGGAGCTCACCATCGCCCGCGATACCGTAGAGATTGTGAACCGCCTGAAGAAGTAATAATCATATCAGTAAAGCTGTCGTATCCAAAAGGTACGGCAGCTTTTTTATGCTTTAAAGATTGTGCTGCGACTGCAGAAAATTATCTGCAGCGCTTGATTACTTCGGAGTAGTGAAACATAGATAATAGAAGTTGTTCAGCTGGTTTTCCAGCCGTGCGTCAAGGTTATAGAATAACCCCATGATTTCATAAAGAATCTGTGGGCTTGCCGCGGTACACACCAGCTGCCCGCCCGCTTTTAGCATTGCGTACAAAGCCGAGAACAGCTCAGAACGGTTTTGCAGCTGGCGGGAGTCAGCCTCCACAATAATATAATCGTATGCCCTGCCGCCGAAGAGCTCCGGGGCCTCCTCCAGGGGGGCGAAGGCGCAATCGTCGCATACAGTTTTTAAATCGGTCATGGTGTGCGCATCCTGAGTAAGGTAGTACAAGCCGATATTCCTGCTGCCCTTGCTTTTGCAGGTGTTCTTCAGCTGCAGCGGCGTAGTGCCGTAAGAGCTGCCTAAGCCAAGGATACTGATACTATCCCCGCCGCTGTACCGCACAAGGTCGATGATGTTATAATCAATCAGCCCTGCTACATAGGGCTCGGCGGCAAACTTGCGCATGAACAGCAGCTTGTTGCGTATGGCAAGGCCCTTATCCTTGTCATATTCCGCGGTAAAGGTGTGCGCGCCGTAGTGGTGCACAAAGCAGTCCTTGGCGAAGATCACCTTATAGCCCATGCGGCGGATGGAAAAGCAGATGGCGTCGTCGTCGTAACAGCCGGGGTTAAAGTCCTCGTCAAAGCCGCCCAGCGCCTTCTGCAGCTCGGTGCGGTAGATGCCCGCATAGGTGCTTAGCTTTAACCGCTCCTCCCACAGCGCGGGGTTGCTGACGTTATAAACCGCGGCCTTCTCCTTAAGCTCCTCCATTGTCCGGTAGGGGAGAACCATCTGCTGGTAGTTGCATGAGGCGTCGCACACCGGCACCGCCATGCCGATTTTGGGGTCACTCTCCATACAGATGAGCAGATTATCCAGCCAGTGCGGCATCGCTACAATATCATTACTTACGTTCATGGTATACTTTCCGCGCGCGATGCGAAAGCCGTGATTGATGGCCCTGCACACCCCGATATTCTCCGGAAAGCTGATTTTGATGGTATCCGGCAGGCTGTTAAAATACTCCTCGGTGCCGTCGCTCGAGCCGTTGTTGATGGTAATCAGTTCAAAGCTCAGATGTGAGGTATAGCGGTAGATGCTTTCGATGCACTCGCGCGTGTAATCCAGATGGTTGTAAGCAAGCACTACTATGCTCACCAATGGGGTGTCTTCGGTCATGTTCTCACACTCCTTTATGAAGTTTGCAGCCTATTCAATACTATGTTCATAAACTCGGGAATGTGTTTCCGGGGCCGATTTACAAGTAAATATTTCTATGTTATATTCTTAACATATTACATATTGTCATAGGCTGGTTTGTATACAATCTTAACCCTTTAGGGTTGGTTGGTTTGAAGTGATTGAGCCGGATATCGCGTTTTATTGATATAGGTACGAGCTTTTCAAATATTGATGCGCAAAAGGGCGGTGCAAGAATGTACAAGATCATGATTGTAGAAGACGATGCTACCATCACCGAGGTGTTGGAGCGGCACTTAAAGCGATGGGGCTATCAGGTGTGCACAGTTTTTGACTTTAACAGTGTTCTGGAGCAGTTTGAGCAGTGCCAGCCCGACCTTGTGCTGATGGATGTTTCGCTGCCCTTCTATAACGGGTACTACTGGTGCACCGAAATCAGAAAATGCAGCCAAACGCCTATCCTCTTTATCTCCTCCTCGGGCGACGATATGAACCTTGTGATGTCTATCAATCTGGGTGCGGATGATTTTGTGGCTAAGCCATTTAACCTTGAGGTGGTGCTGGCAAAAATTCAGGCCATCCTGCGCCGCACCTACAGCTTTGGGGCGGAGATGAACGTGCTGCGGTATAACGGCGTAACCTTAAACCTGAGTAATTCTATGGTTTCCTATGGGGAAGAACGGCTGGAGCTTACCAAGAACGAGCTGAAGATTATGCAGCTGCTCATCGAGGGCAGGGGCAATACGGTAAACCGCGACGTCATTATGACCAAGCTGTGGGAATCGGAAAGCTTTGTGGATGAAAACACCCTTTCGGTGAACATTGCGCGTCTGCGCAAAAGGCTGGAGGGTATCGGCCTTCACGATTTCATCGTCACCCAAAAGGGTATTGGGTATCAGGCAAAGGCGCCTGACGAATTAACGATTGAAGCGGGGCGGTAGCAAAGGTCTTTTACGCTTGAAAAAAGGCACTTGCCGGCCAGAAGGTATGGCCGGCATCCGCTATGCGGCATGTGCCCTTATCTACTATTTGTGTCGCCGCAAAACGGCGAGATGGAGGTAAAATGGCAGGCAAAATCAGGCTGTTTGTCGGTTATCTAAAGGCACACTGGAAGGTGCTGCTGCTCACCTTAGTTTTAATGGGCGCACTCTATCTGGTATATAGTCTCTACGGGTTGCCATGGGGGCCCGCGGTATATACCTCTATTATTGTATTCTCGGCTGCAGTGCTGTTCTGCACCCTGAGTTACCGGTCATACCGCAAACGCGTCAAACTGCTGCTTTCGTTAAAACAGCACGCAAACCGTTATCTTGGCGAGCTGCCGGAGCCCACCGGCCTGATTGAACGCTGCTATCAGGAGTCTCTCAGGCTACAGGAGGCACGCTGCCTGCAAAACGAGGAGAAAGCGCGCAAGGACGCGCAGGACACCAAACGGTATTACACCCTCTGGTCGCACCAGATTAAAACACCCATCGCTGCCATGCGGCTGCTGCTTGGTGAGCCGGTGCTTGATACTCGCGCCTTGGAGCAGGAGCTTTTCAGGGTAGAGCAGTATGTAGAGATGGTGCTGCATTATCAGCGGCTTGGCACGAATACAGGCGACCTGCTGCTGCAGCGGTATCCGCTTGACAGTATTGTAAAGCAGGCGCTTAAAAAGGTTTCGTCGCTGTTTATCTATAAAAAGCTCAGCGTCAGGGTAGTGCCCACACAAATGGTGGTGCTAACCGATGAGAAGTGGCTGGTTTTCGTTATCGAGCAGCTGCTCACCAACGCGGTGAAGTACACACCGGAGGGTACGGTATCCATCTACCCCTCACCCGATACCCCCGACACACTGGTAATCGAGGATACGGGCATTGGCATTCGGCCGGAGGACCTGCCGCTTATCTTTGAATGGGGCTATACCGGCTATAACGGCAGGCTGGATAAGCGCTCCACCGGTGTAGGGCTTACCCTGTGCAAGCAGGCGCTTACAATGCTGGGCCACACCATCAGCGTGCAGTCGGTGCTGGGCAAGGGCACGGTGGTTACGCTGGGGCTTTCTCGTGAGGCCTTCGATGTGGAATAAGTATTACCTTACCAAAACGTAAGATTAAACAAAAGAAATGTAAGCCGGATAAATAGCGGGGCATTTCTTTTTTTATTACAATATTGATTGTAAGGAAGATGCCTCGTGTTTTGGGGCTTATCCCGCTTAATTTCATAGAAGGTCAAAGTTTGAAAACAAATTTTCAAACCACGGGAAAATTGCTGTCGGAGCAAAACTCCTCCTGCGGCAAAGCCGCACCGCAATTTTTCATGGCGTTTTGTGTCTTTCCGGCGCAAACGCCGGAAAGGAATGTCATAAGAATGTCACTTCTTCAGGTACGCAACTTAAAAAAGATATACACCACCCGCTTTGGCGGGAATCAGGTGCAAGCCCTTTGCGATGTGAATTTTACAGTCGAGCGGGGTGAGTATGTGGCCATCATGGGCGAGTCCGGCTCAGGCAAAACCACGCTGCTCAACATCTTGGCAGCGCTGGACAAACCCACCAGCGGCGAGGTTCTTTTAGACGGTAAAAGCACCGCTCAAATCCCCGACAGCCAGATGTCAACCTACCGCCGCAATAACCTTGGCTTTGTATTTCAGGATTTTAACCTGCTTGATACCTTTTCACTCAAGGATAATATCCTGCTGCCGCTGGTACTCTCCAACAAGCGTTACGAGGACATGATCAAGCTGCTGGTGCCTATTGCCGAGCGGCTGCATATTGCCGAACTGCTGGAGAAATACCCGTATGAGGTTTCAGGTGGGCAGAAGCAGCGTGCAGCGGTTGCACGCGCACTGATCACAAACCCCAAGCTGGTGCTGGCCGACGAGCCCACCGGCGCACTGGACTCCAAGGCCACCGACAGTCTGCTGCATGTGTTTGAAAGCATCAACAGGGAAGGGCAGACCATTCTTATGGTTACCCACAGCACACGCGCGGCCAGCCATGCGGGGCGTGTACTGTTTATTCGCGATGGTATAGTGATTCATCAGCTTTACAAGGGTACTTTAAGCAACGAGGAGATGTATCAGCGTATCTCCGATACCCTTACCGTGCTTTCGACAGGGGGCATCTCCCGTGAATAGATTCTTCTACTCCCGACTTGCCGTAACCAATATCAAAAAGAACAAAAGCCTCTATCTGCCCTATCTGCTTGCGGGAACCCTGATCATCTCGCTGTTTTATATACTCAGCTCCGTATCGATTATGGTTGGTGAAAGCAAAATGGAGGGTGGAAGCACGATGGGTGCTCTTTTGGTTATGAGCACCGGCATCTGCGGCTTCTTTTCCCTCATTATCCTTTTTTACATCAATAGCTTCATCATTAAAAGCCGGAAAAAAGAGTTCGGCCTGTACAGCATCCTGGGTATGGAGAAACGTCACATTTCTATTGTCATGTTCTGGGAAGTGCTGATTACAGGGGCTGTTTGCATCCTGCTGGGTATTGTCGGCGGCGCGGTTTTCAGCCAGCTGCTGTTTTTACTGCTGCTTAAGATTATCGGGGTGCCCGCCGCGCTCACCTTCCAGATACCGCTTTCCTCGGTACTAACCACGCTGATTCTATACGGAGCGGGCTTTGCGGTGGTGCTGGTTTTTGACGTTATCGGCGTGGCACGAACCAACCCCATCGATCTGCTGCATAGCTCTAAAAAGGGCGAACGTGAGCCGAAATCTCACTGGCTGCTTACCCTGTTCGGGGCGCTTGCCTTGGGCGGCGGCTATGTCCTCTCGTGGACAGTCCAGGCACCCTCGCAGGCACTGGTAGTATTTCTTCCCGCGGTGCTGCTGGTTATCATCGGCACCTACTGCCTGTTTACCGCCGGCAGCATCGTGTTCCTTAAGCTGCTGCGCAAAAACCGGTCGTACTATTATCAGCCGCGCAATTTCATTTCGGTATCCGGCATGATCTACCGCATGAAGCAAAACGCCGCAGGGCTTGCCAGCATCTGTATCCTTGCTACCAGCGTATTGGTTACACTTTCGTCCACCGTAAGCCTGTATATCGGCGAGGAGGATATCCTTCACAGCCAATATCCGCGACAGGTGCAGGTCACCTGCGTTGCGGATGAGCAGAGCAGCTCGGTAGTGCAGTCTGCGGTTGCCGATCATGCCAAAGAATATGGCTTTACGGTTGAGAATGCACTTGGCTATACAAACCTTTACTTTCCTGCCACCAAAGACGGAGACAAATTTAACGCGGTTCAATCCTACGACGCCGACACCTATAACATAAATTTCGTTCCTTTGCAGGATTATAACCGGAATACAGGTTCCAATTATACGCTGAAGGATGGGGAAGCGCTGCTCTATATGGAGGCTGAACCCATACAGAGCGCCAGCTTTACCCTGCTTAACAGGCACTATCAAATAAAAGACAGAATCCCGGTTCCCGAATTCATGGATACAAACTACTCTACAAGCTATGTTCTGATTGTGCTGCCGGAGTATTCCGATTTAGCAAGTGTCTGTGATGATTACAATAAATATCTGGGTGGCAAAGCTGAACGCACGTTGTGGTATAGTTACAGTTACGATCTTGCGGGTGACAAAGCGCAGCTGCAGGAATATTACGGCACCTTGCGTGATTCCCTTAACAAAACCGTACCCCGGTTGGCTCAAACGGAAAATATCGATAATGCAAGGAAAGACTTTTACAGAATGTATGGCACCTTTTTGTTTGTAGGTATCTTCTTTGTAACGCTGTTTTTAATTGCAACGGTGTTAATTATCTATTATAAGCAGATTACCGAGGGCTACGATGACCACGATCGGTTCCAGATTATGCAGAAGGTTGGCATGAGCGATAAAGAAGTCCGCGGCACTATTCAAAAGCAGGTGCTGATGGTGTTTTTCCTGCCGCTCGGTATGGCGGTTATTCATATTGCGGTTGCCTTTAAGGTGCTGTGCAAGCTGTTGCTGGCCTTCCAGTTGACCAACACGATGCTGTTCTTGGTTTGTACAATAGGTGCCGTACTGCTTTTTGCAATTTTATATTTTGTAGTTTACCAGCTTACCGCACGCACCTATTACCGTATTGTTCAAGCGAAAAATTGATGATTTCTTAAAATATTCATATCATCCAAACAAAAATATCTGCCCAAAATCGGCGGATATTTTTGTTTTTTAAAAAATGACAGATTTGATGGTGCATATTTTATGGGTTACTGAAAATTGAAATACTCATACTAATATTGACGTAATAATTGAAAAGTCCGTATTCAGTTTAGCGTGCATATTCAACAATGCGCAGGCAATTACTGCACGGCTCATATAAGCTTAAAATAAAGTTGTTATGAGCTTTAAGCAAAGGAGGCTTAAAGATGGGCATAGTAGGATGGATTATCATCGGTGCGCTGGCGGGCTGGATCGCTAGCAAGATTACCGGCAACGACAAGCAGATGGGCGCTGGCATGAACATCATTGTGGGCATCGTGGGCGGTTTTATCGGCGGGCTGATTATGAACCTTATGGGTGGCTATGGTATCACCGGCTTTAACCTTTGGAGCCTGCTGGTAGCAATATTAGGCTCCGTTATACTGCTTTGGATTGTAAACGCATTTCAACGCCGAAAATCTCATTAGTTTTATAGAAATGCATCTGCGTAAGCAGGTGCATTTTTTCGCTGATTAGGCAACATATACATATTTATCTCAATTTAACAATGCATTCTGTAATTGCGACCAATTGACTCAGGCCGCTTTTACAGTTACAATTGTTGTCGTTGCAACAATTGTAACGACAACAATTAAAATGGGAAGTGAATTTATGATCATGAACGCGCTTTCTATTATAGTGCGATACAGCCGCAACTTTTCTGAAAGAAAGATGAAGCCGTTCGATATCGGCTTTCCCGAGCAGGTTGTACTAATGTACCTTTCTCAGCATGACGGCATCAATCAGGATGCCATTGCGCATCATTTTATGATTGATAAGGGTGCAATCGCTAAAACCATAGGCAAGCTGGAAGAGAAGGGGCATATCGAAAAATCTCCAAACAAAGAAAATAAGCGAGAAAACCTAATCTCTTTAACGTCCAAAGGCAAAAGTATGCTGGGGCTTATGAACAATGTGCTGGAGGAGTGGAACGACGGCATGATGGATGGGCTGAGCAGGGAGGAGATTGAACAGTTTAATAGAATCGCTGAAAAAATCGAGGCTAACGTACTTAAAATTTTTAATCAGAATTGGAGCGACACTGATGCAAAAGCAGAATAAAACGATGCATTTCGGCTTAATCATGGTGGTATATCTGCTAGGGATTTTTATGGGCGCGATTGATACCGGAATCGTTACCCCTGCCAGAACGGTAATTCAAAACCACCTGTTGGTAGATGACAAAACCGGTATATGGATGATTACCATCTATACGCTGGCCTATGCCGCCAGCATTCCGATTATGGGTAAGCTCGCCGATAAATTCGGCAGGAAGTATGTATACCTCATCAGTATCTTTCTTTTTGGTTTCGGATCGTTGTTCTGCGGGCTTTCGCAGGATTTTGGCAGCTTTACCTGTCTGCTTGCCGCCAGAGCGGTTCAGGCTATCGGGGGCGGGGGTATCCTGCCTGTTGCAACCGCTGAGTTCGGCACAACCTTTCCTCAGGAAAAGCGCGGCATGGCGCTGGGGCTGGTAGGCGGGGTTTATGGGATTGCGAATATCTTCGGTTCCTCTGCGGGCAGTGCTATCCTAGACCTTTTCGGCAAAGACAACTGGCAGTATATCTTTTATATCAATCTTCCAATCACGGTGTTTATCCTTATCGCCGGGTTCATCTGCCTGCCGAACACACGCGAACCGAATGTCAAGAAGATTGACTTTTTGGGCATCACTGTATTAACACTCATGGTGCTATCACTGCTTTATGGCCTCAAGAATATCGACTTCTTCGATTTTGCCGCAACGATTCAAAGCACCTCGGTTTACCCGTTTTTGATTGTGTTTGTTGTTTTACTGCCGCTGTTTATACTGGCCGAAAAGCGTGCACAAGACCCTGTAATCAACCTCTCCTACTTTAAAAATTCAAGAATTGTAATTACGCTTATTCTTTCATTTATCACGGGTTTGGTAATGATGGGCATGATCTTTGTGCCCCAGTTCTCTGAAAACGCCCTGAAGATTGCCTCGGGCAGCGGTGGGTATTTTGTTATTATCCTGGGGGTTTTTGCGGGGCTGGGCGCACCGGTTTCAGGTAAACTGATTGATAAGCTGGGGGTAAAGCTGGTGCTGGGCTTCGGCTTTGCGGTTTCAATTGCGGGCTCCGCATTTCTTATCCTTGTGGCGGCAAACTACCCCAACACGGTTACTGTTATCGTAAGCCTTGTTCTCATCGGTCTCGGTATCGGGTTCACCATGGGTACCCCGCTCAATTATATGATGCTCGATAATACCCGAAAGGAAGAGTCGAACTCTGCGCTTGCAACGGTTTCACTCATCCGTTCGGTGGGTACGGCAATTGCTCCGGCAATCATGGTAGGCTTTATTGCGCACGCAGGCGCTGCCATTCAAACCAACGTAATGAATCTGCTGCCCACCGAGGTAAATGTTCCGGCACTGCCCTATGCGCAGGAGCTTACCGATAAACTGACAATGCTCAAATCCGACCCAAACATGAAGGAAAAGCTTGCCGGGGTTGAGATGCCGGACATTACCTCTATGCAGAAGGTAAAGATTAATATGAGCGCCAGCAGCGATTATCAAATGCCGGAGGATCTGGTGGAACGGATGAAATCCTCCGACGTTACCACCATTGTACCGATCAGCAAGGTGCTTGCGGAGCGTATGTTCGCCGAGATGTCGCCGAGTATTATTACCAATATCCAAAACGGGGTGCAAAGCGGTATTACCGGTATCAGCTCGGGCATTAGCGAAATGGATACAAAAATCACCGAGCTGCAGAAGGGGTATGACGGGCTTGGCAAGGGGATTCAGGGTATGGAATCGGCTGTAGCATCCCAGAGCGAGGCACTAAATCAGCTCGAGGTGCTTAAAAAGAGTATGTCTGCCATGCCTGCGGCAGCAATGAAAGGCGGCTCGGTTGGTATAGCACAGATGATTCCGCCAAACATCAAAAGCAAACTGCCGCAGCAGGTATTAACCGAGTTAAGCGGTATCAAATCCATGCAGGATTTAGAGCAGAAGATCACCCAGCTTAAGGCCGCAAAGCAGGCGATAAGTGATAAGCTAAACGAAAGCAGGAAGAGCCAGGGCGAGATGCTTAAGGGCTTAAACGCCATGAAGCAGGCCAAGGCCGAGATGAGCGATATCACCGGAAAGATGGCTGCACTTAAAGACGCGGTGCCCGCTGCTTTTGAATCTGCAAAGAGCAACTACCTGGCCGAGATTGATAATCGCAAGACTGTACTCGAAGCGGAATTTCAGAAAACCTTAAACGGCGGGTTTAAACAGGTTTACCTCACTGTAACGGTTGCATCACTGCTTGCGCTTATCATCCTTACCTTTTACCGCAAAAAGAAAATTGCGGGCGATGAAAGCTAAACTGCTCAATAGAACACTAACACCCGGTGCAAAAGCGCCGGGTGTTAGTGTATTAGAGGTTATGTTAATGGGTTAGTTGCGAAAGCAGCTCCGTCGGGGTTTTGCCGGACTTTTTTACAAACTGGTAAAGCTCATCCATCTCGGCTTTTTCCTTAGAAGCCAGCAGCGACTTTTGTTCCGCATTCAGCTTGGTAATCTTGGATTGACAGGTTTGAATCTTCATCTGAATCTCGGCAATCTGCTCATCAATGCTTTTCGCGGTTCTTCTTATTCCACGCGGCATAAAAGCTATCGTTCCTTTCTTGGAGTATTCGGGGATATGGGGTACCGGGCAAGTCGAGTAAAGGCCTGTTTATCCTGCTTTGGTATTAATTATTGGCCTTGGGCCAAATATTATACAACAGTTGCTCAGGCAGTTGATAGGATTGTATCCGGTATACCTTTTGTATATTTTACTCTGCTGATGTATAATAAGAGTAGAATTATAGTGAAAGGCTGAAGGTGCTCATGCCCAAGAAATCGTTTGTTACCAGCCTGCCGGATAAGGCCGGAGCCTTCCTGCAGGCATCCCGGATTGTAGCCAAACATCAAGGGAACATCATCCGTGTAAGCTATAACAAGGCCGTAGACCTGCATATGCTGTTTCTGGAGGTTGAGGCTGCGGAAGAGAGCTTATGTAAAATAGAGCAGAGTCTTGCAGATATCGGATACATCCACAGTGGGCTGGTGGAAACCCGGGTGATACAAATTGCGGTAAAAATACCCGATCAGCCCGGTGCCGTACTGCCCGTGCTGGAGGTGTTAAACCGCAGCAATATCAACATCTCTTACCTTAATTCCTGTGCTGAGGGCGAGCCCTGCCAGTATTTCAGGCTTGGCCTGCTGATAGAAGATCCGCGCATCATTAAAACCCTGCTTGATGAAATCAGCGGGATATACCCTGTTGATATTGTGGAGTGTGACAGTTCGGAAGAAAACCTCGATAATACGGTGTTTTATATCCGTCTTGCAAACGAGATGAAAACACTGCTCAACCTCAATAACGCGCAGACGATATCGTTTATTACCGAGTCTAACCGTATTCTGCAGGCATTACAAACCGGCGGCGAGAATGCGGGCAAGGTGTTTGCGTATATCCGAAGGTTTGCACATTTTGTGAGCAGTTACCGCGGGGAAAGCTATAAAACAGACATACAAACTCTTTCGGCGGGTGACGACTTAACAGTTTACAGTATACAGCCTCCCTGCGGCAGCAACACCTATGTTCTAAAAACCCCTACGGAACTGGTGCTGATTGATACCGGCTATGCTGCGTATGCTCAAGAATCTTTAAAGGAACTCCAACAGTTGTTCCCCGATTGGAATACACTAAGCAAAAGGCTGCTGATTACCCATGCGGATGTGGACCATTGCGGCCTGCTGGCAAGTTTAGAAGATGTGCGCATCATTGTTAACCGCAAAAGCTGCGAGAGCTTTCAGCGGCAGATTGAGGGACTGCCCGATGACCGCGAGAAAACCGAGCTGCATCTCGGCTACAGCCGTATCAGCCAGATTATCTCGGGCTATACACCGCCGGATATCACAAAGCTGGAGGTGCTTGACACAGGCACCCCCGAGGAGCACGAAAATCTGCTGCGGATAGGTACTGTTAAGATAGGCAATTATGAGTTTACGGTATACGAGGGCAGCGGCGGGCATCTGCGCGGGGAGATGGTATATGCCTGTGCAATGGCAGGCTTGGTTTTTACCGGAGACCTGCTGGTGAACATCGGCGGCTTTTCAAAGGAGCGCGCCGAGTTTAACTCTCTCGCTCCGTTTTTAATGAAAAGCGTGAATGTGGATTCAGCTAAAGCAACTGCTATGCGAAAGCAGGTTATCGCGCTGATAGAGGAGATCTCCCGCATTAGCAATAAGCCCTGTGTCGTCTGCGGCGGCCACGGCCCGCTTTCGGTGATGCGGGATGGTATGCTTATAAACCTGTAACCCTGCAAAGAATAATGAGCAGTTACAGCGCTATGAATAGGGAAGTGATTCCCGCCAGTATCGCACCGATGGTATTGGCAATTAAGTCGGTGTCGGTATCCCTTAGCCCGTGCTGGCTGGGGAGCGGGCTTTTGCTGGTAATATCACCTACAAACTCATATATCTCAAACAGGGCACCGAGAGCCGTGCCTAAAGCCGTTATATAAATTGCAATGTATAAGCCGGGAAGTGCTGCTGGTTTTAAAACGTTATTAATGATAGAATAGATAAACATTGCAAATGAGAAGACCCCAAGCAGATGCAGCCAAAAATCGAAAACCTTTGATTTATGGTAGATATCAAGTGCCTCGCCGACTAACGTATGCAAAACTACCGTTGCGATTACAAAAATCAGGATAAATTCTCTGGTGTGAAATACACCTGTATATTCAAAAAATAGAAAAATCGCAAAAGCGGCATAAACCAAGACGGATTCGGCAGTATATTTTAACCTTCTCTTACGGGCAAGCAAAACGATGCTCAGCAATTCAAGCAGGGTATAGACCATTACCAGCAATAAAACAAAATTATGGTGAGCCATATCCGTTTACCCCCTCCTGCAGGTTAAAAGCAATATTCTAAACCCTTAATGCTTTTCTTTATTTAAAAAGAAGCCTCGGGTAAAACCACAGGCATCATTGTAACGTGTTTTATTGTTTCCCCAAACGGTTTAAACAATACAAGCTGCAACCTGAACCAGAATTGTATCAGACGAAATTTTTAATAAGAATTGTGTATCCTAAAGTTTATTATGCTATAATAACCGATAACAATTATCTGCAAACTTTACGGGTATAATTCACAGTCACGAGAGGCAGACGAAGGTATGATTCACGAAAGTATCTATACACGCTATCAACCCGGTGTTACCCCGGAAACACAGACAGATGAGAGTGCCATATATTTTTTGTTTGTGGGGGATAAGCTGCTGGTTTACGGTGAGAACAGCCATGCTAAAATTCCAACCGCCCTGCAGCTTCAGCAGTGGGGCATATCGTTGCCGCAGCCGCTGTATCTCGGTACGCTCGACGGCAGCGCCTGCTTTGCGGCGGAACTGGATAATAACGATAACCTGCCGCCCGAAGCAGCGCTGGAAACTCTACGCGCGTTATTTGGCTGTATGGAGGACGGGGTATTTCTGCTGGCCGGGCGTGCGCTGCAGATTCTAAACTGGCATAACGCCAACCGCTTCTGCGGGCGGTGCGGCAGCAAAACCGGGGATAAAACTGATGAAAGGGCAAAGTTGTGCCCTAACTGCGGCGCAGTGGTTTACCCCAAGCTTTCCCCTGCGATTATCGTTGCGGTAGAGCGGGGGAACTCCCTGCTGCTTGCGCACGCGGCGTATTTTTCAAACAATATATACAGCGTTATCTCCGGCTATGTAGAGCCGGGCGAAACGCTGGAGGATTGTGTAAGGCGTGAGCTGCGCGAGGAGGTTCAGATCGAAGCTAAGAACATCCGCTATTTCGGCAGCCAGCCGTGGCCCTATACCGATTCGCTCATGATTGCCTTTACCGCGGAGTATGCGGGCGGAGAGATTCAGGTGGATGGGCAGGAGATCGAAACGGCGGGGTGGTATACTGTAGAGGAGCTCCGAAGCCTGAATATTCCCAACCCCATCAGTGTCTCCCGCAGCCTGATAGAATGGTTTATCAAAAAGCATGAAAATGACGACCAGCGCAAATAGAATTAACCCCCGCCATCGGCGGGGGTTATCATTTGAATACAGAAACAGTCTCATTTTATTACCATTACCAATGCACCTCATGACATGAAGGCTTTTCAGGGTCGCGAATTAATGTCTGCTTAGCGATCAAATCCAATTTTAAATCCTTTGCATTAGTAGCATCCAGCCCTAATACTAAAGCTTTATTCTCTTGAAGATTTCCAATGTCAATATTAACCTTCCCGTTGTAACCAACCGAATATTCTTGAGAATACAGCTCTTCACCTGTATCTTTAACGCTTACATAAAGCCTTACCTTGCCGTCTGACATCGTGATGCTGCCGCTGATTTTCAACTGATTTTCGTCGAAATTCAGGCAGATATCCTTGGTTTTAGTTCCATCAAACCCCGAATAGCTCATCTGAATGGAAGTAGTATTGGTGTGGATTGATGCGCACCCGGTTAAAAGTATTGCAAAGCAGCAGCCAATAATTATAAGCAGGTTCCGCCTTTTCTTCCGCATGGTTTCAAATCCCCCCCTGTAAAAATATTCTAAAGACAATTAAAGCTGATGATTACCTTAAATAAATCTCCATCCACCGAAAGGTCAAAGCTGCCGTTTTGCAGCTCGGTTAAGCTTTTGGCTATGGAAAGCCCAAGCCCGCTTCCCTCAGTGGTTCTGGCACTGTCGCCGCGCACAAAGCGTTCCAACAGCTCGTCGGTGCTGATATTGAGCGGGTATCTTGAGATGTTCTTAAGGGTAACCGTTACACGCTTTTCATCATCGCCGATGTCCAGATATATGCGGGTGTTGGGCATAGAGTATTTGCAGATATTGTTTAACAGGTTATCGAAAACCCGCCACAACAGCCTGCCGTCGGCAAAGATGAAAACACTGCCCTGCGGCGCCTTGATGACCGCTTCCAGCCCGGTTTGTGCAAAGCGTTCGGCATATTCTCCGGCAGATTGGTTTATAAGCTCCACGATATCGGTCTTTCCTGCGTTTACCGGGATATTTCCGGTAGAGGCCTTGGAGGCTTCCACTAAATCCTCAATCAACTTCTTCAGCCGTGCGGATTGTCGATCAAGCACCTCCAGATACTCCTTGGCATTTTCACTTGCGGCAGGTTCCTTCTTTAGAAGGTCTACATAGTTTACAATCGAGGTAAGCGGGGTTTTGATATCGTGCGATACATTGGTAATCAACTCGGTCTTAAAACGCTCGCTCTTTAAACGCTCCTCCACTGCCGCGGTCATACCGCTGCTGATGTTATTCAAGGTTACGGCGTGGGTTTTAAAGTCCCAGTACAGCCTTGAGGTATCAATTTTATGGCTGTAATCGCCGCTTGCAATCACCTCGCCGCCCTTTTTAAGCCGTTGCAGAATCAGGGCAATATAGCATACCCCAGCCAGCATGACAATATTGTATAGAAACAGGATTAAGACCGGTATAGGATGCCCGTAAGTTTTATAACACGCTACAAGCCATAAAGCATTAATAAACAGATATACTATAAACCCAACCGCTGTTTTCCAAATAAGAGGGAGGTTTCCAAACAACGTGAGCAAGGCCCTACCCCCTGTACGAAGCCCACGGCAAACAGGAACCAGCACCCTATACAATACGGTGTTTTGCCACCACCGGCCGCCTGCCTTCAAACGCGTGGAAAGGGTGAGCAGCAGCGCCAGAGCCAGCAGTAAGGCCGCGATACCCAGTGCCCCCTGAAAAAAGTACTGCTGGTAGGCAGAAAGGGTAAACCATACATTGATGTTAATGTTCAGTAAACCATATGCCAGCACTGCAACACCAAAGACGTAAAGGTCAAGGGGGATTTTGTCCAGTACGTTCAGCACGATCTCATCTTGCCCCTTGCGGTGGCCCGAAGCATTAAGCAGAAAAATGATCATCACAATAGCCGCAATGCCCGCAAAAGCCGCAAACGCTATCAGTGCGTAACGCATACGATAAAACCAGTTAAACGTCTTGTAGGGCTGAAAATAGTTGTCCTGCGCCGTAATGGGGCTGCGCACAAAGGCATTCACAACATAATCGCCGAAACGGAAGGTATTCTGCATACCAAAGCTTTCACTGGTAAAGTTGGTATACAGTTCCTTGTTGTTTTCGTCCAGAACCGTAAAGCTGAAGTTGCTTTTTGAGGGTGAAAACTGAGCCTCAAACTCTTTGATAATCGCCAGCTCCTGTGCGCTGGGGTTTGGCTTGATCTTACGCATATAATAACCGTAGAAGGCGCTGTTGGCGTAATCCTCGGTAATGGAATAGCAGGCGGGTGTATCGTAAAAGCTGTAGCCGGTAATGTCGTAGTAGCCTGCCTGCGCCATATCCACAATGCAGTAGGCCAGCGCGGCGGCGGTAATCAGCATAACTATAAACAGAATAAATGCGGTTGTTTTCGCAATCAGGCTGTTTTTCATTTTCATATGGATGTCATCCCTTTCAAATTGTCTGTTTTCATTTTGGGTTGCGCTCCAGCTTGTATCCCTGCCCCCACACCACCTTCAGGTATCGGGGCTCGGCGGGGTTTATCTCCAGTTTTTCGCGCAGGTGCCTGATATGTACCGCGACCGCGCCCTCCGCCTTATAGGCGCTGTCGTTCCACACCCGCTGGTAGATCTGCGCGGAGGAAAACACCTGCCCGGGGGTTCCCATCAGGAATTTTAATATTTCATACTCGGTGGGGGTAAGCGTTACGGGCTCGTCATCCAGCGTAACCAGTTTTTCCCTGTCGTTTAGCCGGATGCCGCCCACACACAGCACATCCTCGCTTTTCACCATGCCGCCCAGATGGGTATACCGCCTCAGCTGCGCCTTCACGCGGGCAAGCAGCTCCACAGGGTTAAACGGCTTGGTGATGTAATCGTCCGCGCCGATATTCAGCCCCAACACCTTGTCGGTATCCTCGCTTTTAGCTGTAAGCAGGATTACGGGGATATTGCTGCTCTCACGCAGGCGGGCCGTAGCTGCAATGCCATCGAGCTCCGGCATCATAATGTCCATCAGAATTAAGTGGATTTCAGTGTTTTCCAAGATACGCAGCGCTTCTCTGCCGTTTCCGGCTGCCACGGGATTATAGCCTTCCGCCGAAAGGTAGATTTTGAGTGCCGAAACAATATCACGCTCGTCGTCACAAACCAGGATGTTATACACTTTAAAATCAAGTCCTTTCAGTCCTGTTATTGCCTTCGGGGTTAGAAGCGCTGCGCTATGTAAAGTTCTCTGCAGAGAAACCTTATGAGTTCTATTGTAAGAAAAATCTTATTAAAAACCAAGGGGGTAAATCTTTAAGATTTCTTTAAGCTAATTCCAATCTCTCATAAGTATAAGAACAGAGGCACCTTTCGGCGCCTCTGTGTTTGTTGCAAAGATGAATTTTACTTGGAGCTTCCTCCGCTGAAAGCCTCGGGATAGTGCTTGGAGAAAAACACCTTGCCGGTTTTCTCGTCCTTTACGTTAATTAGTACGTCCATATCCTCCTGCTTTGTACCGGTAAAGGCCTGATAGGTGAGCGCACCCACGGCAACACCTAGGATAGCAAAGCCGTCAAGGCTGTTTTCAAACGCCTCGCGGTCGGCGGTAACGGTAAGCTCGGTGAAATTCTCGTTTGCCTTAATCGACTTCACCGAACCGAAGTTCTTGGTTACCTCGTCAAAGGCTGCCTGTACATCCGCCTTGTATTTCTTCAGCTGCTCGGCATACTTCTCCTTATCCAGCATGATGGTATAGGAGCCGTCAGGGTTTTTGGTGATGTCCTTCCTGTCTAAACCGTCCAGCTGAAAATCCTCATTCCCGTTAAACAGGTAGGCGGGCAGGGTAACCTTTACCTTGCCGTCCTGCACCACTACCTCGGGCACAGAAACCACAGATGCGGCGCTGCTGGAGGGAACCGACGAGCTTACAGCCGAGCTGGCTTTCTGTGAGGATACCGCTGAGGCCTTCCGCTCAAAAAGGTTGCAGGCCGTAAGATTTAATAGTATGGCAATGCACAGCATAAATAGCAGCAGTTTTCTCAATGTAAAACAATCCTTTCATCTATAATCCTTAGAATTACGGTTGTAAGAAGGACAGAAACTCAACTGTCTTATCTTGCCACATACCGGTGCTGGGTATGCAGTCATCGTTACGCCATATCCATTTTGGGATAGTAATAGTGCAAGGGGTATTCACCTGTTACGGGTTTTCTGGTTTCCGGCCTGTAATCGGCATACACTACACAATGCTTGGAATAGAGCCACGCTATGCCGCGCTTCACTCCGCTTGGTGCGCGGGTTTCCTCACAGGCGTTCATCTGAGTAAATATGCGTTTCAAGGTCTCATCCTTGCGGTATAAAACAGGCGGCAGCCGACCGGAGGCATTGGTGGCAAGGCGGTCACATACCATGTTGTCCCGCAGGACGGTTTTATCTATATTCGGCAGGCCGCTGAAGTATTCATAAACAAGAGCGGTATAGTCATCAAGCGTGATACGCTCTTCCATATGCTTGCCGGAAGATTCCGCAACCCTTTCAAACAGTTCAAAAGGAGTACATGTAAGGCACTCCAGCAGATAGTTAAGCGTTCGTTTAAACCGTCCGCTGTTATAAAGGCGTTCTACTGCATCCTCAATTTGATGCAGCTGCGCAAGCTCGCGTGAGGTAAGCCACGGGGTTTCGGTTACCTCGTAGGGCGGCTTATCAGAGTAGCTGCAAGGGTATTCCTGTGGGTTTTCTCGCATGGGGGCGCCGTGCAGCAGCTTTAAAAAGCCTAGCTGAAGCATGTTCGGGCGCAGTGCAAAGGCAGTATTAAAGCTCTGCGCAAAGCTCGCGTAATCCTCAAACGGGAGACCGGCAATCAGGTCAAGGTGGATGTGCATATTCCCGTTCCCAATCACCCGCGCAAGGTTGTGCGTTAGCCGCGTAATATCGGTTTTGCGGTGAATGGCGGCAAGCGTTAGCGGGTTAAAGCTCTGCAGGCCGATTTCAAGCTGTATTGCTCCTGCAGGTGCCTGGGCGAGCAGGGTGATGGTCTCATCATCCAGCAGGTCACCCGCCACCTCAAAGTGAAAGCATACCCCAGGTGGAATGGCCCTGCCATAGTTTTGCAGAATGAACCGGAACAGCTCTAATGCACGCGGGCGGTTGGCATTAAAGGTGCGGTCTACGAGCTTAACGGTTTGTGTGCCGCTTACGGCAAGGCAGAGCAATTCCTTCTTTGCACGCTCCAACGGGTAGCTGCGCACGCCCCCGCAACGCCCCGAAAGGCAGAACGCGCAGGAAAAAGGGCAGCCGCGGCTGGTTTCAAGGTAGGCAATACGCCCGTTCAGGGCAGAAAAGTATTCCTCGGTGTAAGGGCTGGGCGGTTCATCCTCGGGGGTATAGGGCTGTGAGGTGTAAACACCGCTTTCCGTTCTCCCGCACACGCCGGGGATACATTTTACTTGCGTTGACTGGTACAGCGCATTCAACAGCAGCGCGAAAGGCCGTTCCCCCTCGCCCGAAACAATATAATCCACCAGCGAATTGTTTGTAAGTACCTCCGCGGCGTTATAGCTTACCTCCGGTCCTCCCAGAACGATGACCGCCTGCGGAAGCTCCGCCTTTAAGATTCTTACAAGCTCGAGCACGGGTGTAATATTCCAGATATAGCAGCTCAGCCCCACCACGGCGGGCTGCTTTTTAGCAATCCGTGCCGAAATATCAGTCAGGGCTTCGTTAATCGTACCCTCTACCACACATGCTTGGATGTCGGCAGGGCAATACGCTTTCACCCCCGCCAGCAAACACCATGGCGCCAACGAGGAATGAACGTATTTTGAGTTTAAAGCGCACAGCACTGCGGCAAACACTACCCGGCCACCTCCCCAAAAACAATCTGAGCAACCTTTCTTACGATGGCGTTTCAGTTCTAATCAGACAAGTATTATTATAGCATAATTTTAGATTGTGAGGGTGACATTAGCGTTACAAGCATAGGAAGATAATACGGAAATAATTGACATATACTAAGCTGAAAAGCTATAATAACGTTAAAGAAACACAGTCAAACAGGCACCATCAAATAGCGCCGCATCTCCTCACTTTAAAGTAAGGGTTGGTTAGTTATGAAAAAAACACCGGTTGTTCTAACCGTCTTGGCGTGGATTGTCTTTGGCTTTCTTGTGTTTTTAAGCGTATATTGGGTAATGAATTACTTTATTGCAGGGCTGCTTATCCTGCTTGCAGCGGTACTCATCCTGCCGCCGCTCGGGGCATTGTTGAAGCGTTACCGTATTCAGGGCTGGATGCGCGGCGTTGCCTGCCTGGTTCTGGCATCTGTGGGATTGTATATTGCGGGAACACACCTGCAGACGGCGCAAACAGCCGATACCCAATCCGTCGATATGGGAGCCTCCGCACCTGCCTCGGTGGATAATGCCGCTTCCGCAGTAAGCTCCGAGCCGCTTGACGTGCAAAGCGAGATACCCAGCGAACCGCCAATGGCAGGCTACCCCTGTGCGGGCAAGATTGAGTTTAACTCCTTTGATGTAAAAGAAGCGCTTATCAGCTTTACGGTTTCAGAGGATTATACCCAAATCGGCGATATTACCGTAACGCTCAAAGGGCTGAGTACCGTCTATTCCACCACTACGGGTAAATCGAAAATTGAGATGGAAGAAACATCTGTAACCTACAACGGCAGCAATCCGGCGGATATGGAGGATTTTGCAATCCCGCTGGGCAGCGACGGCATGTTATTCGGCACCATAGACGGGCAGGGCAGCTTTACCGGCTCGATTGATTATACCTACACCAATGCAAACCCATCCTTTACACTGCCGCTTGGCAGGGGAGATTGGGTGGCTTCGCTGCCTGAAACGGCGCCGCACTACCAGTTTAAAGAGGAAAGCAGTGCTGTAGTAAGTACCGTTTCTGCTGCCGAGAAACCGGAGAAAGCAGGCGAGGTGGGCGTAACGTCATCTGCCGCTAAGGAAAGCAGCGTTTCGGAAACGAAAGCGTTAGACTATCCGGCGACGGGAGTACTTACCGACAATACCAGCGGTTCAGGGTTTGGTATTCTTAAAATCAATACCGCTTCCGGCAACCCCACCTATATTAAGATTTACTCTGCCAGCGGCGGCCTTGTGAAAACCTTGTTTATCCGCAGCGGCGATTCAATACAAACCGATCTGGATCAGGGCAGCTACATTGTAAAATACGCTACCGGTGCAAAATGGTACGGCGAGAAGGAGATGTTCGGCAACAGCGGCGTCTACCAAAAGGCCGATACCGTGCTGGAGTATGCCGAAAGCGGCACCGGGTATGAGCTCACCTTAAAGAGTGTGGTGAACGGGAACCTCGGTTCTGTAGGGCAGAGCAAGAATACTTTCTGATGTTGAATGGAGCAGGAATATGAACTTTAACGGCAAGGTGTGCGTAATTACAGGGGGCGCGAACGGCATAGGCCGCTGTATCGCCGAGGAGTTTTTGCTGGCGGGTGCGAATGTAGCAATCATAGACATAGATGCCTACTCCGGCAAAAAGCTTGTCGCCCGCTATGGCACGGAACGTATTTTGTTTATGCATGGCGATATCGCTCAAAAGGAAGTAATCGAGGTCTTCTCCGGTGAGGTACTTCGCCGTTTCGGGCGAGTGGATTACCTGATTAACAACGCCTGCTTAAGCAAAAAAGGTCTCCTATCCGGCTGTGGATTTGAGGATTTTGATTATGTGCTTCGCTTGGGTGTGGCTGCCCCTTATTACCTCACAAAGCTGTTGAATGGTTCCTTTGCCACGGGAGCCTCGGTGGTGAATATCGCATCCACCCGCGCCTTCATGTCCCAGAGCGATACCGAGAGCTATACGGCGGCAAAGGGCGGTATCAGCGCACTTACCCACGCGATGGCGGTCAGTTTAGCGGGCAGGGTGAGGGTAAATGCAATCAGCCCCGGATGGATTGAAACGGGTGCCTATCAAAGCGATGCCGCTTTATCACCCGAGCATTCCGAACCCGATCAGTTACAGCACCCCGTGCACCGCGTCGGTGTACCGCAGGATATCGCCAAAACAGTGCTGTTTCTGTGCAGTGATGATGCCGCCTTTATCACCGGCGAAAACATTACGGTGGATGGCGGCATGACCAAGCGCATGATTTACCACAACGACGAGGGCTGGTCTTATCAGCCGTAATAATGCAGCATGCAACACAAAAGGAGTAATAAAATGAAGAATTTGATGCTAGGCAGCACTATTTCGGCACCGGAGATAGGTCTTGGCTGTATGCGGCTTCCGAAGATGGAACCTGCCGAGGCAGAGCGCCTGATACGCACCTCTATGGAGCTTGGGGTAAACTTCTTTGACCATGCCGATGTTTACGGCCGCGGCGAGGCAGAGGCGATATTTGCCAAGGTAGTGGGGATGAACAGTGGCATCCGGGAGCAGATGATATTACAAACCAAGTGTGCCATCCGTCCGGGTTGCTGTTATGATTTTTCAAAGGAACACATTCTGAAATCAGTAGAGGGTAGCCTCAGACGACTAAACACCGATTATGTCGATATCCTGCTGTTACATCGCCCAGACGCACTGATGGAGCCTGAGGAGGTTGCCGAGGCCTTTCGCGTTTTAAAAGAGAGCGGCAAGGTACGGTATTTCGGCGTTAGCAACCACAACCCTTACCAGATTGAGTTGCTGAACCAATACTGCGAGAGCCGCTTGTTGATTAACCAGCTGCAGCTGAGTATTGCCAGCTGCGGGATGATAGACGCGGGGCTGAACGTGAACATGCACAACGAGGCTGGTATAAACCGCGACGGTGCGGTACTGGATTACTGCCGTTTGCACGATATTACTATTCAGGCATGGTCGCCCTTCCAGTACGGCTTCTTTGAAGGCATATTCCTGGGCAGCGAGAAGTACCCCGAGCTCAACCGGGTGCTTGACGAGCTGGCGGAAAAATATAACGTGACGAACAACGCCATCGCCATTGCGTGGATACTGCGGCATCCGGCAAAAATTCAGCCTATTGTGGGTACTACCAACCGCGAGCGGCTTCGGGAAATTTGCAAAGCCTCGGATATTACACTTACCCGCGAAGAGTGGTACGCACTCTATCTGGCTGCAGGGAAGAAACTGCCATGAAAAATTAGAAAGATAAACACCTTGTTTGTCGCAATGCAGCGGGAATCAAGGCGTTTTTGTTATCAGTCATTCTTTTGCGGTAGAGGCTCTTACCATTAACTGCGGCAAGGTGGTGTAGGATTGTATCTGCAGCATGGGGTTCTTGATCTTGCGCACCAGCAGCGAACCCGCCTGCAGGCCCATATCGTATACGTCGATGTTAACTACCGAAAGCATTGGCTCTACGATACGAGAAAAGGGGTAGTCGTCAAATCCGATTACCGCAATATCATCGGGAATAGACAGCCTGGCGGCCTTGATGGCTTTAACAACACCAAGCGCAATGCTGTTGTTTTCGCACACCACCCCGTCGGGAAGGCTTCCGGCTGAAAGCAGCTCTTTCATCACGTCGAAACTACCATCCTTGGTAGAATCTGTATAACGGATGAAATCGGGGTTTACCGGCAGCCCTTTCTGTACCAGAGTGGTTCTGAACCCCTGCAGCCGGTGGGCTGAAATCTGGTCTGCCAAATGACCGGCTATAAAGGCCAGAGAGCGGCGGCCGCAGTCATAAAGATGTTTGGTTGCAATCTCGCCTGACAGGTAGTTGTTGATGTCTATCCAGCACAGCTGGCTATCGAAATCTGGCTTACCAATAACGATGTGTGGAAAACCCGTCTGGTTCATGAGTTCTGCCAGGCGCGTACTGATGGCTGAGCCGTGTATCATAATACCGTCGGCACTCTTCTGGGCGATAATGCGTTCCATTACGGCAATCTCGTCATCCTCTGCTCCCACACCGCATAGGGTTAAGGCATAATCTTTTTTGCCCAGAGCCTTCTGTACGCCGCAGAGTATCTCGAACATGTGCGGGTTGGTAAAGGCAATGTCCCGCTCTAACCGTGAGATGAACACTACATTGTGGGTGGCCTGCTGCGCGAAGCTGCGTGCGCGTTGATTGGGGTAGTAGTTATGCAGCTTCATAATATACTGTACGCGCTGTATGGTTGCCTCAGAGATTGATGAAGAGCCGTTTATTACCTTTGAAACGGTAGAAACGGAAACTCCCGCTTCTCTGGCGATATCCTTAATAGTGACAGACATATTCAGGATTATGCCCCTTTCTATGTGGTTTTTGTAAAAATGAAATGGAATATCAGTATATAGTAAGGAAAACGATATATTAAAATAGTACACCGTTTTCCTAAAATAATCAATACTATTTATAAAAAATCGTTGTATCAATGCGTAAGATTGTATATAATGATAAACGAAATAGGGAAATAAGCCGTTTTAATTATTAAACGCAAAGTAAAACGGTTTCCTAAACAACGAAATTATTGGAGGCTATTATGAAACGAGTTGTTGCTGTGATACTTTCTGCACTTATGCTGTTAACCCTGTTTGGGGGGTGCGCACAGTCTGCTGCACCAGCTACCTCATCAGCGGATAATGCCGCGTCCAGCGAGGTGGCATCCTCCGCAGCCGCATCTTACGAAAAAGCAAAAGAACCCGTTACTGTTACCATCTGGCATGAATGCGATGCCACCATCGCTCAGACAATTCAGGACGAACTCAATAAGCTCGCGCCCGATATTGTGGTAAAGGTGGAGCGTAAAGAAAAGATGAGCGAGGCGCTCAAGCTTGTGGGTAACGACCCTGCCAGTGCACCAGATATGTACTTCTTCGCACACGATAAAATCGGCCTGTTTGCAGAGATGGGTATCCTTGCTCCTATTACCGACTTTATTACTAAGGAAGACCTCTCTTCGATGATCCCTATGACTATTCCTGCCGGTACATACAAAGAAAATATCTATCAACTGCCCCTCTACTTTGAAACCCTGCTGTTTATGTACAATAAGGCACTGATGAAGGAAGTTCCAAAAACCACCGACGATCTGCTTGCTTATATGAAGGCGAATACCAAGAACGGCAGTTACGGTTATGTAGAGCAGCACAGCACTGCTTATTACACTGCAGGCTGGATGCAGGGTTTCGGTGGCTTTATAATTAATGATAAGGCAGAACCGGGGCTCAACAAGCAAGAAATGATCGATGCTGTTACCTACCATCAGCAATTTGTAAAATACATGCCTGCAGATGGTGAATACAATACGGTTACTACCCTGTTTAAAGAAGGCAAAGCACACTCCATCATCAGCGGCCCGTGGCTGGTTCCCGATGTAAAGAAGGCCGGTATCGATCTTGGTATCGCCCCAATGCCTACCATCAATTCAACCAATAAGCCGATTACCCCTTTCTCTGGTGTACAGGGCGTAAGTGTACTGAAATCGGCGGCTCAAACCAAAAAGGATGCGATTACTGCCATCTTAAAGCAGCTATTAAAGCCAGATATCGGCATCGCTCTTGCGAAAGCAGCAAACTGTGCACCAGCTAATACCAAGTGCTATGACGATGCGTCTATCAGTGCTAATGAGATGATCGTCGCCATGAAGAAAACCGCCGATAACGTAGTGCCCATGCCCAATGTACCCGCCATGGACGTGATGTGGAGCATTACCGAGAATATGCTTTCGGCCGTAAACAAGAACAACGCAGACCCGAAGACTGAATGCGAAAAGGCCCAGAAAGAAGCACTTAGCCAGATTGAAGCAATGAAATAATCCTTTCCGCAAATAAGCAGGCGGTGCACGGATGTGTATTGCCTGCTTATAAAAGTAATGATGCTTAGTAAATTGTAAAAGGGAGGAGCGGTTGCATGAAGAAAAAGCTGCTGCCATATCTGTACTCTTTTCCCGCTCTGCTTGTAATCGGCCTAATTGTGCTGTTTCCTATTCTATATACGGGGTATATCTCACTAACCAATATGAACATCTATCACTGGTTTAACTATTCATTCATTGGTCTGGACAACTATGTAAAAGCCCTGTTTGTAATGGATTCCGGATTTATACCCGCAGTTTTGCGAACCCTGTTGTGGACAGTAATCAACATGATGCTTCAAGTGGTACTTGCTTTTTTTATTGCACTGGCACTAAACGCCGAGGGGTTAAGGCTAAAGAACCTTTACAAAACCTTGCTAATGTTCCCTTGGGCTATGCCAGGTTATGTATCCATTCTGTTGTGGCGCATGGGTATGTTCAACACCGAGTTTGGTATGCTCAATCAATGGTTAAGGACAATGGGCTTTGAGAATATCAACTGGCTTAGCGGTAATGTAATGGCCTTTACCTGCTGTACAGTGGTAAACCTGTGGCTTGCCCTTCCGTTTATGATTATGATGATTGATGGCGCGTTGCAAAGCATTGATAAGGCGTATTACGAAAGTGCAACGCTTGAAGGTGCAGGCTTCTTCACTCGAACCGGTAAAATAACGGTGCCACTTTTACGTCCGATTGTAGCACCAGCAATTATTATGTCAACCTTTACGACATTCAAGCAGTTTGATATCATCTACCTGCTCACCCAGCAGCAGGGCGCGAAAACAGGTGCAGATATTCATACTATAATCACCTATGTCTATGAAAAAGCATTTATTACTAACAACTTTGGTTATAGCTCGGCGGTTTCTATTGTAATCTTTGCGATGATTATCGTTCTTTCCATCTTCACACGCAAGGATTTAAAGGAGGAAGGCCGATGACCGGTATAAAAATAAGTCGCGGTGCAAAGCTGGCCGCTCTTAATCTAATACTGATTATTATCTGCCTGCTTGCTTTGCTGCCAATTCTGTATGCCATTTCGGTTTCATTGAACGCGCACAACGAAGTGATAAGCTCTAGTTTTTCGTTTTTCCCCAAAGAGCTTACACTTGAAAACTATAGAATGATTCTGTTTGATAAGCCGTTTCTTGTTTGGCTTTTTAATACCGGTCTACTTTCGTTGGCTACGGTAGTTGCGGCCATAGCCGTTTCGGTTCCAGCCGCCTATGCCTTTTCACGCCGCCGGTTTGTAGGGCGTAAGGCAATTCTCTATATTCTTTTGCTGCTTAATGCCTTTCCGGGTATTCTTTCAATGTTTGCGGTATATAACTTGCTTAAACCAATGGGGCTCGTAAACTCTTATCAGGGACTGATTCTCATCTACGTTGGCACCATGGGTATCTTCGGCCTGTGGAACATGAAAGGCTATTTTGACACCATTCCGGAGGAGATTGAGGAGGCAGGGAAGATTGACGGCGCCAATGACTTTCAGATCGTCACCAAAATAGTACTGCCACTTGCCAAGCCTTCTATTATCGTCACTGCGGTAATGGTTCTCATCTTTGTGTGGAACGAGTATATATTCGCCGTAACTTTTATGACAGGTGCAGAAAAATACACGCTTGCTGCGGGGCTTTATTCGTTGCAGGCCACCGAATATACCCGAAACTGGCCCGTATTCTCAGCAGCCTCGCTGTTGGCTTCGTTGCCAATTCTGGTGGTATTTTTTGCCATTCAGAAGCATATGGTTTCTGGGCTTACCGCTGGCGGCGTAAAGGGCTGACTTATATAAATACATATTAAAGAGGTATCATCTATGTTGCGCGAAGCAATCCTTCATATACCCATGTCACAGTATGCACATGGCATTGACGAACGTCATTTGGTATTCCGCATACGTTCCGCTAAAGGGGACTTAACCGCTTGTACACTATATTATGCCGATAGGGCCTGCCGGGTTAATCCCGTGCTTTTTACATCTCAGCCTATGCGCCTTGCGGCTAGCGACACGTTGTATGATTATTTTGAAGTGGTGCTCGAAGCCCCCTACACACGCGTTTGCTATTACTTTGAGCTTTCAGACGGCCAAGAAACCATTCTGTACTATGCCGACCAGTTTACGCAAAAGCATGCGGATGAGCGTTCGGAGTATTATCAGTTTCCTTTTAATCATCGAAACGATATTGCCGAAGTTCCGGCATGGCTGAAGGAGGCGGTAGTATACAATATCTTCCCCGACAGCTTTGCAACGTCAAAGGAGTACATCGCAGAAAAGGCAAAAGCGGCGTATTTTAACGCAACTGTAACAACGGGGCAAAATGGCGGAACCCTGAGGGGTATTGCCGATAACATCACATACCTGCTCAATCTCGGTATCAACTGTATCTACGTAAACCCCATCTTTGCGGCTGAGGAGTATCACAAGTACGACCTGCTGGACTACTACCATATTGACCCGTGCTTCGGCACAAACGAAGATTTTAAGGTGCTAGTGGATAGCTGCCACAAAAGCGGTATCCGCGTAATCATTGATGGTGTATTCAACCACTGCGGCTGGCACTTCTTTGCCTTTGAGGATGTTGTGCAAAACGGCGAGAATTCGCGTTACAAGGACTGGTTTTACCGTCTCACATACCCAGTGGTAAGGCCGGATAACGGCGAGGAGATTCCAAACTACGATTGCTTTGCGTATGAGCGAAAGATGCCGAAGCTTAATACCGCCAACCCAGAGGTGGAGCAGTACTTCTGCGATGTGGGCAGATACTGGGTAAAGGAGTTTGATATCGATGGCTGGCGTCTGGATGTAGCCAATGAGGTGAACTTCGATTTCTGGCGCGCCTTCCGCAGAGCGGTAAAAGCGGTAAAACCCGATTGCGTACTGATTGGTGAAGTTTGGGAATCTGCCCAACCGTGGCTGCGGGGAGATATGTTCGATTCTTCTATGAACTACGATCTGCGGAAAAACTGCCGGGATTTCTTTGCCCTTGAGCAGATTGACGCCGATGGGTTTGACGCGCGTGTAACCGCAATGCGTATGCGTTATACCCAAAATATCCTTTACGGGCAGCTCAATTTGCTGGACAGCCATGATGTTTCACGCTTTTTTACCCTCTGCGGCGAAGACAAAGCACGCTTTAAGCTGGCGGTAATATTTCAGATGACCTTTGTCGGCATACCTTCGGTATTTTACGGTGATGAGAAAGGCCTTGCGGGTAGGCTGGAGCATGAATATCGCCGCCCGATGTACTGGGGTACGGATGAAAGCGGCCTGTTTCAGTTCTATCAAAGGCTGATTGCCATCCGCAAGCAGCATCAGGCACTGATAGAAGGTGGATTTAAAACTATTTCAGCAGAAAAAGGCTCTGGCTTGTATGCCTATGAACGAGCAAACGCGGATGAAACGATAGTAATATTACTAAATGCTTCATCTGAGCATGTTGAAATCGGCAACTTTATCTCACAGGGGCAGGAACTGCTTGCTAGGGAAGGGCTTGAGTGTAATTCTCTTTCGCCATATGGGTATACCATCTTTAAACGATAGCTTTTACCGATATTAATACTGTCAACAAATCGCCTCCGGTTTAGCAATAACAGCTAAGCCGGAGGCGGTATATATTTAAGGCTAGATATAGAACATCACTCCGCCGTCGCTTCGCAGTCGCTGCGCGTGTGCGCTAAGGTCGACTAATGTAACCTTTTTCAGCGTGTCTGCCACCGCAGTATCAAGTGCCATAAAAACATCAGATTGCAGAGCCTCTTCGATATTCGGTGCATTTTTAAGCACCGATTCTTCGGCTGATTCAAATAAAGAGTGCTCCACCGCCTGCAGGATGTCCAGTGCCGTTATAGCGGCGGGGGGCTGAGCCAGCCGGTACCCACCCTGCGAGCCCTTGATGGCGGTTACAAGACCTGCCCTTTTTAGCAGTGCGAAAACCTGCTCAAGATAAATCTTTGAGATGCCCAGCTTTTCAGAAATGCTGATAACAGTCACTGCCTCATTGCTGTCGGCGTATTCTGCTATTATCATCATCGCGGCAAGACCATACCGCCCTCTGGAGGATACTCTCATATTGGCTGCCTACCTTCTGTAATCCGATAAAACATACATGTATACTATAATTATAACGCTGCTTTCCATAGCCGTCAACGTTATTCTCTAGCCAATAATTCGAATAATACCCAGTTCATTAGAATAACATACCCTGCTGTCAAAGAAACCTCTGAAAGCAGGGCTGAAGGATGTTAACTGTTATCGGAGCGGGAGTCGGGCTTTTCATTCAAAAAACGCTGATATCGCTCCAAGGCATCCCTTTCGGCTTCCTGACAGGTGTCGGTCAGCAGGCCGAGATTTTCAAGTACTACGCGTGTTACCTTCGGGCAGATAGCCTGATCATCCGCCATCCTCTGCAGCACATGTGCTACCTGCGCCATGCTCATCGCCGCGCGGTATGGCCGGTGCTCGGTTACTGCCGAAAAGATATCCGCTACCGCCATAATTCGGGCACCGAGCGGCAGGCTCTCGTTGCTCAGATTAAAGGGATATCCGGAGCCGTCCAGCTTTTCGTGGTGGAACGATGCCCATTGGTTGATGGTCTCAAACCCCTTAATCTGCCCAAGAAGACGGTAGGTATAATAGGTGTGGCTGCGCATAATATCATACTCACGGGTGTCCAGGGCGGAGGGCTTCTCCAATACCTCGTTATCGATAGCGAGCTTGCCAAGGTCGTGCAGATACCCCGCGGTAAGCATCAGCAGGCACTCATTCGGCGAAAAGCCAATCAGCTCCGCAAGCTTTTGGGCAGTTTTAGCCACCCCTGCGGAATGGGTGGCGGTAAAGCGGCTTCGAAAGTCGATTATCTGCGAGAACAGCTCGGCAATACTCACAATGTCCTTAAGTGAAAGCCTCACCATGCCCCAGTACGAGATGTCGGGTATACAATCGAGCGGGGCCTTGTCGGTAAGCTCCAGCCAGATCGACTCTTTGTCGGAAAGCCCTGTCAGCGCGTCAACCACCGTCGGACAGAAAATATCTCCGGACTGCTGCTTTATCCGTTCCATTATGCCGGGAACCTGTGAGAGCACCGTTTTACCCCGGCTGATTAACACGCTGGTTCGGTCGGCCAGGTGCAGGATATGGCTTGCAAAAGGAACCGGGCTGCCCATAAAATCTGCCCCCGCTCCGTTATCCCACGGCAGATGATGGTAGCATACGGTGTCTGCCACTTTGGCAAAAGGAGGACATTCTCTCAGCAGCTTTGCACCACGAAATGCGTGGCTGTGTGCGGTTACACGTTCGTCTTCAATCAGCGATAGGCGCTCATCCACCGTAAAAGCGCCTATATCGTGAACAAGCCCTGCAATAAGGATGTCACGCTGCTGTTCGGCGGGCAGGTTCAGCTTTTCCGCCAGCCTGCAGGCAAGGTAGGCCACCTGATGATGGTGATTTGAAAGCTCGGGCCGCGCTAGGTCTATGGCACCCGAAAGACAGGTTAATATGTCAAACAGGTTTATGTTGATGTTTTCCATGCTGCTGTTCTCCGTTTATATAAGTATTATACATGATTATTTTATCACAGCGGAAACAACCTAACAATAGTAGCGGGTAAAGTATAACCTATTCTATTGCGGTTAAAATAGTATAAAAGCATAATATTACAGAAAAGAGGAATGCACATGAAAGCAACGTTAGACAGAAGCGGCTGTATCTCCTGCGGGCTGTGCCCCGAAACCTGCCCGGAGGTGTTTCGCATGGCGGAGGACGGCATTGCCGAGGTGTATCAGGAGGATGTGCCGAAGGAGGCCGAGGAGCGCGCCGTAGAGGCGCAGGAAGGCTGCCCCGTTTCGGTTATTACCGTAGAGGAATAAAAAATACTGTATAAACAGCAGCCCCCGCAGCCAAACGGATAAACCGAAGGCTACGGGGGTGTTCGTTTATATAAGATGACAGAACCTTAGTGGGCAAACGTATTAAGGTTTAAACATACCCATAAAGCCCGCGTACCGAGGCCTCGCCGGAACGGATGGCACATAACTTTCCGTCGATGTTTACAAGCAGAGTTCCGTCTGCGGCAATATCTACCGCGGCACCGGTTTGTTCGGTGCCGTTTTGCAGCACCCGAACGTCGGCTCCCACCGTAACGCAGGCAGCGCGGTATTCGTCAAGCAGCGCGTCAAAACCGCCCTGCAGCAGGCGCTCATAATAGCCCTCCAGCGCGTTCAGTATTGCCGCGGCAGTTTCCGGCAGATCAAGACGTTTGCCGCTCTCCTGATAAACCGAGGTGGCGTGTTCAAGGCCTAGGCGGGTAAACTCCTCTTTGGTCTCCAGCAGGTTTACCCCCATACCGCATACGACATAGAGTTCATCGCCCGCGATCACACTCTCACACAAAATCCCGCACACCTTGCTGCGGGTTATTACAATATCATTTGGCCATTTAATTCCCGAGGAAACCCCAGAAAGCTGCTCCAACGCTTTTTTCACGGCTAAACCGCACACATGCGGCAGCACCGGAGTATGATAAACCGTGGGCGGTTTCAATAAAACTGAAAGCGCAAGTGATTTTGTCTCTCCGTATTGAGCGGTATCTTCCCATCTTCGTCCGGTACGCCCTCTGCCCGCAAGCTGGCGCAAAGCTGAAACTGCTGTGCCATGCGGCAGGCTGTGGCCGTGCTCTTTGAGGTAATCGTTGGTGGAAGAAAGCGACTCAAACCACAAAAAGGTTCTTCCAAGGCTTTTTGCTTGCAGGCTCTGCAATGTCGTTTCCTTTAAAAGCTTAAGCTCGTTCATCCCTGTGACCATTCCTTTCAAATCCAAGGAGCAATGCGGCATAACCGGAAATTATCCCACCACGGCTTTACAGTTCCACAATCAGCGGTACAATACCGCCTGCCGTGATGTCGATAATCCCGTAGCTTGGCCTTCCCGCCCGAGGCTGGGCGGCACTGCCGGGGTTTAACAGGTAGATGCCATCCTCGTACCCCGCGTAGGCAACATGGGTGTGGCCGTATACCGCTACCTCAGCACCGCTTTCCCTTGCCGCAGAAAGTATCCCCGCGGTACTCCCCTTTACACCGTACATATGCCCGTGTGTTAAAAAAATCTTCACATTGCCTGCCATCACAATACGTCTGGTCGGCTCCAGTGAAGCAAAGTCGCAGTTTCCGCAAACGGCAAGAAAGGTCTTGCGAATAAATTCGTCCCGTATATCCTCAAGCTCACGCTCTCCGTCTCCGGCAAACAGAAACAGGTCGGCATCCCGCTCGTGCTTCTCTACAATCTCGCGCAGCACGCGGTAGCTTCGATGTGTATCTGAAATCACTACGATTCTCATTTGTTAATCTTCCTTTCTGGGAATTGTACGGTTTCGGCAAAGCCAAAATTTCGGTTTTCAACCGAAAAGTACAAAACCTTCCCCGGCAAAAAGGTGTTTGAATTCATTCTATTTCCCTTTACTGTATCATAAAGATTAGTTAGAGTTCAAGTGTGAGGTGACGCAATTTGGCTCAGAATAAGGGCGAAATTTCCGAAGATAAGCTCAACCTGCTGATCAATATCGTATCAAAGAAGATGGGGATGTCCCCAAACATGCTGCGCAGCAAGCTGGAAGACGGCTCGTTTGACAATGTGGTGAAGAACCTAAGTGAAAACGATGCAAAGAAGCTTGAGAATCTGGTTAGCAACCCAAAGCTTGTGGATAATATCCTCACAAGCCCGGAAGCGCGCAACAACCTAAACCAGATTATTCAAAACACCAAGCAGACCGCAGGCCCAAACAATCAAAACGCTCAGGGGAAGCGCTGAGGGTAGCAAAAGAGCGCGAAGGGAGGTGGCGCCGTGGATGACGATCTCGCCCAGAAGATTAACGACCTTCTCAACAGCGAGGAAGGGCTCAACCGCATTAAGCAGATGGCCGAGATGTTTGGGCTGGGCGGTGATTCCGACGACGGCCCGGATCTTTCCGCGCTTGGTTCCCTGTTTTCACAGAGCAGGGACGGAGGCGGGGGTTCAAACACCCCCCCGCGAAACGATTACAGCCGCAGCCAGCAGAGCTATGGTGGCACCGACCCGCTGGGTGGCTTAGGCGATTTGTTCAATAACATTGACATCTCCAAGGTAATGCGGCTGATGAGCGCCTATTCCGGCAGCGGCAACGATGATAACACCCGGTTGCTGCTGGCGCTAAAACCCATGCTTTCAGACAGACGTCAGGGCCGTGTGGATGAGGCAATCCAGATGATGAAGCTTATCGCCATTCTGCCGCTGGTACAGGAGAGCGGCATTTTAGGCGACCTTTTCGGTAAGAAGTAAGCGGATTGGGCTTTAAGGGGGGATGGATTGTGTGGAGCAAGGCGGGGTACAACGAGTACGATTTTATGCGCATGAAGCAAGACGCCATCAACCAGGCCAAAGAGATGCAGCGCCGTGCCGCGCCCTCAACCGCTAATGTCAGCCCCTCAACGGATGGATGGCAGAATGTGCAGCAGGCACAGCCGCCCGCATCCCCTCCACCCAATACACCCGCACAGGAGCCGCAGCGCTGCCCGAACTGCGGAAGCCCAATAATCGACGGTAAGCATGTAAGCTCCCCCAATAATCAGCCCAAAGCAGGCAGGGGTAGGGGCAGACCGGCAGCAACACCCAGACAGAACCCTAACCGTATGCAGAATAAGCCGCAGAACGTCGGAAATACCACCCCTCAACGGCCGCCATCCGGCCGCCGAAATACCAACACCCGCCAAGCAAATCCTGCGGCACAGGCCAGGCAAGGCCCCCTCAATGAAGCTGCCAATGCCGAGACGATAGGTGCATCTTCAACTCATGAAGAATATACCGAAGCCTCCCAAAGCGAACAGAAGCCAGCAGCGCCATCCTTTGGCAAGATCAATATCCCGATACTGGGCGACATTGATATCGACCGCGATGTTCTGCTGATTGGCGGGCTACTGCTTGTACTGATTACCGATGATGGCGACCGTATGCTGATGCTGGCGCTGGTGTACATTATGATGGGTTAGCAAAACCACTGCCTGCCATGGTGGTGGTTTTTGCTTTTGTAGCTTAAGCGCAAAAGGCCACCGGCTTTTTCGGGTTCTCAACTTTCATTAACTTTACTTGATGGGGCGGCAGACCATTCTGTTTTATGCCAATTCTAAGCTTACACAAAATAAGGAATACACCCTTATATTAAGTTTCGCAATCTTCCGCAGACAAAATCGTTTTTTACCAAAAGCATAAGCAACCCTTAAAATGTAATATGCTCCCTTCATGATGAACAGTGTATGTTGTTTCACTGTTTCTCATAAAGGGAGCATATCATTAGGGTAGGTTTCAACATTTACCTAATTAAGAACTTAAAAACGAATCCGGCTGTGATAGCCAGTATAGCTACCCCTAATACCACCGCGGCGAAGATAATAAACCGCTTGTTACGGCGTTTGGGGCTGGTATCAATAAACTCTTCGCTGTTGAAATCAAAATAGTTGAAATCCTCGTTGGGAATGCGCGTACGGCGCTTCTTCTTGGGGGCAGGCTCCATGGTAATGGGGGGTGGGGTTTTGCTGTCGGCTTCAGTAATGCCGGCAGGCTGCTCGTAATGCCGAAGAGGGCGTACGTTTTGTTGAACAGCGGGTTCGTCAGCTGTATCCTCGGCGGTTGGAATCAGCAGTGGGTTACGTTTATGCACCCTGTCGCCGCGTTTTGGCGTAATAGGAAGCTCATTGGGTTTGTCCTCTTCAAAAACAGATGATTTGGCATCGTCTTTAGCTTTATCAAAAAGCATCGGCTCGGTGGGGGCCGCCTTTTCAGCAGGGGCAGTAAAATCAATAATCGTTTCGGTCTTTTCTACTGCAGAAGGCGTATGAATCTTCTTTATGATCGGTTGGCTCTCGGGAAGCTCTGCTTCAACGGTTGGCCGAACCTCAGGCTCTTTTTTCGGTATCGGCTGTTCAGCGGCAGGAATTCTGCGAACATGGCTCCGTGCGCGCATCACAGGCTCATCAGCCGCTTGTACAGGAGCGGCAACCACCGCTGATTGCACGGGATTTGCCACTGCGGCGGGCTCTGTATTGGCAGATATAACGTCTGAAGCCATAGGCCTAGCCTTAGCGGGTGCGGCAATCACAGCCGGAGCTGCCGGATGGAACGCAGCCTCAGCGGGGGAAAGTTTAGAAGCGGAGGGAGCCGTACTTGCCGCAGCCATAGCGGGTGCCGGTATCTTGGTGTACAGCACCTCTTTGGGAAGTGTGGCAAGCAGACGGTCAAGCGCATTTTTAAACTGCATAAAGCTTACATAGCGTTCTTCAATGTTATACGCGGTGGCCTTCGCAAGCACACGGGTAATCTCGGGGATATTCAAAGCGGGAAGCGGCAGCGATTTAGCCGAATCCCAGGTAGCTTTAATCTTCTTGAGCGGGGTGTTTGGCGCATCGTCGTAGGGTAGATGGTTATGGTTGAAGATCTTATACAGCATCATGCCAAGGCTGAAGATGTCGGTTTTAAACGAGTAATCACCGCCGGTATAGGCCTCCGGTGCTAAAAAGCGGTAGCCATAGCTTTTAAATTGCTTATCGGGCAGCAGTGAGGTGCTTAGGATGTCGTTGATATAAAAATCACCCAGCGCAAACCCTGTTTTCTGGTTATAAAAGATGTTGGATTCCTTAATGTTTCCGTGTACTACAAATTTTTTAAGCATGGTTTCAAGCCCCTCGCAGAGCTGTGAACCCATACGCAGGATAGCCCCCACAGGCACGTCTCCGCCCGCGAGAACGGTATATAACGGAGTGTCGTACTGCATCAGGATGCCAAGGGTATAGATACCCCTTGCACTGTCAAGGCTTAGGGTATAATCGTAGTATTTTAAAATACCGGTAGTCTGCGGCATTGCGGTAAGGGTTTTAAGCAGCTTATGCAGTTCTGTTCCGGTATTGCGCATGGCTTCGGTAAACTGAGGGCTTTTGGTAAAAACGGGTGCATATTCGCTAATGGTCGCCTCGTTCGGCAGCTCAATAATCTTAATAACAGCACGCTTTCCATCCTGATCAGCCAGCATGGTTTTAGAAAAGGCGCCGCTGCCAAGTTCAGAAATTATATCAAAGCCCCTGAATTGGTTGTTTTCCAAAGCTTTTCTCTCCTTTTCTCAGATTGTTGCAGATGATACCGATGTATGAACACCGCGCAGCAACACTGCGTCTTACAAGTAAAACCAAAATCGGGTTAGCGCTTGTGGCAAGGTTTTATAACACACTACTCTGCCTTAGAAGATACAAGCACAATATCGGTGGGGGAGCAGAGTACTGTATTTGCCTTTTCAGAAAAATAATCGGCCTGTTCGTTATCAAGTCCTACATCCTTGAGCAGGCCGCTCAGATAAAACAGGATCTCAAGTCGTGTCTTTGTTGCGGGGCACTGCATACAATAGTTCATATAGGTAACAGCGCCAGCCTGTATAGCCGCAGCTGCATCGGCATTGCCAACTAGCAGCTTGTCTTCGCAGATTAAGGCGAAAATCTTATATTCTGGCACATCACTGTATTGAAGGCTGTTTTTTCGGTAATCTTCGTAATAAAACCGCACCAATCGGTCTATGGTCTTGTTATCCCCCGCCTTAATTGCGGAAAGATAACCCTGAGCCTTCTTAGCGGCGTTTAGCTGTGAAACTGCAGATATGTAATAAGCCCCTGTATTTTCAGAGGGGTAACTGCGCTTTAACTTATCAAGCTGCTGCTTAGCCGCCTCGGTATCCTGCTCACCAAGCACTATCTGCCCCAAAACGGTTCTGGATTCTTTTAAAAACAGCGTGGCGTTATCGGCAGAAGCAGTATTTACCGGTGTTCCGTCGGGGCCTGCCGCTTCCGGCGCCATGCCAAAGATCAGCACCAGTACCGCGCCGGCAAGCGACAACACAAAAACACCCAGCGCTGTTGCGGCAGGCGGGGTGGAAAGTGAGAACTTGCCCTGTTTGCGTGATTTTACAGCCATGTAGCGCAAAAGGTAGATTGCAGAGGCTATCATGCAAATCAGCAGGCATAAGCAAACCAGAAAGCTGACGCTCTGCAGTAGGTTCATATTACTTAATCGCCCTTCCGAAAAGCATAATCTGTCGTACCTATGGGGTCTAAGCCTTTTCGACACGATTATTACCTAAAATTATAACACAGCAAACAAGCTATATCAACAAAATAATATAGGAAAAGATGGAGCGGTTAGGCCATATTTGTAAGCGGCTACTGTAAAAAATTTCTCAAGCCCTTAACTTTAACAAATTCTTATTTATTTTATTTTCTTGATACACTATAATAATTAAATAGCCCTGAACATATGAGAAGTAAGGAGGGTAGACATTTTAAGCATACAGGGCCGAAAAACAGGAGGTGGGAAGCAGTCAATATATACAGGGTACCTTAAAGCGCCAAGCACCATGCGGATTTGCCGTATGGTTAACGAGGAGAGAGGAGTATCGAATCTTCGGCGGATGCCTCTCCGTTTTCTGCCTGAAACGAAGCTAGCAGACAAACTGTCGGGAAACCGAAAAACAAAGCTGCGGCATAGGCAGACATTTTAATTGAATAGGAGAATAACATCATGTGTGGAATCGTCGGCTATGTTGGCGCCCGAAATGCCACAGAGGTGCTTATTGAAGGGCTTAGAATGCTGGAATACCGCGGGTATGATTCCGCCGGTATCTCGGTGTTTAATAACAATACGGTAAAAACGGTTAAATCACTGGGTAAGATTGACAGACTTGAGCAAAAGCTTGAAGAAATCGGTCCACTGCCCGCAACCTGCGGCATCGGCCATACACGCTGGGCAACACATGGCATGCCTTCAGACATCAACGCGCACCCCCATGCTACCGAGAAGGTATCGGTGGTGCATAACGGCATTATTGAAAACTACCTTGAAATACGCAAAGAGCTTATGGATAAGGGCATATCCTTTGTTTCGCAAACCGATACCGAGTCGCTGGCCCGCCTGATCGACAGCCTTTACGATGGCGACCCGGTTGCCGCCATTCGCGGAGCGTTGGCGCGGGTAAAAGGGGCATACGCGCTGGGTATGGTGTTTTACGACAAAAAAGACGTCATCTACGCCGTGCGCAAGGATAATCCGCTGATTGTGGCACAGAGTGAGGACGCAGGCGAATTCTTTATCGCCTCCGATATCCCCGCCGTTCTGGCCTACACCAAGCGCTACTATGTGCTGGAGGAGGGCGAGATTGCGGTGCTCGCCAAGGGCGGCGTTACCTTTATTGCCCCCGATGGCAGTCTGCTGCAAAAGCCCCTTTTAACGGCGGCTTTTACGTTGGAACAGGCGCAGAAGGGCGGTTATGAGCACTTCATGCTCAAGGAGATTTACGAGCAGCCCAAGGCGCTTCAAAATACCATCACACCTCGTGTTAAAAACGGCCTGCCAAACTTTTCCTCTGATAATGTGCCGGATGAGCTGTTAAAGAACGCGAAGGCAATTCATATCACCGCCTGCGGCACCGCGATGCATGCGGGGCTGGTGGGCAAGTCGGTTATGGAGCGGCTTGCGCGCGTTCCGGTAAATGTAGATATTGCCTCCGAGTTCCGCTACCGCGACCCGCTGGTGAACGAGGGTGACCTTGTAATTATCATCTCGCAGTCTGGCGAAACCGCCGATACACTGGCGGCCCTGCGCCTGGCCAAGAACAAGGGCGCAAAAACGCTCGCAATAGTAAACGTAGTGGGTTCTTCCATCGCGCGTGAGGCCGACTGCGTGGTTTATACCCATGCGGGTGTGGAAATTGCCGTGGCCAGCACCAAAGCCTACATGGTTCAGCTTTCGGTGCTGCACCTGCTTGCCGTCCGCCTCGGCCTGTTAAAGGGCATGATTGATGAAGCTGAGGGTAAGCGCTTAGTTTCCTTGCTCGGTGCAGTAGGTGAAACACTTGAGCAAATGCTATCCGATACCTCTCTGGTGCAGGCTGCGGCACAGCATATTGTGCAAGCACCCGATATCTTCTTTATCGGCCGTGGGCGTGATTACTACCTGTCGATGGAGGGCGCCCTTAAACTCAAAGAGATTTCCTACATCCATTGCGAGGCCTATGCCGCAGGTGAACTGAAACACGGCACCCTTTCGCTGATTACCGACGGTGTGCCGGTAATTGCCTTAGCCGTGGAGCCGAAGCTGTTTGAAAAGACCATAAGCAATATCAAAGAGGTAAAGGCACGCGGTGCATATGTGGTTGCGGTATTGAGCAAAGGAGTTATGCTCGACGATCAAACTGCCGATACCAGCATCCACCTGCCGGAGTGCGACGAGTTTACCCAACCGTTCTTAACGGCGGCGATACTGCAGCTGCTGGCCTACTATACGGCAAAGGGAAAGGGCTTGGATATTGATAAGCCCCGGAACCTCGCGAAGTCTGTTACGGTAGAATAATATTTATAATAGTAGAGCCCGGTCATATTTCAGTACTTAATATGACCGGGCATTTTATATCATTTTATAATAGTTGAAACAATATATATAGCTAGAATTATCAATAATGTAATTATAATTAATTTACCTAAAGGTAAGTGTTTGTTTATTTTATTATCATGTTTTATATCTTTAACCTCTTTAATTGAGCAAGCTGACGGATCAACATAGATAATAGGCTGGTTGTCTATTGTATGATATGAATCCGAATTGAGAGTATCAACATAGATAATAGGCTGATTGTCTATTGTATGATATGAATCCAAATTGAGAGTATCATCATTTATAGGGTTGACTATTATATCATCGCTAGTGATTGGATTTATTTCTATTACCTTATGTATACTACTGCCATTGTTCTCGTTGGTATCTTTTATTTGATAATTTGCTAATAGGGTTCTTGCTTTTTCTTTTGTCTGCTCATCAACACGGTGCGCATTTGTAATTATTTTTAAAGAATCATATTCAGCATGGTTTTTAAAAATTATAAATGCACTGGCTAATCTGATATCTGTTCCCGATTTCTTATATGTGCCTCCGTCTGGTCTTTTATGATAGTTTAAATCATTGATAATTTCTTCTCTTATTAAGTCAGGATTATTGTCAGATGAAAATCGCTGTAAAAGATTGAAGTATTCAACAAAAAACCACATTCCGCAACTATGCAATTCTCTTAAGATTTCGTTTTCTGTCATATTGTTACCTCACATTATTCAAGTAATTGAGGTAGTTAATATATAAATTAACTGCCTGCTTAAGTGTTGCTGTGCCATTGAATGTGTTACCATCTATTGGAATCTTGTGCGCTGCATGCCTATTGTTAACTTGATCCTCCATAGAGTATTCCAATTTACTCAAAAGTAGTTTGCACTTATCCTTATAATAATGCTCTTCTAAATCTCCTTCATATTTTTCAACACGCTTACAATTTGAGACTCGTGACTGAGCAGTGGAATATTTCATTCCTTTTATAGATGTGAGGTATTCATAGAAGGTTAAATCAGAATGTTCATTCATTTGAGCATTTGATTCATTGGTGATAAGTTTACGATTTAAGTCGGCTACCTGCTCTTTTAAAGCTTCGACATCCTCTATTAATTTCAATATTACCCTTTCATAATTCATAAAATAACCACCCTAATTATTATTATGCAAAATAATACCATACATTGTTGCAAAAGCAATATGTTGCAAGAAATATTTTTGCAAAACAATTGCTAAGTACGAATTAATTCTCAAAAACTTTTGACTTACTATAAGTTCCTTTTGATGGTTTTACGACTTTGAAACCAATATTCAATAATCTTATTTTTTTAAATAGCAGGCATAGAGCCCGTATATGGTTGTATCAACTAGTAATATGTATATTATCAATTTAATCAGTGTTCATCCTTAAACATCAAAAGCAGCTCGGTGCGGCTGTTGATATTCAGCTTGCGGTAAACTGAAGTGCAGTATGTATTGGCGGTGGGGTAGGCGATTGAAAGCATCACCGAAATCTGGCGCAGGGTGTAGCCCTGTAAAAGCAAACGGCAAACCTCTGTTTCGCGCTTGCTGAGCTGGTATTTCTTAAAGGCCTGTGCGCTGTCGTTATTAACCTCCATCCGGTTAATGTCTTTTGTCCATTCATCCCCTTCCTTGGTCTGCGAAAGAACGGGGGATAAAATCAGAAACAGTGTGATGATTCCAACCGAAACAAAGGAGGTGGCAATCGACATAGGGGAGGTGGAGGTGGAATTATTCAGAACGCGGCCCACCACAATACCCGAAATACCCCCGCAGATACCGATAAGAATAATCGAATGCCGCACATATAGTATGCTGTTGTATTTCTTTCCGATAACGCCCAGCAGGTAATACACATTTATCATGCCTATCGTGTTGCCTACGCCAAGCAGAAAGGCGAAAACAGTAACGAGCTCCGGCGTTTCCAGCGCAAACGCATTGCAGAAAAGCCCTACTGCAAGGCACGCAAAGGCAATATTCCAAAGAATGGCCATTATCTTTTTAACCAAGATAAAAATCGCAATAAAAAGCAGGCAGCCCGCTAAACCGCCGATACAATACCACAGCAGAAGCGGGTAGCAAGAGCTCTCCGCTGTTCGATTCAAAATGCCTTTGCCCGCACCTTTGCACAAAATAACAAACAGGCAGTTGAAAAACAAGGTCCAATAAGCGCGCGGTTTAATTTTCGGGGTGTCGGCTGTTTGTTCCAAATCAGCGGGAATACAGCCGCTTTTAAAGAACAGCGTCATGCTCAATGCAAGAAGAAGGGTTACAAACGAAACGATAATCCCCCCGCTGCCTTGCAGTACGCCGTTTTCCTGAAGCAGCGAGAGCAGGTTTACAAGCGCAAAGCTTCCTGCCACCGCAAAAAACTTCTCGGTATTATTTAAGACGAAAACAAACGGCATCAGAATACTGATATTTACAATACCAAAGAATATACCCAGCAGTGCGGAGGATGCCAGCTGAAGATAAGCGTTTTGTGTTACGCGGTAAACAATCATTCCCGCAACAATCAGCGCAGCACCAATGCGAGCCGTTTGAATATACCATTCCTTTTTAATGAACAGTACAAAAACAGCTGATGAAAGAAGGTTCAGCGAATGCAGCAGCTCCCTTACCCCTGTGCCGAACAGATTCTCTGAAAGCGGGGAAGCTGTCCACCATGTAGAAAACGCAACAATCCAAGCATAGTAGATAAGCCATATCAAAAAGTAGGGCAGATTCTGCCACCTTATCCCTTTAATATTGGCAACATTATCGCTGTTAAAAAAATTCGCAAGCAGACCATTCTTGGCTGGCTTGACCATTTGCGACACCTCGCGTCTGTATACACTTTTCATTATAAATAATGCCGTGTTTATGCTATTATAGCATTCACAGGTAAGTTTTACTACTGGTTCATACAAAAAGTAGAATTGTTCCTCGGATAGAATAAAACCCGCCTCATAGCAAGGCGGGTATCGCAAGTATTATATAAGCTGCAGTCGGCTCTTCGGGTGCCTTTATATAAGCCTGTGCACCGCAGCCCTCTGGTTCGGCGGTTTTTCAAAATTCCTTTTTTGGTTGTATTCTTCCAAGCCGGCCATAGCCGTTCACCTTTAGCGTTTAATAGTGATAAGTCTTTCTTGTATTGTCGGCTGATGAAGCCTATTTATCCGTGAAAAAGGTTTCGCCGCCTTAAGATGAAATGCGAGCAGAATCAGCTGTTTCAATTGTTTATTTGTAGCGGAAGCTGCTGAAATTGGCGGTGTTTACTTAATCCCCTTATGTAGTAACTAATGGCCATGATTTTTGCAAATTTTAAAATTTGAGCACAATATTTATAAAAAACAGTCGCCAATATCGCTACGACCGCCGATGGCTCGGGCGTATCCGAAACTATAACACTTTACGTTGCACCCGCAGCTACAGCCGTTACCTTCACCCCCGCAAACCTCACCCTTAAAGCGGATGGCAAAGCAGACATAATTGCTTATGCTGCAAACGCGAATCCGACTTCCTGCAAGATTAAGTGGGTATCCTCCAACCCCGCAATAACCTCTTTTGCAGCTAATGTAACAGAGATTAATAGTAAAAACACCTTAACAATTGCCAAGGATATCGGCAAGGCCACCTCCGTAACCATTACCGGCTATGCAACCGATGGTAGCGGCAAGGTTGGCACACTGGTTGTTAAGCTTGGCGAACAGGTTAATAAAATTACTATCAGCAATGCAAAGAGCACTAACCCGACAGTAGTAGGTGCTGAGGCGCCTTATATCGGCGCAAAGATCCTGCTCAAGGGTAAGACCATGCAGTTTACCTCCGCCGTTGAACCGAAGAATGCATCCAATAAGGCTATTACCTATTCTGTGACTGACGAAAGTGGTAAGACAGTCGAAGGTGTAAAGATTGATAAGAACGGCTTACTGACGGTAAGGACAGACGCTGCTATTAAAGACGGCTTTGTAAAGGTAACCGCTGCTTCCACCGATAATGACAAGCCTGTAACCAGCAATGAAATTTACGTTTTCATTGCTCCGGCAGCTACAAAGGTTAACGTTCCTTCCACCTTTACCGCTGAGGCAAACCACTTCTATACACTTTCAGCAGATGCAGAAGGTGCGGCAGAATTCTACGGCGCTATTGCTTGGAAGTCTTCCAACCCGGCTGTTGCATTCCTTAACAAGGCCACAACCAGTGCAAACGAACCTGTAATCCTTACTGTTGGTAAAATTGGCAATGTTAAGAGTGTAACCATTACCGCCACCGCAATGGATGGCAGCGGCAAATCTGCAACCATTGTTGTGAACTTTGGTGAATTTGTTAAAAAGGTTACCATTAATACACCCAAGGGTTATCCGGGTTACATCAACAACGGTAAAACCCTTCAGTTAAGCGCTACAACAGATTCAGACAATCCTAAAATCAAGCCTGCAACCCCCGGCGTTGTATGGGAAATTTCTGACAACGCTAAGGATCTGGGTGTATCGATTGACGAGAACGGCAAGATTACAGCGGATAAAACCGTAAAGAACGGCAAGTTCACTGTTACTGCTACAGCTAAAGACGGCAGCGGAGTAAAAGGTACAATAGAGCTTGAGGTAAGGTTGCTTGCTACCGGTGTTACGATTCAAAATAATGGTACTGATGTTACCGACCCCATAGTTGTTCCAAGCGGTGACACCAAAGGCGTTCAACTGACTGCAAAAGCAACCGGCCCGAGTGGACATGACTATTCTAATGTTGGTGTTACTTGGTCAATCAGCAAGGGCTCCCAGTATGCGAAAGTTGATAAGACTGGTTTAGTAAAATTACAAAACTCCCCAAAAGCTGGGTCGAAGTTTAGCGTAACTGCAACAGCTACTGATGGCTCTAGAGCGAGCAAGACTGTAGAGTTTACAGTTGGAAACAAAACGTAAGCTTAAAATCTACATTTTCTTCCCATAGGGTTTAAACCCAATAGCAGAAGGGCGGCATCTTGCGCAGATGCCGCCCTTCTGCATTTTGCAGCTTAAAGTGCCAACACCGGCGGTAAGACAAATCTGTCCGTCTCAAAGGCGCTGATAGAGTATAGAAAAAATAGAGCTCTGTTTTTCCCGGTCAGTGTTAAAATCCAAGACGGCAAAATTGTTGCCGGAAACTCAAATCAAAAATTCGGAATTCAGGCTGGTGATATATTATTAAGTATTAATGGCAACAGCTCTGATGAAATAATTACATGTATGAATAAAAATATCAGCCATGATGGAGATAACGTTGCCGCTGCACAGTATATTGCAGGAAATCATTTTGGATATGAGTACTATGAGTTTGTTGAAAAGCCCGAAAAATTCGAAATCTCTTTACTTAATGCAGACGGGGAGCAATACACGGTAACGGTAGATGGAGAATATCAGGATAAGCATAATACGGCGGCTTGGCAACTGCTCTGGTTGATAAGGAAATACCATATTTTACAGAGGAAACGAAACTTCCCGTGTTGTATAAAATCCTAGGAATGAATAAAAAAATCCTTCCAAAGAAAAACAGTTTTGTTGGTAACAAAACACAGACCGCTGACAAAGTCCAAGTCAGCGGTCTATTTTTATGCAAAAAAGGGAGAAAATATATGAAAAATATGGTATAATAGAAGGGAAGAAAACCGCATGAAATGAGGAAAAATCAATGCTTAATACAGGGACAAACCGACAAGAAAAAATGGAACTGGTAATCAT
>NZ_FNID01000042.1 GCF_900103835.1 Acetanaerobacterium elongatum | reverse complement strand
GAACTCAAGAACAAGTATCTCGAGCTTAAAAAACGTCGCGGAGGAAAGAAAGCCGTTATTGCGATTGCAAGAAAACTCCTGACTGCTATTTGGCACATTCTCAGCAAGAATGAGGTCTACAGCGCCAAGCTCTACAGAAAGGCCGATAAGCCGCCTGCCGCTCGCGAACTGACCATGACTCAGGCTATTACATTCCTGCGCAGCAAAGGTTTCTTGATATTAGACGAGGAAAGCGGCGAGGTCCTGTAGCTGTTCAATCTGTTTTTTTGACCATTCTCGAATGGTCTGATTTGTTATGCCCTTTTGAGAGTGGCTTGCTTGTGATTTGTTTCAAACTATACCTCTGGTGACGAACTGGTTTTGGCCCTATTCTTTGGGCTGTTGTGCCTGTTGATTGATGTTTTTACGGTAGGCAAGGTAGCTTTCAAGGATGATGGTTGCGGCAACCTCATCGATTACCGCCTTGCGCTTTTTGCCGCGTACATTGGTTTCGTTTAAAAAGTAGGTGGCCGAAACAGTAGTGCTGCGTTCATCCCACAGCTCTACGGGGATATCCACCAGAGCCTTAAGCTTTTCGGCAAAGTCGGCGCACTTCTGGGCGCGCGGGCCGATGCTGCCGTTCATGTTTTTGGGGTAGCCCACGACAATCATCGCCACATCGTACTCTTTTGCGGCAATAGCCACCTTTTGCAGGACGAGCGCAAAGGTCTTTTCGTGGATAACGCCGATAGGCTCGGCCATATATTCGGTTCTATCACATACTGCGAGGCCGGTACGTGCATCGCCGAAATCAACCGCCATAATCTTCATACTTCTACTCCTAACATAGCTTCAATATATAACCAGACCTAGGGCTTAAGCTCCCATTTCCCCTGCTCGAGCTGCTCGGCGGAAAGATGTGATGCGTCGTTGAGCGCTACAACAAACGGCAGGCCGTTTTCGGTAAACCTAAGGTGCGTTACAGCGGTATTCAAACAAATGGGTGCACGCTGAATACCCTCCTGCCCATAACCGAGTGCGTAGGCTAAATAATTCTGAAGCGCACAGCCGTGGGTAACAACGACGATACGGCTGCCCTTGTTTTCACCCACCAGCCTGCCTAACGTAGTTACCATACGCTCATACACCTGCATCATGCTTTCGCCGCCCGGGCTTTTGAAAAGATGAGGCGTGTTTATGAATACCTGCACATCCTCTGGATACAGCTGGTACAGCTCGGCGAAGGGGATTCCTTCTAACTTACCGACGTCAATTTCGATGATTCCTTCCTCCAGCACCAACTCTTTATTGTGATAGAGGTTAACAGCCTGTGCCGTTTTACGAGCCCGCTGCAAGGGGCTCGAGTAGATTTTATCAAACGAGATATTCTTAAAGCGCTCGGCCAAGTACTTCAGTTGGCTTGCACCCTCTTCGGTGATGTCTGCGTCGGTGCGCCCCTGAAAGGTACGGGTTTTGTTCCCGCTGGTCTGCGCGTGGCGTACAAGGTAAACATCTGTCATAGCAAGAACCGGTCCTTTCCATATACCCTGTTAGGTGTTGTAAAAGATTTATGTTAGAATGATAGATTTATCTTTCTAGCTTTACCAGGGCTGAACCTGCCCTACTATTGAGTTTATATCCGCAATACCGTTATCGTCAAGATATTTTGTTAAACCTTCGACAATCTTTATGGGGGCATAAGGGTCGGTAAACAGTGCTGCGCCTATCTGAATGGCAGAAGCACCTGCCATCATCATCTCGACGGCATCCTGCCAAGTGGTGATACCGCCCATGCCCACCACCGGTATTTTAACTTTGCTGGCTACCTGCCATACCATGCGCACGGCAACCGGGAAGATCGCGGGGCCGCTTAATCCGCCAACATTGTTTTTCAGGATAGGGCGTCGCGTTTTAATATCAATACGCATACCAAGCAGGGTGTTGATGAGTGAAACCGCATCGGCTCCTTCGGCCTCCACCGCCTGTGCGATTGCAGTGATGTCGGTGACATTGGGGGTAAGCTTGACCATCAGCGGCACATGCTTTACCATAGGGCGAACCGCACGCACCACCGAGGCTGCGTTTTCGCAGCTGGTGCCAAACGACGCACCGCCCTGCTTCACATTAGGGCAGGAGATGTTCAATTCTATCATATGAACACCGCTGTTATCCAACCGCTCGCAGATGCTGCGATACTCGTCGATAGTGCTGCCCGCAACATTTGCGATGAGCACGGTGCCTTTATCTTTAAGATACGGCAGCTCATTATCTAAGAACGCTTCCACGCCCGGATTTTGCAAACCCACCGAGTTGAGCATACCGGAGGGGGTTTCGGCCACTCTTGGCGGCGGGTTGCCCATACGAGGAGCGGGGGTCATGCCCTTGAGCGATACCCCGCCGAGCGCGGAAAGCGGGTAAAGACACTCGTATTCCCTGCCAAAGCCATAGGTACCCGATGCCGTGATAACTGGGTTTTTAAAGGTTACGCCCGCTATTTTTACTGCAAGATTACTCATCAAAAACCACCTCCTCGGCCTCGAACACCGGGCCGTTCTTGCATACATGGCTGTAGGTCTCTTTGCCGTCTTTCCTCGTTTTGCAGGCGCAGCCAAGGCAGGCACCCACACCGCAGGCCATGCGCTCCTCTAACGAAAGCTGGCAGCGTACGCCGTATTCCTTGGCTAAGGCTGCAACCGCTTTGAGCATCGGCCTTGGGCCGCAGGCATAGAGAATGTCCGGTTTTTCGGCATCCAGCTGTTCCTTTAGAATTGCAGTAACAAAGCCCTTGCGCCCCATACTGCCGTCATCGGTGCAGAGATGTACGCCACAGCCAGCGGAAGCAAAGTCGTTTTGAAGAATTACAGCCGTCTTGCTTCGGAAGCCCAGTACCGCACGGGAATTTTCACCGTAATGCTTTGCAATCTCTAAGAGCGGCGGTACGCCGATACCTCCGCCGATGACAATAGCCTTTTTATCCGGTTCAAGCAGGCTAAAACCATTGCCGAGCGGTGCCATTATATCAATAGAATCACCAGACTTCAGCGTTGCAAGTGCCTTGGTGCCCTCACCGCGGATATCAAACACCACACGGATAGCACCCTCTTGGGGCAGCACCTCACAGATGGAAATCGGTCTGCGGAGTGAAAAGCCCGGCACGCGCAGATGGGCAAACTGCCCCGCTTTCGCAAGTGAGGCAATCTCGTGGCAGGTAATTACAAAGCTGTAGGTGGTTTCGGCAAGCTGCTCACATTTTGCAAGCGTAAAAACGCCCTGACGGTAGTTCATATTTATAACATTCCTTTCATACGGAAATGCTGAAAATTCTTTTTTACCAATACTGTCAAACCGCTAAACGGCGGGCGGGTATTCCCCGTCCGCCGTAAGGTTTATATCTTGGTGATATCCACAAGGTCTACGTCGTTGATGGAACTTTCCATCTCTAGGCAGTCGAGCAGGGCCCGTGCGGTATCGATGGAGGTGAGACAGGCAATGGAACGCTCTACGGCCTTACGGCAAAGCTTCACACTCTCGGCCTGCGGTTTTCTGCCCTTGGAGGAGGTAGACATTACATAGTCTATCTTTCCGCTTTCAAGCAGCGTTATTACATTGGGCTTCTCCTCGCCCGCCTTGTGTACCGAGTTTGCCGCCACCATGTTCTGGTTAAGCTTTAACGCGGTGCCCGCAGTGGCATAGATATCAAACCCCAGCTTCGCGAAACGGTCGGCTACCGAGATAACCTCTTCTTTATCACTGTCACGCACCGAGAACAGCACGCCGCCGCGGTTCTTCATGTTATACCCAGCGGCAACAAGGCCCTTGAGCAGCGCGTGTTCGAAGGTTTTGGCAATGCCCAGCACCTCGCCGGTACTCTTCATCTCTGGGCCAAGGTGGGTGTCTACGTCGTGCAGCTTTTCAAAGCTGAATACCGGCACCTTCACTGCAACATAGTCCGCCTCCGGATAAAGCCCTGTACCGAGGCCAAAATCGGTAAGCTTTTTGCCGAGCATGATCTGGGTAGCCATATCCACCATCGACACGCCGGTTACCTTGCTGATATAGGGCACGGTACGGGAGGAACGGGGGTTTACCTCTATGACATACACCATGTCGTTATACACCACATACTGCACGTTTACAAGGCCGATTACCTTAAGCTCGCGTGCCAGCTTGCCGGTGTAGTCGATAATGGTGTTTTTAATGCGCTTGGAGAGATGCTGGCAGGGGTAAACCGAGATGGAATCGCCCGAGTGTACGCCCGCACGCTCGATATGCTCCATGATGCCGGGGATGAGGAAGTTTTCGCCGTCGCAGATGGCGTCTACCTCCACCTCGGTACCCATCATGTATTTGTCGATGAGCACGGGGTTTTCAAGCTTCGTGGCGGTGATAATGTCCATGTATTCCAGAACATCCTTTTCGCCGTAGGCAATAATCATGTTCTGCCCGCCCAGTACGTAGGAGGGGCGCAGCAGCACAGGGTAGCCCAACTTTCTGGCGGCCTCGGCGGCCTCCTCGGTGGTGAACACCGTGGTGCCTCTGGGGCGCGGGATACGGCAGCGCTCGAGCAGCTCGTCAAAGCGCTCTCTGTCCTCCGCAGCGTCAATGCTGTCGGCGCTGGTGCCCAAGATTCGCACGCCCATATCCTTGAGATACTTGGTGAGCTTTATGGCGGTCTGCCCGCCGAACTGCACCACTACCGCCCAAGGCTTCTCGGTTTCGATGATGGAACGGACATCCTCGGGGGTAAGCGGGTCAAAGTACAGGCGGTCGGAGGTGTCAAAGTCGGTGGAAACCGTTTCGGGGTTGTTGTTGACGATAATCGCCTCATACCCTGCCTCTTTCAGTGACCACACGCAGTGTACCGAGCAGTAGTCAAACTCGATTCCCTGCCCGATGCGTATGGGGCCGGAACCGAATACCAGAACCTTCTTTTTACCGGTTTGGTGCTCCTGCAAGAATTCGGCGGCCTCGTTTTCATCGTCGTAGGTGGAGTAGAAGTAGGGGGTTTCGGCCGAAAACTCGGCGGCGCAGGTGTCTACCATCTTATAAGATGCATAGCGCGGCTTTAACACCTTCTGCCCAGAAAGACGCTCGATGGTTTTATCCAAAAAGCCCATGTGCTTGGCCTTGAGGTATTTTTCTTCTGTAAGCTCCCCTTCGGCAAGCGTCTGCTCCTCGTCGGCGAGCTTCTTGAGCTTATATAAGAACCAGTTGTCAATCATGGTGGTTTCGTGAATCCAGTCGATATCCATACCGCGCTTGATGGCCTCGAATACCACAAACATACGCTCGTCGTCGCAATGCGAAACCAGCTCGGCAATCTCGGCATCGGTTTTATGTGCAAGCTTCGGCAGGTTTAAGGTATCCAGCCCCAGCTCGATAGAGCGCACAGCCTTCATGATGGCCTGCTCAAAGCTGGTGCCGATGGCCATAACCTCGCCGGTAGCCTTCATCTGGGTGCCGAGGGTGCGCTTGGCGTATACAAACTTATCAAACGGCCACTTCGGGAACTTCGCCACGATATAGTCGAGCGCGGGCTCGAAGCAGGCGCAGGTTTTACCGGTTACCTCGTTCTTGATTTCGTCGAGGGTGTAGCCGATGGCAATCTTGGAGGCCACCTTTGCGATGGGATAACCCGTGGCCTTGGAGGCAAGCGCCGAGGAGCGCGATACACGCGGGTTAACCTCGATAACGGCATAGTCGAAGGTAGTGGGGTGCATGGCAAACTGGCAGTTGCAGCCGCCCTCTACCTTGAGCGCTGAGATGATGTTCAGCGAGGCGGTGCGCAGCATTTGGTACTCTTTATCGGCGAGTGTCTGCGCGGGGGCTACTACGATCGAATCGCCGGTATGAACGCCTACCGGGTCGAAGTTTTCCATTGAGCAGATGGTAATTACATTATCCTTGCTGTCGCGCATTACCTCAAACTCGATTTCCTTCCAACCCGAGATACACTTTTCAATGAGCACCTGCGTGATAGGTGAAAGGCGAAGGCCGTTGGTGGCAATCTCGCTAAGCTCTTCCTTGGTGTAGGCAATACCGCCGCCCGAGCCGCCGAGGGTAAATGCGGGGCGTACGATTACGGGGTAGCCAATCTCCTCTGCAAAGGCAAGAGAGCCTTCCACAGTGGTTTCGACCTTAGAGGGGATAACCGGCTCGCCGATTTCAATCATCGTATCCTTAAAGGCCTGACGATCCTCGGCCTTGTGGATAGTCGTGGGGTTTGCACCGAGCAGCTTAACGCCGTTCTCCTCTAAAAAGCCCTCCTCGGCAAGCTGCATGGAAAGGGTAAGACCGGTCTGCCCGCCAAGGGTGGAGAGCACACTGTCGGGCTTTTCTATCTTGATAATGCGCTTTACCACATCAAGGGTAAGCGGCTCAACGTAGATCTTATCCGCCATTGCCTTATCGGTCATGATGGTGGCGGGGTTGGAGTTGATGAGCACCACCTCAAGCCCCTCGGATTTTAAGGCGCGGCACGCCTGTGTGCCCGCGTAGTCAAATTCGGCGGCCTGCCCGATAACAATAGGGCCGGAACCAATTACCAGTACCTTTTTAATATCTGAACGCTTTGGCATATCTATTTGGCCTCCTTCATCAAATCTATAAAACGGTCAAAAAGATAGGCCGTATCCATCGGGCCCGCGCTCGCCTCGGGGTGGAACTGCACCGTAAAGGCACGGGTGTTTTTATACAGCACACCTTCGCAGGTGTTGTCGTTTACATTGATATGGCTTACCGTGCCGATTTCGGGGTTTAAGGTATCGCTAAGCACCGCGTAGCCGTGGTTCTGGCTGGTGATGTAGGTTCTGTCCTTCAGCAGATCCTTCACCGGCTGGTTACCGCCGCGGTGGCCGTATTTCAGCTTACTGGTTTTTGCGCCCTGTGCAAGCGCCAGGAGCTGGTGCCCCAGGCAGATGCCGAAGATGGGAACACCCGACTTCACAAGCTCCTTCAGGTTTTCGATAATCTCAACATTTTCGGCGGGGTCACCGGGGCCGTTGGTTAACATAATGCCATCGGGCTTCTTGGCAAGAATCTCCGAAGCCTTGGTGCCACCCGGAACCACCGTGACATCACAGCCGCGCTTTTGCAGCGACTTTAGGATGTTCGCCTTGTAGCCAAAGTCCATCATCACTACCTTATAGTCATGCTGCTCGCTCACGGCTTCAAACGGCTTTTCGCAGGTTACATGGTTTACCGCATCGGCAATCACATATTCTTTAATCTGTGTTAAGTACTCATCCTTCTTCGCAATAACATCCTCGGTGGTGATCATGCCGTTCATAACACCGCTCTCACGGATTTTCCGGGTGAGCGCGCGGGTATCGATACCACAGATGCCGATGACGTTCTGCTCCTTTAGAAAGTTATTAATACCGTTTTCGCACCGGAAGTTGGAGGGCTCGTCGCACCATTCGCGCACGATATAGCCCTTTACCCACGACTTGCCGCTTTCACTGTCGAAGCTGTTGATACCATAGTTACCGATGAGCGGATAGGTCTGTGTTAAAATCTGCCCGTAGTAGCTCGGGTCGGTAAGCATCTCCTGATACCCGGTCATACCTGTTGCGAAAACAATCTCGCCGATGGTTGTGCCCTCGGCGCCGAAGCTTTCGCCCTCTATCACACTGCCGTCCGCCAAAAGGATAAACGCCTTTTTGGGTGTACCAGTCATATCCCATTCCCCCATTGCACAAAGTAATTCTATTTTTCAGAGGCGATTAATCCTCATATTTGAAAACTCAATGAAAAAGTTCGGTTAAACGGCCAAAGCCGTTACAGGAGGGGCTGTGCCCCGACAGAGGTTTTTCATTGTGTAAATTTTTTACACTAACCTCTGTATGCGTTGATTTCATCGCGCATACGGATCGCTTCATCCCTTGCCGCCTGCGCGTAGTCTTTTTCGTCGTAACCGCCCTTTTGGTAGGCGCACATAATGGCGCGGGAGGAGTTCACCACAGCACCCATGCCGTTTTGGTCAAACGCACCCGCCACATCCTTGGCAGCGCCGCCCTGCGCGCCGTAGCCCGGCACAAGGAAAAAGGTATGCGGCAGCTTTTGACGAAGCAGTTTTAACTGTTCGGGGTAGGTTGCCCCCACCACGGCGCCCACTGCGGAATACCCGCTTGCACCCATCGCCTGTGCTCCCCACTGTTCACACAGGGTGCCCATCTTCTCAAAGACGGTTTCGTCGGCGATGTGCTGATCCTGCAGTTCACCGGAGGAAGGGTTGGAGGTTTTTACCAGAACAAAGATACCCTTATCGCTCTGCTTGCAGATAGAGAGCAGCGGCGCAATACCGTCGGTGCCGAGGTAGCCGTTTACGGTAAGTGCATCGGCACCGAACGCGGTGAAGGTTTCATCCTCTACCGCCGTTTCGCCCAGAAAGGCACGTGCGTAGCATTCCATCGTGGAACCGATATCGTTGCGCTTGCCATCGGCAATTACATACATCCCCTTGCTCTTGGCGTAGGCTACTGTGTCATAGAAAGCCTTCACGCCGGGCCAGCCGTACATCTCGTAATAAGCGCACTGCGGTTTTACAGCGGGTACAATCCCGCTGAGGGCGTCAATCAGCCCCTTGTTAAACCGGAAGAGCGCCTCGGCGGCTCCCATAAGGGTTTTGCCATACTGCTCGTAGGCCGCGTTTTTAATGAAGGCAGGGATATAGTCTAGTTTAGGATCAAGCCCCGCCACTGTAACGTTGTTGGTTCCCTTAATTTTTTGAATCAATGTATCAAACGCCATGGTACGTCCTTTCTTTGGGCTGTGCAGGAATTATTTAATCCTTGTATACGATACTGCCGCCCATAAGGGTATATTTTACACGCCCCGCGAGCTTCATACCCGCAAACGGCGTATTTCGCGATTTAGAACGGAAAACCTCGGGGTTTACCGTATACTCTTCGTTTACGTCAAACAGTACGATATCTGCTGCAGCGCCCGGCGTGAGTGTGCCGCCCGCCACCCCAAGAATACGCGCGGGGTTTAGCGACATCAGCTCTACCAGCCGGCTGAGGGTGATGAGCCCTGTTTTAACTAAGCTTGTGATGGATACTGCGAGGGAGGTTTCCAACCCCACCACGCCGTTGGGTGCTTTATAAAAATTCGCCTTTTCCTGCGGGGCGTGCGGTGCGTGGTCGGTGGCAATGGCGTCGATGGTGCCATCTAAAATACCCTCTATTACAGCAAGCCGATCACTTTCACAGCGCAGCGGCGGGTTCATGCGGTAGTTTGCATCTTTTGAAAGCAGCTTTTCTTCAGTAAGCGTAAAGTAGTGCGGGGCGGTTTCGCAGGTTACCTTTACCCCTCTGGCCTTTGCGCTGCGAATAATACCGACCGAGCCTTTGGTGCTTACATGCGCGATATGCACCGGAACATCAAGGCTTTCGGCCAGCGCTATCTCGCGGGCGGTGATGCTGTCTTCACTGGCGCGGTGCATTCCCTTTACACCAAGTGCTTCACTGACGGCGCCTTCGTTGACGATGCCGCCTGAGATAATGGAGAGGTCTTCGCAGTGACTGGTAACGGGTAGGCTTTTTTGTGCGCAGGCTTTCAGCGCACCGAGCATCAGTGCCGCATTTTCAACCGGCCTTCCGTCGTCGCTTACGGCAACAGCACCTGCCTGTTTAAGCTCGTCGTAGTCGGAAAGCTCCTTCCCCTGCATCCCCTTAGTAATACAGGCCACAGGGTACACCCTTGCGGGGCAGCCTGCCGATTGTAACTTGATATAATTCAAAATCTCTGCGCTGTCTATGGGCGGGTTGGTATTGGGCATACAGGCTATTGCGGTAAAGCCACCCGCAGCAGCCGCCTGCGTGCCGGAGGCGATATCCTCCTTATGAGTGAAACCAGGGTCACGCAGATGAACATGCATATCAATAAGCCCCGGGGCCGCGAAAAGGCCGCTTGCATCTATAATAATTTCCGCTGTATCGGTAATATCAGGCGAGACCTTCTTAATCAAGCCGTTAATGATAAGAATATCGTTTATCGAATCCAACTGACTCAATGGGTCAATTACATAAGCGCCTTTTATCAAAACACTTTTAGGGGCATCGTTGGTTTGCAGCATCATATTCACTCTGCCCTTTCCGGTATACACCTCTTAAATGTTTTCTGCTCTACATAATTATACATTGATGTGTATAATTATTCAATACTTTTCTGCTTTAGCTGTAGAAAATATCATTGTGAATTCGCCTCGGCATTTGTAAAGATTGCTACCCTATCGATACCGTCGCGTTCCTTCACCTGAACCTTTACCGTTTCTTCGCTAGCGGTGGGCAGGTTTTTTCCCACATAATCGGCGCGGATGGGGAGTTCGCGATGCCCGCGGTCAATCAGTACCGCAAGCTGGATGTTTTTCGGCCTGCCCCGTGACATGATGGCGTCTATGGCGGCACGCACGCTGCGCCCGGTGTAGATAACATCGTCTACAAGGATGATCTTTTTATCGGTAATCTCAAAGTTTAATAGCGACTGATCCTGCCCAAGTTCTTTTCCCTTTCGATCATCGCGGTGGGGGGTGATGTCCAGCAGCCCTACCTCTATGCTTTTACCCTCAACCTCGGAGATTTTTGCCGAGATGCGCGCGGCAAGCTCTGCACCGCGCGAGAGGATACCGACAATACAAAGGTTTTCGGCGCCGTGGTTTTTCTCTATAATCTCAAACGCGATACGGGTAATAGCACGGGCAACCGCTTTTTCATCCATGATTTCTGCTTTTTCCTTCATCTTCTGCTCCCCCTTTACAACTGCGCTGATATCCCGCCGGATATGTCATTTATGGGCTTATGGGCATACAAAAAGGCCAAACCGTCCGTAATCCCGACAGTTTGGCCGTAATCTGTGTTCATAAAAGCTACCGGAGTATCCTCCCCGGTATTATGAAAACCCCGCCGCCTTGTCGGCCTCTCCGGACCAACTTAAAGGTTGCTTTTTATTCACTTTATAGAATATCTTGCGTATTAGTATAACCGATTCGCCGGGTTTTGTCTATACCTTGGATGAAAAATTTCGGTAAACACTCAACTATTGAACAATTGCTTTGTTGTTTACCATATTGGCAAAACCCTCAAAAATCTTTTTATACCGCTCCTGCTCATTAGCCTTCTTAATATCTTCCCCATTCCCCATGCTTGCATAAATCTGCTGACCGCTTGTGGCAAAATAATCCTTCAAAAAATTATTCTTTGCAAAGTCAGATTCGCCAATCTTCCACGCAGAATTCTCCACCTGCTTATTGCCGGGGAAGTCGTCGGAAAGCTTTCGAAGAGGTGCCTGCTCGGTATAGGTATCGTAGTAGCTTTGATCAAAGATATAAACCATTGCAGGATCGGATGTAATCTCGGCAATCATCTTCATCTGCATCGCATAGGCGGTTTGCGGATCGGTGGGCTCGCCTTTTGCATCCTTCGTAATAAAGATTGGTTCAACGGCGATATTAACTTCTCCGTTTTTGTCAACGTCGGGGAAGTATTTCTCCGCCTGTTTTTCTAGTTCCTCTACCTTTGTATCGTCTACATAATACGAGGTACAAAGCAGGATAGTAGCATCAAACTTCTCTTTAAAAATCATGTCCTTGGTGAAGAGGATAGCTAAAAACAATACGAACACGCCAGCAATTGTATGCCATTTATAGTAGTACCAGTAATTATCCCATTTACGCTTAAACTCTTTCTGTGTCATGGTTGAATAGCCCTTTCTATAAAGCGAATCTCATCGTTTAACCGATGAGATTCGTTTAAGCAATACTAAAACACTGAATTAAGATTCTCTCGGGCGCATAGTGGGGAACAGCAGTACATCCCGGATGGAATAGCTGTCGGTAAGCAGCATGATTAAACGGTCGATGCCGATACCCATACCGCCTGTCGGAGGCATGCCGTATTCCAAAGCGGAAAGAAAATCCTCATCGATATCACAAGCCTCGTCGTCACCCATGGCCTTGAGCTGCGCCTGACGCTCGAAACGCTCACGCTGGTCGATAGGATCGTTAAGCTCCGAGAACGCATTAGCGTACTCGCGCCCGATAATAAAGAGCTCAAAGCGCTCGGTGTAATCCGGATCACTCGGCTTACGCTTTGCAAGCGGAGATATCTCTACGGGATGCTCGGTAATAAAGGTGGGCTGTATCAGCTTTTCTTCACAATAGGCCTCAAAGAATAGGTTGAGGATATCCCCCTTAAGATGGCGCTGCTCGTACTTGATATTATGTTTATCGGCGAGTGCGCGTGCCTCTTCGGTGGAATGCACCTCGTTAAAATCTACTCCCGCGTATTTCTTAACGGCATCGGCCATTGTCAAGCGCTCGAAGGGCTTGTCAAGGTCAATCTCAATGCCGTTATAAGTAATCTGGGCGGTGCCTAGCACCTTCTTCGCAACATCGCGAATCAGGTTTTCAGCGATATCCATCATGCCATGGAAATCGGTATAGGCCTCGTAAAGCTCCAATAGCGTAAATTCGGGATTGTGGCGCACCGAGATACCCTCGTTGCGGAACACGCGGCCAATTTCATACACTTTATCAAAACCGCCTACAATCAGTCGCTTTAAGTGAAGCTCCAGCGCAATACGCATGTACAAATCCATATCCAGCGTATTGTGGTGGGTGATAAACGGCCTTGCCGCCGCACCGCCGGCAATATTGTGCAGCACCGGGGTCTCAACCTCAAGATAGCCGAGGCTATCGAGGAAGGCACGAATCTCCTTGATAATCAGTGAACGCTTTACAAAGGTATCCTTAACCTCAGGATTCACAATTAAATCTACATAACGCTGGCGGTAGCGAAGCTCGGTATCCTTCAGGCCGTGCCACTTTTCAGGGAGCGGCATCAGCGACTTGGATAGCAGGGTTAAGGAATGGGAATGTACCGACACCTCACCGCGGCGGGTTTTAAAAACCATTCCTGTAACACCAACGATATCACCGATATCCCATTTCTTGAAATCGTTGTAGTTTTCCTCGCCTATATCGTCAATCTTTACATACACCTGCATCTTGCCGCTGGCATCACGCACATCAATGAAATTGGCCTTGCCCATGTCACGCCAAGCCATAATGCGCCCCGCAAGGCTTACCTCTTTGCCCTCAAACTCTTCAAAGCACTCGGTGATTTGAGCTGCGTACGCGGTACGCTTAAAGATGGTAATTTCAAAAGGATTCTTATTATTCTGCTTTAACTCGGTAAGTTTATCCCTTCTGATCTGCAGAACCTCGGATAGGCTCTGCTCTTCGCTTTCCTGCTCTGGGGTGATTATTTCGCTCATTTTGTTCTATCCTTTCATACAGTCAAATGCAGCCATGCGCTCACGCAAAGCTACCTGTTATCAACTGCTGCTGAGATTATACCGGTATAGTTATTTTCATCAGAAAAGTATTATTTGCTGATAGAGAGAATCTCAAACTTGATAACACCCGCGGGCGCGTCAATATCCACAATATCGCCGGTCTTATGACCGAGCAGCCCCTTGCCGATGGGCGATTCGTCGGAGATTCTGCCTTTTTCCGGGTCAGCCTCGGTGGAACCCACAATATAATAGGTGAGCTCCTCGTTGAACTCAATATCCTTAACCGTAACCTTTGAACCAACGTTGATGGTTTCGGTAGAGATCTCATCGTCGTCTAACAGCTTAACGTTTTTAAGCATTGCCTCGATGGTGGCAATGCGCGCTTCAATAATAGCCTGCTCGTTCTTCGCTTCGTCGTACTCGCTGTTCTCGGAAAGATCCCCGAACGAAAGTGCTACCTTGATTTTCTCGGATATATCCTTACGTTTTATGGTTTTAAGCTGTTCCAGCTCATCTTCAAGTTTCTTTAAGCCCTCATCGGTAAGTAAAATCGGTTTTGCCATAAGTCATTGTTCCTTTCTTCAGTAGCAATAGCATGGCGGAAAGTGTAGTAGCCATGCAGCCATATGAACGCTAGCCGCTATCATTGTATGATGGCGGCAATACATTGTGTAATACCAGCTTAAACCGTGACAATATTTGTATTATAGTAAAACGCGTCGGGGATGTCAATAGAAGAATGCCTTTGTGATGTATTGTTTGAATTGGATTATTCGACAAAAACTATTTTAAAAACTGTTGCTTTTTCTTCTTATTGAATAAAATATTCGGTGTGCCGGGGTTCATTACCCGGATACTCCGGGCACCTTGTACCTCTTTTTAATATAATCGGAAAGCGAGGAATAGGCAAGTACCTGCCTGCCCGTAAGCAAGGAATGCGGTAGGATATCCTCATATTCTCTTTTACCGCACAGCTCATATGCGGCACTTAAAAAATGAATGGGGTTGACTCCCTGCGGCATGTGCTCTGCCGCTTCCAGCGGTATATCAAGCTCATATAGAGAAAACACATTCTCCCACTCGAAATTGCCCTGCACCCCGCCGCTTACAGTGATGGCCCCCAACTTCGCCGCTTCATCTGCATCTGACGGGTTAGGAGAGTAAATCACCTGACAATCAGCAAGCGAGGAAATCCGGTTTGTTATTACAAGCGGTGCACCATAAAGAGAGAGCAATTCCTCCTGAGTATTTTCATAGGCTTCAAAATTATTGGTGAATATCTTTACTGTGGGGGAATGTTTTATCAGTTTTTCCGCAAATGACGTATATATTCCATCCGCGTCAACAAGGCCGATACTGCGTCGAATTAGTGGAATTGGCAGCGAATCGCAGATTTTTGTGCTTACGTTAAGCATAATCTTCTGCGGCAGTTGTTTGGGCAAAAACAGCAGACTGTTTAGATCTTCTGTTGGGCCTAACCCTTGCGCCATGAGCAGTCGCCCGGAAAATCTGGGGCCAAGTTCCTGCAGCTCGCTGTAATTCGGTACCCCTTTTTTTATAGGTATGGCTATTGTATAAAATGTGATACCGCCGTACTTATAAAGCTGTACCGTATCCCTGCGGGCACGCCACGCTTTAAAACGCTTTAGCAGGCCGATGTTGCTATGAAATTGTGGAACTGCAATAATAAACATGGCATCGCCCCCGTGAACTGCGGCGCTGAATCTTCATTACGCAAGTATATGCCATGTTGATATGGTATCATGACTTCTTATAAGAATTGTAGCCTTGTGTTTTTAACTGCGGAAAGGCTTATTGAAAACCACCTGCAAGTAATGCAGGTGGTTAAGAACGTATAGATGCCGGTTATCTTAGGAAGCACTGCTGGTATTAGTGGGGGCTGCGGCAGATGCAGCACCTTCCGAACCACCAGGAGCGACCTCACCTATATTCTTCTTGGTGGCTTCAATAACCTCAACCGCCTTTTTCAGCTGCGCGTCAAGGTCTACCGATTCATCCTCCACCGGCAGGGTTGCAAGTTCTTTTTCGGTTTCAGTGGGGATCTTTACTTCAAAATCAGGCTGCAGGCCTATACCATTAAAGTTTGCACTCTTTGGCGGGTTATACAACGCTACGGTAAATGCAACCGCAGAACCGTCATTTAGCTTAAACTGCTGCTGCATCGACCCTTTGCCGAAGGTTTTGGTACCCACCGACTTTGCCTTGCCGTAATCACGCAGCGCCTGAACAAACAGTTCGGAGGCCGAGGCCGTGTCTCCGTTAGTCAGCACCATCATCGGCAGGTTCACCTGTTTCGAGTCACTCTTTGCAAGAATTTTTGTCTCACCGTTCTTATAGGTGGCGGAAACCAGCGTACCTTCCGGCAGCAGCTTATCCAGCATTGCCACTGCGGAATTCAATGTGCCGCCTCCGTTAAAGCGAAGATCGAAGATGAGACCGGTAGCACCCTGCTTAATCATATCGTCAACTGCTGCTTCAAACTGAGAGGCAGTATTGTCGTTAAATTCAACAATCTTAATATAGGCATTGGTATCTATGAGCTTGGAATATACCGAAGGGATATCCACCTCACGGCGTGTTACCTCAATCTGATTATCCTTTTTGTCTCGGCGTACCGTTAAGCTTACCTTGGTGCCCGCGTTACCCTTAAGTTTTTCAAGTGCCTGATTCGCTGTATTGGCAGTAACATCAAGTTCATCAACCTTAATGATTAAGTCCCCTACAATCAAGCCGGTATTCTCTGCCGACGACTCGGTGTAAACCTCGGTAACAACCAGGTAACCCGAAGGGTCCTTCTCCAGCTTCGCGCCGATGTCTACGGTTTTGCCCGCATACTCCTCTGATAGCAGCTTGTACTGTTCAGGCGTGTAGTAGCCCGCATACGCATCACCCAAGCCGTTCAAAAACCCCTTCGCAATATTATCCTGCAAAAGGCTCTCATCAATCTTGCCGCTGAAGTTCTGGCGAACGATGCGCTCAAGCTCCGATAGTTTTTCGTACATCGACTCGCGCTCTTTCAGGTTATAAACCATTGAGTTGAAGTTGGACATCGCGATAACCATGGTGATTGAAAACGTTACGGCGGCGGTAATTGCCATAAAGGTAAGCGCCGCGCCGAGGGAAATCTTCTTTCTCATTGTGCCTCCGTTTCCGCAGTATTCTCCGCAGGTTTCAGGTTATGTCGTCCCCACGAATGGACCTGCTGCCCGGTGTTATTCTATACTTTATGGAACTGGTTCATCGGGTTGGTATGCTGACCATTGAAACGAATTTCAAAGTGCAGATGCGGCCCGGTTGACCAGCCCGTGGAACCAACGTTTCCGATGGACTGCCCCTTGGACACATATTCGTTCAAGCTTACAGAAATAGCTGACATATGACCGTAAAGCGTGGTCTGCCCGCCGCCATGGTCGATAATAACATACATGCCATAGCCTTTGCCGGGGGTATAGTTGGTTTGCACAAAACATACCTTACCCTCGTTAGCGGCTTTAATAGACGCTCCGTAAACACCGGAGCCTGTAATGTCAATACCGGTATGAAAATCGCCACCGCCAAAACGCCAACCGTAAGGGCTGGAGATCGTGCTGTACCCCGGCAGCGGCCAGGTGTATTCACCGCCCACATACTCGCCTATACTTTTCATGCTGGCGTAAATCTTGGCTAGCTCGGCCTGAGTTTCCTTCATATCCTTTTCTATTGCTTCGCGGTTGGCGTTAAACTCCGCTTCCATCTTTTTTAGCTGAGCAACATCGGCACTAACCTTGGCGTATTGACCATCAAGCTCCTTCTTCTTCTGTGCCTCGTCCGCCTGTGCCTGCTCCAGCTCTGCCTTATCGGCATCAACCTCAGCCTTAGCGGCTTCAATCGCGGCCTTGTCGGCTTTAAGCTGTTTCAGCAAGGCTTCATCATGGTCGGTTACACGTTTTATGTATTCACTGCGCTCCAGAAAATCCGTGAAGCTCTGTGCACCGAAAATAATATTCATGACGCTGGATTTGTCAGTCATATATAACGCACGGACACGGGATTTGAAGAGCTCGTAGTTTTTGTCGATATCAGCCTGTTTTGCAGATATTTCTGATTCCTTTTTACTTATTTCATCATTAATAAGTTTAATCTTATCCTTTAAAAGAGCCAGTTGCTCGTTAGAGATATCTATCTGGCGGCTGATGCTGTTACGCTCGGCAATAGTTTGAGATTTCTCGTTTTTAATATCCTTGAGCTTTGCTTCAATTGCCTTTTTTTCCTTCTCAAGCTGCTCGTAATTGTTTTTCAGGTTATTCAACTTTTCGGTATTGGTGTTTTTGCCGGAGCTACTTGTTGAGCCGGAACTTGAACCCGAGCTTGAACCCGAGCTTGAACCGGTACCGGAAGTGCCGCTGGATGAGGTTGACGGGGATAACGTAAAACCATAGGCTACCTGCGGGAAAGCCGCAGTAACCAGCATCAAGGCAGAAATTGCTGATATCGTGATTCTAAAGCCATTCTTCGCCTTACGGTTCATTGCATAACCCCCCTAATGAAAAGAATATTACTAAACACGAAGGTGCTTGCGGACAAACAGCATACTGCCGAACATACCGGACACCACACCGGCACCGATAAAACCGATAAACAGCTTCATCGCCACCTGATCAAAGGGTACAAAATTCTTGTAAGCGAGGCTGAGCCAGCCGGCAGCGCCTTGAGTAAGGTGCGAAAGCAAGTAATCATACCCCACCCATACAGCCAAAAAGGCCAATAGGGCCGAAAGCAAGCCCAGAATCGTGCCTTCTATAATAAAGGGGAGACGAATAAAGCTGTCGGTGGCACCGACAAACTTCATAATGTTAATCTCTTTTCGACGATTATAAACGGTTATTTTAATGGTATTCGCGGTAATTATCAGCGAAACCAGCACGAGGATGGCTACAACAATAATGCCAAACACGGTAACCGCATTCTTAATACCGGTGATGGATTTTGCCACCTCAACGGGTGCTGCGACACTGTCTACCCCTTCCAGACTCTGCAGGGCCTGAACGGTTGCATTCAACGCGGACAAATCCTTAACCTTAACGTCATAAGCATCGGGCAGCGGGTTTTGGTCACCCTCCAGCCCGGCCATCAGATCACTGTATTCGCCCATTGTTTTAGAAAAGGTGATAATCCCCTTCTCTTTGGGTATGTATTCTATATCACCAAGGTTAGCCACCTTGCGTATATTCGCATCCAATGAGGAACGTACATCATCGGTAATATCGCTTTTCAGATACACCTTCAGTTCATTCTGCGATTCAACATAGCCAACAATGCTGTTGACATTGATAGAAAACAGTACCGCGCCGCCAATCAGCAAAAGGCAAGCCGTCAGTACACCGATAGAGGCAACCGACATCATGCGGTTAACCCATACATTTTTTGCACCCTCTTTTAAAAGGTACCCTATACTGCTTCCCTTCATCATGGCCCCCATTCTAAGCCCACGCCATCGGAAATCACTTTGCCGTTTTCCACAGTAATAACACGCTTATTAAAATGCGCTACCAGGTTGTGCTCGTGGGTTACCATCAGGATGGTTGTACCGCAGCGGTTGATTTCGTTTAAGAGCTCTACAATTTCAAAAGATAGTTCCGGATCGATATTACCGGTAGGCTCGTCCGCAATAATGAGCGACGGATTGTTCACCAGTGCACGCGCAAGCGCAACACGCTGCTGCTCGCCGCCCGAAAGCTCAAGCGGCATACACTTGGCCTTGGACGCAAGCTCTACCAGCCCCAGTATGTAAGGAACACGCTTGCGGATATCCCTTGGGTTTACTCCGGTAACCCGCAGCGCAAAGGCCACATTATCGTAAACTGTCATTGTCGGAATCAGTCGGAAGTCTTGAAATACTACGCCCATCGAACGCCTGAGCTTTGGTATCTGACGGTGCTTGATGCGGGAAATATTATAGCCGTTTACCTCTATAATCCCCTTGGTGGGCCGCTCTTCGCCCATAATCATCTTAATGAGCGTGCTCTTTCCCGCACCGGAGGAGCCTACAACAAATGCAAACTCACCGTCGTCTATCTTCAGGTTAACGTCCTTCAAGGCTTTTGTACCGTTTGGATATACTTTTGACACACCCGAGAATCTAATCAAAGCGTTTTTCGCCTCCGGATCTAAATAATTGTGCCCCAGACGGGTTATTCTTTTCGCGCGCTCGGACACGCATACAGGATCCTTACCTTCAATGAAAGTATGGTGCTAAAAAAACGTCGTTTTACTGCGAAGAAACTAGTACTTTACAGGATTGGCAGTAAGATATTTCTTTACCATGAGCGCAACCTTAAATACAATAGCATGGTCAAACTCACGAAGGTCTAGGCCGGTAAGCTTCTTGATCTTCTCAAGCCTGTAAACGAGGGTGTTTCTGTGCACAAACAGCTTGCGCGAGGTTTCGGACACATTCAGGTTGTTTTCAAAGAAACGCTGGATGGTAAAGAGGGTTTCGTGGTCGAGTGAATCGATGGAACCCTTTTTAAACACCTCGCGGAGGAACATCTCGCACAGAGTGGTGGGAAGCTGATAGATAAGCCTTGCGATACCAAGGTTATCGTAGCTGACAATCGACTTTTCGGTATCAAACACCTTACCAACCTCAAGCGCAACCTGCGCCTCCTTAAAGGAACGAGCAAGCTCCTTGATGCCCACAATCGCTGTACCGATACCCACAACTGCCGAGGTGTAGAACTCGCTGGAAAGGGTGTCTACAATAGAACGGGCAAGCTTTTCAAGATCGCGCGACTCAATGTTGGGCTTGATTTCCTTTACAAGCACTACATCGCTTTCGCTGATGTTAAACACAAAGTCCTTCTGCTTGTCGGGGAAAAGGTTCTGGATTACCTCAAAGGCGGAAACATCGTTGGTAGAGGTAACACGAATAAGCACCACTACGCGGCTCACATCGGTGCTGAAGTGCAGTTCACGGGCCTTCACGTAGATATCGCCCGGCAGGATATTATCGAGTATAACGTTCTTAATAAAGTTATTGCGATCATATTTCTCATCATAGTATTGCTTGATACTGGCAAGCGAAACTGCCAGAATGGAGGCATACTTAATGGCCAGATCATCGGTTCCCTCTACAAATACCGCGTAATCCGGGCGCGGACGGGTTCCGAACGGCTTGTAGGTGTAGCCGTCACGAACAAAGGTATCGTGTGAATCGGAAAGATCGAAGGGCTGATAGCCGCTTACCTCTAAAACCGTTTCCCCGATTTTCGAGAGTTCGCTGCAGGATACGATGGTGGCGTTCTCGTCTACTACCCCGATAATTCTGTCTATCGAGTCACGCATCTGATGAACTACGCCCTGAAATAGTCTGTTTGACATAATGTACCCCTTCTTCTTTTTGTTTATGTCTGGTCTTTAGCAACTAAGTAATACCTTACAACTGGCAAGCAGTAAGAAAATGCGGAAAACCTATAACTAATTTTTATTTTACATAATTTTCGTTATTTTTGCAATACAGTACACTGTAAAACCATCTGATTTGTATGAAATCTGTAGGAAATATGCAATCTGAAGCCAGTACCTTGTTAAATAGTACATCATTTTATTTTATTATGTGTTAACAAAATTAAAATTAAGCCGTCATTCTTCATAAAAATGACGGCTTAAAGATTTTTTTTGTACTGTTATACGCTATATTGTGGTTAAGGCCGATAAAAATCACACAGAATGGTATATATGTAGAACAACTCAATGGGCCAAACAAGCCGCATTACACTTCCACACGATTTTTGCCGTTTGCCTTTGCTAAATAGAGTTTTTGATCCGCACGTGCCAGAATAGTATCCATATTGTCGCCCTCGCGGTATTCCGTAAGGCCGAAGCTGCAGGATACCCCTAAGCTGCCTTCGTATACAATCTCGGCAATGCTTCTTCTGCAGTCCTCAGCAATCACTTCAGCTTGGGCAAGCGGAGCCTGAAGTAACACGATAAACTCTTCACCGCCCCAGCGGAACAATAGATCTGTATCCTGAAGGCGGGAACGCACCAGGTCCACGATATCGATAAGCACCTTGTCGCCCATAAGATGGCCGTATCGGTCGTTAATCTTCTTAAAATCGTCTATGTCCAGGATGATAAGGGTTAAGGGATGCCCTTCTATCCGGCATTTATCCATTCGGTCTTGAATATGGCGGCTGAGCGACGCGCGATTATAAGCACCCGTCATCGGATCGGTTCTTGAAAGCCGTTCGAGCTTACGGCTTTTTATAAACAGCATACGTCGCTGGTATTCGTTATTGTATGAACCCACAGCCCGAATGAACAGCACAAGTACTACAAATACAATACCGGCGGCAAATTCATTGGCAGTCAACGTTTTAATCGTAAGTCCGGCATAGATGAAGAAGCCTGCCACAATGGCCATTGAGGTAAGTACCTTGCCAATCCAAGGGTTGGGCAGCATATATACAATCATCACCAATACAATAAGTGCCATTGATTGTATAAGATAGTTTGGTTTTTCGTACAGATAGGAAATCCATAAAAACGATGCGCCGCCTAAAATGATATGCTCCCTTTATGAGAGACAGTGAAATAACAAACACTGTTCATCATGAAGGGAGTATTTTTATGCCACAAAAATCTAAAATAGAGGTTACTGAAAAAGTTAAAATCACTCGAGAGTATGTATCTGGGAAAATTTCAAGAGAGGAAGCCGCCAGACGAGCCAAGGTTGCACCTGCATCAATAGCCAGATGGGCTCGGATATATCGACAGGAGGGTGCTTTGGGTCTTGCCCCGACAAAAAAGAACCGCGTTTACAGCTCCGAATTAAAGAAGAAAGCTGTCTTGGAATATCTTGCTGGCGGATGTGGTCTGCACACTATCT
>NZ_FNID01000071.1 GCF_900103835.1 Acetanaerobacterium elongatum | reverse complement strand
TAGTTTGAAACAAATCACAAGCAAGCCACTCTCAAAAGGGCATAACAAATCAGACCATTCGAGAATGGTCAAAAAAACAGATTGAACAGCTACAGGACCTCGCCGCTTTCCTCGTCTAATATCAAGAAACCTTTGCTGCGCAGGAATGTAATAGCCTGAGTCATGGTCAGTTCGCGAGCGGCAGGCGGCTTATCGGCCTTTCTGTAGAGCTTGGCGCTGTAGACCTCATTCTTGCTGAGAATGTGCCAAATAGCAGTCAGGAGTTTTCTTGCAATCGCAATAACGGCTTTCTTTCCTCCGCGACGTTTTTTAAGCTCGAGATACTTGTTCTTGAGTTCGGGACACTTGAGTGACTTTCCACAGTTTAGCGCGATTTGAACAAGGAGCGGTTTGAGATACGCTCCCGCGCGACCAATACGAGTGGTTTTCTTCTTGCCCGCACTTTCCTGATTCTGAGGGGTAAGTCCCGCCCACGACGCGAGTTGCTTCGCTGTTTCAAACACGGACATATCAGCGCCGATTTCCGCAAGGATTCGGATAGCGGTCAGCTGGGTGCTGATACCCGGAACGGTCATAAGCAAATCAATTTGGGGCTGATATTTCCCCGCAAGTTCGTAAATCAGTTTTTCAAGCGAGACTTGTAAGTCACGAATGCAATCCATATGCCGCCGAATCACAGAGAGCTTTTCTGCTTGCATGGGATCAAGTTCGCCATCAAGAGCCGCGCGAATTTTTTCTGGGGACGATTTACACTTGGCACTAATCAATCCATCCAGTTCAAAGGCACCATTGCCATATTCGAGCAGCGCGTCAAGCACACGGGTTGCGCTCTTGCCAAAAACATCGGTGAACACATCGTCCAACTTGAAGTTGCACATTGTCAGGCAGTTTTGGGCACGGTTTTTTTCACCGGAGACAAAGCCAGTCAGCTTAACGTAGTAGCGGCACAAGTCACGGAGCTGGCGAATATCCGGCGGAGGAATAAAGCTGGAACGTACCAGGTCGCATTTGAACAATTCAGAAATCCATTTGGCGTCTTTCTTGTCGGTTTTTTTGCCCTTAATGGCCTTGACGTACTTGGGGTGCGTCAGACAGACGTTACACGTTTTTTCAAGGACATTGAAAACCGGAATCCAATATTTTCCGGACGATTCCATACACACGTCACGGCAGTTGTAAGACGTGAGCCAGTCGCAGAGTCTCCGCAAATCTCCTGTGAATGTTGAGAATCTTCTGATGTGGTGTTCGGTGTGACTGTGCTCGTCCGTTACGGCAACGCAGGCAACGAGAAAAGATTTATGTACGTCCATGCCGCAGCAAACAGGGTAAACGATTTCTACTGTTTTTGCCATTGAGTTCCTCTTTTCAATTTGATTTGAGGAACGGCATTGACTGAACGTTCTGCTAAAAACGAGTAATGTCTTTACAAAGATTAGTTTACAGGTTCAAAAAACCTACTTGTTGGTGCTTGAACGAACGTCCGGCGACTTATTTATATGCGAGATAGCGGCAAACCGCTTCACCACTCACCTCCACGTGCTCTGTAGTATACCGTCTCTCGGAGGTAAGTATAGCAGAGTTTTATTTTGACTGCGAGTTGCACCAACTCCGTTTCATGTCTTGTTGGTGCCTTTCGCAGAAAGGAATGGTCTTTTATATG
>NZ_FNID01000012.1 GCF_900103835.1 Acetanaerobacterium elongatum | reverse complement strand
GGCTATACGGTTTCCTCGAATGTTTACGACTGCATCATTGACGCTGACGGCAGTGTCACCTACAAGCTTCACGGTTCTGCCAATGCCGCTACGGCGAACTTTCCCGTATGTGTAAATACTAAAAACAAATTGCCTCACAGCAATCCGGGAGGCTTCACTCCCACGGGAAGTGCACCCGATGATCCAGACGTTCCGGGCAGTACCGGTGGTGCTGGCAGCAGCATGGGCGCACATAGCAAAAACCGTCCCGGTATACCCGAAACCGGCGTTGACAATTTGGCTTTACTTATATTATTACTCGCCGCTATGTGCTAATCTTGTTCTTTAGATTGATTGTCAAACATTAAATAATAAACAGCAACGGAACAGTGTCTTACGCTGTTCCGTTGCTGTTTATATGAGGAGGTTGTTAAGTGAAATATCGTTATGAAGTGTGATAAGCTATTCCGCATTTGGCAGGCTGTCCTGCACAGAGGGCAGCTCCTGCTGCACGGTGGTGCCGGTGTCTTCGCTTAAAACCACCGATACCTCAAAGGTCTGGTCTGCGGCATTGGTGGGGCGGCGGAATATGGTAAGGGTTATGCTGTCGCCCGGCTTGTGCTTGGCAAGGATATCGAAAATCTGATTCACGGTATCCACCTTGGTGCCGTCAATCTTGGTGATGATGTCGTTGGCACGCACGCCCTTGGAGGCGATATCGCTGCCCTTATCCACGCCCGCGATCAGAATGCCGGTGGGGATGGAATAGAGCTGTGCGCTCATCTCGCTAACCTCGCCCTCAATCGAGATGCCGATCTTGGCGCGGCCGGTTACACGTCCGTTCTTAATCAGGTCGTCGATAATCGGTTTGGCGGTGTTCATGGGTATCGCAAAGCCGATGCCCTCATACTCGGTGGCCGCAATCTTGGAGGAGTTGATGCCCACAACCTGCCCGTATTCGTTTACCAGCGGGCCGCCCGAGTTGCCGGGGTTGATGGCTGCGTCGGTTTGAATGCACTCCATGGTATAGCCGGTAGAGCTTTTAAGGGAGCGGTTCACAGCAGAGATAATGCCCTGCGTAATGCTGCCCGCAAACTCCAACCCGCCGGGGTTCCCTATGGCTACCACCTTATCACCCGTAGCCATCTGCTCGGAATTGCCGAAGGACGCGGGGGTAAGCCCGGTAGCATCTATTTTAATAACCGCAAGGTCGGTTTTGGTGTCGGAACCAATCAGCTTGGCTTCGTATTCCTTGTTGGTATTTAATACAACCTTAATGCCCTGCGCGCCGCTTACCACGTGCGCGTTGGTTACAATATAGCCGTCAGCGCTCATGATAATACCGGAGCCTTCGCCCGCGGGCACCCAGCCGCCGTTCTTCTGGTAGTTTACAATTCCCACCACGCTCGGAGCCACCTTGGCATAGATCTGCTTGGTGGTAAGTACGCCGCCCACCGATACAATCTCATTGTTGGCGCTGCCGGGCACATCCGTAATATTCAGGCCGGAAGCGGAAGAGGTAGCCGCGGTGCTTGCGGTGTTATCCTTGGGTGCTGCCAACGATGCCGTCTGAGAAGACGCAGCACCCTTTCCGTTTGACAGCTCTCCGCCCGCGGTAAGGCTGTAAACGCCAAATCCCGCAAACCCGATTACCGATACCGAAACCAGCACAGCCACAATGGTGAGGAACACCTTCACGCCGCTCTTTTTGCCGTGCGGCGGCTTTTTGGGCGACATGCTGTCGTACTCCTTAAAGTTCCACTTGTATGCATCCTGATTTTGCCGATAGGGGTTTTGCTGCTGTTGCTGATAGCCATAGGGCGGTATCTGCTGCTGCGGCTGCCATGCGCCGGAGCTCTGATTGTAGCTGTTCCAGCTGTTCTGCTGGGCACCGTTTGAATCTCCGCTGTTTGCGTTGTTTTGATAGTAGTCTTTATTCTCAAAGTCGCTCATAAAAGATGCCTCCTGTATTAAATAGTATATCCTCAGCGTACCCTTTCACTCTGTGGGTATCATTGTCTGCTGTGAAACTACTTTAAAGTATAAACATCAGTTGTTAATAAGGAATAAACGCATTTTTAAATGATTGCGCTATTTTTTTGCTGCAATTGTAAATAAAATATTTATCAGCTGTTAAAATCAGCCGTTATCTCTACATTCGCCTGTAAAACGTTCAAAAATACGCTCAAATGCTTTGATAGCCGTGGTTTTGCGAGGATTTCTATTCATATTTGAACCGGTTTTCAGTTAAGGATTATTCCGCGCGGATTTCTTCTATGCGTTGTTTTTTCTTCTCTTTAGGGGTGGTGCCGCTGGGCACCGAGAACACAAACTCGCAGTATTCGCCCTCCACGCTGTTAACAATAATGTCGCCGTGGTGCAGGTTGATGATGGTTTTTACAATATATAAACCCAACCCCACGCCCTGCTTATCCAAGCTGCGCGACTTATCGGTTTTGTAAAAGCGGTCGAACACGCTGGCAACCTCTTCCTTCGGGATGCCCTCGCCCGAGTTGCGCACCGAAACATAGGTAAGCCCGCCCTCGTTATTGTAGCTCACCGCGATATACCCCTCGGTGTTTACAAACTTTACGGCGTTATCCACCAGGTTATACACCACCTGATGCAGCATATCGGGGTCGGCCAGCACCATCACCTTGCCCACGTCCAGGCCGCGGATATCCAGCTTCTTTGCCTCGATGCGCTGCTCAAACGCAAAGATGGTGCGGCACATAATCTCGTTAATATCAAACTCCACGGGCTTGATGGTCATTTCGCCCGCCTCGATTTTAGAGATATCCAGCATCGAGCGCACCAGGCGCGAGAGGCGCTTAACCTCCTCCGAAACGATGCGCAGGTAGTACTCCTGCTTTTCGGGGGGGATGGTGCTGTCTAAAATGCCGTCGATAAACCCGCCGATGGTGGTCATGGGGGTTTTCAGCTCGTGCGAAACGTTTGCCACAAAGCTGCGGCGCATCTTCTCGGTGGTGGCAAGCGAGGAGGCCATGTTGTTGAACGCCACCGCAAGCTGGCCCATCTCGTCGCTGCCGCGCACCGGCACGCGCACAGAAAGGTCGCCCTTACCGAACTTCCGGGCGGCAGCCGCCATCTCGCGCAGCGGGCGGGTCATCTGCCGGGTAATGATATACACCACCACAAACGAGATTGCAAGCACAATCAGTGCACTAATCGAGAACATCTTCAGCATCTCGGTTAAGAATACACTCAGTGCCGCGGCGGAGGAGGACGCAAACACATACCCAATAATCCCCATGCCCTCGATGGTCACCGGTACGCCCACGGTATAGTATTCGCTGGAATAAAGCCCGCGCAGCGTGCCAAGCTCCGAAAACGACCCGCGGTCGGAGATAGACTTCAGAACGTTCTGCGGTATCACCACGCCCTCCACGATATCCTTTTTATCGGTGGTCACCAGCGTTTTGCCCTCGACATTGGTTAAGAAGATGTTGGCGTCTACGCCGCCCCCGAGCAGTTGGAAATAGGAGAGCACCACCTCGCGGCGGGCGCCGCCCTGATCCACCCGGTTTACATATTCGTTGGCAAAGATGTTGGAGGCGCCTATCGCGTTGCGCAGCAGCAGCCGCTCGCGCTCCAGCTTAAAATACTGCGAAGCAAAAACGAGCAGCACGGCGCCCAATATGGCCATGCTGCCGAGGATGATGGTTGAACATAGAGTGAAATATTTTGTAAACAGGCTTTTCTGCATATGAATGCCTCATTTTTCAGATGTTAGGCTGTAGGGGGCGGCGTCCTCGCCGCCCCCTACAGGATTATTCCTTCACCTCAAATTTATAGCCTACGCCCCATACGGTCTTAAGCGTCCATTGCTCCGATACGCCCTCGAGCTTTTCGCGCAGGCGCTTAACATGCACGTCTACGGTGCGGGAATCGCCGTAATACTCAAAGCCCCACACCTCGTCAAGCAGCTGGTCGCGGGTATACACACGGTTGGGGTTGCTGGCTAAGTGATATAAAAGCTCCAGCTCCTTGGGCGGGGTGTCTACCTGAACCCCGTTTACCTTCAGCTCATACTTGGTCATGTTCACCACCAGCTTGTCAAACCGAACCTCTTTTACCGCCTGCTCGGTCGGCTGGCCGCCCACACGGCGCAGCACCGCCTTGATGCGCGCCACAATCTCCTTGGCGTCAAACGGCTTTACCACATAGTCGTCGGCGCCCAGCTCCAGCCCCAGCACCTTATCAAAGGTTTCGCCCTTGGCGGTGAGCATGATGATAGGCACGTCCGACTTTTTGCGAATCTCGCGGCACACCTGCCAGCCGTCGAGCTTGGGCATCATAATATCCAGAATAAGCAGGTCGGGCTTTTCCACATCATACTTGGTAAGCGCCGCCTCGCCGTCGTTTGCAATCACCGGCGTAAAGCCCTCCTTTTCAAGGTAGAGCCGAAGCAGCTCGCAGATGTTTTTGTCGTCGTCCACTACTAAAATCTTACCCTGTGACATAATAATCCATGTCCTTTCTTATGGGTTCTATGCCCAAAAGAAAGGACATAAAACCGATTATAAAAAATGCCGGTGCCGCACAGCGGCAGGAAGTGTCATACCCTGACAGGCATTCTTTCGAAGGTTGAAAGATTTATCTTTCAACCTATGACCATTCCTTTCTTTTCAGCCAGCCCGCTAAATTGCATTGTTCATAATTTCATTATATTTGATAATATCGGCCAGTGGTTAATAATTTATAAATGTTTCATGGATTTTTTTGCTTAAATCATGGTTTCGACTATTAAATAGCGGGTACTATCCCTCTCGGACAGTACCCGCTGTTTTTATCCTATCATCAATTACACATTAAACCTAAACAGCACCACGTCGCCGTCCTGCATCACATAATCCTTGCCTTCCAGGCGCACAAGCCCCTTCTCCTTTGCCGCCGCCATGCTGCCGCTTGCAACCAAATCGTCAAACGACACAATCTCGGCCCTTATAAACCCGCGCTCGAAGTCGGAGTGGATCTTGCCCGCGGCCTGCGGCGCCTTGGTGCCTCTGGTAATCGTCCATGCACGCACCTCCTGCTTGCCCGCGGTGAGGTAAGAGATCAGCCCCAGCAGGCTGTAGCACTCGCGAATCAGGCGGTCAAGCCCCGACTCGGCAAGCCCCAGCTCGCCTAAGAACAGCGCCTTGTCCTCGGCGGTCATGTCGGCGATGTCGGCCTCAATCTTGGCGCAGATAGGCAGCACGCCTGCGCCCTCCTCCTTGGCAATCTCGCACACCTCTTGATAAAAGGGGTTGGTGTCGATATTGTGGGCAAAGTCGTCCTCCGAAAGGTTGGCGGCGTAGATGATGGGCTTTGCGGAAAGCAGCGGGATGGTGGCGAGAAGCTCGGCCTCCTCCTTGCTGCAGCTAAACGCACGCGCGGGCTTGCCCTCCTCCATAAACGCGGTCAGGCGGGTTAAAAAGTCTACCTCGGCGGCAAATTTCTTATCGGCCTTCGCGGCCTTTACGGCCTTATCGGTGCGGCGGGCGAGCATCTCCAAATCAGCGAACACCAGCTCAAGGCTGATGGTTTCAACGTCCTTGCGCGGGCCGATCTTGCCGTCTACATGGATGATGTTGTCGTCCTCAAAGCAGCGCACCACATGCACAATCGCCTCGCACTCGCGGATGTTGGCCAGAAACTTGTTGCCCAGGCCCTCGCCCTTGGAAGCACCCTTCACCAGGCCCGCGATATCCACGAACTCCACAACCGCGGGGGTGTATTTATCGGGATCGTACATCTGCGCCAGCACGTCCAGGCGCTTATCGGGCACCGCCACCACGCCCACGTTCGGCTCGATGGTGCAGAACGGGTAGTTGGCGCTTTCTGCCCCCGCATTGGTAATGGCGTTGAACAGCGTGCTTTTGCCCACGTTGGGCAGACCGACAATTCCGAGCTTCATATCGTAAAACCTCCGGTATTTTTAACGTATAACCTTATTCATTATACAGCAAACGAGAGATAAAGCAAGACTCCAACAAAGATACGGCAGGCACCCTTTATTAAGGCGCCTGCCGTTTAATCATAGCATCAGTTATTTTCTTCGGATAGTTCCTTTGGCGGCAGCCTTCTCTGCCCTGCAAGGCGATAAAACCAGGCTACATAAACATTCACCAGCAATATAATGATCACCAAAGGCAGCAATACAAGAGACGAGAACATGGCGGGGAGCTGAAAATTTATAGAACCCCAACTCACAACGCTTACCGATGGCTGGCTTTGATCAGCAAAAAGCAGTATATTCAGAGAAAGCACAATAACACATACTATAACCGAAACAATCGCGCCTATTCTCTGCTTGTGTCTGGTGGTTTCGGTATAGGGTATTTCTATGGTCTTTTCCGGGAAATGTGCCTGCAGCAGCTTAAGCACCACCCAGAGTATGCCCATAAAAAACGTAAGCATAATAATGATCGGCGACAGAATCATTCCTGCCCCACCCGCAAGCACCATAAGCGGGGTAACCAAAAGGTTGCCTATTATCAGCCGCAGAACAAAACCGCTTAAAAAGGAGTAGGTCTTTACCATGACGTCTGTCCTCCACAATTACATTGTTTGTATATAACTGTAATTATAACAGCATTATTCCAATATTGCAAGCCTAAGCAATCAGCGTAACCGCTCTGTATTCCCTGCCCTGCCCCTTCACCGCGTATGCCCCAAGGCCTACCCTGCGGTATACTGTCTCAGGAGCATTCGGTGCCGCTCTTTCGGAAGCATCTAGCCTTCTGATTAACCGGCAGAACAATAAACGGCAGGCATCCTTTTAAGGATGCCTGCCGTAAATCTGTATCGCCCTACTTTTCAATAGTCAAGAACATGCCCGAACCGTCCTCCTCGCAGGGGAGCTGTTCAAAGCCGAACTTTTCGTAGAACTTCTCTTTTCCGTTGGCGCTTATCAGCTCAAGCCGTACCTTCCAGCCAGTGTGCTCACGCTTTTTGATAAACTCGATAATGTCCTTGATGATACGCTTGCCTATGCCCTTGCCCTGACATTCGGGCAGGATGGCTACGTCCTCCAAAAAATACGAGAGATAACCGTCGCCGCACAGCCTTGCCATGCCTACGGGCTTTCCGTCGTCCAACGCGCATACGGTTAGCAGCGAGTGCGAAAGCGCCTCCTCAATCTGCTGCCGCGGTGGCACCTCCCATCCCACGCTTTGGGTGAGGTGCGCAAAAATTTCCGGTGTCAATACGCTGTGTTTCAGCTGAACCATGTTGCCTTCCTGCACCTTTCGTGCACGAAGAGATATATGCTCCTTTTTTGCAACAGGAAAGGTCCTGTCCCCGATTTGTAAATGGCTTCACTTTAAGCAAAAACATTGTACCTTAATGTATTATATTACTGAAACAACCCATTCGCAATAACTAATTGACAAAAAAACCGCTATAGAATTATAATACTATCAAAACATATTCCATGATAATTTCAACATAATTAAGCAGGGTAGGTTATAGAATGCTTTTTAATTCTTTAAGTTATGCCATTTTTCTGCCCATAGTATTTATCTTTTATTGGCTGCTCCCGCATAAATACCGATGGGTATTATTACTCGCTTCGAGCTATTATTTCCATATGTCATGGAATGTAAAATACATATTTTTGATACTATTCACAACCGGTATTTCATATGTTACTGCGTTGTTTATGGAAAAGTCTGAAAAAAGCAAAAAGAATAAGCTACTTCTTGCGGCGGCGATAGTCACATCTCTCGGCGTCCTTTTTTTCTTTAAATACTTCAATTTCCTCAGCACCTCGGTCACAGATATCTTACAGGCGGTAGCCATCCCCGTTCATCCTGTTACTTTGTCTGTGCTTCTTCCGGTGGGAATCTCTTTTTATACTTTTCAGACCCTGAGCTATGTTATAGATGTTTATCGTGGCAATGTCCCTGCACAACGACATTTTGGAAAGTACGCTACTTTTATTGCGTTTTTTCCGCAGCTCGTTGCGGGTCCTATCGAAAGAACGAGTAACCTGCTCCCCCAGATTAATGAAGAACGTCATTTTGATTATTCAGATGCGACCTATGGGCTAAAGATTATAGCATGGGGTCTCTTTAAAAAGATGGTGATCGCGGATAATTTGGCATTGTTCGTCGATAAAATTTATAACCATCCTCAAAACTATCATGGCCTTTCACTTTTACTGGCTACCGTATTTTTTGCTTTTCAGATCTATTGTGATTTTTCCGGTTATTCCGATATTGCTGTCGGTTCAGCCAACCTATTTGGCATTCACATGATTAACAATTTTAAGAGCCCTTATTTTTCAGCATCTGTTAAAGAATTCTGGAGCCGATGGCATATCTCTCTATCCACTTGGTTCAGAGATTATGTTTATATTCCTCTCGGGGGCAATAGAGTAAGTAAAGCCCGCCATTACTTCAACCTGATGGTTACCTTTTTGTTAAGCGGGTTATGGCATGGCGCCAACTGGACCTTTGTGATATGGGGCGGCGTTCATGGTGCGGCTCAGATTGTGGAAACGGCTTTTTTCAAAAAGCAAAGTAAAAACACCGTGCAAAAGCATAACATAAGATGGTTTGTCTTGGTATGCCTTGTCTTCACCTTCAGCTGCTTTGCCTGGGTATTTTTCAGAGCACAAAATATGTCTGACGCATTGTATATATTCAAGAGTATGTTTGTTGGTATCGGTAATCCATTGTCATTTTTTAAAACCGGATTTGCTGATTTGAACACGCTTGAGTTGCTCAAGCTTACCCTGTATCTTTTAGTGTTATGTGTCTATGACTATTTCTCGTTATCACATGATTTAATTGCGCTCTCGTCCAAGCTGCCTGTAATTATACGATGGGGATTGTATTACTTTTTGATATTCTGCATCCTCTATCTGGTGCCCGGCAGCTCTTCACAATTCATCTATTTTGAATTTTAGGGGCGTATTTTGTTTATTACTTCGTAAAGAACGACGAAAATCGGCTCAGTCAACCAGTTAAAATGTCCGGTTTTTTCGAAAGGATAGTCATAGATATGGTAAGGTTCATTAAAAAGGTATTTATCGGTGCCATTATCCCTGTGGTTCTGCTATTAGTATTAAATTATTTATACATAAATTCCGCTTATTACTCCAATTTCAACGGTGTTTATAAGTTCAATCACATTCCTTATAATATACAGATAGCCAACTTTGGTAACTCGCACAGCCTAGATGGGTTCGATTGGTCGGTGTGCCCCGATATCCGCGCCGCTAATCTTGCTATGGGTGCCCAAACCCTGGTATTTGATAACGCCATATTCACCAACTATTATGATAAGTTTAAAGAAGGTTCAACTATTATAATTGAGATATCCTATAGTACGTTATATATAGCTGAGCCCTCAATTGCGGAAGGCGGAAGTCAAATCACACGTTACTATCAATTTCTAGATAGCCACAATATTCCTAACTATTCTTTCATAACTGCTTTAAAATACAGATATTTCCCCATTCTGACTATTCGGTTCAATCAGGTGGATGATATCTTTACTTACAACCCAAACAGTAAGCCGCTTATTAAAAAGGCCTCGGACGAGAACGTTGATATCCTTACAAACGAAGGAAAAGCAAGAGCTCAGAAATTCATTAAATCGATAGGCTCTCAAGAATTAGGCATACAATATGAAGCGTTGCTTAAAATAATTGATAAGTGCAAAGCGAAAAATATGAATATCGTCTTAATCACAATGCCTACTCTAGAATGTTTTTACAGTGAGTTCTCAGATAGCTTTTATTCGCGATTTTATCAGGATATTGATAATATCCGTACACTCTATGATAAGATTTATTATATCGATTACACCGGCGATACTCGTTTTAACGCTCTGGATTTGTACGCCAATACAGACCACCTGAACGCAGACGGAGCTCTCATCTTCACTCGAGCATTTATGCAGGATATATCAAAAATGGGTATTACGATTGGCTGAAAGCTAATCGTAATACCCACTATTATTTCATCAGTCTCGAAATTAATACGCTCTTCCCCAATAGATCATCTTCTCGGCCTTCCTGCCGCAGCAAACGCAGGTATCGCCCAGATGCTCCTGCTCAAACGGCATACAGCGCGAGGATAAGCCAACCTCCTCCTTTACCCGGTTTTCGCAGGCCTCGTCGCCGCACCACATGGTTTTAAAGAAGCCGCTGTTCTCGTCGGCCAGCTTCTTCAGCTCCTCCATGTTGTGCGCGGTAAAGGTTCTGTTTTCACGGTTTTTAAGGGCTTTCTCATAGATAGACTTATGCAGCTCCGCCAGCATCTCTGGTATCTTGGTCTCCAGCTCGCTGAGCGGTACAATCACCTTTTCGCGGGTATCGCGGCGCACCAGCACACACTGGTTTTGCTCAATATCCTTGGGGCCTATCTCTAAACGAAGGGGAACACCCTTCATCTCATACTCTGCAAACTTCCAGCCGGGGGAGTTGTCGCTGTCGTCCAGCTTCACGCGGAAGTTGGGCTTTAAGCGGTCGGCAAGAGCACGCGCCTTCTCCAGCACGCCCTCTTTATGCTGCGCAATCGGTATAATCGCCACCTGAATGGGGGCGATAGCGGGGGGCAGCACCAGGCCGTTATCGTCGCCGTGCGTCATGATGATAGCGCCGATCAGCCTTGTGGTAACGCCCCAAGAGGTTTGGTGCGGGTACTGCAGGGTGTTGTCGCGCCCGGTGAACTGTATACCGAACGCCTTCGCAAAGCCCTGCCCGAAGTAGTGAGAGGTGCCGCTCTGCAGCGCCTTGCCGTCGTGCATCATCGCCTCGATGGTGTAGGTGGCAACACCGCCCGCGAACTTCTCCTTCTCGGTTTTGCGCCCTTTTACAACGGGGATAGCCAGTGAATCTTTGCATACATCGGCGTAAACGCCCAGCATGCGCTCGGTTTCAGCCCAGGCCTCCTCCTCGGTTTCGTGCATGGTGTGGCCCTCCTGCCACAAAAACTCCAGTGTGCGCAGGAAGGGACGGGTGGTTTTCTCCCACCGCACCACCGAGCACCACTGGTTGTAGAGCTTGGGCAGGTCGCGGTAAGAGTTGATGATATGCGCGTAGTGCTCGCAGAACAGCGTCTCGGAGGTTGGGCGTACGCACCACCGCTCGTTAAGCTTCTCGCCGCCGCCATAGGTTACCCACGCCACCTCGGGCGCGAAGCCCTCAACGTGGTCCTTCTCCTTCTGCAAAAGGCTTTCGGGAATAAACATGGGCAGGTATACGTTCTCGTGCCCTGTCTCCTTAAACTTCGCGTCTAAAATCTTCTGCAGGTTCTCCCATATGGCGTAGCCGTAAGGCCGCAGAATCATGCAGCCGCGAACGCTTGAGTAATCAATCAGCTCGGCCTTCTTTACAATATCCGTATACCATTTCGCAAAGTCTTCCTCCATCGAGGTGATGGCTTCCACCATCTTTTTTTGCTCGCCCATTATGCCCATTCCTTTCATTTCGCGCCACGAAACTATATTGTAGGGGAGACCTGCGGTCTCCCGCAGAGATATAACCGCAAGATAGAGATAAACCGCGGGCGAACAAAGTTCGCCCCTACAGCCGGTGACAAAAAATTGCCTAGTCGTCCTTCTTTTCGGGGAAGAATTTGCCCAGTGCCAGAACAATCAGGTAAATCACAATGATAACCAGAAAGATGCCAACCATGCCCAGCAGCATGATCTTGCCGGAGTTTGCAAGGTCGGCCATATTTATAGAATAGCCCGCAGCGGCGGTAGCAGAACTTGCCGCAAACAGATTCAGTAAGCCCATCATCTATTACGTTCCTTTCTATTCACACGTTTAAAGCTGATGCCTAAACGCGCTCCGTCGCTATTAATATCATAGCAGACGGAAAAGATTTATTTACAAACGAATTTAATTATTTAATCAGCGCAGGCACAATATTCAGGATGATACCGCCCGCGATTACCGAGCCGATCTGGCCGGATACGTTGGCACCAACCGCGTGCATCAGCAGGTGGTTCTGGTTGTCCTCCTTGAGCGCCATCTTCTGAATTACACGCGCGCTCATCGGGAAGGCGGAGATACCCGCAGCACCGATCATCGGGTTTACCTTGTTCTTTAAGAAGAGGTTTAAGAACTTCGCAAACAGCACACCGCCGATGGAATCCACTATAAACGCAACCAAGCCAAGGCCCATGATGAGCAGTGTCTGCACCGAAACAAAGTTCTCGGCCTTCATGCTGGAGGCAATGGTAATACCGAGGAACAGGGTAATGAGGTTTGCAAGCTCCTTCTGAGCGGTTTCGGAAAGACGATCCAGCGCGCCGCATTCGCGGATAAGGTTACCGAACATCAGCATACCAACCAGCGAGAGCGAAGCGGGAGCAACAAGGCCCGCAACGATGGAAACGATAATCGGGAACAGGATTCTGGTGGTTTTAGAAACGCTCTTGGGGTTGTAAGGCATTCTGATCTTACGATCCTTCTTGGTGGTAACCAGCTTGATGGCAAAGGGCTGAATAATCGGCACCAACGCCATATAGGAATAGGCCGCAACCGCGATGGGGCCCATAAAATTACTCTTTAATACCTGGGAAACGAGAATAGAGGTGGGGCCGTCTGCCGCACCGATGATACCGATGGAGGCTGCGTCCTTTAAATCAAAGCCGCAGAGCACTGCCATTACAATGGTAAAGAAGATGCCGAACTGCGCCGCGGCGCCGAAGAAGAACATCTTGGGGTTGGAAAGCAGCGGGCCGAAGTCGATCATCGCGCCGATACCAACAAACAGCAGCAGCGGCAGAGCCTCAGACGCCTCGATGCCGATTTTAAACAGCCAGTCGAGCACACCGTTTACCTCGCCAATACCCGTTACGGTTTGGTTAATAAGCCCCGAAAACGGGATATTGATAAGGATTGCGCCAAAGCCCATAGGCAGCAGCAGCGCCGGCTCGTAATCCTTTTTAATTGCCAGCCAGATGAGAATGCCGCCAATCAGCCACATTACAATCATCTTCCAGCCGTCACCGTGCGTGAAGAAGTATGCTACACCTTCTGTTAAAAATCTAAAATCGTTTAAAATACCCAATGTATTCACTGCTCCTTTAGTTTCTACCGCTATAATTTGATGTCCATTGAATCAATTTTCCGGCGCATTTCAGGCAAGACACGTTTAAAAAACGATTATGCAATACAAAAACGCAGTTTAAACAGGCCCCAGATAAAAAACCGCATTATGTTCTATTATAAAGAAGAAGGCCTGCTTTTTCAACAGTAAATTTAGCGCTTTCTCATGCAGAGAGCAGGAGAAAACCGTTGCCGACCATCTATCGGTCTTCTAACATCTGAGGGGGGCGCATGCGCCGATGCGGTTGTTTGCCGGGTTGCAGAACGGTCAAGACTGTTTCCTACCCGTCATCCAATAATGCCGCAAACGTCTGCTTAAAGGTTTCGTCCTGCTCGGCGGTGCGCTTAGAGGGCCCCTTTACGCGCTTGCCGGCCCGCAGCAGCTTTTTCACCATAGCGCGGCTCTCCAGCAGGCTGCCGATATTCTCATCGGTGTAGCGCATCCCGCCGGGGCTTATGGGCTTGCCGCCGCGCGCCAGCGCCATCGCCGCCAGGCCGTAATCCTGTGTCACCACCGCGTCGCCCTTTTGCAGCTCGCCTACAAGCTTATAATCCGCCGAATCGGCGCCTTTATCCACCACAACGGTTCTGGCACCCTCCTTGTGCAGCTCGTGCGAGGTGTCGCAGAACAGGATGGTCTCAAGCCCCCGCACTTTTGCAAGGCGGAGGGCGATATCGGTCACCGGGCAGGCGTCGGCGTCGATGAGTACGCGCATGGCCTTCTCCCTTTCACGCTTTCATTGTTTTAACTGTTATTGTTTCATGGCCTTTAAACAACAGGTTCATCATTAAACAGGCATAGCCAAGTATCAGCCCCGCAAATACACCGTAAACTGAAATTGCAACCGTATTCGGGTACCATACAAACACAAAGCTCCATACCGCTCCGTTAAACACGATATGAGGGCTCAGAAGAATGAAGGCGGCAATTCCAAGCAGCGCAGCGGTTAAAACACCCGCGCGCACAAGCACCTTCGGGCTTGCGCCAAAGGCTCTCTTTTTTGTGCGAATATCCTGCACCCTCCTGAATAGGCCGTAAAGCAATATACAGCATAGAACGGCTAAAACTGCAATTGCAATAGTGCAGTAAAAATCAATCGTCTGATACAGATCGTCTATCTTCGGTGCTGTATCTGCGCGCTGCGCCAGAATGTCCATAATCTTCATCGCAAGAATCGAGGTTTTATAGGAGTTGCTGTTGCTCAGTACCACAACCCCCAGCTCCTGTTCGGGTAAGAACGCAATATTAGAGGAATAGTTGGGGTTAGACCCGCTGTGAGCTACCTCGGTGGGCGTACTGTCAGAAACCCTCCAGCCGGCTGCGTAATAGTAGCCTTCCTTCATCGGCTGCACACTGGTATTAGGAATATGCGATGCCTGTATCAGCGCGTTGTCAAACGTCGATGTCGGCTCAGACCCCATCTGAATCTTGACCCATCGCGCCAGATCGTTTACGTTGGATACCATATACCCTGCCGGTTTGTTGCCGTCGTAGCTGGGTGCCGCATATACACTGGGGGTGCCAAAGCTCAGCTTATACCCTGTAGCCAATTGTTCGGGGCTGTAGTCCCGAACCATATGGGTATCGGTCAGCCCCATGGGGGAGAGAACGTTCCGGGTAAGATAGTCCTCATAGGTCATCCCCGAGAGCTTTTCAATCAATAGCCCCAGCACATCGTAATTGATGGTTGCATACTGATATTTTTGCCCCGGCACGCTCACTAATTCGGTACCGATGAGCGTCCGCACCGTTCTTTCTATCGCTCCCGGCTTATCGTCCACGGGAATCTTTGAGATGGTACTGGGGGAAATACCGCTGGTGTGATGCAGAAAATCCGAAATCCTTACAACTGCCGGTTTTCCTTGATAAGTCATGGTAAGCCACGGCAGATAGTCGGTAACCGGCGCGTCAAGGTTCACAAGGCCATCCTTTTGCAGGCACAGCAGCCCTAGGCCCGTAAAGGCCTTGCTGTTGGATGCCAGCTGAAACAGGGTTTTAGCCGTCACCTTGCGCTCTAATGCCATATCCGCATAACCGAAGCCGGATTGGTAAACCGTTTCGTTTCCATGCACAATGGCTATGGCGTAGCCGGGTAACCCGGCCTTTTGCATCTCTTGCAGGATTAAACCTTTAATCTGCGGTATGTACTGCGCATAAGCGCTGGTTTTAGAGATCTGCTCATCATTGGCCTTAATCAATGCCGCCTTTTTTTCATAACCAAACCTTGCTGTAATAACATACAGTGCAAGCGAAAGGATACCGATTGCCATTACAATACAGAGAATGCGAAGGGGCAGGCTGTTACGTCTTTGTTTCATTTGTAAAACTCCTTAATTGTTTATTCCTATGAAACTAAGACGAGGTAGAGTATTCCATATACTACAGGCCGGTACAGAAATGGTTGGCTCATGTAAGCCGCCCCGGCCTTTGGGTTTGCACTTACCCCCGTATCAGATAGAATATCAGCATCAACACCCCGTAAACGATAGGCTGGTGCAGCACATAAATAAGCAGCGTATGCCGCCCCACAAAGGCCAGGGGGCGCAGGTGGGTTTTGTAGCAGAATGCGGGCATCTTATTCTCTTTAAAGTACACACCGAGGTACGCCCCCGCAAAGAACAAAAACAGCCACGGTAAAAGCGGGAAGTAGTCGGCGGAATAGAAGTCCGGCGCGGGGAAACCAAGGGGAAACAATATCTTGATGTTATAGATGGCCTCGGGCAGCCTAAACCACAGCAGGTATCCGCTCATTACACGGTAGGTTGCCGCAAACAGCGCCGCCGAAGCCAGCATGCCGGGCAGGGGTGCTAGCTTATCCAGCACCTTGTGCAGCAGGCCGTAGAGCATCATCGCAATACCCAAAAAATGCAGAATGCCGAACAGAATAAGCTCGGACGGCATAAAAATCAGGGTGCCGACAGTCAGCAGCATTCCAATGCCAAAGCACATTGCGCCCCGCTTTAGGTTACTGCGGGCATACCGGCACGCAACACCCGAGATGACAATGAACACCCCCGCGAAGAACTGCTGCAGAAAGTTTAAAATTCCGCTGTTGAATAGGGGAATATTCAGCCCGAAGATATATACAAGATCAAAAAAGGTGTGGTATACTACCATCAGCACAATCGAAAGCCCGCGCAGCTCGTCAATCAGCCCCACGCGCCTTTTCAGCCGCTCCAGCTTTTGCTCGTCCATCAATTAAACCTATCCTTTCGCAGAAACAAGGCATAAAAAGAATACATCCTTTATGCGTGTAAGTTATCTTATAAAAAGTCCTGAAAATCTGTAAAAAATTATACCATAACAGGATGAAAAGTTAAACCTAAATGTGATATGATAATAGCATAACGGCAGGTTGTGTTTTGCGGTTTACTGTATGCTTGCAGTCACCCGCTTATACCCACCCCCAACCCCCTCCCGCAACCGGGTAATCAGAAGATTTGTAACCTTATGTTTGCGGGAGGGGGAGGAATGTTCGGCGGGGTGCCCCCGCACGGGTACCCCCGTATTTTCGCCGGATTCTGCGGCGGGATGTAGGGGGCGGCGTCCTCGACGCCCCGGGCTATCATCAAACCCACGGTGAAATGTAGGGGCAGGGTTTTTCCGCCTGCATATTTCTACTGCCCCTGCGGTGAGGCGTAGGGGCGAACTGTGTTGACTCGCGGTTCTAACGCAACCGCAGATATTGCCACGAAAGGCCGCAGGCCTCCCCTGCAAAAACAAACTTTGTTTACGCGCGGCAAACGCCGCCCCTACAATATTTTATAACAACGTCTAACATAAAGACAGGAGTGTATTGCCATGAATATCAGCGTAACCAAGCCTACCCCCGAGCAGATTGCCGATATGAAGACCTGCCCCGTATGGTCGTGCGAGCCCTCGAGCTTCGACTGGAGCTATTCCTCGCAGGAGACCTGCCTGATTTTAGAGGGCGAGGCCACCGTAACCTTTGACGGCGGCAGCGTAACCTTCGCGGCAGGGGATTATGTGGTGTTCCCCAAGGGCTTAACCTGCGTGTGGAACGTTACCAAGAAGATCAAAAAACATTACCGCTTTGGATGACAGACCGTTTTTTGAATTTAAGAGACAACTATCCCGCAGGATGATGTCGGGGTTTGCATTATGCTCCCGCAGATTTATGAGGCCACGGAACGGACAAGACCGTTGCCTGCAAATTAAAACCTAACCCTCAATACGGAAGGATGGAACTACATAGATGGAATGGTGGATTTACGTTATTATTATCGCCGCTGTCGTGGCTCTGGCCATCGCGGCGCTTGTTATCCGCACGGCGGTACTCAATAAGAAGGGGTTATACCTTGCAGGGCAGGTAACCTCCAAGCTCAAAAGCTACTCCAGCCTGCGGCGGTACAAGGTGCTTACCGGTGTGCGCCTGCCCTACCGCGGCGGCGTAAAGGAGATTAGCCACGTTTTAATCGGCATCTTCGGCGTGATTGTGGTGGATACCCATCACCTGAACGGCGAGCTCTACGGCACCGCCGACGACAAGAAGTGGACGCATGTATTCAGCGACGGTAAAAAGGAACAGCTGCCGAACCTTGCGCTAGACCTGCAGGAGAAGGTGGACGCAATACGTCAGGCCTTCGCGGCACAGGGCATCTACCGGGTGAGTATCGACTCGATTAACGTGGTGCAGAACTCCGAGAAGAAGCTTAAGCTCTATGTGGCAAGCAGCCTGCCGGTCATCCGATTAAATCGGCTGGGCGCCTTCCTTGGCAAATCGAAGTATGATACCGATGCGGATGTGGACATGGACAAGCTCGCGAAAATACTGACATCCTCCTCACAGAATTAATAGAATGAATTACAGAGCCTCGCCTTTTGGCGGGGTTCTTTTTTAGGTGAGAAATCAGCGGGCGTTAGCATATAGGGGCGGCATCCCCGACGCCCCGCGGTTTATAATTGAATCTGCGACGGATGCGTAGGGGCAGGGTTCTCCCGCCCGTGAAATCCACCGCCTCGCGGTAGGACGTAGGGGCGCGCATTGCATGTCTGCGGTATTTCATCAGGCCCACTGCCCTAAACGCAACCGCAAATATACCGCGGGAGGCCAATGGCCTCCCCTACAGGGAAACGGAGGTCTTCATTGGCAATACCCGCAAAATCCCGCAATGGATGCACCTTGCTATACTTTCTGAATAGGCTGTATCAACAATAATGGCGCATACTGTCCTCTCAGTAATGGAAATTGAGCAGGTATGCTTTTAACCTTCCGGCAATAGAAGGGCAGCCCCCTCTGCCCGCCGGTTTTATTCAGTTGTATTTCCACCGTGGAAAGAGTGTCATTAATTTTGTTTATTGTGACAAAAATCTGCGCTGTCTGTTTGAATTTATCAGCAGCGTTTGTGCATTATAACAAAAGTAAGAGAAAAGTGTGTTTTGTAAAATTTGCACTAGCAGTTTTACCATGTAATGTGATAAAATATTATTATTGCGTTTGATAATTAATTGTCATGCGTAACAAATTCAACCAATAGGGGGTTTATGAAGATGAGAGTTTATAACTTTTCAGCAGGTCCGTCCATGCTTCCTGAATCGGTTTTAGCAAAAGCCGCATCAGAGATGCTTGATTATAACGGCAGCGGCCAATCCGTAATGGAGATGTCACATCGATCTCGGGTTTACGAAGAGATTATAAACGGCTGTGAAAGCGTTCTTCGCGAAGTGCTTTCTATCCCTGACAACTATAAGGTACTGTTTTTGCAGGGCGGCGCATCCTCACAATTCTCCATGATTCCGCTTAACCTTATGAACGGTTCGGGCAAGGCCGACTTTGTAATCAGCGGCATGTGGGCCAAAAAGGCTTATGCCGAGGCTTCCCGTTACGGCAGCTGCAAGGCGGTAGCCTCCAGCGCCGACAAAACCTTTACCTATATCCCCAAGCTTGACCCCGATACCTTCACCAAGGATGCGGACTACTTCCACATCTGCCACAACAACACCATCTACGGCACACGCTTTACCGAGCTGCCCGATACCGGGAATGTTCCGCTGGTTGCGGATATGTCCTCCGATATCCTCTCTGCGCCGATAGATGTTTCTAAATTCGGCCTTATCTACGCCGGTGCCCAGAAGAACATGGGCCCTGCCGGCCTCACCGTGGTTATCATCCGCGAAGACCTTATCGGCCACGCGCGCGATATCACTCCTACCATGATGGATTACAAGATTCACGCCGAGAACGGCTCGATGTACAACACCCCGCCCTGCTACTCAATCTACATCTGCAAGCTGGTGCTGGAGTGGCTGCGCGACGAGATCGGCGGCCTTGAGAAGATGAAGGAGCTGAACGAGCGCAAAGCGGGCATCCTTTATAGCTTCCTCGATTCCAGCAGCATGTTCAAGGGCACGGTGGAAAAAGCAGACCGCTCGCTCATGAACATCCCGTTCGTAACCGGCAACGAGGAGCTTGACAAGAAGTTCTGCAAGCAGTCTGAAGCCGCCGGCTTCGTAAACCTCAAGGGCCACCGTTCGGTGGGCGGCATGAGAGCCTCCATCTACAACGCAATGCCTGAGCAGGGCCTGAAGGACTTAGTTGCCTTTATGAAGAAGTTTGAGGAAGAGAATAAATAAACAGTTTTTTAGGGTGCGCGGGGTGAACCATTTCCTATAATTTCTATTGTAGGGGGCGGCGTCCCCGACGCCCCTCGGTTTTTCATCAGATCCGCAGTGGGGACGTAGGGGCGCATACTAAGCGCCCGCGGTTCAATCTCAGGTCGCAAATAATCCACGGGCGATTGATAATCGCCCCTACAGAGAAACGGGGATACCGTTTCCCTGTAACCGCTCTCACGGCGACTGAGTAGGGGCGCGCATTGCGCGTCCGCAGCCCTGAACGCAACCGCGTAATATACCACGGACGGCCAATGGCCGCCCCTACAAACCTCGACCGGAACCCTGTAGGGGCGAACTGTGTTCGCCCGCGGTTTAACCCCAGATTGCAGGTATATTTCCGCGGGAAACCACAGGTCTCCCCTACAAACAAACGGGGTGTTGAGGGCACCATCCACTACAATCAACTTTCCGTCCCTTAATTTTTTATTGTGGAACGGTCAAGACCGTTCCCTACAAGGAAGGAATGATTTTGTCATGTACAATATCCTTACACTAAATAAAATCTCCCCCATTGGGCTTGATCGCTTTGACAGCGGCTCCTACCGCTGTGCCGACGCGGTGGAAAACCCCGACGCGGTACTGGTTCGCTCGGCCTCGATGCACGATACCGTTCTTCCCGCAAGCCTTAAGGCAATTGCTCGCGCAGGCGCCGGCACCAACAACATCCCTGTGGAAGCCTGCACCGAAAAGGGCATCGTGGTGTTCAACACCCCCGGCGCCAACGCAAACGCGGTAAAAGAGCTGGTCATCGCCGCCCTGCTGCTTTCCTCCCGTAAGATCTACCCCGCCATGCAGTGGGTACAGACGCTTAAGGAGAGCGACGGCGATATCAGCAAGCAGGTGGAAAAGGGCAAGGGCGACTTTGTAGGCCCCGAGATCATGGGCAAGAAGCTCGGCGTTATCGGCCTCGGCGCTATCGGTATTTTGGTAGCCAACGCCGCACAGAAGCTCGGTATGGAGGTTTACGGCTACGACCCCTACCTGTCGGTAGAGGCGGCATGGGGGCTTTCCCACTCCATCCACCACGCCAAGAGTCTGAATGAAATCTACGAAAACTGCGATTATATCACCCTGCATGTGCCGCTTACCCCCGAAACCAAGGGGCTGGTAAACAGCGCATCGATTGCCCGCATGAAGCACGGCGTTCGCATTATGAACTTCTCGCGCGGCGATCTGGTGGTGGATGACGATATGCTTGCCGCCCTCGGCGAGAAGCAGGTTCGCGTTTATGTAACCGACTTCCCCTCCGCCTGCATGATCGGTCACCCCGGCGTGCTGGCTATCCCGCACCTCGGCGCCTCCACCCCCGAATCGGAGGATAACTGTGCGCGCATGGCTGCCGACGAGCTGATTGATTACCTCGAAAACGGCAACATCACCAATTCCGTAAACTTTCCCAACGTTGAGATGCCCCGCTCCACCGCGGTAAGGGTTGGCGTTATTCATAAGAATATCCCCAATATGCTCACCTCCATCACCTCCGCGATGGCCAACCTCGGCATCAACATCGACAACCTCATCAACAAGTCCAAGAAGGACAACGCCTACACCCTGCTGGATATCTCCGGCAGCTTCGACGAAGAGAGCGCCAAGAAGCTCTCGGCCATCGAGGGCATTATTCGGGTGCAGATTTACAAGTAAAATTAGCTTTTATAAGGCTCTTTGTCAAAGGATTCTTTCAGATAATAGGCGCTGAATAGGTTGGGACATGCATAAAGCACCACATACTAAAGCAAACTATTTATCGCACATTAAAGCGGGTACCATCCAAAAAGGGATAGTACCCGCTTAATTATAATCCTTATAAAACTAAGCAAGCTTGTAAAATTCCTTATACCACGATGCAAAACGTGTCAACCCCTCTGTAATGGGGGTAGCAGGCTTAAAGCCAAAATCGCGCTCCAGAGCGGAGGTATCTGCGCAGGTTTTATAAACATCGCCGGGCTGCATGGGCGCAAACTCCAGCAGAGCTTTTTTGCCAAGACAGTCTTCCAGCACGGATATAAAATCGGTAAGCTTTTCGGGCCGGCTGTTGCCGATATTGTAAACCCTGTGCGGAGGGGTATCGCTCGCCGTCGGCGGAGCGTTAAGCATTCGCGTAACGCAGGCGATAATGTCATCGATATAGGTAAAGTCGCGGTACATATCACCGTGATTGTAGACGGTAATCGGCTTGCCAGCGAGGATCTTCTGCGCAAAGGAATAGTAGGCCATGTCCGGCCGCCCGAAGGGGCCGTAAACGGTGAAAAAACGCAGGCCGGTACACGGTATACCAAACAGGTGGCTATAGGTGTAGGCCATCAGCTCATCGGATTTCTTCGTCGCGGCGTATAAGCTGATGGGACTGTCGGTTTTGTCGTCGGTTGAAAAGGGCACCTTGGTATTCGCCCCGTATACCGAGCTGGAGGAAGCATAGAGCAGGTGCCCAACCGGATGGTTGCGGCAGGCCTCCAGAACATTCAGAAATCCGGTGACGTTGGATTGCACATAGGCATACGGGTTCTCAAGGCTGTACCGCACGCCTGCCTGTGCCGCCAGATTCACTGCGATTTCGGGCTGATATTGGGCAAAAAGCGCGTCTACATCAGCCTTTTCCGCAAGGTCGCCCTTAATAAAGGTAAAGTGTGAGAATTCGGCGAGCTGCTTTAGTCGCGCCTCCTTCAGCTTTACATCGTAGTAGCTGTTGATGTTATCGAACCCTATTACCCGCTTGCCGGATTGTAAAAGGGCCTGGGCAAGGTGGAACCCGATAAAGCCCGCAGCGCCGGTAATCAGGATGGGTTTTTCTAAGGATAAAGCCTGCATTTTAATATCTCCAACAATTATTTCAGCACACGGCCGATGGAATAGTATTCTACGCCCGCATCGTTCATGGCCTGCAGCGGGTAGATGTTGCGCCCGTCGTATACAAGCGGCGTGCGCATCAGCGTTTTATACACGGAGGGGGACAGCGCCTTAATCTGCTCCCACTCGGTGAAGATGAAGCAGACGTTTGCGCCTGTAAGTGCCTCTTCGGGTGAGGAGGTATAGGTTACCTTATCGGGCAGCAGCTTCTTGCAGTTCTGGGTGCCCACGGGGTCGTAGGCAAACACCTGCGCGCCCAGCGCAAGCAGCTTGGGGATGTTCTCGAGCGAGGGGGCCTCGCGAAGGTCGTCGGTACCCGGCTTAAAGGTTAGGCCCAGCACCGCAACCTTCAACCCGTTGAAGGTAATCAGCCGCTTGGATGCCTTTTCAAACAGCTTGAGCTTTTGCTCCTTATTAATATCCACCGCCGCCTCGATGGTGCGCAGATGGTAGCCGTGCTGGGTTGCAAGGTAGCTCAGCGCCTTGGTATCCTTAGGGAAGCAGCTGCCGCCGTAGCCGACGCCCGCGTTTAGGAACTTTGCGCCGATGCGCGCGTCAAACGACATACCCTGCGCCACATCCTCGATATCGGCGCCCACCAGCTCGCAGAGGTTGGCAAGGTCGTTCATATACGAGATCTTCAGCGCCAGAAAGTCGTTGCTTGCGTATTTGATCATCTCGGCGCTGCGGCGGTTTACCGAGACGATGGGCAGATGAAAGGGCTCGTAAATCTGTTCCAGCATTTTTTTCGCATGTTCACACTCGGTACCGATGATGATGCGCGCCGCATGGAAGGTATCGTGCACTGCGGAGCCCTGCGCCAGGAACTCGGGGTTGCTGGCCACCTCCACCTTTACGTTGTTTACGAGAAAGTCTTTAATAAACCGCTCCACCTTGTCGTTGGTACCCACGGGAACGGTGGATTTTACCACGATCAGGCAGTCTTTTTCAAGGGTTTCGGCAATCTGCCGCGCCACCGTGGCTATGTAGGTGAGGTTCGCCGAGCCGTCCGGCTGCTCCGGGGTACCTACCCCGATGAAGATGGCGTCGGCGTCGCGGTAGGCGGATTTGTAGTCGGTGGTAAAATGCAGCCGCCCGGCGGCGAGGTTTTTCTTCATGAGCTCCTCCAGCCCCTCCTCGTAGATGGGGGAGATACCGGAGTTCATCAGGTCTATTTTGTTCTCATCAATATCTACACAGGTGACGCTGTGCCCTACTTCGGCAAAGCATACACCCGCAACCAAGCCGACATAGCCGGTGCCTGCGACTGATAGTTTCATGTTCGTCAGCCTTTCAATCAAAATCACTAATACTTCCACATTATTTTAGCATGTTTTTTTATTCATGTCAGTACAAGAAAGATAAAAAGCGAAAATTAGTGCTGTATTGCACCAGAAAGTATGGTGTGGTAATATTAAATAATGTAAAAATGCTAGAAAGCTGCTGTGAGAAAATGTCCCGTGTTAAATTTACGGCTACCAATATCTTCTTTGGGTATATCTCAAGTATTGCAAGCCTGGCTATGGGGTTTATATCCAGAACCATTTTTATACAGGTGCTTAACGTAAGTTATCTGGGTGTCAACGGTCTGTTTACCAACGTACTCGGTGTGCTGTCACTTGCGGAGCTTGGAATTGGTAGTGCCATGAACTACAGTTTATATAAGCCGGTAGCCAACCATGACATTGAAACCATCAAGTCACTAATGCAGTTTTATAAGAAAGCATATCGGACTATTGCGCTGGTTGTGGCAGTAATCGGTTTTGCTATACTTCCGCTTCTGCCTTACATCGTTAAAGATCCCGGAAACATAGGGAATATACATTTATACTATCTCATCTTTTTGTTCAATACTGTTACCAGCTATTTGGTCAGCTACAAATTCAGCCTTGCTTACGCCGAACAGAAAGCATATATCTTCTCAAATGTAAATACGATTACAACATTAACAATAACCGCTACTCAGATTATTGTACTTTTAATTTTCAAGAATTTCTTAATATATTTATTAACGCAGTCTTTAGTTTTACTCCTTCAAAAAGTATTCGTCAATTTATATTTAAACAAGAAATACCCTTATCTGTGTGATAAAAAAGTTAAAAAGTTGACCAAGGAAGAGTTTGCACCCATTAAAACCAATATAACCGCAATGATCTTTCACAAGTTGGGTGAGATCAGCGTTTTTCAAACAGACAATATCATTATCTCGGCATTTATAAATGTTACAACAGTGGGTCTGATTTCCAATTATAATTTAATTATCACTTCAGTAAGTGGGCTTACCACCATCATCTTAAAATCTGCCGTTTCCAGCCTTGGCAATCTGATTGCCTGCGAGGACGTTAAAAAGCAGTATGAGGTCTTCAAAGTCTACCGCTTTGTTGTGTTTTGGATATATGGCTTTTGTTCAATCGCTTTTTATATTCTTTTGTCGCCTTTTATTGAATTATGGTTAGGCAAAAATATGCTCATTCCCGAATATACGATATTACTTATTTTAATTAATTACTATTTAGAGGGGCACAGGTCTTGCATTGTTACCATAAAGAGTGCCGGCGGAATTTTCAATCAGGATAAGTTTGTAGCTCTTCTGCAGGCAGGAGTGAACCTGGTTGTCTCTATTATTTTGGTAAAGTTAATCGGTTTGCCCGGAGTATATATAGGAACCATCACTCAAGGGCTGCTGAGTACCATTATAAAACCCGTTATAGTGTATCGTAATTTATTCAATAGGAATGCATCAAGCTACTTTTGGGATGGAGCCAGATACGCTGTTGTCGTGATAATTTCAGGCGCCGTATGCTATGCAATAAAAAGTGTTTTATTGACACAGGTAACGGTTATAAACTTTATTATTTTGATTGCTGCGGTAGCGTTGGTGCCGAATTTAATATTCTTGCTGTTTTTCGGTAAAACTCCCGAGTTCAAATACCTGTGGAATATTATTCATTCCATTGTAATCAAAATAACAAGAAAACAGAGCAACGCATAAAGAGGCAGCAAAAGATCCAACGACTAATCTCACTGCCAATCATTCACAATGCGTTTTGACCGCTGTATTATGCATTGTTTTAGCGTGAAATTGCAATCTTCTATTTACACAAGCCCGCCGACATTCAATACTTCGGCGGGCTTGTTTTTGTAAACAATTTTTTCAGTTTTAATTTAGCGTAAATCAAAAGCTGAATGCACCAAAGGAACAGATATCGCCGCTTTTTAAACAAAGAAAAACGGACATTTTGAGAAAAGGAAAACTGTTGGCGGTTATAATAAATAAGAGCCTGCCGATAGAAGTTGGAGGATTGTATTTCCTCCATCCGTTTTTTCCTTTCGGCATAGGTTAAAGAGGTTATGGAAAACAGAAAATCGAGCAGATACTTTATATAGTGATTATAAAATATCCTGAGGTATTCCGGGGTGTCGATGCCCCAGCGAGCCATATATTCCAGCAGAACACCTCTGAAAAACAGATAGTCGCTGAAGACTTTATAATTATATTGATAGGAAACGCTTGAAGGGTTATCTCGATAATTGTAAAGCACGCGGTCTAAGTATAGTATGGATTTTGAATTTGCAACGCAGGGAAGAACCTGCAGAAAGTCTTCCCCGATTCTGATATCGCTGTACTGAGTAACATCGTCAGAATCAATAACTGTTCGCCTGATTGATTTTGACCAAAGATTGTTTAATACGCCTTGAACCAAAGCCTTATATAGCGGAGCCCTGTTCTCACAGGTGAAAATCGTATGATCTTCAAACAGCTTATCACTTTCTGAAAGGAAATCACCATTATCGGAAACCTTTCGGTATCTGAATATCACCATATCGCAGTGATAGGCGTTAATAGCATTTTCGATGGTTTCAAGCAAATCAGCATCCCAGTAATCGTCGGCATCCAAAAACAGCAGGTAGTCGCCCTTTGCGGCGGAGATACCCTTCCGGCGCGATAAGGCCTGCCCTTGGTTAGGCTGATGAAAAGCCTGTATGCGGCTGTCGCTTGCGGCATATTCGTCACAGATACGGCCGCTTGTATCGGTGGAGCCGTCGTCTATCAGTATCAGCTCGAAATTCGGGCAGGTTTGCTTCAGTACCGAGCCGATACACTTTTCGAGGTACTTTTCCGTATTATAAACAGGCACAATAACACTGAATCGTATAGGCATAAAATTCAGTCCCTTTCTCGCGAAGCAGTATGGGCGAGCAGTAAAGTCTCAGCAGCCCTTAAAAATTTTCACCTTAAAATTAATTGCTCTGCACAGCAGATACAACAGAAAAGAGCTCTTCTTTTGAAAAAGAAACAGGCGCATCCGTTCGCTACCGGATAAGGCTTTTCTATCATAGGATATTGCGTTGTTATAGCTGCAAGAGCTGCGGATTTCGGTGAGGATCGCCTTTTTTTCTTTGTGCGTAAGGGTTGAATTCATCAGCGAATAGATATAAGAGAGGATACTTTTTAAGTATTTCGTTTCAAAAATCACCAGATTCTGCTCAGAATCAAACCCCAGTTCCTTTAAATACCGCGCGGTAACCCCATGAACCACAGCAGTATTCTTATAAAGATCCTTATTGAAGTTGTTGGTTATACTGGAGGGGTTTTGCCTGTAGTTATACAACGCCCGGTCGAGATATACAATGCACTGCGCGTGTGCAAGCAGTGGCAGGGACTGCAGCAAGTCCTCGGCATTTTTAATGTGCCTGTACGGCGTATAATCGGTATCGTCGATAATAGCACGGCTGATTACTTTATTGCAAAGGTTATTTAAACCGTCTTTTATAACAGTTTGGAATAAAAGCTCTTTGTTTTCAGGTACGAAAACTGTTTGATCCTTATACAAGGAGGGGCTCTCATTTAAAACTGCACCCAAATCGGAAACCCAGCGGAGACGGAAGATTACCATATCGCAACGAGAGGCTTTAATAGTATTATTGATAATCTCAAGCAGGTTTGAATCCCAATAATCATCCGAATCAAGGTGCAGCAGATAATCCCCTTTGGCTTGTGCAATCGCCCTGCGGCGGGCCATAAGAAGCCCCCCGTTCGGCTGATGGATAACGGTTATTCTGCCGTCCTTTTCTGCATACTCATCGCAGATGCGGCCGCTATTGTCGGTGGAACCGTCGTCCACCAATATCAGTTCAAAATTGGGGTAGGTTTGAGCCAGGACGGACTCAATACATTCCACCAGATATTTTTCAACATTATAAACGGGGATTAAAACACTGAAAAGAATCATATGTACACTCCAGTACAATATTTCTGATTTTTCGCTCTAGGAACAATAGCTTTTACCGTGTTTTGAGTGTGAATAGTTCATATTTTGCTTAATCACAGCTATAGTCTGTTCTGATATTTATTAATTTCTTCATCTATAATGATACCATTGTGTACTATTAATGCCTTCGTCAATATTTCACTTTGATGATTGGACATTAACTGTTCAAGATATGGCCAAATGATAGCTGAATTATTTTCGCTGAATGTCTTATAAAATAGCGATGGCGTATGGTCCACTGCATAATGCAGCACCCCATCCACTATATAAGTAGGATTTTCAATCGTCGTCGGGATACAGGTTTCAATCCCACCATTCCGGTCGCAGCTAACGTCAATAATCATCGAGTTTTTCTTCATACGCCGTAAGTCTTCCCGGTAAATAATATGGTCTTGCCTTGTGACATCCCATAGGATACAGTTAACGATGACATCATATTGTCTGAGTTCTTCACGAAGCAAATCTTCCATATGCCTATCATACTGAACAACCTGAGCGCCAAGCATGTTCAGGACTTTCATAGCCCCTCGTGCAGTATTTCCCTTGCCAAGCACCGCCGCCTTTGTTTCATACGGCATTCTGCCAAAACACTGGAAAGCATGCATTACTGCTGCTTCGCCTGCTAGCTCGTTGTTCCGCCAAAAAACATGTCTTCCTTTATAGTACATTTTTTCCCACGCATAAGCTGTAAGTTGGCTGTTAATAAGCTTATTCGTAATGTCTGGGTTCTGTGTGGCATGCACCCAGCCGAAGATCGTCTGCCCTTTAGATAATAAGGACAGATATTCTGCGTCACCGATTTTGGGATCACAAATGATATCCTTTGTAAGGCACTCATTCCTGTCACAAACATGGCAACCGCATGCTTTGTACTCCTCATCTGATATTCCCAGTATTTCGCCATATCCCTTTTCAAAATAGAGACAATCGGGTGCCTTTAAATTCGCGATATGTACCGGGAAAATTGCCCGTCGGTTTTCATTTTCCTTACGGCTGATTGGGAAGCCTATTGTTTTCATGGCATATTCTCCAATTTAATTAATTGCCCAAAGTACTTGTCCGTTTCCAATAAGTAATTCGGGTCAAATCCACTCTGTGGGAAGAGGGTAAGTTCACCAAAGAAAATGTCCCCATCACAGTTATATAAATCTACCCTAACATATGGTATTCCTTTAGATAGAATCCTTGCAATCTCAAACATTCTATCCATACCTTTTGGTTTTGGTAACGTAAATCCCTCTGGCGCGGCCTTCCCGCGCAGGTTATACCTTCGCAAATTCCAATTCTCGTCAAAGAAATAGAATTTAGTATCTCCCGTATCGCGGTCAAGGCATAGCATTACGCTGTCCACAACGCCGTTAAAACAATAGAACTTATAGTCGGTAAGCGTAGCTAGCCCCTTTCCATCTAATATAAATTGTTCCGCAACGACTTTGTGCGGGACATTTTTATATGGCCATTCGCGCCCGAAATAATAATACTTCCGTCTAAGTGATTTTTTTAACTTTTCCCTTATGGCGGGGATATCCAGTGAAGCCTTATCCTTGCAAACAATAACGCTGCCGCTGTCGTGCGTGCATTTGAGCACAAACTGGCTCGGCAGGCTGTCAAAATCAATCTCGTCCGCGCTGTTCCACACACCCAGCAGGGGGATAAGATACTGTGCACCGATTTTTTCCTCGACAATCTTACGCACCTCGTATTTATCAACCATTTTAGTGTACTCCGGGTTGCGGTTGTAGAGCTTGAGCCATTGCAGCTTTTCGTTAAAGGTTACGGGCGGGTTTAGATGAAGGGGCTTACCCATATCAACCCTAAAAACCAATTTGAGGTAAAGCCTGTCCGGCATCCATCTAAAATAACGGGGCATCAGCCATAAAAATAACTGCTTTGGTTTTAAAAATAAACAGAAAAATTCCCTGTACCTAGGCATATCATTGCTTCCTTTAATGTTTTTTAATCACCTGTTGAATGTATTCAAGCCACTGGGACCGTATTTTATCTGCGCTGAGGGTGGTTTTAATCTCTTTTGCGTTGTGTGACAACCGGTCTTGAAGTGCGGTGTCTTGCAGCAGCTCAAGCATCGCGGCGGAAAGAGCCTTTTCGTCGTTTACCGGCACCAGCAGACCATTTTCGCGGTCTTTAACCAGTGCGCGTACACCCCCGCAGGGGCAATCGGTTGCGATACAGGGCAGGCCAACGGCCATGGCCTCGATCAGGGCATTCGGCATCCCTTCATAGCTGGAAGGCAGTACATATACTGCCGCGTCCTTAATCTGCTCCAACACGTCCGGCACACTTCCGTGCAGGGTGACGCGGTTTCCCAGCTTTAATTCGGATAACAGCGCCACGAATTCCTCCCGAAGGCTGCCGCTACCGTAGACATCCAGCGTATATGCCTCGGGTAAGGTACTGAACGCGCGAAAAAGTAACGGATAGTTCTTCTGTGCTTCAAGCCTGCCCACCGCCACCACCCGATGCGGGTTTCGGACTTTGGTCTCTGCGGGCAGAGCAGCCATAATCGGGTTATAGATGACAACGCTTCGTTGCTGAATTTTTTCAGAGAAATAGGCCTGAGCGTCTTTGGTCTGAAATACAAAACCGCTTGCGCAAGGATATACAAGCCTTCGCAAGAGCTTATAAAAGAAGCCGTCTGAAGCGGGATCGTTGCGCTCTGATACAATTACGGGTATTTTCAGCCCCGCGGAATGTACGATTGTTACAATGTTCATCCACGTTAAAAACGAAACGATAATATCCGGTTGAAGGGCTTTCAGCTGTTTACGCAGCTTGAAGCCCCGGAGAAGCGACCGCAAAACAGGGATTTTAACCGATACGGGCGTACCCACAAGATGCACCCGTTCGTCCAAGGGGTAGGCCTTGCGCGTATCCTGCTGAACAATCAAGGTTACATCAATGCCCAGCTCGGCGAAGCCGTTGCACAAAACGGTCATTACCCGTTCCGCCCCGCCTGTTTCGGCAATATTATTGATAACGCAGGTTATTTTTTGAACCATCCTGATAAAACCAGCTTTCCGGCGATGCCAACTAAGTAGTGATGACGTTATTGTTTAAGCCCCAGATCTAGGTAAAGCGACTGAAGCTCCTGCGTAATCCCCGACAGATCAAACCCGGCCGCGACAAGCTCGGAACAGGTATCCCGGCGGGGGATGCCTCTCATCTGCATCAGCTTTTCCGCCCAATCCTCGGGAGGGCGCTTGATGGACAGATATTGAACCAGATCGGTAATCGCCACCTGCTTCGTGATAGTATCTGACAAAAGGCAGGGCAGACCCGCGCCCTGTGCCTCGATAACCGAAAGCGGCAGCCCTTCGTGAAAGGACGGCATGCAAAAGACATCGATTGCTTGTAAAACCTCGGGAACATCAGGACGCATGCCTGTTAATACAACGGCAGCCTCCAGCCCTAACGCTTGGATATGCGACGTAATCTCCTCCCGAAGCTCACCATCACCCACCAGCAGCAGAACGGCATCGGGAGCCCGCTCATGTAATTTGGAAAAGGCATCTAATAAATAGATGTGATTTTTCAGGTAGTGAAACCGCCCAACAAGCCCTATGACAAATTTATTCTGTAAGTGTAGCTCCTCACGGATACGCTCACGTGTCTCGGGATTAAACACAAAACTTTCGGGTTGGGTACCGTTGTTGATGATACAGTATTCTTTGGCACGAAACTGTCTAGCCCCATACAGCCAGCGGGCGGCAAGATCGGAGCAGGCAAAGTAATGGGTCGCCAACCGCTTGACACCGAGCCTATTTAGGTAATGCAACGGAACATGCAGCCAGCTTGCCCCTTCGCTTGTACCGTGGACATGGATAATACGCACCGGAACCCCTGCTCGCTTTGCTGCTTTCAGCGGCTCTACATAGCTCATGGAGCTGACATGCTGGTGAACAATTTTATACTCAGGGTGTGCTTTAAAAAAGGCATCCAGTGCTCTTCTGTTTTTTAAAAGGCCTGCCCTGCGGCTGGGAACGGAATAGATTCTTCCGCCTAATGCCCTGATTTCTTCATCGTAAGCGCAATCCTCTTTGGTATGCACCAGAAAATCAAACATCAGCTTCGAGCGGTCGATATTACGGAAAATATTCATCAGGATGGTCTCAATACCACCTCTGTTCATGGAAAATACGATATGCAGCACCCTTACCACGGGTTATCACCTCGGCCTGTATTCTTTAAGTAAATGTGTTTATAATTTTCTCAGCTTTAGGTAAACGCCCAGCAGGAATGTTGCGGCGCGCAGGCCCGGGAACCTGGAAAGCAACCGGATTGCGGCAATTCTTCTGGTGCGGCCATATCTTAAAAGCCAGCGGTAATGGAAAATCTCGTTTCTTAAGCTTTCCGGAATTGCCTTGCCGCTTCGGTGCAGATACCCAAGCAGCACGCAGTATTCATACGCCATGATGGCATTCACCGCTTTTTGGGGTTTGCTGAGGGGGGTGGCATCTGACGACCATTTCTTGATGATAAAAAACAGGTCGTTCACATGCTTAATCCCTATGGTGTTGGTAATGGATCCGTTGCGGTTCTTACGGTAGTAATAATAAGGGATAGGATAATAGTCAAAGCTGCGCGCATACTGAAAAACTGCAATCGTGAAATCAATATCCTCATAGAGTAGGCCTTCAGAAAAAAAGAGCAGGTTGTCTACAATAAGCTTTCGGCTGAAAAGCTTATTCCACGCTCCGCTGGGGTACTTTGAAAAGCGGGATAACTGCTCAAGGATACCCGCAGCCTCTTCACCGCTGAAATCCAGTTGTTCATAGGGGTACCCCAGAGGGGTGACCTCGCCATCGGAATAGATCTGCAGGGCATCAAGAAAGGCCACGTCAACAGGCCTTTGTGCAATTTTTTGTGAAACAGCACGCAGAAAACCGGAGTCTATGTAGTCGTCGCTGTCTACAAACAGCAGGTAATCGCCTTGAGCGATACGGATACCGGCGTTTCTTGCTGCAGATAACCCGCCGTTTTTTTGATGAATCACCTTAACGTTTTCATGCTCCCGTGCGTAGCTTTCGCAAATCTCGGGGCAGCGGTCGGGGGAGCCGTCGTCCACCAGTATAATCTCATAGTCGCTGCCGCTCTGTATAAGCAAGCTCTGAACGCACTGGTCAAGGTAGTCTTCCACTTTATATACGGGCACAATAAAAGAAATCAGCGGCATTACCAGAACCTCACTTAAATAATTTAGAGTGATTGTGGGCAGTTCATATAGATCTTCCGCATCAGGCGCCGGACGGAACCGGCGGAAAACGGTTCAAGCGTTCCCCCTAGCCCACCGCTTAGCCGCAAACGAGCCGCAGGGTCTTTTAAAAATTCAATACAGGATGCATACGCCTCGGGTATGTTCTGCCTGCAGAGCAGCCCGTTTATATTGTCGGTTATCAAATCCCTGTTTCCCCGTATGTCGGAACAAATTACCGCAAGGCCGCAGGCCATCGCCTCCATCAGCGAAGCGGAAAGCCCTTCGCGAAACGAGGGAAAAACAAAGACATCCGAGACCTTATATAGTTCGGGCATATCTGCTCGGTAGCCAAGGAACAGAACCCTGTCGGCCACCCCGAGTGACCTGGCCAGTGCTTCAAGAGGCTCCCGCAGCTCCCCGATGCCACATAGCACAAGGTACACCAAAGGGTCGTGAAGCTGCGCTATTGCCTTGATGATGACCTCATGGTTCTTGTTTTGGTTAAGCTCCCCTGCCGATATCAGCAGCAGAGCATCCTCCGGCACGCCGATCTCCCGGCGTTTTTGTGCCCTGTCAACCGCACAGTTTGCGTACTTGTCCACATCGATCCCCACACCGGGCACATATTCAATTTGTGCGGCGTGAAAATGCCTGCTTGCACGCTCAAAATCCTCGTGATTGATGGTAATCAGCGTGTCTGTCCAATTAGAACAGAGCAGCTCGGCGGGGTAGTATAGAAGCCAGTTTATCAGCGGGGCACCCTTGTAAAAGTGAAAGCCGTGTGCGGTGTAAAGAACCCTTGTGCCGTTTCTGCGGGCCTTTCTGGCAGCAAATCGGGTTAAAATACCGGCGACTGGTGTATGACAGTGGATGAGTTCATATTGATTGGCATCAATAAGTTTTTTCAGACTCCGGTACGCCTTTAGATTATGCCAACTGAAGGGATTACGCTGAAAGGGCAGAAAAAACTGCTTTACCGCATACGGCACATGCTCATCCCCATAGGCCGCCACATCGACGGAATAGCCCATCTCGGTAAGCATTTTTATATAAGGAGTATGAAACGCCAGAATATGGCCTGTAACTGTCGCAACAAACAAAGCCCGCTTCATATGCTGTAGGAGTCCTTTCAAATAAAAAGACACAGCCGGGGCAGACAAGCCCTGTTTGTGCCCTATGGTTACCGGTTCGGCAGCAGAATAGAATTCAAGTGTTTTTAAGGTTAAGTAGATTCAGAACTGTTACTATGATAGCATAATTCGGGGGGTATGTACAAGTTTTTTTGAGGATATACCCGTTTTTTACACCTTCGTAGTAGCTGAAGACAGCATTGGTAGTATACCTAAAATTTTCGGATTGGCAGGTAGAGTCAAGCAAGTAAAAAGCGGTTTGAAGTAAACTTCAAACCGCTTAAATGGTTGCGGAGGTACGCAACATTGTTTACCTACGATTCTATTCAACTACATTCTATATCTGTAAACAACAGCGGGAGCCTAATGGCCCCCGCTGTTTGCTTGGTGTCGAAGGCACAACCTCCGGCTTTAATCTTATTTGTTCAGTTTGCCAATACCATCTGCGGCCCTATTAAGATTAAGCTGCTGCTTGGCGTAATCCTCGATAAAATTAAATACGGTCTGCACGATATTTCCGACAACTTCACGCGTAATCAGCGGCTTGAGCCAAGGCGGTATGAGGCTGTAGAGCTGATCGCATACCCACTCAAACTTTTGATTGCCCGCTTTCGTCCATGTGCGGTATTGGTTCTCGGCCTCGGCAATCAAACCGGCTGCCTTACTTTTTAATGTCGCGCTGGTTTTAAAATAGGAAATAAAAAAGCCGCCCACAACGAGCAGCACAGTGAGGATGATGCTAACGAAGTTACCCCAATTGGATGGAGGTGCAGGTGTAGCTGTTGTGTCTGCTGCGAACATAGTAGGCGCCATGAGGATGCCGACCAGTAACAAGCACATAATAAGCGCGAGAATTCTTTTTGCAGTTTTCTTCATTTGCTAGACCTCCTTATAATTATCAAGCAGAGCTGCTACACCCTGCCTAAATGCGTTATACTCGGCTTCGAGCTTGGTATACTTAAGCTGCCAATCAGTTTCTGCGGCTTCACCCTTAACCCCCGCGAGCAGCTCATCCCATTGGAACAGCTCGCCCGGGCAGCAGGGGCGGGTAACAGGGCTGATTTGATAGTGACCAACGATATGTTCACGGTCGACGGGGATATCAATGCCATATAGCCGTTTGACCTCGGCGAATATGTACTTAATCAGTTCTATGCCGGCCGCAAGCTGCACGTCGGTAAGCCTGCCTTTGGTTTCCTTCCAGATACCCTCAAATTCGATGCTGATGGTGTAATAGTTGGCGTTGGTTTTACGGTCGCGCACGGCCTGCAGTGTGGATTTGCCATAATAGCTGTTTGCTAACGGTTTCGTGTCTGTGCCATTACACCACGCGCCGTCAGCAATCTGCACAAGCTGGGTTATGCGTCCGTCGCGGGCTACGACGAAGTGGGAAGACCTTTGCATCGCGGGGTCACACAGGGTGGCTATAGCGCCGTCGTATGCCCCGTCTGTGATATGACAGACAATCATGTCTGGCGTCCATCCAAAACGCCCATTCCAGTGGTTGGGTGAGGGGTGCTGTATAATATTCACGGCTAATTTTCCTCCTTAATATCAAGTATTGTTTCCACCCTGGTAAGTCTATCGCCAAAGTGATTGTGTTTGTCAAGCTTGTCCTCAATTTTGTCGAGCCTAAAGTTGACTAAACGGCTGGATGCAAGAACACCGCCGACGCTACCGACGGCGGTGCCTGCAAAGGCTATGATTGCAACTAAAACTTCTGATGGCATCAGTCAATCTCCTTTACTTTTTAATATCCCTAACTACAACGACTGTACCCGCGGGGAATCGGCTGTATGCCGCAGTTAGCGTAATCTTGGATATCGCCTGAAAGTTATTTACCTGTGTCGTATACCCGTATGTTTTTCCCGAGGCCACATCATTACGGGAACCGCTGCTGCTTATACCACCCGCCACTACATCACCCGTTACGCATACCGCGCCTCCAGCTACATCGAAGTTAAGCCGGATTGCGCTGCCCAAGTTTTTAAACCATCCAAGCATCCACTTATCCGCCGTAGCCCCGCCCCAAACAGAACAGTACGCTCCTGCTGCGACTGCATCATTCACCTGCCCCATCACATATACCTGGTCCCCAGCGTTCGCAATCAAGTTTTCGGGTACCTTTATAACCAGCTCAGCATGTCGGCAGTCAAGCGGCTTACCGTTGGTATCTGTGGTTATCTCTATTGTTGATGTTTCGCTCTCCAGGGTAAAAACAGCCGTGCCGGTGTAGGCCTCGTCCTCCAACTGATGGAGCAGCTGTATGGCTTTTGAGAGAGCGTCCATCTCGGAAGAGCTTTCGACCGCTCCCGGTGCCAGCATGTCTGCCTGAACCTGAAAAACAAAACGGGAAGCTGAAAGGCGCTCCCCGTTTGGTCCATATAAAAGTACTGAGCCGATTACCTTGCCTATAACCGCTAGCTCGTTTGTGCCGAGCGTATGGTTGTATCCCCCTTCAGGTGGATTCTCCAGATTATCTTTTTCTACCACTGTTTTATCTTCTTTTATGAAGACAATCCGCGCGGTCGCTTTCGAGTAATCAATTTCTTTTCCACCATCAAGAATACGGATGTGAAATACTATAGAGCTGTTATCACCCTGTGTAAGGATGATACCCGTCTGCAGTATTTCCGATTGCTTCAGGCTGAGGTCAATGTTATATACCGCATTTACCAACTATCTACACCCCCTAAAGCAGCTTGTAACGCGGCCGTTCCTCATCGAACAGCCAATACCGCAGCCAATCATCGAGGAAGATACCGGCAAGAGACAGCAGAAACCAGATATTGAAGTACAACAAGCAGATCTGTCCGCAGAGGTTATACGGCAAATTACTGTAATCCCACACGTTCCAACCGAGGACAACGTTGATAATAAGGCCGGTGATAAGTTCCACGGCGGTAACGATAATAGCCGATATCAGCATCTGGCTGGGCAGCGCCATATCGAAGGTATAAAGCTCATTGATGGCTCCGATGAGCAGAAAGCATAACCCGCCAACAATTAACATTGACCAGTGGGTGCTCCCGTGGTGCATAATCTCAATGAGGTTATACACCAGGCCACCTATGCAAAACAGGATTGATAGCTTAAGCAGTTGTTTCATCCGTGGTACCTCCTGCGGCTGTTAATATCGCCGTTAAGTTGCTCTGCAGTGCTTCCGGCAATGTCATCCCATATGTAACCCCGTCTATCTCTTTGATGGTGATGAGGCTCTTAATGTAATCACGCAGATGGTTACAGTAGGTGATGTGATAAAGTTTATGCCGGGCAGCAGCCGCAGCTACATCTTTGATTTCATCTGCCGAGAACATACGGCAAAGGGCTCCATCGGCGTGATATGGTACCTGCGCCGCTCCAGCCGAGAGCTGCTGCTCGTAGAAGGCAATGTTGATCTGGTCGTTGGCTGTCAGGCTGAAATGCTCTGTACCCTGTGTGGTTGTGACATCCACGCCCGCGGTTATTGCCTGTTCACAGGCGGTGTTGATTTCGGTAAGCTTGGCAGCCTTTGCACCGTCCAGTGTGGTTGTGTCATACCGTTGTGTAATGGCGTCAATGTCGATTAGGGCAGGAGCGCTGCCGTCGGCGTTCGGCCGGCGGAACATACCCTGTTGATAATACCAGCCTGCTTCAACCGGTAAGCCTTCGGGAATCTCTACAAAATATAGTTTGATGATATCACTGTATACCCGATTTTCAAGGCTGACGGATGTTTCACCGATATCAATAATGTACGGAACAACCTCCTCTACCTTACCTGCTTGTACAAACGCAAACTGTCTGCTCATGATTATGCAACTCCTTTCTCAATTACTACGCCTCCAGGCGCCCCACCACCAGCTGCAGCGCCAGCATACGTTGTGCCAGGATACGAGTTATAGTAAGCATTGCTGGGTATTACTCCTCCCGTGCGTCCTGCACCCGCGCCTCCAAACATGAAAGGAATATTGTTGGCGGTGTCTGATGTTTTAGCATTCATTCCACTCGTAGCTTTAGGTGAAGAATAATACTTGCTTGCAGTAAGCGGGTCTCCAGCAGCTCCTCCAGCTCCACCTATTGTTTGGTTCGCTGGCGCTGTTCCACCCCATTTTGCGCCATTTACACCGTTTTTGCCCGGCTTTCCGGGTAAGTTAATGTAATTTCCTCCTACTGCTGTCCCAACGTTTGTTGCTCCTGCGCCAGCAGCACCGACATTGTTAATATCTGCGTTACCGCCGTTCTGGCCTGCATATCCGGCAGTGCATGTTATGTCGGAACCAAAAGATACATAGGAGGCAGTAACAGTAATATTTATCACTGTTCCGGCTTTTAAGAACAGTCTGGATATTGCAAGGCCTCCACCGGAACCCCCTCCTCCTCCGCCTCCCATGACATAAGTGAGACCACTGTTGTCGCCCGATAATACAGATGTTCCACCCTTTCCGCCGTTACCCCCTGGGCCAATAACATGTATCTGATACCATCCGGTTTCTTCTACTAAAAATTGCCCTGTCTGTGTAATTGCCTGCAGAAAAGACCAGTTTTCCGGCGGCTTTCCGATGCCGCCAAGCTTAAAAAAAGCACGCCCGCCTCCTATTGCAAGCATTGTTACGGTAGTTGCCTTAAATGATCCGGCCGGTACAGTCTCGTTGGCGTTGGTAATGATGGGTAATACTGTGCTTTGTTCGTCCGGTGTTTCTGCTGATTTACGAATAACCACCACAGCATTATCCAGTACGTCAACATGCGGTATAAACGTAAGGATAAAATCACTCGGCAATGGGTAGTCGAGTGTCGGCACTATGAGCTCGTAACGTCTGCCCGTACCGGTACATGCGGTGGCATGATGAATTGCCTGAGCGCTATTCTTCGTAATTATAACCGCATCAATCCTGTCCATATTCTCGTTAATGACCTCGATATCCGCTGCCTCATCCAGCAACGGCTTTTTTAATTGCAGATTTGTTGTTAACTTAGGCATTCAGCCACGCTCCTAACATAATATGATTCCATGTATGTTCGCAAATCTGTTGCCACGTTGGGTATTGCACCTGCGCCTCGCGCCATGTTGCATAGGCGTAATGAATATTGACAACGATATTTGCGGGTATGAGCTCGTTAATGGTTGCATACAACGGATCTAAGTCCGGCAATTTCTCAAAACCACGATAGTAGACATCGATAGTATAAGGCGTACCGGTCGGCAGGTAATCTCTCCAAAATGTCTTTTCAACATCACCCCATGTGGCTTTCCCAAAAACATACCAGTTTGGTATGTCCGGCAGAGTCCACGTAACCATATTAACCGGCACCCCAAGGTAGGTTTCAATCACGGCCCGCAGAGTTTCAATTGTTATGGGTGGCTTTGACATTAGTTTGGCCTTCACTGCGTTCTTACGGGACTGTAGTGTGCTTTTAATAGGGCTATTGAGTGCTAGGATACTTTCCCATCGCTTTACCCCATCGACATTAGTAAGCTCTACAAACCGACTTTCGGCAAGCAGTCGTATCCGGCTTTGAATCTTCTCAAGCTGTTCGATGATAACCGTATCGAGAACCGAAATCTCTGCGATGTTCTCGTAGTACGGCGGTAGGTGTGCTTTGTACTCAGGTTTTAGGTCATAAAACATCAGGCCGTCACCTCCGTAACGGTAATCGTACCGATTGACGGTATCTGATAATCATACGCTGTCTTAGTTAGGGTAAGGTTTTCGGCGGCGCCGTTAATGGTAACGCCTCTGACATCAAGGATGGCATCAGAGGCGTTGAGCATATGCGATATTAACTTTGCGCGGTAGACGATGCCCTCCTTAAAGCCGATTCCGCCGATATAACCCTGCGCCGCCTGTTTAATAAGCGGCTCGATTAGCGCAAAACTGGCGCCGGTTTTCAACTTTACCTGTGCCGTGATGTCAACCGTCAGCAGGCTTGCGGTGCCAACGGTGACAAGGTGCCCGATGGGGGCCATACCCGTACCGTTACGGTCACCCACAAACGTGTTTTTAACCCTTGTAATAAGCTCCTCGGTGGCGGGCTGTATCTGCTCGTCGGCTATGATAAGCCGTACAAGGCCCGCGCCGATATTCTGCGCGGTAAACACCGCAACCGCTCCAACACCTTCAATGCCCAGCGTTTTTTGCTCATAATCCGCGATATTCCCGCCGAAGGGTGTTTTCCGCAGATAATCGTACAGCCTGCCGCGCAGTTCTTCATCGGTTTCCGTATCGGATGCAGGTATCAATACGTCTGCAAGCATTGCCGTTCCCAGGCCGACTATATTGTCAACCGGCAGCAGTTCCCCCGTATACCGGTTGCCGATGGTTCCCGCCTGCTCCGCGACAGCCTTGAATTCTCCCGCCGCTATCTTTTCGGTGACCTGCAGCGTTAGATCCTCCACTCGGAAACGACTGCTTAGGGGCACGTCGAGTGGCGCTCCGTTGCTGTCCTGCACAAGCACCCTTCTGGTCGCGCAGGTAGCCTCCCTGCGGGCAAGACCGAAATTGTCGGCGTTGCGGTCGAGCCATATCTCCTGCGAGGTGTCCGGAAACAACAGGCTCATCAGGCTGGAAATGAGGTAGTTCTGTTTTGCCACCTCATATGCAACTGGGGCCAGTGTGTCATAGATGATGCTGCCCTCGCGTTTATCTAAGGTATCGGGAACACCCGCAAGCATTTCATTAAGTATGTATCGGAACTCATAATTCTCAGCCAAGAGCCACCCTCCTTTCCACAATGACGTCTCCGTAAATGGTGCCCACAATAAAAGATACGCCAGCTTCCTCGCCACTAAAGGAAACGTTTAAATTCCTTATACCAGTAATTCGGTCATCAGCGGTAAGTGCCTCACTCAGTCGCCGAGCAATGTCGCCTTTGATATATTCTCTGCGGGATCCAACAAGCCCGTCCAGCTCCACCCCGTAGTTTGGCGTGTAGATATGGTACCAAAAGCGTTCAGTGGCAAGAATCTTATATACAGCCTGCTCCATCGCTGACAGCTCGTCGGTGTGACCACGAATGTGGCCGCTGTTGATGTCGAGCTTATAGGTTTTTGACGGGAGCCGTAAATGCGTGTAATCGGTGCTTGTGTTCAGATATCCTAACTGTGGCAACATACATACCCCTCCCTACAGCCGATCAATGATGGCGTAGCGCTGTGAGCCGCGTTTCTGCACCGCACTTACACGCTCATTCTTCTTGAGTGCATTAAAAACGCGATAGGTTTTTCGCTCTCCAACCAGAGCCCCTCCCTGCACTTCCTGCATATCCACGTCATAATCCGTAAGATGATGAGGAATATCTATCATGTTTACGGGTACAGCAACGGGTTTCCCGTCTATTTTTAGACCGCTTCCAGTATAGGTGGCATATACCACATCGGCGAGATTTTCGTTGTTCATACTGTTGAGCGCAACCCGCTTGATTGCACTATGTAGATTTGACACTAAGAGGCCCCCCTATAATCAGGTTTAACTTCATTGTGTGAATCGACCGAGTAAATTCGTGGGTTACATTGTCTACCACCGCCCACAGGTCAAGCCCCGCCTCGGCAATTTCAACCTTGATACCGCTGCCGCCACGTACTCTTACGTCACCGATGGCTTCAATGGAGAGCGTCTGCGTTTCTCGGTTCTTGGCAGCAAGAATGTTGTTGGCAAGCTCCGCGAGCTGTGCCTCGTTTTTATTGCCGCTGCTTTTATGATAGAACATCAGCTTGCCCCACCGCTTCATGTTGCCGACATCCTCGGCGCAGTAGCTGTTCCGCACGCCCGCATCCTTGTTGTCTTGCGCCACCTTGACGTAGTTGTAGGTATCCTCGTCAATGCTTTTGCTGTACTCAAAATCAGTAGCCAGCGAGTAATCGCCCAGCACAAGCGGCAGACGCAGATCCAGCGTATCCCGCAGGTCAAGCGCGCCGAAGTTGTCATACAGGGTATAGTAATACCCGTTACCGAGCAGGTTCTCCTTGATGCTGTCGTACACCATGTCGAGATAGGTTTTGCCATCAAACAGGTAATCGTCCAACACCAGCTCAGTGTTATCGAACTTTCCTACCCTTAGCTGAAGGTTCGCCGCGCAGAGGTTGACAAACTGGGTGAGCGTCATCTTCTTACGCATCACCGTATCGCTGGCCTTCATGTACCGCAGCTGGTCGTAACAGGTGCATTTATATGTGCTCTTATCTTGTGAGGTGGTAAAGAGGTATCCGAAGAAGATGCCTGCGTTAGCATACTTGAACCTCACCACCGAACCGTTGGGGTACATGTCGCCTACCTGTGCCGGATATTCAAAACAAAACTTCGCGGTGCCGTTGTTCCACTGGTCTTGAAATTTAATTTTCTCCGCAATATCAGTGAGGTCAAGGACTTTACCTACTTCTGCGTTTTCTAAAAGGAGTTCCATCGGGTCACCTCCAAAGGTTGTAAATTAGAGTATATAGTGGTATATTGGGGGAAAGGAGTTGACAGAAAATGATTAGATCAACAGTATATAATATTTTAGCTTGGGTAGTTTTAATCGGTGGTTTAGTGCTGGGTATTGTCATTGGAGGAGTTGTTGGTAATGTACTGAATACTGCTGGGCAATCACACGATATCTATACGGTATATTTTACCGCCATGTTAATTACATGGTTTATTACGATTATAATTGCGGTAGCTTTATTTTATCTAGCCGCATCACTCTACCACCTTGAACAGATAGATGATAAGACGAGTGAAATGTTAAAAATATTTAAATCCTACCATGTGCTTAACGCAGATGAATGTCAGAAAATATTATGAAACTATCGTCCATTGCTAACCCATAAATGGGGTATTGAGCTTTGTTAAATTGTCCGCGAATCTTCTCGCCCAATCGTCGTAAGCTCTACCAATGTATTGAAAAGTATGTAAATCAGTTGTACCTAAAGCCTTATCAAGGTTGCGTCCAGCAGGTTCACCCAATAGCGCATCATTCCTTATGCTTAAATCCGCTTGAAGACTTAAAGTATCCCTTTTATCCAGCGCTAAAAGTTGCCCCTCTTTTGCCGCCCTATACCTCTTAAACGCCGCATCAATATCTTCCTTTTTCGTAAATGTTGCCGGGTTGCCCGCCAGCGCTTTCGGCACCGCCGGTATCTTCCCGGGGCGCTGGATATACGGAATATCCGCCGTGCGAACGCTGACTTCCTTGTATTCCAACAGCTCAATGCTCACATCGTATACACCCTGTGATTTCTCAGGCTTCTTGTAGTTCTTGAGTATTACCATCTGAGACAGGGTGTAATCACCGTTGACTACTACCAGCCGCTGCTCGGCGCCGCTTGTAAGCCATGCGTCAAACGCAGCGAAGATATCAGATGCCTGGGTAAATACATCATGGTAGGATTGCTTGATATTGGTCAGTTCGCAAGAGATACTCCACGACCGTAAATCTTTATCACCATACAGAGGCACAGCACCCGTTCCAAGGGTGCTGTGCGTTTCTATATCCCGTCCTCCGGTCTCGGTAAATTCCTCGATGCCGTAAAGCTCAATGTCCCCGATGAATATGTTGTACATTAGTTTCACACTCCATCCGCGCAGGTTTCGATTTCTTCGGTAATGATATTGGCTATAACCCCTTCAATTTGGGAAACATCTGCGGTTTGGTGGATATCCCCAAAAGTGTTATTTATCTGCGGTGCAAGGTGGGCCACCGAAAACTTTGCAAAAAACTTTTGGCTTTCAAGGTCGATAAGATAGCGCATGTCCTCGCTCTCGATGGATACTTCGCCCTTTACGGGGATGGCCGAGGAGTTGGTTACCTCTACGGGCGCGGAAGCTAAGCCCTTTGAAAGCTCCGAGGGGTTTACTCCGTTAAGGTCTTTTACGCCGCTTGCGTCGATATCCTGAAAGGCAGCGGAGAGCGTAAGCGCCCCGGCAGTTACACCGGCAAGGATTGCACCGGCCATTATTAGGTTTCCTGCCAAGGCGTTAACTGCTATGCCTGTAATGGTCGTCCAGAGTGCCGCTACCATCATGGCGCCCTTGTATATCAAAATGGAGGTCGTAAAGCCTACAACCAGCGGCGCGATAACGTTGATGTTCTCCACCACCCATGCAATCCCGTTGCCGATCATCTGCATGCCGTTTACCATCATGTTGATGAACGGCTGAAATCTGCCCGCCTGCATCATCTCATTAAGGCGCATCATCACACCGGCAAGGTTTTCCATAACCGGCGTTGCAGCATCGCCGATGGCGGTCTTCATGTTGGAAGCGAATACGTTCGCCTGCGTAAGTAGCCCAGCAAAATTGCGGTCAACCACCTCCTGCGTCGCGCCGAAGCGGTTAAGCTGCTGGTCGATATAATCAAGCATCCCAGCGGTATCGCCTTGCGCTGACATGTTGCGAATCTTTTCGCCGCTGAAGCCGGTAATACCGTAGCGGTCGCGCATGGATACCACGTCGCCCGCGAGTACCTCCTTGAGCGCGAATACTGCGCCCTGAGCACCCTGCGTGGGGTCCTTCGCATACAGGCGCTCGGTCATCTTGATGAGGCGCTCAATCTGGTTAAGGTCGCGCGTCGTAGAAAGGAAAGAGGTTACTCCTTTTGCGATATCCTCGCGTCCTAACGCAGATTTCTGCGCGTACTGACCGACATATTGATAGAGCTGCGAGCCAACCTTATCATTTTTCAGCAGTGCCTGAAATGTGGTTTCCTGCGTCTTCTGCAGTGCGGAGGTATTCAGTGCCGACATCATCAGGTCAAAGGCCTTCCGCCCCGCATAGGCAAGAGTAATCATACCAGTCAGCCTATTCATAATGGTGTTAAGACCACCGCCAGCGTCCTGCGCACTGTTTTTAATCCTTTTAAAGCTGTTCGAATATTCCTCGTTTGCCTTCTTGGCTTTCTTTATCTTATTCTCTGCCGAATCAGTGGAGTTCATAATCTTTGTCATGGTGGCGGTATAGTTATCCGTCAGCTTGAATACCGCACCAAAGGTCTGCGACACTGTACCGCCCCCTTACTTTTGCTTCATATCCTCGGTGTTTATCTGCATACTGGCAATAATGAACGCCTTCTCCCTTGTGGGAAGCCCTAAAAACACGCTAGGTAAGATATTAAAGTTCTGCAGAGCAAAATGCGCGTAGGCAAAGAAACTGTCTGCGCGCCCTTTTCTGCTCTGCTTTATCAGTTTTTTGCTTCGTCCACCAGTTCCTGCATGTTCATGGTCGCGCCATTAATCTCATAGCATTTGACCAGCAGACGGGCAAACTCGGTGTCGGTAAGCATCTGCCGGAGCAGGTCGCTCGGTTTGAGTACGCCGTAGGCCTTGAGCAGCTCGGCATCGGTAAGGTCGGGATACACCACACAACGTGCCGCGTATTCGTACCGCTGCGAGATATCGTCAATCTGGCCGTTGATATATGCCTGCCGCAGAGCAATCTCACCCTCTGCGGAGGAGAGCACCTTCAGTTCCCACGGGACAGCCTTACCATCCTCTACAAAGCGCTCCGACACAACAAACTGTGTATTGACCGATTTAACAGGGTTTAAAAAAGCGTTTAAGGTTTTCAAGTTGCCGTCCCTCCGAATTTAGAAATGATATCGAAGTCATCAAACGTGCCGTCAGTATCGACGGAAAGGCTGTCATCTGAGCTGTCGTCCAGTTTCGCGAACAGCGTTTCGTTGAAGATAACGTTACGCAGCAATATCTCGCTTCTGCCCTGAACCGGGTTCTCGTTGTATACCTGAACGGTTATTTCAGGAGATACGCCGGTATCCTTATAAGCCTTAGCAGCTTCAATGAATGCAGAAGTGATATGATACAGCGTGGCGCTAAGGGTATACTCTACACCCCTAACGGCGTGCTGGATAACTCGCTGCCCGAGGGGGCGTTTGCTCTCGACGGTCTTTTTTTCCTTGGCTTCAATCTTTCCGATCATGCCCGCAGGCAGTATCTTGCCATTGAGAGTAATATAAACATTGCCGTCATGGCCGGACAACATATCCTGCAGACGCATAAATTCACTCATTTATTCGTTTCTTCCTTTCCTTAGCGGGATACTACAGTAAGATAAATCTTATCCATCGTATCAACCACCTTGATGGCGCTGTGAGCAACCACGCTGTCGCGTTCGGTACCGATTTCTACCACAACATCATCGGCGGTAAAGTCCTCGATGGATTCGGTCTCAAGATACCGCTTCTTTGTCATATCCACAATCATACCCTTAAGCTGATTGCGGCCATTAACGTTGTTGCGAAGCTTGCCAATAGCCTGTTCATCAAGCAGGGCCTGCAGGTCCATCACATAGGCATCCAAGGTGCGAATAACAAGGTTTTTGGCGAAGTCTTTCGGCTTTTCCTCCGTGAAGGTGGTCAGGCTGTTGATGTCGTATAGCAGCTTTACCTTTCCGTCTTTAATCACAAACAGGCTTTCGCCGTTTTTGGTGCGGCTTTCCAACTGAATGCGATTAAGGCGCGGGTTGACATCCGTCCAGCCGATAATTTCCATGTTGGTACCGCTGGCTGTGATACCGAGCATAGCCTCGATGCCCGCCCTGGTTGCGCAGGTCTGAGCCGCTGTCAGTGCAACACCACCACTTATACCACCGATGGTATTGTTGATAATGCCCTCGTAATCCGCAGCAAAGCCGTTCATGACCGCCTGTACACGTACACCCTCATCGCGCATTCGCTTTACAAATGCGGCAATCTTACTCTTAACAGCGTTATCGGAGCCGGTGTAGGTAATGACGTTATACTTGAGCAGCTCTAACGCAGTGAGGTAATCATCATAAGCGGTACTTGATACCGTTCCGTTGGTGCCGCCTGTTAGAGTTACAGTTGCGTTTACAAGGCTGCCGGTGCCCTCAAGTTCGATATAGTTGCTGGCAATGAAATCCTGTGGTTTGCTGATAATCTGCGTGTCAACCTCAAGGGTATCCATAAAGGTTTTCACTACGAACACTGAACCGTCCTTTGCAACAATCACTGAAAGGCTGTTGCCCCTCGTGCCTGCATATCTGGCCTTTGCAGTAATTCCTTCGGCAAGAGTCGCTTGCGCTTTCTCGCCGTTGTTTATGCGGTAGATGATAAGCTTTGTGGCATAGTTGAGGATTTCCTTCACTAGCACGAGCGGCGCAGCGCTGAGCAAATACCCTAGCTTAGGAAATGGGTTTTCTCCCTGTGCAAGCTCGGTAATCTGTGCGCCCCAGTCCAATTCAAGCGGAATGGTGGCAATACCGCGCACTCCCAGTACATCCTCTCCGCGCTTGCCAGCCACGACGTTTATGTATACGCCGGGCAGTATCTGATTCTGAATCAATATAATCAACCTTCCTTTAATTCGGTTTTCTGCTGTGCTGCCTGAATCAGCGGGTCGTCTGGTAACATACTAATATCAACCTGTACCGTAAATGTCACCGTCAGTATCATATCGGTTACCGAAGCTGTCAGGTTCTTTACAGTCATCCATCCTGCCGGAGTATAGAACCGGCGCAGGTGCTGCAGCAGATTAAAACGCACCGCGTTAATTTCATCGTTGGTTCGTATATCTTTCGGGTAATAGGTGATTACACATCCAACAGCGAAGCTAGAGGTTTCTGCCAGCCTTGCGGTGCCGTCTGCACTGAAAAAATCAACAAAGAAGGAAGGTGAAGCCGCACCTTGTTGGATGGCGTCTTCATATATGGTAGCATCTGGATACAGACTTTTAATAAAGTCTGCTATCCCCTGCTTGATATAGTCAAAATCCACTTCTTTGCTTCACCCTCCTTATCTCAGCGTTGAATAAATTTTGCATCTCTCCGCGGGCTGCGTTAAGGCCCTTTTCAAGCATAAACTGCCCCTTGACATACCCGATGGTTACTCTATCGCGGTCAACTACACGGTGCCCATCATTGACGTAAGGCGCATAATCAGCGGTGTTGTAGAGCTCGGCTTCGTAAGTTCTTCCCTGCAGACGGGCTCTCTTTACATCCCAGCTGCGCTTGAGCGTTCCGCCCATTCTACCAGTAACGCTGAAATGCACCTCGCGGCCGTCCTTGGTGGTAAAACTCACCTCGCGCGAATAGTCGCCGACTGGCGTGTTCTCTACCGTAACCCGACGAGCAATGTTCACGGCATTGTTTAGTACGTTACAGGAGGCAACATCTAAATCCGCCTTCAGGTTCTTCAGAACCTGTTTGAAATGTGCAAAGTCCTGAGTACTGAAATCGCCTGCCATCGGCCTTACCCCGTTTATGTAATCTTTTTGACCGTCACCTTCACTACCTTGTTGAGGTTATACGGAAACGGTTCTCCTGCCGTACACTCAAAGGTTTGTCCAAGGCGGGTGACAATGAGAGTGTCACCCGCCTGGACATCCTGATCCGGCGCAAAATACACCTTATAGGCCGCCGTGATAGAAGCAGCCGCGACAGACTGCGAAAGAGACGGAACATCTGTCTTACTGAGTCTACAGCGCACACCCGCGCAAAGCAGCTTCTCCTCATTCTTAGTGATGCTGCCCGTGGCGTTTTTTATAGCGCGGTAGATGTCGCAGGTATCGTTTCTGGCCGCAGCCAGCAGTTCGACTGCGCTGTTCATCGCGGCATCCTCCTGTAGCGATTCAGAATATTGGCATAACTGAGGAGGCCGGAGCTGTTCTTGATTACTGTGGTACCCACATCGTAGGTGATGGTGGTATCCCCCTCGGTAATGCTTTTCACGGCTCCGGTACCTTGTACGGTTTGTGTCTGCCGCGCGGCGGCGTAGGACAGCTCTACCCACGGGTAGAATAACCCATCGGGCATGGTAGCGCCTTGAGGAATATTGCAGTAACTCAAGATTTCCTCTTTTACCTGACAGATGTACGACAGATACCGTTCCTGCGCCATCATCTCGACGCCGTAGCGCCGGGAAATCTCCGCAAATACGTCCTGTTCGGTCTTCGGCATGTGCTCACCTACTGTTTATCAGCAGGAGGCGCGGGCGAATCCTTGCTCTTCGGATTATCCTCACCCTTCTTGCCGTCGTCCTTGTCCTTCTTGTTGTCGTTCTTTTTGCCCTTGTCAATCGTATACCCGGCGCCGAGCATATACGCCTCGACGGCGGGGCTTAGTGCTTCCACCTTCGCCTCGCCGTCTTTAAACTGTACACCGGCCGTGATGCCGTTGTACTCCTTGTTCTTGGTTGTAATCGTAATCAACTGCAATCGCTCCTTTCCTAAGCAATCTTAATCTTGCGCACGGTGCCTGCCGCTCTGGTAGCCTTGAGCGCGATGGCGGTAACCATCTCGACCTCCCCGGTTTTTACCGCCCCGGGCAGCTTCATATCCGGCAGGAACGCCTTCACTACAGTAGACCCACTGGGCGAAATGCCATGGAATCCGTCAAGGGCAATACGAATAGCATACAAGTCGGTGGTACCTGCGGTGCCGTCAACGCCGATGATAGGCACTGCGGTACCGGGCTTATTGCCAACCTCCACAAACGGGATGCCCTGGTATTTGGTTACTGGCTTGCCGAAGGCGTCCACATCCGAGGTGGAGAAGTAGCCGCTGCGGCGGGCAATGCCGTTAATGATGGCCTTGAGTTGCTTATTCACCGCGATAGCGGAGATATCGCCGTCGAGGCTGCTGAGCATCCTGTCAAGCATGTCCATGAAGGCATGCGCGTTTGCGGTGATGCTGGCCGAAGAGGAAAGGTCGATGGCCGTGCCGGTGTTGAATTCAGTGGAGCTGCCCGCCAGCGCCTTGCTCAGGCCGTCAAAGCTGTTGGCGTCGCTTGCCACATCACCGTTGATAACGGTATCGGCAAACAACGCCTTGGTTGCGGTAATCTTCTGGTTAAGCTGGAAGGTAATCTGGTCGGTTACGCCCTTCACGTGGTCCTGAATTACACGGTCTACCTGGAACGAGCCGCCGAGCTGCTTGAGCACCGCGGTAATCTGCGTGGTCTTTGCCTCGTTGGGGGCGTACTCGGTATTCAGCGCACGGAAGGATGCTGTGGGCTGGGTGGTTACGCGGTTGTACACATAGGCGAGGGTTTCGCCGATGGGAGTCACCGTGTCATCAAAGATCATCAGGTCCATGAGGTGGTCTTTACGGAATTCGTCGATGACGAACCGCGTAAGCTTATCCTGGGTAAAATTCTTTGCGTCTGCTAGTGTTACAGGCATTTAAATCTCTCCTTTACTTTTGTGAATAGAATTGTGCGACTGCTTCCCCAAGTGACTTAGGCTCCCCGGGGTCACCGGAGCCACCCGCCGGAGGGTTAAAGCCGCCGTAATTGGGCTTCTGCTGTGGGGTACCAAACAAACCAGCCTTACTCTCCTTCAGAGATTTTAGCTGGTTATCCCAGTCTTTAACTGCGCCCTTCTCGTCGAGTTCAACCTTATCGAGGTCAAAAATGGAGGCAAGCAGATCTACTGCATCAGGATTGGCATTTGCGGATTTGAGGCCTTGCACAACAGCAGCTTTCTTCTGAGCGTTCGCCTTTTCCTTCTCCACCCCCGTTTTATAGTTGGTAAACTCGGTAATGGTGGTGTTGTACTTGCCCTCGAACTCCTTTGCCGCGGCAAGCTCTTTATCCTTGGCCTCCAGCGAAGCGGTGACGGTGGCAAGCTCTCCTACCTTGGCATTGTACACATCCTTGGGTATGTAGTGCTTTGGGGCTTCCTTGGTTGCAACGGCATAGATGGCTTCGATTTTCTCATCATCCAACCCCTGCGCTTTGAGAATTGCTTTTAAGAATTCCATAGTGCCTTCCTTTCCATCCAATACGTGTTTATGCTCGCCGTCCGAGTGTGTGGATGTCGGGTTATACCGCCCGCACGGTAGATTTAAAAATATATAACAAAAGCACGCCTAAAACGTGCTCTCATCCAAAATATTTAGCTTTATGTAGGCGCATTACTTTGCGCGCCGCATAACAGGTACCTCCTTTCAGTTTTGCAGTTGACTGCAAAAGGGCGTGAAAAAACCACTCATTCACAATGGATGAGTGGTTTTATTCGAGGTCGCTATAAGGGCACTCGGCGCACCTCTTTCTGGCCGCCTCTATATCCTCGATTTCTGACAGTTCAGGTGTAGAGGATATTTTAAAGCTGCCATTAAGGCACATAAGCGAATCGTAACATAAATCAGCAGAAATTGCTTTTTTATACGCAGGACAATATCGATCTGCTTCGTAGTCAATTATTCCCTTTGACATACTTTTCAATCACCTCCATTATGGTCTGCATCTGTTCGTCAAAGTCCGCTTTGCTCCATACGGTTTTCGCTATCCAGTCATCGCCTAGCTTTGTAACTACCGTTACTCCACCGGGGGAGTAGAAGACCTTGCGTGTACCGTTCCACTGACTAGACATCGCCAACGCCCCATCAACAAAGCTATGTACTTCATCATCCGTAATGTTGCGTTCCGCCATCCTTTTCATAATGTGGTATGGGTCTTTTGCAGCTGGGTCTTTTAAAATATAACTTGTTACCTTTTCAGGCGGAAGTATCGCGCCGTTTTTTATGCCTTTCGAATGCAGCTCGCGATAAATATCGTAATGTTCTATTTGCGCTTGAGGGTACTTTTCGCAATATCTGAAATAACCTTTTAGCCGTTCCCATTCTTCAGTATTATTATACTTCAATTCCTGAAAATTGGCAAATGTTTTAGGTACCTGCCCGCCTATCGCAGCCTTGTATTTTTGATACTGGGCAAAATCCTTTGATTCGCTTTTCTCTTTATTCTGCAAAGCCTCCATTTCTGCCGCACCGTATTTTTCAACCAGAGAGGCTTTCCATTCCCTATACGTCATGCCTGCTGGCACCTCTACCGCCTTGCTGGTGCTCGGGTCTCGGGCAATGCGGGTATCCTTGCTCTTGTCGTAACCCTCAATGACTGGGACGGTGGTTGTACGGCAGTGCGGATGAAACGGCGGGTAGTTCACGCCGACAACCATCTTTGCAGTTTCATATACCTTCCCGTCCTGCTCTCGGCAAATCTCGGAGGTGTGGCTGTCAAGCGTGGCGCAGATTTCATATTGCTCCACCCCCGTCTCCTTATAGCCGTCAGCCGTGGCTTGCCCTTGAATAAAAGCGGCCTCGGTGTTGAGCAGCCGATAGGCCTCACTACGCTTGACGTCAAATACCTTTGCAAACTGCTTTGAAAGGTCGTAGGTATTTTTACCCTGTACAAACGCCGTGGTGAGCGCCTGCTTGAGTTTGACATTCAGATCAGCGTTCTGCCGCCAGATGCGTTCACTAAAGTCAAGGCCATTGAACGGATATTTGAGCAGCGATTCCACAAGCTGAGTGTTAACCTGGGCGAAGTTGTGATGAAAGCCGGTGTACTGGTCGTAATCAAACTGTATACGGTGGCGGTTGTCGGTATAAATATCCTTGAGTGCGCCGCCGGCCTTCTGTTCATAGTCGGTATCGTACAACTGTGCAAGGATGGCCTTTATCTCGGCCTGCAGCGCTTCATAACGGGTGATGCGAGCCTTTGTTGAAAGGTTTTCCACTTCAAGGCTAAAGGTGCCAATGCTCTCTCGCGCCAGCTGCTCATACTCCGCCAAGCTGCCCTTGAATTTCTGCATCTCCTTGAAGCTGAGGGCCTTGCGTGCTTCGCTAAGGGATATCTTGTTATCCTTGGCATAACGGGAAAAAAAGCGGTTAACAGTGTCCGTTACAGCATCCTGTGCTCTTTCAAAGGCTTCCTGCAGCTCTCGGTAATAATCCTCTATACGCTGCTCAGATTGTTGAAAGCGTTGTAGCTGCCTGTCCTCCCAGTATCCCATTACTCCTCATCCTTCTTGGCGGCGCCCGGTAGCTTCTGCTGCGGATACAGCGGCGGCTCCTCGGTGACCGCGGCTTCCTTCTCAATCTGCTTGAGCTCCTCCTGGTAGTCCTCAACTAGCGGGTGCACCTTGGTTTTTGTCCGGCGCGAGAGGATTTCATCGGGGGTGTTGTTAATCATATCCGCCACCTCGGTATCCACCTTCGGCTTATTACGCGTCCATGTCTGCTGCACCTGCATCTTCTCATCAAGCCCGTTGTATCGCAGGATGGCCTTTATAAGCTTGCCGAGCGCTGCGCGGAAAGCTGTTTCGGTAAGCCCAGACTTCAGTTCCAGCAGCGAGTACAGAAAATCTATGTAGGTGCCTGTGGCCTGCCCGGTACGCTCGGGATTGGGGTTTACAGCCATGGCGCTGATGTATATCTGTTTTTCAAGAATTTCATATAGCTTGGTGCGGGCCTCGAAAGGTATCTCCGCAGTAAGCTTATCTACCCCGCCGTCGCCATCCACATGCAGCACCTTGCGAGCTTTGAGTTCCTGCAGCAGATCTATCTTACGCGGCACCTCCTTGCCGTCCTTATCATAGAACACGTCGGAGGTTTCCCCTGCGTAGTTTTTGATAACCCACACAATCTCCTGGATATCGTCTACATCGTTAGCAAAGCCGCTGATAAGCTTATCCATCGCGTCAATCAGCCGCTTATACATCTGCAGGTCGCCGGTGGAGGCGGCGTTATTCTTAAACTCGATGAAGGGAATTTCTCCATAGGTATGGGGCAGCACCTTCTGTATAACCGCACCGTCAAGCAGCATGGTTTCTGCGGTAATGTTGCTCTTGTCGGCTTCGCTTGCCCTTCTGCAGAAGTACGATACCTCTGTATCCGTCCAGACCTCAAACCGAATGTAATCATCACCCTTATCATCCGTTATCTGATAGGTTCGCACAAGGGTCTTGAGCGGTAGCTTGATGTTCTCGGTGTCATATATGGGTAATACCTGTGTCGGATCAATGAAATGATACTGGAAAGCGGTCTTTTTGCCATCCTCCCCCGTATCATACCAATAGTGTAGCCATGCGCGGCCGGCATTGGTGGCGTCGGTGCCTAAGGTTTTGATAATGGCCTCGTAGTCATCCCCCAGCGTCTGCATGATACTTGTATTCACTGCCTCGTTGTCTGTGTCAAAGGAGGGCGGGTAGGTAAACAGATACCCCACTTTCTGGTCGGTAATAATTCGGTGCCAGTTGGTGGGGATACGATTGTCCGCAGACTTTAACGGGTTGCGGCCAATCTCCTGCAGGAATTTATTCACCTCGGCGATGGCGGCAGCCCCGTGCTGCATGATTGCGCTGTCGTTGTCATAGTATTCCTGCGCCGTCTTGGCTTTCTTGTAGAAAGCGTCGTTATCCTTGAGCGCCTTTTCTATAACCTTTTTGGCTACTGCTAATTCCATTATCCTAGCCGCACTCCTCTTCTGATGATTTCATCCTCGATGGCGTACCGCACCGCGTCAATACTGTGGTTATCCTTATCTGGGTAATCGGCCTTGAAGCCGCCATCTTTATCAGGCTCATACTCATAGCCTGAAAACTCCCGCGCAGTGTTCGGGCAGCGTACTGGGTCGATGATAATCGCCTCAAGATCTTGCAGATATTTGATACCGTGCTCCACGCTATCTGGGCCTTTCTTCGCGGGGACAATATACAGCCCCTCCGCCTTCATGGTGGCGATGGTGCGGGGTTCCTCGCTATCGGCGGTAATACGCTGATTCAGTCGGTTCTCTGCCTTGATGAGCCGTACGGCTTCGGTGGTTGACAGCGCCACCTTGTGAATTTCTCCGAAGATATACAGCCGCCGCTTGCCCTTGTTATGGTGGCATACAGTATAATGCAACGGATCCACGGCGTAGCCGAAGTCGAGACCACGCTTAATATGGTCGAAGGCCTTTATCTCTTCGTCGGAAATCTCCTGTATCTGCAGGTTTATAAATACCTCGCCGCCTGTACCGGTAACCTTGCCTAGGTATTCATGCTCGTAGGCCTCTGGTTTGGTTGCTTTGAGGTGCTCGGCCTCGATATAAAACTGCTGCCCCAGCCATTGCGGGGGCACAGAGAGATACGTGCTCTGATGGATAAGCCTATCCGGGCGCTGCTCGATGACTTCGGCGTTTACCCAGCTGCGTGCGCTCTTGGGCGGGTTGTAGCTGTAAAACACCACAAAGCTATCGCCGCCGCGGATAAGCGACTGGTTGATGGTTCGAACTTCCTCCATCCCGTCAAATTCATCCAGTTCCTCATACCACAGGTATTTGATGTACCCCTTTGACACCTTGGTAGATTTAATCTTCTTGGGCTTATCGGCCCCGCGGAATAGTATACGTTGCCCTGTGGGGCGGTAGATCAGGCCGAGGGGGCTGAGGCGTTCCTCCCACAAGTGGGATACCCCGAGCTTTTCAATGGCCCACACCAGCTGCTCGTATACACTTTCCTTGAGATACAGACCGACCTTGCGCATACACACGGCGTTTGCCTGCGGGTCGGTCATCATGCCCATGATAATCTCGATGCTGACAAACGATGATTTTGTGCTACCGCGCCCGCCTTTTAGCCAGTAATGGGTATGCCCTAAAGCCTTCACATCACGGTGAATGGTATAGAAAGAGGGTGCTATCAGCTCCGTAAGCTTTACGCTACTCACTGCTATCACCCTTTGGGATATCGTCAATAATTTTTACCTGCTCGGTTTCTATGGCAATCCTGTCATTAAACATACCCATATGCCTGCCCAGTAACTCTAGTGCTTTTAGCTTATCGGCAAACTTAATCTCCCGCTCTATGCCGGTGCCCTCTGCCGTGGGAATAGTTTTAACCTTTACTGAGGCTATTGCCGCAGTATCATCAGCTGTGGCCCCCTCTTTTACGGTAGCTTGCCTAGTATCCACAACCTCAACTGGGTTCACAAAAGCGACGCGTGCAAGCTCCCGCAGTACACGCTCGGAATTGATTCCGGTGCGCTTGGAGCGCTCGGCAAGGGCCTTATCTATATGCGCGCGAATCTCAGGTTTTCTAAGGTTTTCACTGCCGATAGAAGCGGCCGATTCCACGCTGTAACCCGCTCGGATGGCAGCCTGAGTTGCACAGAGATCAACAAGGTACTCTTCGCAGAAACGCTTTTGTTTTGCTGTCATGGGAACGGTTCACCTCACTTTTCTTTGCAGTTGACTGCAAAATGGTATAAAAATAGCCTGCTTATTGACCAGCAGGCTTTAAATGTTTTTTACTTGCAAGAATATCGTTGACAAGCACGTCACATAGAGAGGATGTGATGCGGATGAGCGATGGTCAGGTCAGCTTGTTAGCTGCAATAATCGGTCTGATAACAGCGATTATAAGCCGACCAAGAGAAAAGGCCTCACACCGCAAACGCCACAAACGGAAACGGTGAGAAGCCCAGAGGAAACGGGAGGGAAACCTCCCCTTCCTCCCTCATCGTATCATCTGCATATATTATGGTCAAGAAGATTATAAACATCGCAATCCTAGTGTTATTCGCTGCCCGCCTGTTTATGCTTAACTGGAGCGGTGATGCTGCTGCAATCATCAATCAGATTGCAACCCTAATTCTTGCTGCCGCTGCCGGTATAGCGCTGTCTAATCTCATACCTTCAAAGAAGGAGCGTGACTAATTGAACCTAAAAGTAATAAGAACCGGGAAAGGCTTATCCGTCCCTCAATTAGTAGAATTAACCGGCCTTTCCCGGCGCACCTTGCAGGACATTGAAAAGCGTGGCGATTGTCTTGTGTCGAATGCAATTATAATCGCTGATGTGCTTGGTGTTACTCTTGATGAATTGTGTAAAGAAAAAGCGGAGGATTAAACCTTCGCTTTTCTCTTTGCACTATTTGATGCTTTTAGTATAACATATCTTTTACTAAAAATCTTCCGCTTTTTTTCCGCTCTTTTTAGTAGTCTGGCAGGCCGTATTCCCTAACCGTGAATTTGTATAGTGCATCGTCTTTAAGTTCGTAAAGCCTAGTCTTTTCTAAGTCCAGTTCCTCCATCAAGCGTTCTACATTTCCCTTTGCCCCTCGAATATAGAAGAGTTCAAGGATTCGGAGTTCCCGCTCGTCCAGTCCCGAAAGCCCACGCTCAACCAACTCTACCAGCCTCTCTGTCGCCCTGTAGGTATATGTGAGGCGCTGCCGCTCTACGATATTGTCGAGCAACCTATCCTCAATACGGGATGCACCACCCTTAACTGGCGTTGAATCTCCCATAGAACATTTGATTGCTCCATATTGGGCTTTCAGGGCTTGAATACGCGCCTTAATATTTTCAAGGCTATCCTTTTGCGGTTGAAATCTTTTCAAGTCATTAACTGCTTCCCTTTTCCAGTCCATCAGTTGCACCTCCTTTGATGGTCTTGGCCTTCCGCCAATTGATAAGCCCTAGTAGGGCGATTATGAAATTTACTGCGAATAATATTGCCTGTGTATACATACCCTGTGTGCAGTCGTATATGCACCATGAGGCATTGGTTACGAGCCAGATTGCAAAGCACCAGCGCTTTTTATAGGCGTTGGCTACCGAGCCGACGAGGCTTGCGACGGTGATGATGATAGTCCAGTTCATTAGGCACCACCATCCCAGTTCCACCAGCCCTGTGAGCCCTTTGCGGGTATAGGTTCGGCAAATTTTATCGGACAGGCAAGTTTATAAGCATACCTGCCATCTGAATAATCGCCCATGGCAAGCTCGGCCGGGGAAAGCTTGTCGCGGATCTGCTCCACCGGAATACAATCTAATATTTCAACCGTTCCGAGGACGGCGCCGAAATAGATAGGCGGATAATTAAGTTCCAGATAATACAGCCATGAGCCAACATACTTGTTATCAGGTATCCTCAGTGCCCTTGCGATTTTCTCGAATACTGAATGAGGTATATTGTGCTTCTTGGCTGCATGTATCGCTACACGGCCACGGATGTTGGTTTTGCGGCTATGGGTTTCGTAATGCTTATAGCCGTCAATTATCAGGGTTCCATAGGGCTGCATTTCAGTTATGGCTTTCATCATGGCTGACCGCTCCTCTCAACTATGTTCATGATGCCGGATTCTATTTCTTCCCGCCAGAAGTCCGTATTATTGTACAGTTTACTTACTGCGGCCACATCATAGCCTCCGCTATAGTATTCTCCAGTGTCTGTGAGGTACATGGTCTTGATGTTGTGAATGCAATACTCTAACCCCTCTGTATCGGTGGCGAAGGCTTTGTATTGGCCATCGTCGGTTTTCCAGCCGAACCAGTTATGTAGCTCAGGTATACGCTCCCACCGCACCACCGTGGCGATAAACTCGGCCGACACTCCCTCTTGGGCACATATGCGGATGATGTCGACGGCGAGGTGGCGGGTGTCCGGGTGCATGTATGGTTCAAGCTGCTCCGGGGTGATATCGCTTACCTTGCGCAAGTCGTAGGCTTGTACCGATATGGTCAGCGCGGCCAGCGCCGCGGCGAGGCTAATTATTACTCTAAGCTTTCGCACTCTGTTTTTACCTCCTATTTTTTGCGGTTGTGGGGCCAGTCAAAGATTATCCCTATTATGAGGATAAGCCCGGCAACCATCATTATTGTTGTGGCGTCTAGCTGTTCCATCTGACCCGCTCCTTCGTTCTTGGTGTAAAATTTCTGCACGGGTACCTGCGGCTTGCGTCGATGCAGTATCGGCGCTTTTGACAGATCCAGCAGTCAGAGTTGCTCTGCCGTGGACGCTGTGGAGGCCTCCGGCGCTTCATTGCCTGGCACCCGTCATTGCGTACACCATGGCCTCAATCTCGCATCCGTCACACTTGGCACTCATTTTCTCTTGGTCCTTAATGACCCATGGCCAATGACAGTAGCCGTCACATATTTTCTGCAGGAGATCTTCGGCCGCTGCGGAGGCTGACTGCTGGCACTCTCCACAGATGATCGGCGCGACTGCGACTGACTTTCCACATTTGCTACATCTAGGCATCGTTTTCACCCTCCAAAAACCTCTGCCCGCAGAATACGCAGTACCTATCGTTGTAGGTAGGCTCATAGCAATGCGGGCATACAGGACATAACCATACCTCTTCCTGCTCTACCGGCCTTGGTTTGCGAAGCAGGCCGAAAGGGATGATAAACAAGCACATGAGCCGCCTTAGGTTGTGACGCAGGTTAATGGTAAGCTGGAACTTCAACCAAGCGCGGCTATTTTTCTTTTGTTTTTTGGCTGTCACCCTCTTGGCGGCTTCCGATACGGCCTTGTCTATGGACCCTCTGGCGGCCTCGTAATCTTCCTGTGATTCCGTCCAGCCGCAGGCCCAGCATTTCGCCGGGCCGTTGATTCCGTGGGTTTGTCCACCGCACTTGGGGCATACACCATCTGTAAAGTAATTCATGCCGTTTCCTCCCGTAGAAAAGAGATATATAAGCCGTTAAACCTTACTCTGTGCTTGATGATGTCCTGCTCGGTTACATACCGGCGCCCGTAAAGCTCTTTCATGCCCTTCCATTCCTCCCAGGGGATAAAATAGAACCGCTCAAGGCCGAAGGATACTATCACGAAGCACAATGCCCGAAGCTTGAAGTGTTGGTTGAGTGCTGCGGTCTGCTCCTGCGTTACCCGCTCTTGGGTGATTCGGTCGGTGTCGGTATGCTTGGCTTCAAAAACAATACTGCGGCCACCAGCAACGGTACCTTTAAAATCAGGTTGCGCTTTAGTTTCAAAATATCCCTTAAAGTGCAGGCGCTCTCTTGTCCCCGGCCTTGCCTGCACCTGCCCTGTAACCTTGAATGGTTCCGGAGTTTTTTCTATTTTAGCGAGGCCGATTTCTTCGTAATGTTTGCATGAGGCTTTTAACAGTTTCTCAAACAACTCTCCCTGTGCGCGGCTTTGGCGGCCGCGCATGATGTTTGCGGGGTTCTTGCCGCCGTAGATATCGTTCATACTACTCACCCGCCTGTTCAAGCTGAGAAATTGTAATCTTCTTCAGGGCTCCGCGGAGCTTTGCAGCAGTATCTTGGTCGGTAGCTTCAATCTTCTTGATAATACCTAACAGGCGGTTGAAATTGCTTTGGTACTCCTCGAACACGTGGGCGAAGAGAACGCTGTCAGAGTTACCGGTGACCGCCAGCTGCTTCTTCAGCCTATCCTCCCGCTCAAGAGCTGCGGTCTTCTCCTTCTCTACCTGCTCAAGGCTTTGCTTGATTCTTTCCTCGGTGGCCTTTTCAGCGGCTTCTTTGGCCTGCTTAACCCGCTCATCGGCGGCCTGCTGGGCTTCCTTCTTGGCCTTTTCAACCGCTTTTTCGATTTCGGCCTTGGTGCTTGCCTTAGCGTCCTTTTCGGCCTGCTTTTTGATTTTTGCGATGTCCTCAGCTGAGGGCTGCTGCACAGCTACATCAATGGGGCGGTTCTCAAGTTCTTTGACTTTTGCAGCAAGGGCGGCGTTTTCCTCCAGAAGCCTATGCTCGGCTTCGGCGGTAACGCCCTTGTCTTTCAGTTCGTCCTGCAGCAGGCTTATCTGCTCACAGGCCTTGTTATACTTGTCGGTGATCTCCTTGAGTTCCCGGACTGACATATCACCGACGTCGTGTTCTTCGAGGAATTCTTCACGCTCGAGTGCAGGAACAGATTCCAACAGAAGCAGCTTACTGATACCGAGATCTCCGTGGGTGTCGATGAACTTTGGCCCATAGGTTTCATAAATTGAGATGTAGTTATAAGCCTGGCGCTGCTTCAGGTTAAGCATCTGTTCGGTATATGCCTCAAAGGTATCGTGGCCGAGCTCGATATAAAGCTTTTGGTCGCGCATCTCCTTCAGGCTACGGCCTATCTCGGTAAGGCCATGGGCTACTACCTGACCTTGGGCGAGTATGTACTGGTGCAGCTCAACTGCTTTATCGTGCTGGGTGGCTTCCATGGCCACCGGTGCTGTTAATTCGGACATGATGTTATCCTCCTTCTCAATCTCGAGTTTTTGCTGGGGCTTCTGCGGCACCAGCCTTATGTACATTTCCTGCAGCTCCTTGTTGTGATGGTTGCTTTGTGGGCTTTCTCCCAGGCGCTGAAGCTCCCGAAACAGAAAATGGCGGCAACAGCTTTCACTGTACGCTCTGTCCGGCGTATTATTCAGACATTGGGCCGACCTTCGTATATAGTCAGGTTTTCTATCAGGCAACGCAAATGAGAAGATAAATCCTTCCCCGCATTTGATTTCCGCTTTGGTATTGCCTGAAGTAGTACCACCGTAATACGGGCACTGCATTCTACACCACCGCCCTTATAAGCTCCGACTGCTGAACCGTTGCATTCGTCTGCAAAAGCTTCATCTTCTGCTGTTCCTTGGCCTTTTTCTTCTTCCACGGCTCGACAACCTGAGAAAACCACTTCTTCTCAAAGTCTTTAATCAACTGCGGCCGCTGTCCTCCGGGAAGGTGTCTGTCATTATCAAATCCATGGCACTGGATAAACTCACACTTTGGCAACGGGGTGATATTGAGGGTATAATATGGCTCGTCCGGCTGGTCGTTCTTGCGAATAAAAAAGATGCAGGTTTCACCCCGTCGTACCCTGTCGGCGTAGCCTGCCACACAGTGCTGCAGTATCTTTCCTTCCAGAATAAGCTCTTCTCTTGACCTCACCGGCCTGATCAGCAGGGTACCGTCCGAATAACTAAGCTCACTGAGTGACTTATACAGCTGTTCCCACTCAGCCCGCTCTTTCTTGTACTTCTCCTTGTTTGCGAGCTCTTCCTGTTTGGCTATAATCCTTGCAGCAGCATCGTGGGCTTTTTTAAGGTTAGGTGGAAAAAGGTAATAGTCGTTTGCAAGGTCATAGCCGAGTTTTACGCACATATCGTGATAATCCTTCAGATGCTGCCAGATAGTGGCGTAACCGGCTTTATTAAAGTTTTTGCGCTGCTGGTAATCAAAATAGCGAAGAGTTTTATTTAAGCCAAGCTGCTCAAAGCGTTTCAAGCGTTTTTCATTATTGCTGGAATTACATAAGAAATTGATTACATCAACCCCGTGGTCATCTAACGCTATCCCTGACGGTTTCAGCTTTTTATATACCATGATTTTCTCACCGTTTAACTGAAGCTTAATGATCTGTTCGAGTTCCGGCCGGGAAACGCCCAGCATGTCGTACGGCCGGGTTTTCTTCCAGTCAATCAGCTTGTAAGCGCCTCCGAAATGGCCTATCCGCTCAAATAACAGGGTGTGGAGACCGCTGTCAAGCAGATGCTCCATGGATGGGGTTTTTACATAGCATCCCAGGTACTGCATTGGTTTACTCGAACGTTTCTTTTTGTGGCATAGCTTTAAGTAATCATCAAGGTGGCTATGCTCCGCGCAGGTGCCTATAAAGATATCCTTGGGGTGAGGGTAAATATAAAAGTCGTATACATCCTCTGTGACCTGCGTTTGTTTGTGCCAATTGTACGTGAGGTATCTGCTGCCCATTGCGTAATACTCATACCGCGAGAATTTGTAGGCGGTACCATCTGTGAAGTAAAACCGCTCGCATTCTTCAAGATGGGTATGTACCTTTTCAGGCTCCACAGAATAATCCCGCTCGACTTCAAACATCCGCGCGAATACCTCGCGGCCGCTGATACTCCAAACCATGTAATTACACCGGTCAACCAACCGTCTGCGTGAAATACCTCTGGCGTAGGTAGTAACAAGAGAGCTGCACCCTGGGCACCGGTATTCTTTTTCTTTGTGAGTTGGTATCCAGTCAAGCTCATATTCTTCCTTGCAGTAAGGGCAGTACCCGAAATATCGCGTTTCCTTAAGCCCGGTTAATGGGTCTCGTACCTTCCCGCTCCGGTAGAACATATACCGGCTATAGTCTAGCGGTCCGTCCAGTATCTGCTGTTCCATATCCTCCGGCAGGGGCGGCAGCTTGGAAAAGACCATCTCCATGATCTCGCTGTCTGATTTGCATCGCTTATCCATAATGGCCGTACTGCGCTCACTGCGAAGCCTGTTCTGAAACCTGTCAATTTTATCAAGAGGCCAATCGTTCCAAACCTTCACATTCGGGAGGAAACAATCAACCGCTTCCTTTGTGTCGTTGTCGGCTATCATAGTGTTGTCTCTGTAGTTAATGGTGGTCCAGTCTTCGTTGGGCGTCCTAATGTCAGAGATTCCCTTCTTGCTCCATGTGAATGCAGGTTGATTAGGGAGTATCATTCCTACGGCGAACAGCTGAGTGATATCGCTGTCCTTTGCGAGAAAAACCCGGCAGAAAGGGGCTTTACTCTTGAAGCTGTAGAAGGTAGCGATAAGAATATCCTCTCCATGATAGGCATACGGCTTCGCAGCCATCACAAGCTTTTCCTGCTTATGCCCGGTGAGCTTTTGGGGAAACGGGTCTATCTGTATCTGCTCAAGCTCTTTTTTTGTCCATCTCATCGTGACCGCCTCCTACATCATGTCCAAAAGCGAGATGACTTTTCCGGCCGGCGCCTGATTTACCGGTGATGGTACTGCCCCCGGCATCGGCAGACCGTAGAACTCTCGGATAAGCTTGTCCGCCTCATCAGGGAAGATGCAGGACTGGTTTCCGCTCTTATGGGCACTTGCAAAATCGTCAAACTTCTTTTTCAGGTGCTCGAGGCTCATTTCAGGCACTTCAAGGTCTTTAGCCACCAGTTCGGCGGCACCCGGTGTGGTGCGGCAGATATCCTTCAGCTGCTCACCCATCAATCTTATAGGGCTGCGATCCGGCGCTTTGGCCTGCTGCGCGATAATCATTTCGATTGCTTTATCCAACATTTCTGTGTCTCCTCTCATTTTCTTTGCAGTCATCTGCAAAAACGACTTTACCCGCTCGTTAGCGCTACTCCAGTTTCATCTGCTCTGGGGGCGGGTCTGTTTCCGGTAGCACCGATACCACAACATTTACCCAGCCGAGGCAGAAATCCATAAAAGCCTGCTTCTCCGGCCGGGGCTCCAGCTTTCCGATGGTTCTCATCACCCACAGCCGCACCTGATCCGCAGGGACGCCGTTATGTAGGTTTATGCTGATTTTCCCAAGAATGAAATCGAACAGGAAGGCGTAAGCCTTGTGCAGGTCTGCATGGGTATATTCCAACCTCAACACCGCCGTTTCTTCTTGTTATTGCCCGCTCTGGGCGTTTCGATGACATAGGAATACGCCATGTATGGATTTCCCGCGCTGTCGCAGCCCTTCACCCAGTCCGGCAGCAGCCGGTAGCCCTTGGGGGCCTTCGGATCTCCGCAGGATACCTTACTGATAATCTTCGGCGGGAACTCCTTTGGCTTCTCAAGGTTTCGGCTGCAGCTCCAGCGCTTGGCATGCTTGCGGCGGGGCTCCTTGGCGTTGTCCTGCTCTTGGGGTGTGGCGTTCTTCTTGCGGGAGGACTTTTCATCCGTGGTGAGATATACAGCGAGGTCTTTGTAGCTGTAACAGTCATCCAGAATAGACACCTGCGTTCGTCCATGCTCCCACAGCTCGAACAGATCTTCGATGGGCATGTTATTCAAGATGAGGTGATGATGCCATTTGCCCTGATGCTCGGTGATGAGGATGTATTTGAGCTCCGGTAGGCCGTGCTCTCTGCGGTACTTCCTCACAGCACGGATGAGCTTCTCAATCTCTTTTTTGGCCTCCTGCTCGGTGACCTCCTTCTGATGGCAGAAGGTAGCGAACAGGTCTTTATTCTTATGGCTGAAATTCGTGTTAATCAACCTTACCAGTTTCTTTCTGGCATGGACCGTGTTCAGCTCCTCCTGCTTCTCCGGGGTGGGGCTTTGGTTTGGACTCCTCACCAGCTGCTTACCGATATGGGGGGCGAAGTACTGTTCTATCTCTACAAGGTTCCCGCTGACAATCTTCTTTTCAATGAATGGCACGTCCTTTTCCTTACCTTTCATTTTTATACTTTCCGTATAGCCATGACGATAAGTTAATTTTATTTACGGGGAACAAAAGCCGCGGTGGCTTTTGACAAACCCTTGCATTCATGCCATATTTGTGGTATACTTTTGTTATGAATATGGCATTGCCTTATCGTATAGCAGGACAGCTTGTATGAGTTTTCGAGGCTTCAATACAAGCTGTTTTTTCTACAAACCGTTATTTTGTTGTTGACACTGATTGATGCTTCTCGTACAATAATGATGAAACCTTTAACCTTGCGCCATGCTGGAGTTGCCGCTCCACAGGGCGCTATTTCTTTTGCAGAACTGAGAACACAAATGCGTCCATTCTCCTCTCTTTCTTCAGATATTCTTTACGGCGGGTCTGCTCTTGCTGCTGTCCGGCCAGCTTGTGGCAACTGCTTTGACAGAGGGGCTTGCGTTCCGGGCAATCCTTACAGCATCCGTTTTGCATGAAAACACCTGCCTGTCCACTTTGAGATTCCGCGGCCGCCCATAACGGGTATTGGCGTCGACGCGTTTGCCGTAGCGAATGCGCTCGAGTAAATCACCGGGAAATAGCGCCATGATGAAGCACACCAACGGGGTAAGAAGGAGAATCCATCCAACAAGGATCATCAGGGTTATGTAGGCGTCTACCAGTTCGTTGTTCATCGGGCGGCCTCCTTAGCATCATCATGTTCGGTCCTCTCAGCCTGCGTTGCCATAATCGCCTTAACCTTTTCACACGCCGAAATCAGGACATCAATACTTTTAGGGTCGTGAAAGTAGAATGATACCGGCGCCTCCCGTACGTTGGTTACTATAGGTTTGCACTTTTCGCCGATTGGGTGCGCTTTTGCTGGTACAAGTCCAATAACTCCGGTATCTTTATTGCCTCCGAAGTGGATGTTAACATCCCCTGAACCAAGTTCAATCTGCACCCGTCCGCGGTCAAATAACATACTCATACGTCTTTTGCTCCTTGTTTGACACGCTCACATCCGTGAAGCTTCCGCTTAATCTCTTCCACATCGGGGGTCAGATACAGTGTACAGGTGTTACCGTCCGGCAGATTCCGGCTGATATACAGCCTTATGGTGCCGAGTTCCTCGACGGTAGGAGGTAGCAGAGTTCCGTCAACCAGGCGGCACAGCTCGTGCTTAATTGCCTCTGCCAGCAGGTTCACATTAACACTCCCTTTCGTAACGCTCACATTGAGGTTTGTTCATGGGCTTATATCTCTTGCCTTCATCGCAATCGACACAAGGATTCGGCCTCAGTCTGTTGTTTCGTTCCGGTGCGACAGGGCAGAATTCAAGCTTCGCGCAGCTATTACACCAGCAGCGGCAACAATCACGGGGTTCAATCTTCATTGACTTTCTCACTTCCTTCCGCTGCGTTCTTATTGGGTTCTCCGGTATATGGGCTCATACCCTGCTTTTCGAGCGCGGCGCCAATACGGCGGCGCATGTAACAATCGGCCATCTGCCAGTACAGCGTCCATACTAACAGCGGATTTGCCGAGGTTGAGGATATGACGTATGTGCACCCGCTCTCGGTGGGCTGGTAATCGGTAAGAAAGTGGTACTGCCCGCTGTCGTCGTCATAGGCATATGCCAGGGGGCCGGCAATGGCGATAATCTTCAACTGCATCTGCGAATCACCAGATTAGCAATCGTGTAGCCGTTCTTGCTGATGGAACCTTCCAACGGCTGAACTTCACATTCATCACACATGGACAGCATGATAGAACAAACAAAATCATCGTCGTTCTCGAGCGGCAGGTCGGCGCTGGTGAGCTTTCGTTTGCCGCCCGCGAAGATGCGCTTGAGGTAGGCTTCAAAATCAGGTTTCTTTGACATACCGAGGCTCCTTTCTGGGTACATATTTCGTGGTTGTCCTATATAGGAACTTGAGTAATCCGCTTGGCGGCTTTTTACTGGAATATTTTGTTGCACCCTCCATCGACGCATGGTATTATTTAGTCGAAAGGAGGTGAAGAAGAATATGCTTATGCATCCAGTTTCCTCATCAGATCTCAGTTCTGTAGGATATGAAAACGGAACTTTGGTGATAAGGTTTAACTCCGGCGGAACCTACCAATACACAGGGGTTCCACTGAGCGTTTATCAGGGCTTAATGAATGCACCTTCGCACGGTCAATACTTCCATGCTTACATTAAGAATTCGTACCCCTACACACGAATTGGCTAATCCGTAACGACCATGATTAGGGCAGGGCCACTGTCGGAAATTTGATTTTCCCCCACTGTGGCTGTATACGCTTCATACGGCTCTGCCACAATCTTTTGCACGCCCTCTCTTTTTGAGAGTTCAGTAACAAGGTCACAGGTTTTGATTGTACTTAGATCCATTCTTTTTCACCCTATTTCTTACCACCCGCTCGGCGGGCTTTTTTAATGTCCCTTTAAACGGACAACAATTGTGCTACGCTCAAATTTGCCGGATCTCTGCAGTTGACTGCAAAAGCTACTTTACGAAGGTAAAAGCACCGTTCTTACTCTCCGCTACCTGCTCGACAACCTTTCGGATAAACTCAGCAAAAACCTTTTCGTCACATTCTTTGTAAACATAGGTCATTACCCCGGTTTCGAGATTCATTTTTCCGCTTACTGGTACTAACATGCTGCCTTCCCTCCGCTTTCCTCAAGAAGTGCTGAAAGGTTATCTTCCTTAATCCTCCATACCCCGCCTACCTTGCTGGCCTTGAGCTTTCCCTCTCGAATCCATTCACGCACGGTGTAAGGCGTAAGTTTCAGCCTGTCCGCTACCTCTTTTACTGTAAGTAATCCCATATTTTTCACTTCCTCCTATTGCTTTTTGTTATTATTTGTGGTAAATTGTTAGTCGTAGGACACAGGCAGCCTGTTTTACACACGACAATTGCAGTTGCCGTAAGGCCGCCTGTCCCATCTCTCTCAAAACCCTCAAAACGCATAAATTCTCTTTTCCATAACAACGCTAATGTTATGGCTTGTTCTTTATATGTCTTTGTGGGTTTGTGTTAAGTATAATCCAACATATGCGGGAAGTCAATAGAAAAATATCATTCAATTGTGGTATTTTGAAAAGGTAGTGCTATTTTATGGATTTTATCGAACGTATTGAATCGCTTATTGCCTTAAAGTCAACCACCAAAAAGAAAATGTTGGAGGATTTATCTTTAAATAAAAATAGCTTTGCGACTTGGCGTGAACGCGGAACGATACCTTCCGCAGACGTCATTCTTAAAATTGCTAACTACTTCGATGTTTCTACTGACTATCTGCTAGGAAATGCATCAAAAATTGAATCATCTACTGACGATATAAAATTTGCTCTTTTTGGAACCACTCAAATTGACGATGAAGTACTAGATGAAGTTAAGCGTTTCGCCAAGTATATAAAGGACAAAAAAGAAAATGGAGACAAAGACAGTTTATAAAATTGCTGAAGATAATAAAGTGTCGATAAACTTTTTCCCCCTACCTCGGAGTAAGGCTCTATCCATATGCTGTGATGATGGTTCCTGCCATATTGCAATTGATCCCGCTCATATAACGGGCGAGGCCGATGAAAAGGTAAAGGTATGCCATGAACTCGGCCACTGCATAACCGGAAGCTTTTACTATGAGAGTAACTACTGCGATGTTTACGGCCGGCATGAATACCGGGCCAACAAATGGGCGTTTAAGCAGCTTATACCGCAGGACGAATTATTTTCAGTGGTGGAGCGCGGCATAGTGTCCCCGTGGGAACTGGCTGATTACTTTGGTGTTACTGAGGGATTTATTCGGAAGGCTTGTGACTACTACCTTTCAATAACCCCCATGGCATAAAAATAAGCCCTGCCGGGCAGGCAGGGCTTATAATAGTAACTTAAGCGAAAAACAACATCATGGAGGGTATGACAATGGGATTGTTTGGCCAATCAAAAGCTAATAAAGAAAATGAAGCATTGAAGGCTAAAATTCAGGAGCTTGAAAACATGCTCTCACCGGAACAGCAGAATATAGAGAAAATTCAAGCTGAAATTTCCAGACTACAAACCAATAAAAACAATCTGGAAAATGAGTTTAGGGTTCTCGGTTCTCAATATACACAATTTCAAACGGACTTCAGCACCAAAAAGGGCCAGGTTATGCAGCTTGATAATCTTGTTTCTGAAATTTCAAGGCTTCAAAATAGTAAAAATGACCTTGAAAAGGAAGTAGCTGACCTCAGCGCTCAAGTCGAGCAGCACCTTAAGGATATTGCAGATAAAAAGGCGTGCATTGTTGATCTGGATGACGAGGTAACACTGCAGGAGGTTTCTTTATATAAGCCAGTATTTTCTTTTACAAAAGCAACTGAATACCAGGAAAGATTAGCAGTTATCCGAGAAGACCAAAAGAGAATGATTAGCAATGGCACTTTCGCCATTTTACCGCCGTATTTCACTTTGGACGGCAGTGCTGCGAAGGGTAAAAAACTAATTTCGGATACGGCAAAACTTGTTGTGAAGTGCTTTAATTCTGAATGTGATTCCTTGGTTGAAAATGTTAAATTCAATAATGTAGATAAGTCTATTGAGAGAATGCGTAAAGTATTCAATGACATTAACAAACTTGTAAAGTCTTTTCAAATGGAGTTGAGTACCGCATATCTCGGTTTAAAAATCAGGGAAATAACACTAGCCTTTGAATATGCCCAGAAGAAGCAGCAGGAGAAAGAAGAATTAAGGCAAGCAAGAGAAGAACTCAGAGAGCAACAAAAGCTTGAGCAGGAAATTAGAATGGCGAGGGAAAGAATAGCAAAGGAACGTAAACACTTTGCAAATGCCATTAAGGATTTACAATTAAAAGCTGACCATGCTGATTCAGATTCTAGGCCCGAGATAGAGGCCAAACTTGCAGAACTCCAAGAAAAAATGGTGCAGCTTGACGCCGAAGAAAAGACAGTGGATTATCGGGAACAAAACGCAAAAGCAGGTTATGTCTATGTTATTTCTAACATTGGAGCCTTTGGCGAGAATGTATTTAAAATCGGAATGACCAGAAGGCTGGAGCCTATGGATCGTGTCGACGAGCTCGGCGATGCTTCTGTGCCGTTTAAATTCGATGTACATGCATTAATCTTCTCTGATAACGCTCCTGAATTGGAAGCAAAACTGCACCAGCGCTTTTATAAAAATCGCATAAACAAAATTAACGACCGTAAGGAATTCTTTAAAGCTGACATTGATGAGATTGAAGCTGTTATAAAGGAAAACTACGATAAGGTAGTTGACATCGAAAAGATACCTGCGGCCGAACAATACCGTGAAAGTTTAATCATTGTGGATTAGCTGATACCCTGAAAGGTGATGTAAAATGAACTCCGGTTTAAGAGCCGCAATATATGCACGGTATTCCACCAATAAGCAAGACGAAATAAGCATTGAAGCCCAAGTTAGGGCCTGCCGTGAATACGCGGCTGGGCATGGCCATGTCGTAGTAAAAGTATATTCCGATGAGGCTATCAGCGGCAAAGGCTCCAAAACGACTAGCCGTAAGCAATACCAGGCATTGATCAAGGATTGCGCAAACCACATGTATGATATTGTACTTGTTCACAAGTATGATAGAATCGCCCGGAATGTTGGTGAACATGTTAACTTAGAATTGAAACTGGCCGAGGGCGGAGCCTCGTTAATCGCGGTAGCGCAGGACTTCGGTCAATCAAAAGAAGCAAAAATCATGAAAACCATGATGTGGGCTCTTTCGGAATATTACATCGATAATCTTTCAGAAGAGGTGACAAAGGGTCATAAGGAAATTGCCTTTCAGGGCCTTCATAATGGCGGTGTCGCCCCATTTGGCTATGACATAGTTGACCAAAAATATATAATTAACCAAGCAGAAGCAGTATATGTTCGAAAAATGTTCCGCTGCGCAATCAACCGTGAGGGGTTTGTTGAACTGGTAAGGGAAATGGATGATAACGGAATCATCGGTAAGCGCGGCAAACCGATGAAGTATACTCAGATTTATGAAATACTTCGTAACGAGAAATATGCCGGTGTTTACGCATATAGCCCCAAGGAAGAGAAAGACCGTTCTCTCCGCAGAACAAAGCCGAATGCAATACGACTTGAAAATGCTATTCCGCCAATCGTTGATAAGGCTACATTTGATGAGGTGCAAAGAATTATGGACGAAAGAAAGCAAACAGGTAAAAAATCCGATTATCTCTGTCGCGGTCTTGTATACTGTGGTAACTGCGGTGCTAAGATGTACGGCAGCAAAACTCAGCGAAAAGGTCATGAGTATCTGATTTACTATTGCTCCGGTAAATGCGGCATGGGCATTGTTCGCATGGAGGATATAGACCGTTCCGTAAAACAGTACCTGCATTCTATACTTTCAGACAAAAACCAAAAACTAATCAATGAAGCCCTTCAAAATTATGCGAAGGGTGAAAAAGACCGTATAGAAAAATACAATGCCGATGTGCGCCAGCAAATCGAAGAGAAGCAAACCCAAATTGATAATTACATGCGGGCTCTCGGCAGCAGTGTGCTTCCCACCGATATAATAGCGGACATCGGCAATAAAATAACGGTATTAAAAAATAGTATCAAAGAGCTTTCAGAAGCTCCATTACCTAAAGATTATACGATAGCTCAGGTTTCCGATTGGCTTCAAAGCCTAAAGATCAGCGTAGATGAACGTAAAACAGTGGAACTTCTAGTTTCTCGTATAGAAGCAACTAAGACCGAGATAAACGTATTTTCAACGCTTAACTCAGTCTTAGGTGAAACTGGTTGCGGAGGTGGGACTTGAACCACACGACCTTCGGGTTATGAGCCCGACGAGCTACCAACTGCTCCACTCCGCGATATAAAATTGGCGCAATCTCAAGGTTTGGAAACTATCCCTTCCCTAGAGTGCCCTATTATAATATCACAGCGGCAGTATTATGTCAAGCGCTTTTTATCGTCGCTTTTGTAATCCTCATCAGGAAATTACTTCTTTAAGGTTCACGCAATAATATCGCAGCATTTCACTACTATAATAACAGAACCCGAAATGTTACTCCTCAAACATCTCCGATTCCACATACAGCCCCATCAGGTTGCACACCGCCAGATGCTCCTCCTGAATGCGGTACTTCTCCTGCCCGGGTACGATGATACTGCAGTCGGCCAGCGAAGCAAGCCTGCCGCCGTCCCGCCCCGTAAGCGCAATGCCGCCGGCGCCAAGCGTCTTGGCCGTCATCATGGCAAAGCAGACATTCTGCGCGTTGCCCGACGTGCAGATGCCCAGCAGCACATCCCCCGGCTTGGCGTATCCCAGCACCTGCTGCGCGTAAATCAGGGTTAGCTCCGCTTCGTTTGAAAGCGCCGAGCATAACGTTCCGCTCCCGCTCAGCGCAATCGCCGGCAGCGCCCCCTGCAGGGTTTCGGCCAGCATCTCCCCTGTCTCGCCGTACGCATCCGTAAACCGCTTTACCTCTGTTTTAGGCAAATGCCGCCTGAGTGTGAAGGATTTCATCAGCGCACCCGCAATGCGCTCGGAATCCGCACAGCTGCCGCCGTTGCCGCACACCAGCAACTTGTTCCCCGCCCGAAAGGCGGAAATCAGCAACTCGCAGGCTGCAACAATCTCGGGCCTTGCTGCCTCAAGGCCGGGGTGTCTGTTAAAAAAGTCTTCGGTTAAACGTGCCGTTCTCTCTTTTATCATGCAGCATATTCTCCTGTGTCAAACGCTCAAAAATAGTATTATTATAGCAATAATAGGACAATTTCGCCCTTTTTGCAATAGTTTTATCGAAAGTTTCGGAATCGTTTCCAAAAATTCTAAAGCTCTTAGCGTAAGCTCCTCCTGCTCATTGACATCCCCGCCGCCGTTAGAACATAATAATAGATGCATTGTTGAAGAAAAAACCTGCCAATTGTCGTAATAGATATTAAAGGAGTTAGTCATGAAAAGATTATTGATTCACCTTGCCGCCGCGATGCTGCTGGTAACTGTACTGCTGTTTTCCGCCTGCTCCGGGGCTGAGGAGCCGAATATCGTATTCACCGGCGAGGTGCTGGAGGTCTACGACAAAGGCTTTCTCCTCTCCACCACCGAGCTCGACGGCACCGACAAGGTGAGCATCGGCTACGATAAGGGCATGAAGCCGCTCGATTTTAACCTGCTCGTCGGCCAGACGCTGCAGGTAACCGTGCTGCGCCAGATGCGCGAGAGCTACCCGGTGCAGGCCACGGCCGTAAAGGTGCGGCTAGTGCAGGATGTGCAACAAGCCCCAGCCACAGCGGGTGAAAGTACTGTGGATGAGCTTTCGCGCTCGGTAGTACCGGTGAAGATCACCCCGGAAGAGGCGAAGCGCATGATGGACGAGGAGAGCGGTGTCGTTATCCTCGATGTGCGCACCAAAGAGGAGTTTGACGCGGGGCATATCAAAGGCGCTGTGCTGCTGCCCGATACCGAGGTTGCCGATAAGGCCGCCGAGCTGCTGCGGGATAAAGACGCGCCGATTCTCATCTACTGCCGCACCGGCCGGCGAAGCGCACTGGCGGCAAAAACGCTCGCGGGATTAGGCTATACCCGTATTTACGACTTCGGCGGCATCGTCGACTGGCCGTATGAAACGGTAAAGGAATAACATCAGTGACACTAATACTAATCTCTCTTTAAAACCTTGCTAAAAATTTTTCGCAAAGAACCATAATTCAAGCTTTTTGCTCGATTTTTTAGAGGTTTTATAATCGCGATAAGTATAAGATAGGAGACAGTAGCGTGAAAAAACTTTCACGCTTGGAAAAAGGCACCTGCCGGTCAAAAGGTATGACCGGCATCCGCTGCGCGGCACGCGCCTTTTTCATTACTATTTGTGCCGCCACTTCGGCGGCGGAATGGAGTTTAAATGAGTTGTCTGGGTAACATTCTGTGGTTCATCTTTGGCGGTTTTATCTTAGGCATCAGCTGGTTTATCGAGGGGCTGTTGTGGTGCATCTCGATTGTCGGCATCCCCATCGGGGTGCAGTGCTTTAAGTTTGCAAAGCTTGCGTTCTTCCCCTTCGGTAAGGAGGTTCGCTACGGCGGCGGGCCGGTTTCGCTGCTGGTAAACATCATCTGGATTATCATCGGCGCCATCCCGCTGGCCACCGAGGCTGCCATTCTGGGCTGCGTTTTCTGTGTCACCATCATCGGCATCCCGTTCGGGCTGCAGTGCTTCAAGTTTGCAAAGCTTGCGCTCATGCCGTTCGGCGCATCGGTGGATTAGCTGCAACAGATCAATACGCCCCCGCGTTTTTTAAAAACGCGGGGGCGTATTTCGTTTGATTATATGATTAAGAGTTCTTCATGATAACGCTTTCAACCACATCCGCAACATCCTCGCAGGCGTCGCAGCACTTTTCAAGGCGCTCGAAGGTCTCGGTCCAGCCGATAATCTCTATCGGGTTGTGGCTGCTCGAATAAAGGGCGTGAACCGCCTCGGTGTACAGCTTGTCGCCCACCTCTTCCAGGTAGTTCACCTGCACCAGATGCGTGTGTATCGTCTCGGATTTGCGGAAGTGCGTAAACTCCTTCATCATCTCTTTCAGCTCGTCGCAGCACTTTACAATCGTCTCCGAAAATTCCAGTGCCTCGGGCAGGATGGCCGGAATATTGTACATATAAATGCGCATGAGCACATCCTCAATGGCGTCGGTAACGTTATCAATCTGCTGTGCCAGCGCCATAATATCCTCGCGCTCAATGGGGGTGATGAACTCCTTAACGAGCTTGCTCATCAGGTCGTGCTTCTCAAGGTCGGCGGTATGCTCAATGTGGTGCATATGCTGCATCTTCTCGGGCAGTGTGGCCGTATCAAAGTTGGTAAGCACCTCGTGCAGGTTGCGAGCGGCCTCGCAGGAAAAGTCCACCATCTTTACGAATATCTCAAAATAGTTGTTATCCTTATTCTTCGCCATGATGCTTTATCTCCTTTTCACTTTATACTTATTCCAATCAGAACAGCCACATAAACAGCCAGGTCATCAAAAACGCAATCAACCCGCATCCCGGGAAGGTAAGTACCCAGGTAAGCACCATTTCCTTCACAACGGCCCAGTTTACATTCTTAATGCTTTTAGCGGCACCAACGCCCATAATAGCGGTGGTTTTGGTGTGGGTGGTGCTTACGGGAATACCGGTAACCGACGAGAGCAGCAAACAGCCTGCCCCCGCAAGGTCGGCCGAAAAGCCCTGATACTTCTCAAGCTTCACCATGTCCATGCCAACCGCCTTGATGATGCGGTAACCGCCTATCGAGGTGCCAAGGCCCATTACCGCCGAGCAAAGAATCATCAGCCACAACGGGATGGTAAAGCTCGTCACATCGCTTCTCCCCTGTGCCAGAAAGATCCCCAGCAGAAATACGCCCATAAACTTCTGCCCGTCCTGCGCGCCGTGCATAAACGCCATCGCGGCGGCGCCGGCAACCTGTGCGTTTTTAAAAAAGCCCTGTGTCTTGCGCCGGTCTATCCGGCGGCAGATAAGCTCGGTGAGCTTTACCGCCACCCAGCCCATCGCGAAGCCTAAAAATGTTGAAAGCACCAAGCCGTAGATAACCTTCATCCATTCCGCGCCGTTGATGCCGCTGAGGCCTCCCTGAAGAGCAATCGCCGCGCCCGAGATGCCCGCAATCAGCGCATGGCTTTCGCTGGTGGGAATACCGAACCACCATGCCGCGGTGGCCCACAGCACAATGGCAAACAGCGCCGCACACAGCGCAATCAGCGACTCCTTCGGGTCGCCGTGAAAATCCACCATGTTATAGATGGTTTGAGCAACCTTTGCATTAACCATTGTCATAAAAAGTACGCCCAAAAAGTTAAACACCGCCGCCATCAATATCGCCGCGCCCGGGTTCATCGAGCGGGTGGAGATGCAGGTGGCAATGGCGTTGGGCGCGTCAGTCCAGCCGTTTACCAATATCACGCCGAGCGTGAGCAGCACGGTAATCAGCAGCGCAGGGTTTGTCAGCAACTGTGATACAAATTCGCCCAAGGAAATTGTCATTCAAATATCCGCGCCTTTCTTGTTTACTAAGTTTTTTCAAACTCTTTACCTGCGTTTTTCATCCTTTATATCTTTAATTTACGCAATTTTTATTGTATCATGTTTGCGAGTTCCGTTCAATAGACGGCATGACACAACAAACCTGTTTTCGACGAAATCTTTTTACGAATTATGCTCGGTTTCGAGCTTCTAAAAAGAAAAAGGCCCGCCAAAAGCGGAGCCTGTTAATTCAATTTACCGGCTATATTTCTCTTTCCTCAACCCGGTCCTTCCACGCGGGCAGCCTTGCAAGGGTTCGCATCGCAACCCCGCGCGCGGCCTTTTCATCCAGCCCCTGTGTTTTCATTAAAAAATGAACGGTGCCCTCCAGCTTTTCGGGGTAGGACTGCATTGAGCCGTCCTCCCGCGCGCAATAAACACAGTAATCCTTTGTTTCATCGCCCATAGCAAAATCAGCGGCCTTGGTCATCGGCATACCGCACGCAATACAGGTTTTCATATCGGTCTATCCTTTCTTTGTATTTAAGCGTTCTCAAAGGCCTCCAGCGCGGGCACAAGGCAGGTGGTAATCCCCTTCACCCCGCAAACGGTTAAGGTCAGCAGGATGGTATCGCGAATCTCCTCCCGCTTAGCCCCCTCCGCCTTCGCCATGGGTACATGAGCGGCCACCGCGGCGGGTTCCCCCTGTGATGCTTTAATACCGATATAGAGCAGCTGGCGGGTTTTTGCGTCCAGCCCGTCACCGGCCGATACCGCGGCAATCAGCCCGTTAAACGCATCACATGCCTGCGGAGCCTCCTGCCGAAATACCTCAAACGGATTTTTTGTCATGTTACAATCCCCTCTCACTGTCGAAAATATTGTTTTAAACAACAGGCATTATCAATACCTGTTATGGCTCCTGCTCAACCGGTGAGCGCCGCATCGGTGCTCATAGATATCCACACCAAGGCTTTCAAGCCCCTTTTTTCCCTGCTCGGTAAGCGTATACACGGTGGCCTTTCCACCGTCCCGCTCCAGCCAGCCGAGCATCAGCAGGCTTTCAAACAGGCGGTTGCCCAGCGTACCGCCCAGATGCCCGTAGCAAGCCCGCGCGCTCAGCACCTTTCTTTCAGAATCGTCCATATCAACCCTCCGCATTATTCTACAAGCTCCTGAAGAACGCCTTCAGTTCCTGCTTTGTGCTTTCAGAAAGGCTTACGTCCTTCACCCCGTCCACCGCGCCCTGAATACCATACAGCATGCGAATGCACGCGGTGGGGTCAATCAGCTTCACGCGCACAAACGCCTCTTTCGCGCCTACCGCCCTCAGCTCTTCCGGTGTCGTAATTCCGGCCTGAACCAGAAGCCCTTCTAAAACGCTGCCCACGTTGGGCAGTGCGGATAGCGACCCCATAACAGCCAACCTTCCCTTCCTAATCCTTGTTGCCTACAAGGCTCATATAATGGTCGATCAATACCTCGCCATAGCGTGGGATAATACCGCCCCCCGGCGCAAACAGATCGCTGTTTGAAAGGTAGTAGTGCAAAAGCCCCGCCCATGTATTGAACAGCAGGCAGGGTGGGATGTTCTTTACCTTACCCGCCGCAATCTCCTCCGCCGCCGCCTCGCTGAAATGCAGCGATATTGCCGACTGTATGCCTACCCATGTATCCCTTACCGCCTGCGGCAGCAATCGGCTCTCGGTTACCAGCCGCGTATAAAACGCCTCATCCTCCCCAATGCTTTCAAGATGCGCCCTCAGCACCGCGTTAAGCCCCGCCTTGCTGTCGGCAAGCTGATGTGTCCGCATGGCAAGCTCGCCGCCGAATGCCTCCACCACCTCGGTAATCAGCGCCTCCTGCGTGGAAAAGTGCACAAACACCGTGCCGTGCGATACCCCCGCCGCCTGTGCAATATCTGACATTCGGGTGTTCATAATCCCTTTTTCGGCAAAAACCCTTTGCGCCGTTTGCAGCAGCAGCTGTTTTGTCTGCTCCTTCTGTTCTTCCCGTTTTGTTCTCATTTTCACTGACTCCACAGTCATTGATTTTATAGTCATTATATCTGATTTATTATCCTCTGTCAACAGAAAAAAGGCGGATTGCTCCGCCTTTTTGATGGGTTTACTATTTCAATTTGTGTATAATCTCATCCACAACATCCGAAAGCAGCTTCTTTGAGCCGTCTACGGAAAAATCGCTGCGCGCGCGGTAAATGCCGCGGCGGTAGTTATAAAGCTTCAGCAGCTCCTCGTCGGTTCGGGTTGCGGCTAAAGGGCGGCTTTTGTCGTTTTTAATACGGCTTAAGCACACCTCAAACGGCGTATCCAAAAACACCAGGTTGAATTTGGAAGCCGCCAGCTGATATACCGCATCAGTAAGAATAAACCCTCCGCCGCTGGAGATTACGGCAGAGAAATTCTTCATCAGGTCAAATGTTATTTGGTGCTCAAGTGTTCTAAAATAGGCCTCGCCGCGTTTTGCAAAGATGTCGGCCACGCTCATGCCTTCGCGCTCTTCAATGTACTTGTCAGTATCAAGAAAAGGGTAGTTCAACTCGCGGGCAAGCGCTGTGGCAACGGAGGTTTTTCCGCTGCCCATAAAGCCGGTAAGCATAATACGGTTATCTTTCACCGCTGCCACCTCAACCTTTTACGTTATTTACAGATGATGTTATAATTCTACAAGATAAACCTTAGCTCGTCAACCGTTTCCAGCAGTTCTTTTTCAGAAAAAACCGCATGATACCAGAATTGTTGCGCCTCTGCCGCCTGCCAAACAAGCATCGGCAGCCCGTTTAGCACCCTCTTGCCCATCAAAGAGGCCTTTTCGCAAAGGGCAGTCTGCACGGGATTATAGATTTCGTCAAATACCGCCTTGGTCTTTGCTATCAGATTGTCGCTGAATGGGCATTCGTCGATATTGGGGTACATTCCGCAGGGGGTGGCGTTGATCAGCAGATCAAACGGCTCGTCGAGCGTATTCAGCACCGCGGTACGCACCTTCGGCTCTGCCGAAAGGCGTTTGAGTGAATGCACCAGCGCCTCGCCCTTTTGCAGCGAGCCCTGCCGCACCGCGATGGTAACGCTGCCGCCCTTTAAAACAATCTGCGTGGCAAGCATACCCGCGGTGGCACCCGCACCCGCAATGCAGATATTGCCCGTAAACGAGGTGTTTAACAGCTCAAAGCTCTTGATTACCCCGGCAATATCGGTGTTATGCCCCAGCCGCTTGGGCCGTGTGCTGCCGTTTATCGTGGCTAAACCGTCAGCTACGGCACATTCCTCCACCGAAACGGTGTTTACCGCCTCAAACCGCATGGCCTCCTCGGTCATTCCGTCAAGGTAGGGGATGATGCGCTGCTTATAGGGCATCGTGACATTAAACCCGTCAAGCTCAAACAACGGGCCTGCCTTTTGGGCAAACTCCTCCGGCTTAATGGGGATGGCGGTATATTCGGCATCCACGCCGGTAAGGGCAAACAGCTTTTGGTGCAGCACGGGTGAAAGCGTGTGCTCCAGCGGGTGGCCTATTACCGCGTAACGTTTCTTCTCCATCATCATACCCCCTTTTAGGGTGTACTGTTACCGATATTCGTATGCGCGCAGACAGGGTTTATTAGTGATGATCATCATTATGCAGGCAGTTATCAATGGCGATAACCAGCGCGCAGAAGAAGGCCGCGTTGCTGTTATCGGGAATCTCAAGCCTGTAGCAGTCGGTAAACGCAAAGAGCTGCTTGCTGATGCTGCCGATCAGCCCGCCGTTTAAATAGATATCAAAGCACATGCTGAAGAAATCGCCGTTAATTGTAATGCTGCCATAGCTGCAGTCGATGTTCAGCTTCGGCGTAAAGAGCGAAAGCTCCTTGTTTACCACCGCGCACTGACGCCCCTGCTCGTAGATGTAATACTGCGGCAGAAAGCGAAACAGCTGGCGTTCGATATAATACAGCTCCTGCCCCTGAAGATTATACAGATACAGCTTGGCACCGATGGTAAACACCCTGCCCTGCACCTCAAATATGGGGTTTTCGTATTCATCGCAGATGCGGTAGCTGTCGGCGAACGAGAAAAAGCGCTGACGGATATATAGTGTCATAATAATCGTTTATCCTTTCAAAGCTAAACAAATTGTTCCCTGCACCGCCCGCCGCAATACCGGTTCGGCGTTTTTTTTGCAGCAATACTCTCCGGAAGATATATATTACATCAAAATAAATTATCGCAGATATTCATCTTTTAAAGCGGCGTACATCTTTACATCCTCAAGGCCCCGATTGGAACGGTATTTCTGGCGCGCAAGCCCTTCATAGTGCATACCCGCCTTCTCCATCACCCGCCCCGAGCCCGGATTATCCACCGAGTGATAGGTCTCCATGCGGTTAAACCCAACCTGCGAAAACGCATAGCATAAAACGGCACTCAAAGCCTCGGTCATATATCCGCTGCCCCAGTACCGCTGCCCCAGGCAGTAGCCCACATCGGCACACGCATCGTGCTCATTTATTGTAACCAGCCCGATTGCCCCAATCAGCTCACCGGTTTCCTTTAGTGTAATTGCCCACTGGTAAAACGCGGGGTTGGAATACTGCGAAATCCAGGTTTCAATCAGCTTTCGGGTTTCCTCAACGTCCTTGTGGGCCTGCCAGCGCATGAAAAGGCTTACCCGCGGGTCGCTCATCCATACATCGTACGCCTCCCGCACATCGCTTACATGAAACCGCCTCAGCACCAAACGCTCGCTCTCAATCTGTACTGTACCCTTATGTGTAAGCATTTACTGTTTCTTCCTCCGCTATACCGTGGCTTACCATATACATTACTAGAAAAGCCGCTTAAAATCAAGAAATTTGTCGAATTCATTGAAGTATTTACAAAAATATAACGAAATTAACACACAAAATACTGCAAGCAGTGAAAATTGCTCTCAGATGGCAGAATTTCTACGATTGCGGATTAAACATATATACTAATATTATACAAAAATCAGCGGAGATGTAAATAGAGCAGGCCGCAAAGCCTGCTCTACAACAGTTATTTCTAAAGCCAAGCACCAAAGAAAAACACCAACGGGAGCGCTGTGCAATCACCCTCACCTGCTCCATAAAGCAGCAAAGGCGGGGATACTCTCCCCGCCTTTGCTGCTTTTATTCTGATTATTCCGGGAACTTCCCGTTTTCAATATCCTTGATGATGTTCACGCGGCGCTCGTGTCTGCCGCCCTCAAACTCCGCCTTTAAGAATTCCTCGGCAATCATCTTGGCAAGCTCGCTGCCCACAACCCTGGCACCCATCGCCAAGACGTTTGCGTCGTTGTGCAGGCGCGCGTACTTCGCGGTATACGGCTCGCTGCAGTTTACCGCGCGAATGCCCTTCACCTTGTTGGCCGCAAGCGAGATGCCGCAGCCCGTGCCGCACAGCACAATGCCCAGCGCGCACTCCCCCGAAGCCACCGCGTTTGCTACCCGGTAGCCCGCGATGGGGTAATCCTTCTCCATCCCGTAATCCTTTATGTCATACCCAAGCGTTTGGATGTATTCCATCAGTTGTTCCTTCAGTTCTACGGCGGTGTGGTCGCATGCTATTCCGATATTCTTCATAAAACCTCTTCACTTTCCATCCTTAATTAGAATTAAAACTAAACGAAATACATTTCGCCATTTATTTCTACCGGTACATTTTCCAGTGATAACTCAGCCTTCATACCACCGCAGAATTCAATCACCCTGCCAAAGTGTTCGGCTAAAACGTCCGTCTGACAATAAGCGAATACGATGGTACTTTTCTCTCTGAACCCCTTTCCTTCGGTTGTCACCCAATGGTTTAACACAGGCGATGTTGTCGCACCGTTAAAGCAGTCAAAGAACAACTGCGCGCAAGCTTTAACATACTCGGCGTTGTCGATGCTTTCACCTGAGCCATTAACTGTCGGAATGAATACAGATATATTACCTGATAGCTTAAAACTGTTTAACAACTTCTTGTCCATGCTCTGCCCTCTTGATTTTAAAGTTAATTTCAATGACTTTATTGCTCTGCACGCGAGAATACTATACTTAACGAATTCTTTAATTTAACTATACCACAAAACAACCAAAAGCTCAATCGGCCTTTAACGCAATTTGTACATTCCCGGATAACCATTTTTATTGACTGTACGCTCAAAATAGGGTATCATGATTTTAATTTCGATTTTTTTAAGGATATACCGATTAAATTGTAAGGCCGCGATATAAATCTGCAAAATCTATTGTTGCAACTGATATCATTTGGTTATAATACATCCGATATAAAGAGTAAGAATATGGCGTTTAAGCCAAATAAAGAAGTGGGCAGGCATGAGAGTACCCTTTCATGCTGCCGAAAGGATGGATAAGGCCATGCGCAAAACCAAGATTATCTGCACGCTCGGGCCGAGCACCAACACCGAGGAGATGCTCAAGGAACTGATTTTAGCCGGCATGGATGCCGCACGCTTTAACTTTTCGCATGGCGACCACACCTCTCACAAGGCCATGTTTGATATGCTGGTGAAGGTGCGTACCCAGCTTAACCGCCCGATACCCGCCATCCTTGATACCCGCGGCCCCGAAATCCGTGTAAAGAAGTTCAAGGCTGGCAAGGTACAGCTTTCGGCCGACCAGCAGTTCACCCTCACCACCCGCGAGATCGAGGGCGACCAAACCGCGGTTTCCATCACCTACGATAAGCTCTGCCGCGATATCCGCCCCGGCAGCACCGTGTTGATCGACGACGGCCTCATCGAGATGGAGGTTGAGCGCATCAACGGCAACGATATAATCTGCCGCGTAAAGAATGGCGGCCAGGTTTCGGATAACAAGGGCATCAATGTGCCCGGCACCCAGCTTTCCATGCCCTATATCAACGAGCGCGACCGTCAGGATATCATCTTCGGCATCGAAACGGGGTTTGACTTTATCGCCGCCTCGTTCGTGCGCAGCGCCGACGACGTGCTTCAAATACGCAAGATTCTTGACGAGCACAACTGCCACAGCATCAACATCATTTCCAAGATCGAGAACCCGCAGGGCGTAGAGAACATCGATGAAATTATCCGCGTATCCGACGGCATCATGGTAGCGCGCGGCGATATGGGTGTCGAGATCCCGCTCGAGGATGTGCCCGTGCTGCAGAAGATGATTATTAAAAAGGTATACAACGCGGGCAAGCAGGTGATTACCGCCACCCAGATGCTTGACTCGATGATTAAAAACCCCCGCCCCACCCGCGCCGAGGCCACCGACGTGGCCAACGCCATCTACGACGGCACCAGCGCCATCATGCTTTCGGGTGAAACCGCGTCGGGGCTCTACCCCATCGAGGCGGTAAAAACCATGGCTCGCATCGCCGCCAAAACCGAGGACGACATCGACTATATCAAGCGCTTTAAGCACGCCGAGTTTGAGTCGTTCTCCGACGTTACCAACGCCATCTCGCACGCAACCTGCACCACGGCGCACGACCTTGGCGCCGCCGCCATCATCACGGTGAGCAAGTCGGGCAGAACGGTGCGCATGATCTCGAAATACCGCCCCAACTGCCCCATCATTGGCTGCAGCACCGAAGAGCACGTCTGCCGCCAGCTAAGCCTTTCGTGGGGTGTTGTGCCCCTTTTAATCGAGGAGCAGCGCAGCACCGACCACCTGTTTGAACACGCCGTTTCCGCCTCGCAGCAGGCAGGTTATGTCACCGACGGCGAGCTGGTGGTAATCACCGCGGGCGTACCCTTAGGCATCTCGGGCACCACCAACCTTATGAAGGTGCAGGTGGTAGGCCATGTGCTCGTTTCGGGCACCGGCGTTACCTTCGGCGCGGTGTGCGCAAACCTGTGCGTATGCGAAACCGAGGAGCAGGCGCTTAAAACCTTTAAGGAGGGCGATATCCTCGTCATCCCCCAAACCTCCAACAAGCTGCTACCCATCCTTAAAAAAGCGAGCGGCATTGTCACCGAGCTGCCCGGCCAGAACACCCACGCCGCCATCGTGGGCTTAAGCCTTGATATCCCCGTCATCGTAGGCGCCGAAAACGCCACCAAGATTTTAAAATCCGGCACCGTAGTAGCGATTGATTCGTCCAGAGGGATTGTTTCTTGTAACTAAGTTTAAACTGCATATTGTATATAAGGATAGCGGGCAGCCTGATGAGGGCTGCCCGCTTTCTATTTTACAAACAAATATCACAGGGGCCCCCGAACATCTCTCCCCCTCCCGCAAGCACAAGGTTACAAACTTTATGATTACTCGCTTGCGGGAGGGGTTAACGCCACCTAAGGGTGGCGCGGGGTGGGCTATTGCAGGCGACAGTACTGTCTTAGCGTCGTTCCTCATTCTTCTATCCCTCCAACCCAGAACAAAAAACGGGCAGGCGCAAGCCTGTCCGTTTTCAGATTTAGACAATCATCGGGTACTTTTAACCGATTATGCGGTATTAGTATTTTTCAAAGAAACCGGCTGGGCTGATAATCTCCGGCTTTTCCAATCCAAGCCCGTCAAAATCGCGGTCACCTGTAATAAATACATCCACGCCCTCCGTAATTGCGGAGTACAGAACGGGATAGTCCTTTTCGTCGCGTATGATAAAAAGCCCCGGCTTCGGCTGCTTTGGTGTATACACAAGCTCATAGGGAAGCTGGCTCAACAGCAAATCAACCGCTTCCTCTTTGCCCTTGAATTTTCTGCGTGTCACGTTCATCAATTCGTCAACAATATAGGAAGAAAGAACAAGCTGATGCCCGGTTATAATCTTGTCAATCAGCGCGTTCATGCGCTGGCCGGGAAACAGCAGCGCGGATAAAAGAACATTGGTGTCAATCATTACGCGCATGATTTTCCTCCCATATCTCACGGCGTACATCCTTCACCAAATTTACAACGTCCTGCTCTGTTTTCAGGCCCAGACGTTCCGCTTCCCCCGCAAAAGCGTTCTGCGCGCTTCTAAGGGAGATCATTGCGGCGTTATCAATAATGATTCGTCCGTTTTCCTCAAGAAAAATAACCTTGTCGCCGTCTCTTACGCCCAGCTTTTTGCGTATTTCGGCGGGAATCGTAATCTGTCCGCGTGTTGTTATTTTAGCAAGCTCCACAGTGGCGCCTCCTTCCGTGTTGCATTGAAATCAATGCATTTCTTACTATATTATACGCCACTATTTCAAAAACTACAACCGTTCGGAATCGGGAAAGGGCAACGGTCTTGTCCATTCCGCTTTCCTCTCCAACCCAAAATCAAAACCACCAGTTAAACTGGTGGTATGCACCAGCCCTAAAAGGGCATATTACTGGCACAGCGTCTCAAGACGCACTGAATGGTTCCGCCAACCGCATTACTATTACGGGCAGCCGCTAAAGCGGCTGTTCGTTTTTCATGCCTTTGTTTCCTTGCTACCCGTGAACGGGTCTATGTATTCTTTGAATGATATTTGATCTGAAGCTATGTCTTCTTGTAATTGGTTTTTGATATATTCTTCAATTACTTTTGCATTTCTTCCTACTGTATCAACATAATATCCTCTGCACCAGAAATGCCTGTTCCCATACTTATACTTCAAAT
>NZ_FNID01000022.1 GCF_900103835.1 Acetanaerobacterium elongatum | reverse complement strand
TATGCTTACCATCATGTGTATATGGTCGCGGCATGCCTGTGCCTCTATTATTTCCACCCCTTTTTGTTCGCATAATTTCCTAAGTATCTGCCCTATATCCACCTTGATTTGTCCATATATTTCTTGTCGTCTATACTTCGGTGCAAATACTATATGATATTTACATCTCCATTTCGAATGTGTTAAACTATTTATGTCATCCATTGACATGTCCTCCTTTGTTTTTTGATGCGGTTGGTGAACCTTCATCATTCTATCACTGGAGGACCTCTTTTCGCTATAAGCGTTCTAATTCCACCAGCAGAGCTGGTGGTTTTTTGCGCTGAAGCTACAACAGTAAAAGGAGCCTTGAATCAAGGCTCCTTTTGTATTGATGTTCATGAATATACTAGGCCAATATCTTACCGATGCAGTAGTTTGAAACCAAAAAACCGTTCGGTGTTAACCGGATGCCGTTCTCGTCGCAAACACACAGGCCATACTGCCGCAGCGGTTGTGCACGTTTTAAAAGCATCTGCTCATCAAAGGCATACCGCTTATGCGCCTGCTCAAAGGCAAGCCCTTCATTCAGCCGCAGGCGAAGCATGGCATACTCCTCAAATTCCCCGCCCCCGCCCATGGGCTCGGGCTTGCTTCCCGCCAGAAAAGCCTGTAAATCCCGCGGGTAGGCAAAGCGCTCGCTTCCTATAAACGAGTGCGCCGCGGGGCCGAGGCCCAGATATTCGCGGCAGTCCCAGTAAAGCAGGTTGTGGCGGCAGGTATAGCCCTCTTTTGCGAAGTTGGAGATCTCATACTGCCGGTAGCCCGCCTGCTTAAGAACCTGCACCGCGCCAAGGTAGAGCGCCGCGGTGTCGTCCTCGTCGGGGAGCTTCAGTGCATCACGCCGTTCATAGAAAGGGGTGCCTTCCTCTATTTTCAGCAGATAAGCCGAGATATGCGTTACATTCAGCTGCGACAAAAACCGCACCGAATGCTGCATGCTCTGCTGCGTTTGGCCCGGGATGGCCAGCATCAGGTCGGCGCTGATATTCTCAAAGCCCGCCCGCTGCGCCGAAAGAATAGCATCCCTTGCCTGCGCCGCCGTGTGGGCACGGGTGAGCTGTCTCAGTTCTTCGTCTGCCGCGCTCTGTACGCCGAACGAGATACGGTTATACCCCGCCCCGCGAAGTGTAAGCAGGGTATCGTAATCGGTATGGTTGGGGTTGGCCTCCAGCGTAATCTCCGCCTGCTCCAAGCCAAAATGCTTTGCGCAGACCTTTAGCAGCTTGCACAGCCGCTCTGCGCCAAACAGGATGGGCGTGCCGCCGCCTAAGTATAACGAACAAGCCTTCCTGCCGTTTAACCGCTGCGACCACTGCTCCAGCTGTTCGCTCAGCGCCGATAGATAGATATCCATCAATGTATCGTCCGCCGTCACCGAGTAAAAATCGCAGTAGGCACATTTGCGCGAGCAGAAGGGGATATGGATGTACAAGCCGAAGGGTTCGCCTGTCATGTCGCTTCTCCTTTTGAAGGGGCACGCAGCAAAAGCTTAACAACCGCCTTTATCCCATCCAGCACCGCTCCGTACAATATAAACGAGAGAAGATGCGCAACATACCAATACACCGAGATTTCGCCCGGTATGGTTTTAGCCGAAATCTCCGGCCCGCTGTTTAATAACGCCCGGCCAGCATCATTCAGACTGATGCTTTCTAAGATAACGTTAAAGTAAATAAGCACGATGCTTTTACTATCGCCGCCCGAATAGTGATTCCATATTATCAGCAGGCTCAAAGCAGCAAACCAGAAGGTAAAAGAGGTAATGAGCAGTTTTAAAGCTTTTTTCAACATCGTTCCCCCGCAGTATTCCTATCAACGGCCAATGTATAGATGTGCATAAATATAAAGAGTGCCGGCTTCTCTCAGCGCCTATTTTGATTGCTGCTTTACCTCTTTAGTCTTCGGCAGTACCGCTTCAGGCCTTTTAAGCTCCGGCCTGTTCACTTGCGGCCCTTTCGCTGCGGTCTTTATGAAACGAATCAGCCGTATAATCAGCGTCTGTATTACATCCACAACGGCGCCGTACAGCACAAAGGTAAGCAGGTGCGCGATATACCAGTAAACCGAGATACCCCCGGCGGCAACAGCCGGCCCGCTGCTGAGTACATTCATCCCGAATTCGCTAAAGCTCACGCTCTTTAAGATTGGGTTCAATCCGATGAGGATCATCCCCTTGCTGTCGCCACCGAAATAGTGGTTTGCAATAATCAGCAGGCTCAGGATGGCAAAGCAAAGGGTGAATGAGAGATAAAGCGTTCTGCGTCTCATCCTTCTAAACTTCTTCATCGTCTTGGCTTGCGCCTTCGCCGGCCCTTTAGCACTCTTTTCCTTTTTGGGGGCTTTCTCATTTGCCTTTGCCATTACCGAATCACCCTCCTTGTCTTTTGCGGGTAGAACTCTTCAAGCAGCGCCATATAATGGGGAAGCTTCGCCATGCTCGGCTCCCAAAACTTAAAGACATAGCGGGTACACCTATAATATTGATTTTCATCTATGCAGCGCTTGCATGGCAGGCACCGTCACCGATGCTTATTCGTCCAGCTTCAGCACGCTCATAAACGCCTCCTGCGGCACCTCTACGGTACCGAACTGGCGCATGCGCTTCTTGCCTTCCTTCTGTTTTTCCAGCAGCTTCTTCTTACGGGTGATGTCGCCGCCGTAGCACTTAGCCAGCACGTCCTTGCGCATCGCCTTCACCGTCTCACGGGCAATTACCTTTCCGCCGATTGCCGCCTGAATGGGTATCTCGAACATCTGGCGCGGGATATTGTCCTTCAGCTTTTCCGCCATGCGGCGCGCGCGGGCATAGGCCTTATCGGCGTGCACAATAAACGACAGTGCATCGATTACATCGCCGTTTAACAGGATATCCAGCTTCACCAGCTTGGACTGCTCATACCCGCTCAGCTCGTAATCAAACGAGGCATAGCCGCGCGAGCGCGACTTTAGGGCATCAAAGAAGTCGTATACAATCTCGTTGAGCGGCAGGGCGTAATGTAAATCCACACGGTCGGTGTCCAGGTACTTCATATCCTTGAATACACCGCGCCGCTCCTGGCACAGATCCATAATATTGCCCACATATTCCGAGGGAGTGTAGATGTGCGCGTTCACCATCGGCTCCTCCGCGCTTGCAATCAGCGACGGGTCGGGGTAGTTGGTGGGGTTATCGATATAGATATCGTTGCCGTTTGTCATATGCAAAAGGTAGATAACGCTGGGTGCGGTGGTTACAAGGTCTAAGTTATACTCGCGCTCCAAACGCTCCTGAATAATCTCCATGTGCAAAAGCCCCAAAAAGCCGCAGCGGAAGCCGAAGCCCAAGGCCACCGAGGTTTCGGGCTCAAAAGAGAGCGCCGCGTCATTAAGCTGCAGCTTCTCCAAGGCGTCGCGCAGGTCGGGGTACTTGGCGCCGTCGGCGGGGTAGATGCCGCAGAACACCATCGGGTTTACCTTGCGGTAGCCGGGCAGCGGCTCGGCGGCGGGGTTTTCCGCATCAGTTATGGTATCGCCCACGCGGGTATCCTTTACGTTCTTGATGCTGGCGGTGATGTAGCCTACCTCGCCCGACCGGATTTCATCGCCGGGCAGCAGGCTTGTCGCACCCATCGCTCCCACCTCCACCACGGTAAACTCCGCACCGGTCGACATCATGCGCATGGTCATGCCGGGGCGCACCACGCCCTCCATCACGCGCACATAGACAATAACGCCCTTGTAGGCGTCATACACCGAGTCAAAGATCAACGCGCGCAGCGGGGCCTCGTCGTCCCCCTTGGGCGCCGGGATATCGGTAACAATGCGCTCGAGCACCTGCTCGATGTTAATACCCGCCTTGGCCGAGATGCGCGGCGCGTCCATCGCGGGCAGGCCGATTACATCCTCAATCTCGTGGCACACCTTTTCGGGGTCGGCGGCGGGAAGATCGATCTTGTTCACCACCGGCACCACCTCAAGGTCGTGGTCAATGGCAAGGTAGGTGTTGGCAAGCGTCTGCGCCTCTATTCCCTGCGACGCGTCCACCACCAAAACAGCCCCCTCGCACGCCGCGAGCGAGCGCGAAACCTCGTAGTTGAAGTCCACATGACCGGGGGTATCGATAAGGTTGAAGTCGTAGGTTTCGCCGTTTAAGGCGGTGTAGCTCAGCCGCACCGCGCGCGCCTTAATGGTAATGCCGCGCTCGCGCTCAAGCTCCATGTTATCTAGCAGCTGGTCCGACATATCCCTTGCCGCCACGGCGCTGGTTTTTTCAAGGATACGGTCGGCAAGCGTGCTCTTGCCGTGGTCTATATGTGCGATAATACAGAAATTCCGGATGTGGTCACGGTCAATGGACAAGTGGTATTCCTCCGCTTTCAAAGCCCTTTTAGGGGCAATAATAAACTGTTCTGCTGTGGGCAGCTGCCTTTTGCGTACAATTACCCATAATAATGTATTATAGCATAATCAAGGCTTTATACGCAATGTGACAAATGTAAAAAGGCATGTCCGCAACGGCTTTGTAAAATGGTGTATTTAATATTAAAAGAATAATATTTTACAATAATATTACAATACATATATGGTACTATTTATAAATTTATTTTATATTAATTATAAATCTATATTTTATAGGATGTTGAACTATGAAGAGAGAGGGTTTACTATGTGTGGTGACGATTCTCATTGTTTTATCGCTGGTTATTTCACCTTGCACAACTGTTTTCGCTTTACCTGTGAGGTGATAATCCATGCCCCCGTTAAAGTGGCGTAAGCTATTCTGGATTCTGATTGCTGTCTGGGGTGCTATCAATATCTCCTGTGCTTTTTTTAACGGCATTGTGCAAATCATCATTGCGGTTATTGCAATGATCTTTCTGTGTGTAATAGTTATTCTTGGCTTCATCTTTTGGCGTTGCCCCACCTGTAAGCGTTTTTTGCCTCGTGGGTTATTCATAGAGTATTGCTCCTATTGTGGCGAGCCGCTTGATACGGACGATAAGAACACCGGAAGTCAGGATACGAAAGAACATTAACCGTTTATTATTTTATTCATACCGCTCAACAGACCGGATAAAGGTTTGTCGGGCGGTATTTTCTATTCTCTCGCTTATTCTTGCGCATCACTGATTAATAGTGCTATAATATGCCTGCTACGAGAGGGCAGAACGTAGGGACCGTTCTTGACCGTTCTGCCGACATTGAAGCCCTTGATTGTCCTCAGGACGAACACGCGGGTTCGTCCCTACAATTCTACGTCGGAACGCCGTAGGATCGATTTACAGCGGACTATCGATGATTTTGATAGAACCGCAGACGCGCAATGCGCGCCCCTACAATCTATCCCCCACCACCTATATAGAAAGGAACCACACCTATGCGTATACGGCACAAACCCTGGGCGCGCCCCGAGCTGGCGGCAAGCCCGTTCTTCATAGACATCCCAACAGAGCAGAAGGGCCGCTGGAAGAGCGCCTTTGCTCACCCAGAACGCCCCCTGCACCTGGAGCTTGGCTGCGGGAAGGGCGGCTTTGTGGCGGCCATGAGCGTGCAGCACCCCGAGATAAACTTCATCGCGGTGGATATTAAAAGTGAGATGCTCGGCCTTGCCAAACGCAATGTGGAAAAGGCAAGCGCCGCAGCGGGCAAAGCGGTGGATAACGTTTTACTCACTGCTTATGATATCGAAAAATTATCCGAAATCTTTAATGAAAACGACGCCCCCGAGCGTATTTATATCAATTTCTGCAACCCGTGGCCCAAGCCCAAGCACCACAAAAAACGCCTGACCCACCCGCGCCAGCTCCACACCTACAAAAGCTTTCTGCACCCGGGTGCCGAGCTGTGGTTTAAAACCGACAGCGAGCCGCTGTTTCTGGGTACGAAACGGTATCTGGAGCAGTCGGGCGGCTTCGAGGTTCGCTTTTTAACCGACGACCTGCATAACAGCGGCTTTACCGAGAGTGTACCCACCGAGCACGAGCGCATGTTCTCCGAAATGGGGCTGCCGATACACTTTTTAATTGCGGTATATAACGGCGGCAACAAGCCAGAGCAGACCCCTGCAATTCCCTGATATCTTCGTATCTTGTTCACAAATAAGCGGTATATTTCGCAGATTCTGCTTGCTATACTGATAATGGTTTTGCTGATTTTTATTGCAGGTTCATTTCAGTTGTGAAAGGAACGAAACGCGATGGCCGGATATTCCCCCTATGATCCAAACCAACCCGCGCAGGGGCAGAATGGATATCAAAACCCTTACCCTTCAAATGGCTATAACCCTCCGCCGCAGGGGTATACTACCTGCTATGTCCATCAGCAGTATACCTTTGTGCAGGGGTACGGCTTTATGCTGCCCACCCCCGAGGATACCGAACGCACGGAGCTTAGCCGTCAGAGCCGCCAGTTGGGGCTTTCGCTGTTTATCTATTTTCTTCTGCTGCTGTTCATAAAGCCGGTTGCGTCCAGCCTTACACTGTTTTTAATTCGCCTATTTATCTCAAATTTTCCTACCGATAAATCTGCCCTTATCACCCTGCTGTGGTTTTACCCCTTGGTTATTCTGCTGCCGTTTTGGGTGTTTAAGCATTACACGGGTATTCCCACGCATGCGGCACTGCCCATGCGCGTGCCCCGGTTCGGGATTGTTTTTCCCGGCATCTTCATCCTGTTGGCACTTACGGCGGTGGGTACCTTTGCAATGAATGCACTCTCCAGCCTGCTGAGCCTTGCGGGCCTGTATGTTAAGCAAAACAGCGTTCCGCTTCCCGAGGATGTCGGCGGTATCGTACTATATATGCTAAACTTTGTGCTCATTGCCCCTGTGGTGGAGGAACTGGTGTTCCGCGGCTTTGTAATGCAGCCGTTGCGCCGCTTCGGCGACGGCTTTGCGCTGATTGTGTCATCGCTTGTTTTTGCACTGCTGCATGTAAACCTTTTAAAGCTGCCCTATGCATTCCTGTGCGGGTTGTGTATAGGCTATTTCGTATTGCGCACCGGCTCGCTGCTGGCGGGAATGGTGCTGCACTTTACCAACAACCTGTTTGTAACCGTCGGCGATCTGCTCACCCGCCGCCTTTCGCCGCAGCTATATACCCTCAGCCAGAGTATCATGCTTGCGGTGTTCCTGTTAACGGGGATTATAGCCGCAATAGCGCTGGTTCGCAGAAAGCCCGGTATGTTTACCGTAATGCCCAGCGAGACGGCGCTCAACGAACGCACAAAGCTTGGCGTGATGCTTGGCAGTGTACCGATGGTGCTCATTTACATAGCGGTTGGCGTTATGATTCTTACCAGCTTTGCCTTCATCGGCGCATCAACATGGTAAAAACGTTATGGTTCAGTTGATTGCCGTTGATAACAACACCGTCAGCCATTACCGGCTGTTTGAACAGGAGTACGAAAGCCGGTTAAGCCGTTACACCTCCAGAATCCACCCCCACCAACACGAGCGGTACGAGTACTTAACCCAACAGGGCCTGCTCTTTTGGAGGCTGATTCTCTGCGAGGGGCGGTATATCGGCAGCGTGTGGTTGGAAAAGGACGCTCCCTCCTCCGATACCGCAAGCCTTGGTATCTTCATTCTTGAAGAGCCGCTGCGCGGAAAGGGTATCGGGCGTAAAGCTATCCGGCTTGCGATAGACGAAGCCGCCCAAACGCTTCATATCCGCCAGGCAGAGCTGAATGTGCGCGCCGATAACCCCAGAGCCTTCAAATGCTACGAGCGGTGCGGCTTTACGAAGACTAGCCGCTTTACAAAGCCTAACGGTATAGAGGTCTTCCACATGGTTAAACCGCTGAATAACAACAGTCTTACAGATACCCCCGAATACTATATGAGCTTGGCGCTTAATCAGGCGCGCCTTGCTGCCTCTCTTGGCGAGGTGCCCGTGGGTGCGGTGATTGTCAAGGACGGCGAGGTGATTGCCGAGGGCTGCAACCGCCGTGAAACCGACCACTGCGCCACCTATCATGCAGAGGTAATGGCTATTGAGCAGGCCTGCAAAAAGCTTGGCAGCTGGCGGCTTTCGGGCTGTGATTTATATGTTACGTTGGAGCCCTGCCCCATGTGCGCGGGCGCCATTATCAACGCTCGGGTAAGCCGCGTGTATATCGGCGCACTGGATGAAAAGGCCGGGGCCGTACGCAGCGTTGCCGCTATGTTTGAGATGCCCTTTAACCACCGCCCCGCCGTAAAGTGCGGCATATTGCAGCAGGAATGCACTGCCGTTCTGGCCGATTTTTTTGCGTCTCTTCGCAAGACATGACAATCGTATTCGACGTATTAACAGTTTATTCACACTATTTCGACAATCCTTTGTTATAATGAGGCTGTCGAAACAGTATACCTGTTTCAGACAATCCCCCTCCTTTATAATTAACTCCATACTTACTTTATCTTACGAGCTTTCAGGCTCGTCTTTTTTTGTCGAAAAATGTTAATGTTGGAAAGTTATTAACAGTTAAAATGGCTTGGTTTTGCCGTTTTGCACACCGATTGTTGAAAACTGTGTTGAAAAGGTTGAAAAGTTAAATCAAAACTTGAAATATTACCTTTCGTAATCAATTGATAGGAACGTATTTTCGCCCACTAGATATTGTGATACTTAAATTACCGCTAACTCCATAATGTGGATTTTTCTTGTATTTTACTACATTCTCAATCAAGTCCCTCCGCAGTAACATAGAGCCCTCAGTTTTTTCTACAAAAATCGGCACGTCTGCATAAAAGCGTGCCGATTTTCTAGCGATTTAAGAATTCACGGTGTGGCGGGTTCGGAGAAGTAGGTTTTACGTTCTATGCAATTACCCCTTGTTACCCGCGTGTTCCGCCCCATTCCGCCACCGTAAAGCCCTTGCGTTCAAACGGGGTGAGCTTCTGCTCCTTGATTTCAACCGGCTCGTTCAGCGGCTGACATAACCGCTTGAATAATTCTTTCTATCTATGGTATACTGATGTCTGACATGTCGGCCTGCCGCCGTTCCAAAGCGGCAAATATTCGCAAGCTTCGCCCAGAAATTACTTTTATCCACAGTCTAAGAAATATCCTTGACAAAGGTTGCCCGATGTGTTAGAATAACATGCGTCGACAAAAACGCTGGTGTAGCTCAGCCGGTAGAGCAGCTGATTTGTAATCAGCAGGTCGGGGGTTCGAATCCGTCCACCAGCTCCACTGTTTTGAGTAAGTTCGGCACGGATTCGAACCCTGAGAGGGCTTTTCGCGTTAAGAAAAGCTGCCGGCGGCAGTTTTTTAGCGAAAAGGGGCGCAGCGCGACAGCGCAAGCCCGGCAGACGCGCAGCGGCTGCATCCGTCCACCAGCTCCACTGTTAAGCTGCCAATCAATTGAATATGGGAGGGTTCCCGAGTGGCCAAAGGGGGCAGACTGTAAATCTGTTGCGTCTCGCTTCGATGGTTCGAATCCATCTCCTCCCACCATAGAAAAACACCTGCTATTCAGCGGGTGTTTTTCTATGGTTTTTAGGCAGGAGTAGGATTCGAACGAGGTGAGCTCCGCAGAGCGAGCCGAAGCTCGCGCCTTTGTGCAGCAAAGGCGTTGGAATCACATCTCCTCCCACCATAGAAAAGCACCTGCTATTCAGCGGGTGCTTTTGTTTTGGCTTCAGCTGCGGAAGCATTAAGCTACCCGCAGCTGTTTTTTGTGGCTCTATGTCAATAGTTGTGGTGCAGGAAAAGGAAAGAATGGGAACAATAAAAGCAGCGAAGGAAGCGTTAAGAGGACAAAGCAGCATTTTGCTGACTAAAAACATGAAGGATTCTGTTTCTGAAGCGGAAGAAATTACGATAACCATAGGTATTACGTTTTAATACCTTAATTTTGTTGTTACAGCCCTCGGTGAAACCATTGGAGTAAGGCAAGGTGAAGGCGTTAAGAATCTCAGGAGCCCAAAGGATAAAGGTATCAGCACACTGATGGAAACGAGGAATGGAACTGTTTTGAGCGTGTAAAATCCAAGAGGATAGTTCTTGTCGCAGCAATACCGCATCCTTAATTCTGGATAACTTACAAAAGGATTCTTTAAGATAATAAGCGCTGGATAGGTTCGGACTTGCGTAAAGCATCACGTTTACCTCCTGTTTTTGCTCATTCGATAAGGAATCGAAAGGTTTTAATAAAAGAAATCTGGAATGCTTAAAGTATATCCGGTGAGATTTTGAGAATTTCTTTTGCTCTTCTTTCCGTACCGCTTCAAAGGCCCATTCCACTTGTCTCATGATATGATATCTATCTAAAACGTGCTTAGCGGTTTTAAAGTATGTACCAAAGATATCCGCATAGGGCTTCCACATATCACTGACAACAAAGGAAGTATTAAAGCGGTTTAGATCTTTGAAATAGGCAGCTAAATTGTGAAAGAAGCGATCAGGGAGGACATCTAAAACCCATCCGTTCTCAGGGTCTGTAAGAATACATTGATATTTTTCTTTTCCTGTATTACCTTTGAATTCATCAATACCCAATACATTACCTAGTACAGGCTTGCCATAATTAACAATGTCAAAGATACGGATAACGGTTGATACGGAAAGGTTCACCTGATTTGCTATACTGGTAAATGAGTAGATATCCCGCAGGCGGTCTATTACATAGGCCACAAGACGGCTTGTCATTCGGTGATAGTGGGGTAAAAAAGTATTCTTCTCGTAGAAGCACTTACCACAGGCCTTACAGCGGTAGCGGCGTTTGCGGTATAACAGTATCACTTGCATACCGAAAGCCGGTATGTCCTTAGCGGGCTGTAAGCGGTAATCATGTACACAATCCGTTTCTTGTCCGCAACACGGGCAGAGATGTGCTTTTCTTGGCAGTTCTATTGTGGCTTTATAAATTCCGTTAATATTCTCTTCCTTTTTTATGATTACCTCTTTTAATCCCAGCAGTTTTTCTGTAATATTAGTAGAGAGCATATTGTGTACCTCCGATGATGGTTCTAAGCAATTCCATTCTATCGGTTTTTCCACAAATATGCTCTCTTTTTTTACTCTTTTTTGAGCTCTATTTGCTGTCTACCACAACATTTATTATAGAGCCTTTTTTCTTTTGCTTTGCTTTTGGTTGCTCTCCGAACAGTAGTATGTAGAGGTTATGTGAAAAGCTGCCATCTTGTTTCCGGCGGTTTTGTTTTTTTAGAAACAGGTACTCCTGCAGCGCACGAATCTTTTTCACAATGGTCGCTATCGTCAGATGCACGTTATCCCGGATGTTGCTCAGAGATGGGAACGCTGCGGCGGTGTTATTCATGCAACGGAGTATGTACAGGTAGATGGCCGTGGCCGTCGTACCGGTGCAGGCGGCAACCTTGCGGAACATTTCTCTATCCACTTTAAAATAGCCGTTTTTTGTGGCCGGTAAGTTCACAATGTAGCCGTTGGCCAGTGTTATGCCTGTGAATGGGTTATGGCGCGGTATGATAGAGATAAAGCCCTTCTGCTCCAGTGAGCTTACAATGGTCATGGCAGAATCCGCGCTGGTGTAGCCGCACGCTTTTGCGATAGTTTCATATTTTGCAACTACATAATCTTGATGGTCTGGCTTGTGGATACTGGCAAGATAGGTAAGCATAACAAGCTCATTGGCCTTCAGGCCAAGCTTAAACAGGCAATTCGGCATTTTAATATAATTCATTTCTTATAAACACTCCCTAAATAATAAAGGCTTTAGAAGCGTTAATCGCCCCTAAAGCCTAAGTAATTAAATTTGAATATAATTAAATAACTTCGTTAGTTATTTTTATCTTTAATAAGATAAAGTGATCTCCCAGATGTAATCATTGCAATTGATTCCCCGTCTTCTGAAAATATATTGTCAGACTGCAGATTAACTGGCTCAAATTCATCATCTCTATTTTCAAGAAGAATTTTATATTTAACGGTATCATCTGAGTTTATCATACTTAAGTTGATCTTAGAATAATCATCGCTGAAGTCCACTAATAATTTGTTGCTACTGATTCTACTAAAGCAGATATCTTCAGCTTGATTATATTGTTCAGGTACTGGTACATACTGAGCCTCTTGTTTTCCATCGGTATTTATAACTTTAAAAGTATCGCATTTACTGCTCATCAGCGAATTAAAAGAACCGGTTATGTCATTTTTAAAATAGTAATCTTCTCGGGACTGACTTAATTTCATATTCCCATCTATGATGTAATTCAAATCTCCAGTCCCAATGTTGAAAATCGCCATGCATAATTCATGTTTCTGCGTCACTAAGTTTAAGAGAATTTTGGAGCTATCCAGAAATGCTACATCAGTACAAAAAATATCACTGTCATACTGTGGCAATTGTATTCTATCAAGTGAGTAAATAAGTTGGTTATTGTCAACGTCGTAAACTTCAAGACTTCTTTTTTCATTTGTTATATAAGCAACTTTTTTATTATCTTTTGATAGTGCAATTTTGTTGCCGGAATAGCCTGAAGGCAACATAATTTCTCTTATTGGGTTCAAAGTATAATCATACAAACTTAAGCAACCCTTATTGAGATCTAGAGCCCTTATCGAATCATCTCCCAAACCGCAAGAAGTGTTTCTATTTCCGGTACTCATTTTTATAGTCAGCGTCTTTAAAATTTTAAGATGTTTTACATCGTATAGCGTTAGAAAATAGCATTGATTTTGTGTATCATTGACATCCTTATGAATGATAATAAGTGTGCTATTATTAATGAAACTTACATTAACAATAGTAAATTTGTCTACACCAATTTGCTTAGTTAAATTATAGCAAACTTTATCATTTGATGATTGAATGATATTCTCTTGGACTAATTGTTCTGAAGGAATTTCAAGTGGCTCACGACTTGAGCTTTCATTTGGAGTATTGCTTATACTATCCTGCATTTGGCTAACAGCCGCATTGCTAACATCCCAATTGCTATTATTACTGCATGAAACTAACATTAAAGTGGTACATAAAACAATAATTATTTTTTTATACATACTTCCTCCATCAAATGAAATATTAGTACCCCGCAAGTCTTATTTAATAGATGCACATATGAATTATTATAGCATCATTTCTAATATATGTAAACAACCCCCCCGGGGAGATAAACCATTGAAACTAAATTCAAATTGCCCTAGTCTTACTCTAGGGCAATTTGAAGCCGAGATTATCTATCCAATTTTGCAGATAAAAACACGTTAATTTCATCGAGATAAATACCTTCCTCAGCAAAGTATGGGGCAATGTGGTTATATATTTGACCATAATATGTTTCATAAGTGTTCCCTTGAAGCTTAAACTTATGAGTCTCAAGCCATAATTTCATATAATCACAAAATAAAATTCTTTGTGACTTGAGTTTACTTAAAATGGTTGAATAATTATTAGAAGAGATGTTGTTTTTGCTCTTATCATTCATCATGAGAGATAAGCTTTTTTCAAGATACACGTCAATGCAACTCCTTGTAGTTAAATTGGGTTGCTTATATTGTATCGTAATTTGTCGCATTTCGTAAAATGATTTTGAATAAGGCTGTAAATCTGTTGCGTCTCGCTTTGATGGTTCGAATCCATCTCCTCCCACCATAGAAAAACACCCGTTCTCTACACGGGTGTTTTTGTTTTGGCTTCAGCTACGGAAGCATTAAGCAACCCGCAGCTGTTATTTATTATAGTAATATGTAGCACCATCAGCCGAAATCAGATGTTCGCAAAAGAAAGTTCCTTTACACTGGCACGCTCTACTGTTTTCCACTGGAATATCTTCGAGGTCTCCTGCTTGCCGCAAATCATATTTACAACCTTTTCGGCGGCTACCCGTCCAAGCTCATCCTTGGGGTGCGACAGCGAGGTGATGTTGGGCGACGCAATACTCGCATACAGGCTGTCGTCAAAGCTGATGAGCGACAGATCCTCCGGAACGCTCTTCCCCTCCAGCTTGATTGCCTTCAGTACATCCAAGGCAATCATATCATTGTAGCAGATGATGGCGGTGTGGCCGTTGATGAGATTTTTCAGCTGTGCAGAGGTCGTGAACCCCGCGCGGTTTAGGTCATTGTACCAGCACACGCTGTCGTCATTCAGCGTAAGCCCCGCGCGCGAAACCGCCTGCATAAACCCCGTGCACCGCTCCACGCCCTGCTTGTCGTCTGATTTAAATATCGCAGCTATTTTGCTGTGCCCCCGGTCAAGCAGGAATTCTGTTGCCATCCTGCCGCCCGCACGGTCATCAACGGTAACCGATATCGGGTTCTTGAGCTGGTCATAAGAGGCATGAATAAAAACTATCGAGGTGCCGCGGGCCTCCAGCTCCTCATACAGGTTGATGTTGGGGTTGGGAAGCGCGGTTTTCGTGCCCTCAATAATCAGCCCCCGCACGGGGTGCGTAAGGTAGTATTCCAGCTTCGCGCGCTCGTTGTCGGTTCGATTGTAGGTAGACGACAGCGATAAGGTAAACCCCTTTTCGTCCAGCGTTTTCACAATTCCTCTGACGATAGAGGGGAAGATATATTCGGTGATATAGGAGAAGATGACCCCTACGTTCCTGTTGTCGGTTTTGTACCTGCCCTGGTCGCGGGATACATAGGTTCCGCTGCCCTGCTTGCGCTCCACAAGGCCCTCCTGCTCCAGAAGATTAAGCGCCTGCCGGATGGTTTGGCGGCTGACAGAGTATAGCTGAGCCAGCTCAATCTCGGTCGGCAGCCGTCCGCTTTCTGCGGCCATCCTCTGCGCGATGTCTGTGCGGATGATATTGGCAACCATTTGGTACTTTGTTTTTTCGCTCATCGAATTCCCGCCCCCACAATTAGTACGTACATATTTTACCACGATTAGTTGCGTTTTGCAATTAAAAGTACGAAATTTTTAAAGGCAGCACCGAGAATTATGTTAATTTTGCACATATATGTACGCACCTATTTGTAATTGTATGAGAAATGTCACAAAAGGTATTGTATTGTTCGCAAGTTTGTATAGAATAAGTTGTAAGGACAACTTGTTGTGACTACTCACTGCTATGAATGGTCTACACAACACAAGCATACACTGCAGAATAAATTACAGCAAACAACTGCAAAAAGTTCAGCAGGGTGTCCTATTAACTGTTATAATGTTATTAAAAGGGCTTGGAGGTGAAAAACCGGGGAGTAAAAGCTGATTTCAATCACACTAGCGATGAGCATTAAAACAGGAGGAGCGAGCAACATATGAACAACCAAACTAACAAAAAAACCTTCCCACGACTTTGGCTATGGATCTCTATCGCTTGCCTTATAATCAGCATGGTTGGTGCAAGTATCGTTCAAACCGCAGGCGGAACTGTCGCAATAAAAGACCTTGACATCATTGCAAACGGCAGCAAGCAGATTAACGCAAAGATATTCATTCCTAAAGATGCTAGTGTAGATAACAAGCTTCCGCTCATTATCGTACAGCACGGCAGCCAGCACAACCTTGAAATGCAGGATATGAGCTATGTGGAGCTTTCGCGCCGCGGCTATATCGTTATTTCAGCCGATGCGTACGGCCACGGTTCATCCGATAACCGTGACGGCCTCAGCCGCGAACAGTCCTTCGGCAGCATGGCCGCCATCGTGGAATATGCATACAACAATCTTGACATTGTGGATAAAACCAAGATCGGTATTTCCGGCCATTCCATGGGCGCCGGCATTGTGCTTTCCACCGTTCAGTTCTATGCACAGCAGGCGGCTCTGAAGCTTGGGCCGAATAAGATTGCCGCAGCCCTGGAAGTTGGCTACGACCCCGATTATACAGGCTGCAAGATTAAGGGCATTGACCAGCCGGTTATCCCCGAGATTAACTGGGGCGTTATTGCAGGCAAGTACGACGAATACTTCTTCCGTCAAAAAGATGTTGGCGGCGACCCTGCCCGCATCCTTGAAAGTGCCGCAACACTGTCCTTTGTTCAGCAGGTAGACAAAACCGCTGTAGGCCCTGTTGAAAACGGCAAGAAATATAAAGGCGACATCAACGGCAAGGAATACATAAGAGCGTTCTACCAGAGCCCCGAAATTCATCCGCAGAACGTATTCTCTACCACCACTGCCGCCAGCACCATAGACTTCTTCTATGACGCACTGGGTACTCCGAAGGGCCATGAAGTTATCGCGCCAACCAACCAGGTTTGGCCGTTAAAGCAGGCATTTAACTGCCTGGGGCTTATCGCAGTATTCCTGTTCCTGTTCCCGTTTGCATCGTGGATTATGGACACCGTTCCCTACTTCTCGGTACTCAAGGCTTCTTCCGTTCCCGTTCCGGCTCCTGCCCTTAACACCGGCAAGAAGAAGATTGCGTACTGGTTAACCCTGCTTATCAGCACCGCCATTCCGGCAGTTTTAGCAATGCCGGTAATGCACTACTGGATCGGCCAGCAGTCGTTTGCACCCATGACGGCCAACAAGTGGTTCGGCGACGGCGCAGTAAACGAAATGGCCGGATGGTGCTTAATCGTATCCGTTACCCTGTTGGGTGTGTTCCTGCTCAACTACTTCGTATTCGGCAGGAATCACGGCGCTACCACCGAGAGCTGGGGCTACAAGATTACCTTGAATAAGCTTTGGAGAAGCGCCCTGCTCGCAATAATGACCTTCGCGGTTGTGTGCGCCATCCTGTTCTTTGCAGATTTCTGGTTTAAAACCGATTTCCGCTTCTGGCTGGTTGCCCTGCGCGTATTCACCGCCAATAAGATGATGTATTGGATTGCCTATGTTCCGGCCTTTGCACTCTTCTATGTAGTGAACTCGCTGCTGGTAGACGGCGGCAACCGTGTTGAAGGTATGCCCGATTGGTTGGTTACCCTCATCAGCTGCCTTGCAAACGTAGCGGGTGTAGCGGTTCTGATTGCTATTCAGTATATCAACTACGCTCAAACCGGCACCTTCATCTTCAACGCAATGCGTACACACAATCTGTTCCCGCTGCTCGTTCTTGTTCCGGCGGCAACAATTGTAAGCAGAAAGTTCTTCAAGAAAACCGGCAACATCTATCTAGGCGGCTTTACAGTATCGACAGTCATCACCATCATGACCATCACTCAAACCTCCATGACCATGAGTGTACTCAGCTAACATCAAATTCGATACTGCTGATAGTAAATTAAGAGTCTCCGAACCAATGATTCTACCGAACTTCGCTTTAATTCTCGAAAAAGTCAGCCAACAACGTTGCTATGCGTCTTAAAGAGATATTTAATTTGCTTATCGCAAGGTTTCAAGCATAAACACCTGAATTGACCAACACTTTTCCTTACAGTCAATTATTAGCCTCCCTTTATTTTAGCAGCAGGTTTACCGCCTGCTGCTCTTTTTTTACATTTACCTGTCCGCTGTCGCCTGCCACTTGTTGATGGGCTTTTGCTGTACTAAGCCTCACAGAGCCAGCCGAAGCTCGTTTCTTTTACTCATGTGTCGTATATGGCAGCTATATCATGTATTCTACGCTTCATTTCTGTGCGGATATGTAACGGCTCTAAACACTCGCATTTATCCCCAAAACTGAAAAGAATATTGTAGTAGTACTCGTTTTCTATGAAAGGAAAACGAACAATGTAATGCTCATCATCGTCTGGCAAAAAGTCTTCATAAGTGCAATAATCAAGTACCCTGTCCATAACAGATTTATGAATACGAAGTTTGATTTTTGTTTGCATCGTTTCCAAAATATCCGCAAAGTCTAAAATCGGTTTCTCATAATCTCGCGGCGTGAACGTCTCCTCTAGCATTTGTAGGTTCGATATGCGGGATAGTCTGAACAAACGAAAATCATTTCTTTTGTGGCAATAACCATGCAAATACCAATAACTACTTTTCAATACAAGCTGATACGGTTCAACTGTTCGTGCGGTTTTATTTCCGTGGTGGGCTATATATTCAAACGAAAGCAGCTTGCTTTCCTGCAAAGCTGCCTTGATCATCTCTAAATATGGTTGTATGTTCCTGTTGCCCATCCACGGACTTAAATCTATACATAGTTGATTTGCTTTTAATTCAATGTCTTTCGCTCTGTCGGCGGGGATAAAGCTCTTAACTTTCGCAAGGGCGTTTACCAGTTCATTACCACGCATCATGTTTGAAAGACTGGAAAGCCCCATCAAGATAGCAGAAAGGTCGTCAGTAGAAAAAACCTTTTTATCAATCTTGTATTCCTGCATGATTTCAAAGCCGCCGCCCACCCCTGATGTGGAACGAACGGGAATACCCGCCATGTTAATGGTGTCTATGTCGCGGTAGATTGTGCGGGGTGAAACCTCAAACAGTTCTGCTAACTCCTGTGCGCCTATACGCTCTTTATCAAGGAGTATCATAATAATGCTAACAAGCCTGTCAACTTTCATCTGAAAGCCGCCTTCCAAAATTACTTGTTAACATTATAGATTGTTGCCATAATGCTGTCAACAATTATAAGGTATAGTAAAAATGCAGGCAAATCAATCTGCCTATCTATGAGAATGGGGGAAAATTTATGTTTACCATCTATGTTTACGTTCTTGATACTTTAGCCGACTGGGAACTGGGGTATGTTACTTCGGAGCTGAATTCCGGCCGATTCTTCAAAAAGGGTGCACAAAGCGTATCACTCAAAACAGTCAGCTATTCAAAAAAGCCGATCAAAACGATGGGCGGACTGACAATAGTGCCCGATTGCTTAATTGATGATATTGTTATGAGTGAAACAAGCATGTTACTGTTACCGGGCGCAAATACATGGAACGACCCAAAGCATGGCGTTATCATCGAAAAAGCAAGCGAACTTCTCTCTTTAGGCGCTACGGTATGTGCAATCTGTGGGGCTACCGCTGCGCTTGCCAACTTTGGGTTATTGGATCAACGTCCGCATACCAGTAATGGACCGGGGTTTCTTGAAATGGTTTCTCCTGGTTATAAAGGGCAAAGTTTTTATATAGACAAGCCATCCGTAGCGGATAATAACCTTATTACTGCAAGCTGCACCGGCGCTTTGTTGTGGGCGAAGCAAATTATTGAGCATTTAGGTGTTTTTGGGTCAAACACACTGGAATCTTGGTATGAATATTTTAGTACCGGCAAGCCTGAGCATTTCTTTGCCCTCATGCAAACTTTGCCGTCGAACAATGAAAACTGATTCGCCTTGCCTGACAAACAATCTTGAAATTTATCCGCCGTTCTCTGAATATTAGAGAGCATGGGTAGTTGCGCCCCTTGCACTTCATAATTTCAGCCCTCCGCAACATACCGCGGAGGGCTGTTTTTCTATATATGATAGCTAGATAGTTTAAGCCTCAAACGAAGGCCCCGCCGCACTCGGCGCTTACTCCCCCCCCACCCCCAAAATAAACCCCACCGCCTCGCCAAACCCCTCCCCGCCCTCGCGGGTGGTCACAAACGCGGGCAGGTGCTCAAGCTTACCGGCAAACTGCAAAATATTTGCCACTGCGCAGCTATTGGGGAAGAACGAGAACATCGGCTCGTCGTTGGGCGAATCGCCAAAGAACATACACGCTTCCAGCAGGTTTGGCTCCTTGAGCACCTCACTAAAAAACAGCCTAGTCATCCTCAGCTTGTCGTACTCGCCGAACCAAGCGTTTACATGAATCGAGCTGATCTTCGCCTGCGCCCCGAACAAAACGCAGATATCCTTAATGCGCTGTGCCGCGTCCAGCCCCAAGTAAGGCGGGTCCTCGTTAAAATCAATCGCCAGATCGTAGATACGCGAGAACTGGTCCTTTGCCACACGGCAGCCCGGCACCCCCTTCAGGCAGGCGTCTTTCACCTCGGCTAGCTTCGCCCTTACCTCGCTGCCCGCCACCGAGGGGTGCACAAACGAGCGGATCTGCCCGTTTTCGGCATAGAAAACAAACGCGCCGTTCTCGCCCACTACCGCCTTCACCGGCCATTCGCGGATAATCAGGTCGCACCATCCGGCGGGCCGGCCCGTTACGGGTATCACCGCAAAACCGGCGTCCTGCAGCCGCCACAGGGCGGTGTAGGCCTCCGCCGTCAGCTTTCCGTGGGTGGTTAGGGTGTCGTCGATATCGCACAGTATGTATTTTAGCTTGGATATCCTTTTGGCATCCAGCTCGTTGATTGGCCGCATAGAGTTGTTTCCTCCCAAATCTGTCTCATTTAATTGCACCACTCTAGCATAGCATCCGAGCCCGCCGCTGTCCAGATATCCGCCCTCATTTTACGCGATGAGTGTTTATACATATCGTATATAACTACATATCAAAAACCGGGCTGCGGCTAGTGTGCAACCCGGTTTTTGATTGATATGATATAAAGTTGAGGAAACAAGCAATGTAATACGCCAATGCTCCTACCGCTGCACCCTGCCCGAGCCGCCGCCCGAAACCAGCGCCTGAACCTCGGCAACGGTAACGTGGTTAAAGTCGGTTTCAATCGAGTGCTTGAGGCAGGAGGCCGCCGTCGCAAACTCGATGGTATCCTGCGAGGAATACCCCTGCAGCATGGCGTAGATCAGCCCCGCGCCAAAGCTGTCGCCGCCGCCCACACGGTCTACGATATGCACCGCGTAGCTCTTGGAAAAATGATAGTCTGTTCCGTCATACAGCATGGCTGCCCAGTCGTTGTCGTTTGCCGAATGGCTGGTGCGCAGCGTAATTGCCGCCGCCTTCAGATGAAAACGGTCGGTCAGCTGCTTTGCCACGCTCTTGTAGCCCTCATGGTTGAGCTTGCCACCATCCACGTCCGTGCCGTCGGCCTTAATGCCAAACACCTTGTCGGCGTCCTCCTCGTTGGCGATGCACACATCCACATACTCCATCAGCGCGCCCATCGTTTTACCCGCCTGCTCGCTGCTCCACAGGTTCTTGCGGAAGTTCAGGTCGCAGCTTACGGTAATGCCCTTCTCCTTTGCCTTTTTGCAGGCCGTCAGGCAGATATCCGCCACATTCTGCCCCAGCGCCGGGGTAATGCCGGTAAAGTGAAACCACCTGCAGCCGTCAAAGATCTGGTCCCAGTCAAAGTCCTCCTGCGCGGCCTTGGCAATCGCCGAACCTGCGCGGTCGTAGATTACCTTAGACGGGCGCTGACTTGCGCCCTTTTCAAGGTAGTAGATGCCTACGCGCTCGCCGCCGCGTGTGATGAGCGTGGTATCCACGCCATAGCGGCGCAGCGAATTCACCGCGGCCTGCCCTATTTCGTGTTTAGGCAGCTTGGTTACAAATGCCGCGTCGATATTAAAATTAGCAAGCGAAACAGCAACGTTTGCCTCACCGCCGCCAAAGGTCGCGCCAAGATTTTCTGCCTGCACAAAACGCAGGTAGCCCTCGGGGGCCAAACGCAGCATAATCTCACCGAATGTTACAACCTGTGCCATTTTATATCATCTCCTATATAAAAATTGCGGTGCGGCCTTGCCGCAGGAGGAGTGTTACTCCGACAGCAATTTTCAAAGCTTGAAAGACTTTTCAAGCTGCCCTCCCTGATGTAGTCCTAATACTATCCCTTACATCTGCTAAGGTTATTTTTGAACCAGATGTACCGCAAACCCGCCGAATTCCTCCTGCAGGTAGATAGCCGCAAGCGCACCCTTCGCGTTGTACTTTGCCGAGCCCTCGTTAAAGGCAACACCCTTAAACTTCAAGTAGCGAACCGCACGTTCTATACTGTTTGTACGGAATGCGATATGCCCCTTTGCGCCAAAGCCGGGCGAATGCATTACCTCCACCGCCGTGCCCGCAAAGGTAGAGCTGTTGCCCTGCTTCTTTTCCAGCCCGAAGGTGCCCGCAAACAGTGCGGCAATTGCGTCGGCCTGCGCGCCTGCGTCGGGGTTGATGCCCACATGCGCAAGCTCAAAGCCGAGCATTGTCATCACCGCTTCACGCGCAAGGGCCGTGATCTCCTCAAATCTGCCCTCAGCAATCAGCTCCTCCTTCACCATCCAGCTTCCGCCGCAGGCAACCACCTTGGAGAAGGAAAGGTAATCGTTAAGGTTCTTGGGGCTGATGCCGCCCGTAGGCATAAACGAAACACCGGAATAGGGCGCCGACATTGCCTTAATCATCGCAATACCGCCCGCCTGCTCGGCCGGGAAGAACTTTACCGTGTCCAGATTAAGCTCCAGCGCCCGTTCGATATCGCTGGGGCTTACACAGCCGGGCACGATGGGTATACCCTTTTCCACACAGTGGCGTACCACGGTGGGGTTAAGGCCGGGGCTTACAATAAACTTTGCCCCCGCTGCCGCGGCTTCGTCCGCCTGCTTTGGCGTAAGCACCGTTCCCGCGCCCACCAGCATATCGGGCAGCTCGGTGCAGATGCGCTCGATGGCCTCCTTCGCACAAGCGGTGCGGAACGTTACCTCCGCTGCGGGCAGTCCCCCGTCATACAGCGCCCGTGCAAGGGGCACCGCGTCTTTGGGGTCGTTTATTTTAATAACCGGCACAATGCCGATAGCGGCTATCTCTTTAATAATTGCGTCCAACTAATATCACATGCCTTTCTCTACCGTAATCTATGCCCTTGGCTTAATGCCGAAGTAGCTGACAGCGTTGTTGTAGCAGATATCCTCCACCACGCGGCCCAGCGCCTCGTCCTCCATGGCAATAACACCTTCCTTAACCCACTGCCCCAGCTGATTGCACAGGATTCTGCGGAAGTACTCATGCCGTGTATACGAAAGGAAGCTGCGCGAATCGGTGAGCATACCGATAAACCCGCTTAACACGCCCTGATTGGCGCAGGCGGTGAGATGGTTTTGCATACCCGACCTGTTGTCGTTAAACCACCACGCCATGCCCAGCTGCAGCTTGGGGGGATAGCTCCCCTCCTGAAAACAGCCGAGGATCGACGCGTTGCGCACGTTGTCGTTTTCGTTGAGGGAGTAAACCACCGTCTTGGGCAGCACCCCCTCGCTGTCCAGCGTATCCAGCAGCGCCGAAAGCGAGCCCGCCGTCAGGCTGTCGCCAATGGCATCAAAGCCTGCGTTAATGCCTACCCTTTTAAACATGCGGCTGTTGCAGTTGCGCGCGGCGGAAAAATGCAGCTGCAGCACAAAGGAGTGCTTGTGATAGATTTTCCCTAAATCCAGCATCACCTGCGACTGGTAGGCCGAAAGCTCGTCCTCACTCAGCGGCGCACCCTCCATCGCCTTGACGAATACCGCCTGTGCCTGTTCGGGGCTGCTGCGCTTAAAGCCCGGGCAGCCGAAGGACTGGTCCGCCGTGCGGCAGCCAAGTGCTTCAAACGCATCCGCCCGAAGGGATAACGCCGTAATCATGTCGGTGTAGCTGCTAATCTCTATCCCTGCGGCCGTTGATAACTTCCCTACCCATCCCGCAAACCCTGCGTCGTCGGGATGAACCGCCGTCTCCGGCCTGAAGGAGGGGCACACCAGCACCGGGAAGCTGCTATCCTCGGCAAGCGCACGGTGGTATTCAAGGCTGTCTGCCGGGTCGTCGATGGTAAAAACGGCCGTTACATTGCTCTTTAAAATGAGCTGCCGTGCCGTAAACTCACCAAAGGCAAGCATCTCCTTGCTCTGCCGCCAGATCTCCTCCGCCGTTTCGCTTGTCAGCGGAGTATCGATGTTAAAATAGCGCGCCAGTTCAAGGGCTGTCCAGTGCGAAAGGGGATTGGCGACGCCTTTCTCTATGGCAGAAGCCCATGCCTTGAACTTCTCCCTTTCATCCGCGCTGCCGGTAATATACTCCTCCGCCACGCCGCACGCCCGCATCAGGCGCCACTTGTAGTGGTCGCCCTCCAGCCACAGCTCGGTAAGGCTGTTAAACCGGCGGTTCTCGGCAATCTCCCGCGGGTTTAAGTGGCAGTGGTAATCGAAGATCGGCATTTTCGCTGCGTGCTCATGGTAGAGCCGACGCGCCGTATCTTCGGCAAGCAAAAAATCATCATGAATCAGTGTCTTCATCCAATCCCTCCGTCACCATAGGGCGCCCGCTGTTATCTTAAGCCGCCTATATCCACGGCCTGCAGCTGCGCCTTTACGCAAAGTTCGGCAGCCTTGAATGCGTGCTCCTGTGTCATGGCGTTTTCGGTACGGTTCAGGCAGTCGAGTATCAGGCTGCCGAAGTAGGGGAACCCCACCTTGCCGTGCACATCAAAGTGCGTTTCGCCCTTGCCGTTGGCAAGGTACAGGTGCGCGGGGCTGTTGGGCGTGCCGATATTCATATACTTGCGCTGCTCGATAAAGCCCTCGGTGCCCAGAATAAAGCTGCGCCCGTCGCCCCACGTCTGCAGCCCGTCGGGGGTAAACCAGTCCACACGGAAATAGCCGGTAGCCCCGTTATCGGTTACCAAGGTAGCGTCGCCAAAGTCATCCAGCCCGGGGTACTGGGGGTGATGATAGTTTGCAATCTGGCTGCGCACCACCGTAGCGTCTTTGGCGCCGGTGTAATAAAGAATCTGTTCGATCTGGTGGCTGCCGATATCGCACAGGATGCCGCCGTACTTCTCCTTTATAAAGAACCAGTCGGGGCGACCCGGTGCACCCAAGCGGTGCGGGCCTAAGCCCAGCACCTGAATTACGCGCCCGATGGCGCCCTCGGCAATCAGCTGCCCCGCAAACACCGCGGTTTCAGAGTGGATGCGCTCGGCGTAGTACACCGCGTACTTTTTGCCGGTTTTCGCACAGGTCTCCTTAGCGGCCTTAAGCTGTTCAAGGGTGGTAAGCGGCGCTTTATCGGTAAAATAGTCCTTGCCTGCGTTCATCACGCGCAGGCCGAGCGCACAGCGCTCACTTGCCACACAAGCGCCCGCCACCAGCAGCACCTCTTTGTCGCCCAGCACCTCGTCCTCGCTGCGCGCGGGCTTTACCTGAGAAAACCTTTTGCAGAATGCCTCCATCTTGGCGGGGTCGGGGTCGTACACCCATTTGAGTGTAGCGCCCGCCTCCAAAAGGCCCTCGCTCATGCCGTAGATATGCCCGTGGTCAAGCCCCACAGCCGCAAAAACAAACTCGCCCGGCTTTACTACGGGGTTGTATTTTCCTATAGGAGCATAGTTCATGCCATCCGATACATTCATGATATTTCCTCCTACAGTTTCATTTTATAGTCGCTGCCAACGGTGATATCTCCGCCAAGTGTTTCCAGCGAGGTGGTCTTCATAAAGAACCTTGGCGTGTTTTTAAGAATGCCCTCCACCGTATAGAACGCGTCGTCCTTTGCAAGGGGCAGTGACACCGCGGTATGGGTACTGCCCGCCTTGAATATGGCGGTAATCATCTCGATTGTCGCACGTCCGCTTACCCCGTCGATGGCAGGGCGGCCCTTGGTCTCCACTGCGGTAAGCACATTCTCAATCTGCCCCGTGTGGCCGATGTATTTCAGTGTAGGCAAAGAAGCTACAAAATCATCAAGCTCCTTCTCAAACGCCTCATTCCTGATGGGGAAGCCGTTGGGCTGAGAGATGGAGGCCGATACCTTCCACGGTGCCGAAACCCTTGCCTTCTCGCCTTGGAAGATCAGCTGCTGCTCCTCGCCGTGGTGGATTACCGAGCTGGTAATCTGCGCCAGGGCGCCCTGCGGATATTGCAGCACCGCTATCGAGATATCCTCCACCTCAGAGTTATCATGCGCGGCGTTGGAGAGCACGGCCGTTACCTTGTCCGGCAGGCCCATCATCCACATCAGCATATCGATATGGTGAACCGCGTGGTTTAGGGTGCAGCCGCCGCCCTCTTTATCCCAGCGGCCGCGCCACCAAAGGTCGTAGTAGCTGTGCCCGCGCCACCAGAACGAATCCACCTGTGCGTGCAGCACCCTGCCGATAAGCTGTGCATCCAGCACCTTCTTTACCGCCTGTATGGGGTCGCGGAAGCGGTTTTGGGCTACCACCGACAGTATTTTACCGCTCTCTTTTTCGGCGGCAAGCATGGCGTCGCACTCCTCAAGGCTCGCGGCCATCGGCTTTTCTACCAGCACATTGCAGCCCGCCTTCAGGCAGTCTATTGCAATCTGGGCATGGCAGTAGGGCGGGGTGCAGATACTCACAAGGTCAATCTCCCCTGCCATTTCAGCCAGCATCTGTGTGTGGGAGGAAAAGGCGCGCGCGCCTGTAAGGTTGTGGTGGGTAATACCCTCCTGCGCCCGTTCGGGCAGAATATCGGCCAGCGCCACAACTTTGCAGCGCTCGGGGAAAGTAAGGTACCCTTCAAAATGCAGCCTAGAGATATTACCTACTCCTACAATTGCAACTCTTATCATAAACAATCATCCGTTCCTTTCAATAAACCTGCAAGCAATCAGGGGCTTATACTTATCTCGATTACAAAACCTATAAAAATCAAACAAAAGGCTTGGATTTATGGCTTTTCTGTGAAAGGTTTTAATAAGAGATTAGCATTACCATCAAACGGTAACCGCTGCACTCAACGGCTTTTGGCCGTAAAGCGCCGTGCTGCGGTCATCAGGCTGTGTAAACCCAACATACAGGGTGTGTGTACCCTTTATTTTCACAAGGTCGCCCTTTGCGTCATAACGCGAGAACGCCTTGCTATCCAGCATGACGGTCAGTTCGGTTGATTCACCGGGCTGCAGGAACACCTCGCCGATGCCGCAGAGGCTGCGAAGCTCCTTCTGCCCCGGTGAGGAGACATACACCTGCACCGTTTCGTGAGCCGCCATCTTCCCGGTGTTTTTTACCGTTACCCTGCACCCAACTTCATTAGCGGTAAGGTTATCCAGCGTAAAGGCGGAGTAGCTTAAACCGAAGCCGAAGGGATACAAGGCCTCGCCCTTAAAATAGCGATAGGTGCGGTTTTGCATATTGTAGTCGTGGAAGTCCGGCAGATCGGCTGTGTTGCGATAGAAGGTAACCGGCAGCTTGCCGGAGGGGCTGAACCCGCCGAACAGCAGCTCGGCAATCGCCCGGCCGCCGTATGCGCCGGGGTAGAATGCCTGCACAATGCCGTTTACGTGCTCATCGGCCCAGCCTACCGCAAGCGCGCTGCCCGAAAGCAGCACCAGAATTACCGGCTTGCCGTTTGCGGCCTTTACCACATTCTCCAGTAACGCCTGCTGGCGGCCCGGCAGCTCAATGCCCGGCTTGTCGCCGCCCGTAAACTGGTTACCCTGGTCGCCCTCCTCACCCTCGATGCTGGAATCAAGCCCCAGACAAAGCACAATCACATCGCTTCTTCTTGCCACCGCACGCGCTTCCGCCATACGGTCGTCGGGCTGTGCCAGCATGCTGTTGCGGTCCTTAAACAAATGGCAGCCCTCGGCATACCGCACCTTGATGCCCTGCGGCTCCAGCAGCTCGCTTAAGCCCTGCAGCACGGTGATATGCTTGGTAGCGGTGCCCTCATAGTTGCCCTGCAAGGCCCTGCGGCTGTCGGCATTCGGGCCGATAACGCCCACCGACCTTATCTTAGCGGCATCCAGCGGCAGCGCTCCGTCATTCTTCAGCAGAATCAGGCTTCTGCGCGCTACCTCTTGGTTTAGCTTGCGGTGCTCCTCGCAATCCACCATGTCGTACGAAACCGCGGTGTATTTTGGGTTTTCGGGTGCACCCAGCAATCCAAGACGCATACGGGTAACAAACAGGCGGGTAACCGCCTTGTCAATCTGCTCCTCGGTTAACAGCCCCTGCTCCACCGCCTGCAGGCAGAAGCCGAACAGGTTGCCGCAGTTTACGTCGCAGCCGTTCTTTACGGCCAGAGTCACCGACTCCACCGGGTCTTTGGTCACCTTGTGGTGCTCGTGAAAATCCTTCACCGCCCAGCAGTCGCTTACCACATGCCCATCAAAGCCCCACTTTTTGCGCAGAATATCCTCTAGCAGCAGCTTGCTTCCGCAGCAGGGCTCACCCAGGGTGCGGTTGTAGGCGCCCATTACCGCCTCTACCTCGCCCTCCTTCACTGCCGCCTCAAAGGCGGGAAGGTAGGTGTTCCAAAGGTCATAATCGTCGCAGATGGCGTTAAACTCGTGCCGCTCGCTTTCCGGCCCCGAGTGCACGGCAAAGTGCTTGGCGCAGGCCGCCACCTTTAGGCGGTTGCGGTCCGGCCCCTGCAGCCCGTGGATGAACGCCACCCCCAGCCGCGCGGTGAGATAGGGGTCTTCACCATAGGTTTCGTGGCCCCGGCCCCAGCGCGGGTCGCGAAAGATATTGATGTTGGGCGACCAAAAGGTTAAGCCCTTGAAGATATCGTGGTCGTCCTCCTCCTGAAACGCGTTGTACTTGGCCCTGCCTTCGGTAGAGGTAACGTCCGCCACCTGATAGAGCAGCTTTTCGCTGAAGGTTGCCGCCATGGCAATCGCCTGCGGGAACATCGTCGCCACACCGGCGCGCGCCACCCCGTGCAGCGCCTCGTTCCACCAGTTATATGAAGGGATGCCCAAACGCTCCACCTTCGGGGCGGTGTGCAGCATCTGGAATACCTTTTCCTCTAAAGTCATCTTGGAAACCAATGTCTTTGCTTCTTTTTTTATATTAAACACAGTAAACTCCATTCCACCGCCATAGTGGCGGCACCTTGAATCATGAAAAAGGCACATGCCGCGCAGCGGATTTCGGCCATACCTTCCGGCCGGCAAGTGTCTTTATTATGCGTGAAATAACTTTCACGCTATCCGCTCTCCTTGTAAGTACGAAAACTGATTAGTTGCAGCCATCCTTGCGGCTCTTGGGTTCATGCTATCCATCTATCTATTTCCCGTCTGTAATACTAATCACTCAATCGTGATAGGTATAAGGCTTAAATGTCACCTTTCATGCAGTCTCAACCATTTTTGAGGAACACTTTTTTAAATAAGGGGCTTTGCGGCCTTTAACCGCAAAGCCCCCTTTCGCTTAGCTTAGATAATTAAGATCTGTGATCTTATTTAAGATCATAATACTTCTGGGCACGCTCATCAATTACTGCCTGAGCGCCGGAAGCAAGCCAATCCTTAATGCCAGCATCCCATACTGCGTCAAACTTCGCTTCGGGTGCCTTAATCGATTCTGCCATTAAGGCCTTGCCCTTATCCTGCAGCGTCTGGGTTACAGGGCCTGCAGCGGTAAGCGTAATCGAACGTACAGGAGTTACTACGCCGTCTCTCATCGAGTTCTCGTAAGCTTCGGTGATGAGAGCCTTGTCAAAGGAGTAAGAGTTTGCAGTTGCCTGCAGGTTCTTCGCGTCGTCGTTTAAGTCAAGGCCGTTGATGGTGAGGGTGTAGTCGATGTTCAGTGCGGAGTTCATGATCTTCGGGCCTGTAGCGGTGATGATCTTCGGAACGCCGTCTACCATCTTATGGGTTACGCCTTCCTCGCCTACCTGCAGGAAGTAACGGTTCTCAAACTTGGTAATCCAGTTGAGGTAACGCACAGCGCCTTCGGGGTTTTTGCTGGAAGCGGGAACAAAGATCTTTACGCCTGCTTTGTCGTACTGGAATTTCGGGGTTTTGCCTGCGGCGTTCTTGAACGGGTCGATGGTGATGAACTCAGCATCGGGAACAGTCTTCTTCAGCTCGATGAGTAATCCGGGGCTCTCACGGTAAGCCTGATCCCAGTTGTGGATGAAGGAGCCTACCACGCCGCTCTTAATCAGGTTATCACTTTCCTGGTCGCCCTTATACAGCGGGAACTGAGGGTCAATAAGGCCGGCGTTGTACATCTTGTTAAGGTAGCGAACGCCCTCTTTATAACCGGGCAGCAGGAAGAAACGGTCTACGCAGGTGTTAACATAGCGGTCCTTCTCGCTGAGGTTGGGGTCGATGAAGGAATCAACGATGTTGGATGCACGCCAACGGATATCGTCGGTTGCGGTAAACGGAATTACCTTATCTTTGCCTACCTTGCCGGGATCCTTCTCTTTAAACTGAACCAGTGCGTCGAAATACTCTTCCTTGGTGGTGGGAACCTTTAAGCCCAGCTTATCCAGCCAGTCTTTACGGATGAAGGTGTTTGCGCCGGCTACGTTAACTCTGCGTGCCGGGATGTCAAACAGCTTGCCGGTTTCAGGAACCACGTCGCGCATGATAAGATCCTTGCCGGGAAGCGAGGTGTCTTCGCCAAGGAACTCCTTAACGTCCTTCAGAAGGGTGTCTACATAGGGGGAAAGGTCAGTCAGACCGCCCAGATCGCGGTAGTTGGTAATCAGGTCTTGGCTGTAGGTTAAGCACAGGTCGGGAGCGGAGTTTGCAGCCATCAGGTTGTTAAGCTGCTCGGTCTCTTCCCAACGGGAAACAGCCTTGAAGGTTACACCAAGATTCAGGTCTTTTTTTGCCTTTTCCTTAATCCAATCGGTGTAGAAGTTGTTGGTGGGGTCGGTCTTGCCGCCGTCGGTGCCGCGATCGAATACCTCAACGGTAATCTCGCTGTACGCGGGCAGTGCATCTCCGCTGGATACAGGAGCGGATGCCGCTTCAGAAGAAGCTGCGGACGAGGATGCTGCGGGGGTTGCGCCGCTGCCGCATGCGGTAAGCACGGTGGCAGCCATCAAACAAGCCAGAACAAGGGAAATAATTTTTCTTGTCATGAAAGAACCTCCTCTTATTTTTAGCATAATTTCATGCCGGACTACTGCAGTAAAAATGGGTAAGCCTTAACCTTTTTCTGCGCCAACCGTCACCCCCGTTATAAAATATCTCTGCAGCCAAGGGTAGATGAGCAAAATGGGTACGGTAGCGATCATTACTGCGGCTGCCTTCATACCGTCGCTTGCAGCAGGGGCGTTGGACGCTATCCCCTCCGCCTGTACCTCTATCGCTGAAAGATTTCGAATAATCTCGTAAAGCTTTAACTGAATGGGGGCAAATCTCTTGTCGGTCATATACATCAGTGCGTCCGAGAAGCCGTTCCACCGGCCCACCGCATAGAACAGCGCCAGCGTTGCCAGCACCGCGGTGGAAAGCGGCAGATAGATCTTCGTCAGCACCACAAACGGGTTGGCTCCGTCAAGCTCTGCCGATTCACGCATGCTCTCGGGAATACCCATGAAAAAGCTTCGAAGGATGATTACATTGAAAACCGAAAGGCAGTTCGGGATAATCAGTACCCACGGCTTATCAATCCAATCCAGATTTTTAAGCAGGATATAGTTCGGGATGGTACCGGCGCTGAAGTACATGGTTAGTACCATGATGGTGGTAAACACCTTTTTGCCCTTCAGCGAGTCGTAGGTCAGCGGGTAGGCGCACAGGATGGTCATCACCATCGAAACCACCGTGCAGATGATTGTAAGAAAGACGGTCCAGATTAACGAACGGGAGAATGCAGGGTCTCTAAACGCATACTGGTAGGATTCCAGCGTAAAGCCAACCGGCCAGAAGGATACTTCCCTGTGCACGATAGCCATTGGGGAACTGAAGGAGCGTGCGGCAAGGTTGATCATCGGCAGAATGCAAACGAGGATGAACAAAAACATGATTGCCGCAATGATAAAATCAGAAATCCTTGTACCTTTAGACTTAACCATCATTCCACCCCCTTACCAGATTCCGCGATCGCCGACGCGTTTCGCTATTTTATTCGAGCCTATCAGGAAGATTACACTTACCACCGATTGGAACAAGCCAATTGCCGCGGTGTAAGAGAACTGGAAGGACTTAATACCCACGCGGTAAACCAACGTACTGATTAAATCCGCCACCGGCAATACCATGGGGTTCATTAAGGCGTAGGGGCGGTCAAACTCGCTGCCGAGGATTCTTCCCATCGCCATGATGAGCAAAACTACAATAGTGGGGCGCAGTCCGGGCAGGGTAACGTGCCAGATCTTGCGAAGCCGTTTAGCCCCGTCTACCTCCGCGGCCTCATACAGCTCGGCGTTAATGCCGGTGATGGCGGCCAGGTAGATAATGGTGTTCCACCCGATCTCCTTCCAAACGCCAAGGAACAGATAGGTGACTACCCACAACGTTTTATCCATTAAAAAGTCAATAGGCTGCATACCAAGGCTTATGAGCAGGGTGTTTACAACGCCGGTGCTGGGGCCCAGCAGCTCGGTTGCCAGTGCGCTCACGATAATCCACGATAAAAAGTGCGGCATGTAAGCAATGGTCTGCGAAACCTTTTTATAGCGTTTAAACGCAAGCTCGTTCAGCAGAATCGCCAGTATAATCGGTGCCGGAAACCCGATAATCAAATCGAGTATATTCAGCACAAAGGTGTTGCGCAAGGCATTATAGAAATCGTTGGATTGAAACGCCTGTGCAAACCATTTAAACCCTACAAACGGGGAGGCAAATATCCCCTTGAACATGCTGTAGTCCTCAAAGGCAATAATAATGTTGCCCATTGGGATATAACGAAAAACAAAGAAGAAGAGCATGGGCAGCACCAGCATCAGGTAGAGCATCCAGGTGCGCTTGAAGTAGTTTATTCTTTTAGAGCTTCTTTGCTGCGGCGTTAGTCTCTTGTATGGCTGAGCCATTGCAGTACTACTCTTCATAAGCTTTACCCCTATTCATATATTTTTCGGCCCTTTTCATCCGTTGTTCCTGTTAAACGATAAAAAAAGGTGTTGATTACGTCGCGCCATTCCTCGGCGTTTTCCAGCTGCTTGAGCAGGCGTTGTTTCACCGAAACGAAGGTCGTTCCCGGAAGCTTCGCTTTAAGGGTTTCCCACAGGGCGATAAAGCGCTCAACCTCCTGTACCCCTTCAAAGTGGGTATCGTAGATGTGCTGCAGCAGTGTTTTGCCGCTTTTAAGCACGTAGGTATAGGGCAGCCGGTGAAAATATAAAAGCAGCTCCTCGGGGCAGGTTTCACGGCTGTCAAAGATTTCGGTGAGGTAGGGGTCATACTGCTTTGTAAACCCTGTGCCCCGCGAGGTACGGTCAACCCCGATCGCAACGCGGTTTGCCCGGTGGTAGGTGCCCCATTTCATAAACTCGTAGCCGTCGGGGCTGGGCCCGTAATGCAGGTTAATATTTACCATCCAGCCAATCCCCAGCGGCGCATTATACTTTTCATAGGCACCGCGAGAGCTCATCATGATATCCGTAAGCTTTTCAACAACCTCCGGCTCGGTGCCGAATGTCAGCTTAATCCATTCGTCGGTAATCTCTCTTGCGGTAAGCCTTGGGTTCCATGCCAGGCGCCCGAAGCTGTAGAGGTTGGCCTGCGCCAGGGTGTGCCCCGTCCAGTTTTCGTCGTCGCCCACATTCGAAACCGCCGCAACGGTGTCAATCTCATTGCCAATCAGGTCGCGCAGCACTTGGTTTCTGTTTACGGGGAAGGAGAAAACCTCCTCCCACTGAACGGCCAGGTTGTAAAGGTCTATCTGGTGGCCGGTGTACTCCTGTGTAATCTGAAGCTCCAAGGCCTCCCTTGTGTGCTTCATTGCTCCCAGCAACGGGGAGTTCGGCTCCCGCACCTGAAAATCACTGGGGCCGTTCTTCACCTGAAGAATCACATTCTTTTCAAACAAGCCATCCTGCGGCTTGAACAGGTCGTATGCGGCCTTGGGCCGGTCGGTATCGGTGTCGCGCCAATCCTGCATACAGTTGTAGATAAAGCACCGCCAGTAAACAACCCCGCCAAAGGGTGCTACCGCGCGCGCCAGCATATTGGCACCGTCGGCCTGTGTTCGCCCGAGCGAAGCGGGGCCGCCGCGGAATTCGGAATCCGCCTTCATAAGATAACCGGAGAAATCGGGTATCGCTTGGTAGATTTCCTGTGTCTTGGCGTTCCACCATGCAGCCACCCGTTTATCCAGCGGGTCGGATGTTTGCAGCCCGCCAAGCAAAACCGGGCTTTCAAAGTGTACCGAAAGGGCTAACCGAATGCCGTAGGGCCGAAAGATGTCGGCAAGCTCTGCCACCTTGGGCAGCGCTTCGGCTGTTAGCAGCCTTGCGCTGCTTTCGGTTACGTTTACGTTGTTGATGGCGATAACGTTAATGCCAATCGAGGCTAAAAGCCTGGCGTAATCGCGTATGCGTTCGGGGTTAAAATCCAGGCGGTCGTCTTTAAAGAATATCGAGTTGCCGGCGTAGCCGCGCTCCACCGTACCGTCTGCTCTGTCCCACTGGTTGATTACCCTTCGCTCAACAGCAGGAGCACTCTCTGCCACAGTACCTTCATCGAACTGCCCGATGCCAAGAGCCCGAAGCAGCCCGAACACGCCGTACAGTATTCCGTTTTGGCTGCCGCCTTCAACGGCAATACCGTTGCTGCCGTTTGTTAATCGATAGCCTTCGGCGGGCAGCTGACTGTTAATATGTAGGGTAACCGATTTTTTAGCGTCTTCCTGCCAGATGCCGCTGCCGAACAATCTTTCCATTCCGGCCTTGCATTCATCCCTTGCAACCATTGGCACCTCTGGCGAGGTGTTTAGCCGAAACGGCTCTTTAAACCTATACGAATGCGGCTGAAGCCACGCGTTATATTCCCTGTATTCCTGCCCTATCCCCATTATTCGCACCTGTACCGACAAATTTCCTGTGGCAAATACTGCAGCCCATTCAGATTTTATGATATAAAATTTGAATGAAACCTTTTAAACATTGCCAAGCATGTTTGCTTTGCTCTTTAAAATAAATCGGCCTTGTTTTCCTTTGCATTTTCAGTAACTATGTAGGATTATGTGCAATATAAACAAAATATCATATTCAAGGCTGTCATTTTAAGCTAATTATACCATTGGATTTCTGAAATAAACATTAAAAAAGTTATGATTATTTGTAATTATTACAGGTGGCTATTCATTTTCTTTTTCCATCCTGCAGGCTGCCACTGATAAAAGCAAGAATTGGAGCGATTTACTGGGTTCAGCTTTGTATAAATCTTATGTATTATTGTGTTTGTACAAAAAATATTTTATAATAATTAACGTAAGCTGCTGCAGTGCGCGTTGTGCCCGGTACTATAAAAACTATGTATTTTGTATAGTTTTATAGTGAGGGCAGTATCTCGCTCCACACCGCACGCAAAATATCGTTGGCCAGCACCTCATTGTGAGCGGTTACGGTTACCACGGCCTGCCTGTCCGGCAGCACGATAGAGTACTGTCCGTACTTGCCGTCGGCCCGGTAGGCATCCTTTACGGTGCACCGCCACAGCTGATAGCCGTACCCCTGCTTATTCTCGATGTCGTCAAAGCCCGCTGTGGTAACGGTATCGTTTATCGCAAGACGGAGGTATTTCTCGGGTACAATCTGCTTGTCCTGCCATCTGCCATTGTTAAGCAGCAGAATGCCCAGACGCGAAAACTCCTCGGTGTTTAAGAAAAGCCCAAAGGCGCCAAGCGAATGCCCGCCCGGGCAGGTATGCCACTGCGGGTTGAAGATATCCAGCGGTGCAAAAAAACGGGGCATCAGGTACTCCCTCAGGTTCTGCCCGCTTACCGCCTCCACCACGCGCGAAAGCATATAACTGCTGCCGTTATCATAAAGGTATGCCGTTCCCGCTTCATGCGCCATAGGTGTGTGAAAAAACAACTCCGCCCAATCCAGCTTGTGCTCGTGCGATTCCTCAAGGGTGGTGAACAGCGATTTATCGTGCCCCACGCGCATCTGTAACAGATCCTTTACCGTGATCTGCTCGGCACCCGGTGCGGCAATATCGCGATATTGCGGGAAGTAGTCAATGATTTTATCCGAAAGGCCGAGCCTTCCTTCCCCCGCTGCGATCCCCACCGCCATCGAGGTAAACGCCTTTGAGCCGGAAAACAGGTGAACCCGCTCCTGTGCTCTAAAATGATGCGCGGCGCTGCCAAGTGTTTTAGAATAAACATGGATGCCATACACATTAAGGTTGTTTTGAGCATTGGATTTTATAAAGCCTTCGAAAATTGCCTCATTCATAAGTAAACCCCCTTAGCATTCAGCACAAAAATTTCTGTGGTGACTCCTTAATTATATTAGATTACGCCCTGTTATTACAACGAGATACATAAAAGATGCAAATAATCTATAAAAAACACAAGGTTCGCCGTTTGGTAAGCTCAGTTCTAATTCTATAAATTCGGGAGGTCCTTACAATGGATGCAGCGAATGAAAATATCATGTTAGAGGTAGGGTACTTTATAAACCGCAGGTGCACCCCAACATGGATTATCGCCGAAAGCACCATCGATTTTTCCGATCTCACCTATATTACCAAGGGCAGCGCCGAATATATCATCAACTCGGTTCCCTACACGGTAACTGCGGGTGATCTGATCTGTATTCCCAAGGGCTGCCTGCGCTCCGCCACCGTTGTACCCAATGATCTTATGGAATGCTATGTAATCAACGGGCAGGTGCAGAGCCTTAAGGGCGAGGAGATGGAGCTGCCCTTTCCGCTCATCAGCCACATCGGCCTGCATCAGGATATCATCTCGCTTTACCGCGACCTGAATGCAGAATGGCTGCTGCGCGACCCCGGCTATATCATGAAGGTGCGCGCCATCTGCCTGATGGTGCTGCAGCGCTATTTTCAGCTGATTGTCTATAAAAACGACACCAGCACACTGGATAAGCGTATTAAACGGGTGCTGCGATATATCATCGACCACTACTACGAGCCGCTTACCGTTCAAAGCATGGCAGACTTGGTGGGGTTAAGCGCCGTTTACTTCGGCAACTTCTTTCAGCGTGAAACCGGCATGTCGTTCAGGCAGTACCTCACCTCCATCCGCCTGAACCATGCCGAGGATATGCTCAACAGCGGCGAGTACAATATCAACGAGGTTTCGGATGCCTGCGGATTTTCGGATATCTTCTACTTCAGCAAGGTGTTTAAAGAAAGCCGCGGGGTTCCGCCCTCCCAGGTGATACGTTCGGGAAAACAAAGGGCAGAACGTGGTTTGAGTCGTCTATAGCCAAACCCGCACCGGAAATCTGGGGCGCGCAAGGCCGTTATCTGCAAAACCTGCCTACTGTCTTCTGATTTCTGTCTCCTCGTAGGGGGCGGCATACTCGGCGCCCTACGGTCAACACGCGCGCTAAAGGTTTTCTGCAGCAAGGTTATTAACCTTCCGCGGCATTATTGGCGGGCATGTTTAGGAACAATGGCGAACACCGTTGCCCCTACAGATTATAAAACACAAAGCCGCTATGTACGTTTGGAACATAGCGGCTTTGTGCTTGACAATTTTCTTCCTCAGGAGAAACTCAGGAGGTATATCTCATATTTACTTATTTGTTTTTTCGCGCTCAAGGGCTTCCCAAACGCCCGCGATGTAGGCAACACCCATCGCGCGGTCGTACAGCCCGTAGCCCGGGCGGCCCTTTTCGCCCCACACCATACGCCCGTGGTCGGGGCGGATGTAGCCGTCAAACCCCGCGTCATGCAGTGCACGCAGGATGGCGTACATATCCAGCGACCCGCAGGCGGTGGGGTGTGCCGATTCGTAAAAGTCGCCGTTGCTCAGCTGCTTGAGGTTGCGAACATGCGCGAAGTGTACGCGGGACGCAAACTCCTTCGCGATGGCCGGCACGTCATTTTTCGGGTCGGCACCCAGCGAGCCGGTGCACAGGGTAATACCGTGATAGGGGCTGGGGTTGATATCCAAGAACCGCTTGATGCTCTCGCGGCTGTTAATTAAACGGGGCAGCCCGAACAGCGGCCACGGCGGGTCATCGGGGTGGATGGCCATTTTAATGTCCAGCTTCTCCGCCCACGGGATGATGGCGTTAATGAAATACGCCGCGTTTTCCCAGTACTGTTCCTGCGTTACCCCATCGTAACGCTTGATGATTTCCTTTACATGCACCATGCGCTCAGGCTCCCAGCCGGGAAGCGCCAAGCCGCCGCACTGCTCGGCATATCGCTTTGCCAGCTCCTCCGGCGTGGTGGAAAGGATAAAGTCGCGGCTGAAATACATGGTCTCTGAGCCGTCGGGCAGGCTGTAGTACAGGTGGCTGCGCGCCCAGTCCAGCACCGGCATAAAGTTGTAGCAGATTACCTTGATACCTATATTCGCAAGGCGCTGCATCGTTTTGATATACGCCTCTATCTTCTCATCGCGCCCCGGCGCGCCCAGCTTGATATCCTCGTGGATGTTTACGCTCTCGATCACCTCGGTCTTCAGGCCGGCCTCGGTTACCACGCGGTGCAGCCTGTCAATCTCCTCTGTCGGCCACAGCTCGCCCGCGGGCATATCCATCAGGGTGGTTACCACACCGTCCACACAGGGTATCTGTCGGATGTAGGAAAGCGGCACGGGATCGTGATTTTCACCAAACCATCTGAATGTCAGTTTCATGTTTCAATCCATATCCTTTCTTCGCTTACTTTTAGAATACAGAGCATTAAACCTCATGGCTGAAAGATTCTATCCTTTCAACCGATATAATCCTTTAATAAAGCACGCACCGCACCCTTGCCCTGCAGCATACACTCAAACAGCATCTGCACACGATCTGCAAGCCCTGCCTCAAACAAATCCACCCCAAACAGGGCGGCGTTGTGCAGAATTCCGTCCAGCTTGCCCTCGGCACTCTGCGGGTCGCCAACCTCAATGCCCGCAAGCGCGGCCTGCAGCTCGTTTAACAGCGGGTCGCTGCTCACCGTCATCGGGTTCAGCTCATCGTCCACCCCCAGCAGGTAGCGCAGCCAGCCCGCCAGCGCCAGTGAAATACCCGTAAGGCAGTCGGTGTTCCATTCGGGGGAGGCCAGATAGGCCTTGATGGTCTCACCAAACCGTATCGGTATCTTCTGGCTGGTATCGCAGGCGATGCGCTGCGGGGTGTCGGGGATATAGGGGTTGGGCAGCCGCTCGTTTACCACCTCATCCAAAAACGCACGCGGCTCCAGGATGCCGGGGTGGGTTACCACCGGCAGCCCCTCCACATAGCCGATACGCCTCACCAGCTTTGAAAGCTGTTCATCCTTCATTTCCTCGGAAATCTTGGTATAGCCGAGCAGGCAGCCGAACACCGCCAGCGCTGTGTGCAGCGGGTTTAAGCAGGTGGTTACCTTCATGCGCTCCATGCGGTTTACCGTATCGCGGCTGGTAAAGTATACGCCCGCCTTCTCCAGCATCGGCCTGCCCGCGGGGAAGCTGTCCTCCACCACCAGGTACTGCGGAGCCTCGGCGTTTACAAACGGGGCGATATAGGTGCCCTTGCCGGTTACAATCGGTGCCATGCCCTCGATGCCGCTTTCCGTCAGCGCTTTGTATATCTCACCGTCGGGGCGCGGGGTAATCTTGTCAATCATGCTCCACGGGAAGGAAACACGCTTTTCGTCGCCTATGTAGGCCAAAAAGCCCTTATCAACAAAGCCCGCCTGCTCCCACGCCGCTGCAACCGTCTTAACAGCATTGGCCAGCTTTTCGCCGTTGTGGCTGCAGTTATCCATGCTCACCAGCGCGATGGGCGCCATACCGTTTTTATAGCGCGTATACAACAGCGAGGTCAGCACCGCCATCACATGCACGGGCTTCTGAGGCCCGTTCTTCATATCGGCATCCGCAACGGGCAGCAGGTTCCCGGACATATCGAAGAGCGAATACCCCTTTTCAGTGATGGTGAAGCTCACCATCCGCAGCTGCACATCTTTAAAGTAACCCTGTAAAATTGCAAAATCGTCGGCGGTGGTAAAGCCCGCGGCGATACTTGCCACCACGCTTTTTTCGTTGTTGCCGTCTGCCTTCAGCGTTACCAGCAGTGTCAGGTTATCGTGCGGGGCGTAAACCTCTTTGATAATGTCATAGTCAAACGATTCCACGGCTACAATGCCCTTGTTGGCAAGGCCCTCGTTTAAAAGCCTGTCCTGCAGGGCTGCGATAAAGCCTCTGAAGATGTTCCCCGCGCCAAAGTGCAGCCATACGGGGTGTTCTTTTGTTGCCTTGGCCACCGCCTGTACATCGTATCGGGGCAGGCGTACCTTTGCTTCCTGCCATGCTTCACTGTCACGAATACCTTCATAGTTCAGGTTCACTGCGCTTACTCCTTTCGTTATTGCATCAATCATTGCTGCTTTGGATTACCGGGTCAATTTCATCATCTTGTTGTAAAACCCCATACGCATACTATATCTTACATTTATTCGCTCAGAATACGTTTCTGTCTTTGCTGAAATTATACACAATAACTGTACAACAATAAAGATGCACCCATAATAACTACAAACATTCGTGATTAATGATAAAAACCGATGAAAGGTTAGCCTTTATAGCCTTTCTAAGGGGACACAGCCGCCCGGCAAAGCATCTGTCTATGTAAACTAACGCTGAACATTTTATGAACGCTATTGACTAAAATTTTATATTGATGTATATTATAGTAACCGATTAATAGTTAACCGGTTATTTATTTTATATCCTTCATTGATACAGCAGCTGCCTTTTGTTGCTGTCAATTGAAGGTATGGGAAAGGAACACGGACCTATGGAAATACCTCTCGGCGAGCTTAAAAGCAGTATGCACCGCTTAAGCGCAATCTACCGTCTTCGTATGCACGGCGTGTTTGGCAAAACACCGCTCCACTTCGGGCAGTACCCTATCCTCAGGTACATCATGGAGCACGACGGCTGCACGCAGCGCGAGCTTGCGCAGAACATGATGGTTTCTCCGCCCTCCATCGCCACCTCTATGAAGAGGATGCAGCGGGCGGGGCTTGTATGCAAAAGCGCGGATAAGAACGACCAGCGGTGCAGCCGGCTTTCCTTAACCGACGAGGGCCGCTCAACAGTGCTCCGCTGCCAGGAGGAGCTGCGCAAGATGGATGCCGACCTGTTCAAGGGCTTTTCCGAAGAGGAATGCACACAGATTGCCGCATTCATCAACCGTATGAGCGATAATCTTGCTACCGACGACCTGAAGGGAAAATCGGTGGCCTCCCTGTTTGCCCAGGAAATCAACAAACTGAACGACAAAAAGGAGGGTTGCGGCCGTGGCTAAGCTGCTGCGCTATATCAACAAGTATTGGGTTTTTGCCCTTCTGGGGCCTATAGGAATCATCGGTGAGGTTCTGATGGAGATTCAGATACCCTTTCTGATGTCCAGAATCGTCGATGTGGGTATCCCCAACAAGGATATCGGGTATGTACTTCAAACCGGCGGGGTAATGATTCTGTATGCCCTGCTCTCGCTGCTTTGCGGCGCCGTTGCGTCGTTCTTCTCCTCCACCGCGGCCATGGGCTTCGGCAGCGAGGTAAGAAAGGCGATCTTTAACAAGGTGCAGGAGTTTTCGTTTGCCAATATCGATAAATTCAGCACCGCCTCGCTGGTTACACGTTTAACCACCGACATCAACAACACACAGAACGCATTTTTAATGTCTATCCGCCTGCTGGTGCGCGCCCCCGTTATGCTGGTAAGCGCCACCATCATGGCCTACACCATTAATAAGTCGCTGGTAACGGTGTTTTTGCTTGCCATCCCGTTTCTGGCCATCTGCCTTGCCATTATCGCCTCGGTGGCCTTTCCCCGCTTTACCAAGATGCTGGGCAAGTTTGATAAGCTCAACGCCTCGGTGCAGGAAAACCTCGTAGCCATCCGCGTGGTAAAGGCATTTGTGCGGGCGTCCCATGAGAAAGAGAAGTTTCAGGGCGCCAACGATGACGTAATGTACGCCCAGCGCAAGGCGGAGCGCGCCATCATCTTCGCGTTCCCCATCATGATGCTTACTATGTACTCCTGCATCATCGCCATCCTGTGGTTCGGCGGCAACTTCATTATTGCCGGAACCATGCTTACCGGCGAGCTTATCAGCTTTATCACCTACGTTACCCAGATTCTCATCGCACTGATGATGATCTCGATGGTATTCGTAATGCTGGTGCTCTCCCGCGCCTCCATCAGCCGTATTAACGAGGTGCTTGCCGAGAAGATTGACATCACCGACGACAACGCCAACCGCAATCTTACGGTAGAAACCGGCACCATCGAGTTTAAGGATGTTTCCTTCCGCTACAACAAAGAGGCCGATACCAACACGCTGGAGGGCATTAACCTCTCTATCGCCTCGGGCGAAACGGTGGGTATCATCGGCGGCACCGGCTCGGCCAAAACCACGCTGGTTCAGCTTATTCCAAGGCTGTATGACGTTACCGGCGGGCAGGTGCTGGTAGGCGGGCACGATGTGCGCGAATACACGCTGCAAAACCTGCGCAACGCCGTAAGCATGGTGCTGCAAAAGAACGTGCTGTTCTCGGGCAGCATTGAATCAAACCTCAGGTGGGGCAACAAGTCCGCCACCGATGAGGAGGTTCATCAGGCCGCCGAATGCGCGCAGGCGCACGGGTTTATCGAATCGTTCCCAAGCGGCTACCAAACCGACCTCGGGCAGGGCGGCGTAAATGTTTCGGGCGGGCAGAAGCAGCGCCTGTGCATCGCGCGCGCACTGTTAAAGAAGCCGAAGATTTTAATTCTGGACGACAGCACCAGCGCCGTGGATACCGCCACCGACGCGAAGATCCGCAAGGCGTTTTCTGAGGAGCTTAGGGATACCACCAAGCTGATTATCGCCCAGCGCGTGGCCTCGGTGTGCGACGCGGATAAGATTATCGTGCTCGACGACGGCAAAATTGCCGACATCGGCACCCACAGCGAGCTGCTGGCCCGCTGTGAGATCTACCAAGAGGTTTACAATTCTCAGCTGAAAGGGGTGGCGGAATAATGCCGGGACCACGTCCGATGAAATCCAGCAAGCCCAAGGATGTTCGCAAAACCTTTAGCCGCGTGCTTGGATACTTAATGCGTCAAAAGGTTCGTCTGTTCTTGGTTGTGTTCTTTGTGCTGCTAAGCTCCCTTTCGGGGGTGGCAGGCACCTTCTTTATCAAGCCCATCATCAACGAGGGTATTCTGCCGCTGGTGGGCACCAACCCGCAGGGGGCCGACTTCCTGCCGCTTGTTAAGCTCATTCTCATCGCGGCGGCGGTGTTTGCCTCGGGCGCGCTTTCAGGCTATATCTACAGCCGCCTGATGATTACCGTTGCCACCTCCACGCTCAACACCATCCGAACCGACCTGTTCAACCACATGGAAGACCTGCCGGTGAAATACTTCGATACCCATACCCACGGCGAGCTGATGAGCCGTTTCACCAACGATGTAGATACCCTGCGCGACGCGGTTTCTCAGGGCATGCCGCAGCTTATCTCGTCGTTTATCTCGATTGTCGGCACCTTTGTAATGATGCTGATACTCAACCCCCTGCTTACCCTGCTCATCCTTGTAATGCTTGCGGTAATGCTGTGGGTGGTGAAAACCGTGGGCGGCAAGAGCGCCCTGTTCTTCAAGGCGCAGCAAAAGGCGGTGGGCGCCGTCAACGGCTATATCGAGGAGATGATTGAGGGGCAGAACGTGGTAAAGGTGTTCTGCCACGAGGAAGAGGTAAAGGGGCAGTTTGCCGAGCTCAATGAGAACCTGCGCAAGGCTGCCACCAGCGCCAACACCTACGCCAGCATCATCATGCCCATCATGGGCAACCTCTCGTATGTAAACTACGCGCTTACCGCCGCTGCGGGCGCTGTAATGGTTATCCGCGGCATGACCGATATCGGCTCGATCGCCTCGTTTTTGCAGTACACCCGCTCGTTCTCGCAGCCGATTGTTCAGGTTTCGCAGCAGTTTAACTCCATCCTCTCCGCCCTCGCAGGCGCCGAGCGCATCTTCGAGATTATCGACACCCCCGTGGAGGTGGATGAAGGCTATGTGAAGCTCGTAAACTGCACGCAGGCAGAGGACGGCACCATCACCGAGGCGGCAGGCTACACCGGTATGTGGGCGTGGAAGCACCCGCATCACGACGGCAGCGTAACCTATACCCGCTTAATGGGCGACGTACAGTTCGAGGACGTACACTTCGGCTATGAAGAGGGCAAAACGGTGCTGAAGGATGTTTCGCTATACGCCAAGCCTGGGCAGAAGATTGCCTTTGTAGGCTCCACGGGTGCGGGCAAAACCACCATCACCAACCTGCTCAACCGCTTCTACGAGATCAGCGAGGGCAAGGTTCGCTATGACGGCATCAACATCCAAAAGATTAAAAAGGATGACCTGCGCCGCTCGCTTGCGATGGTACTGCAGGATACCCACCTGTTCACCGGCACCGTGCGCGAGAATATCCGCTACGGCAAGCTCGACGCCACCGATGACGAGATTATCGCCGCCGCGAAGCTTGCAAACGCCCACTCCTTCATCAAGCACCTGCCGCAGGGCTACGACACCCTGATTACCGGCGACGGTGCCAACCTCAGCCAGGGCCAGCGACAGCTCTTGGCCATCGCGCGCGCCGCAGTAGCCAACCCGCCGGTGCTCATCCTTGACGAGGCCACCAGCTCGATTGATACCCGCACCGAGGCGCTGATTGAGAAGGGTATGGATAAGCTCATGCACGGGCGCACCGTGTTTGTAATCGCCCACCGTCTCTCTACCGTTCGCAACGCCGATGCCATCATGGTGCTCGAGCAGGGCGAGATTATCGAGCGCGGCAACCACGAGGAGCTGCTGGCACAGAAGGGCAAGTATTATCAGCTCTATACCGGGCAGTTTGAGCTTTCGTGACAGCTGCAATATAATACGATAAAGATAGCGGATACTATTCTGACAGGATAGTATCCGCTTTTTTATATCCTCCCCCCTTGACTTTTATAAAGACTTGTTCTAATATAGAACTTAAAGAACTATTTAAGTTCTATAAGTACTAAAAATACGCAGATAGCAGGTGAAAAGGATGCAGGTATGTGTAAGCCATGTGTCAAAGAGCTTTAAAAAACAACAGGTACTCAAGGATATCAGCCTGACGATTGAAAACAACGAGATTTTCGGCCTCATCGGGCCTTCCGGTGCGGGAAAAACCACGCTGATACGGCTGATAATCGGCGCGGTCAATGCGGATGAGGGTGAAATTAAAATCGGTAATATCAAAATTCCCAGCCTGCGCGCACTCAGGGATTTCGGCTATATGCCGCAGAACGACGCGCTGTACTACGACCTTTCGGGCTACGATAACCTGATGTTCTTCGGCGGGATGTACGGCATCGCAAAACCGGAGCTCAAAAAACGCGCTCATGAGGTGCTAAAGCTGGTGGACCTTGAACACGACGGCGGCAAAAAAGTAAGCAATTATTCAGGAGGCATGAAGAAGCGGCTTTCGCTGGCCGTGGCGCTGCTGGCCGAGCCTGGGCTGCTGATTCTCGACGAGCCCACCGTGGGTATCGACCCGCTGCTGCGCCGCCGGATATGGGAGCAGTTTAACCGGCTGAAGGAGCAGGGTAAAACCATCATTGTCACCACCCATGTAATGGATGAGGCCGTGATGTGCGACCGGCTTGCACTCATTTACAACGGCGGGGTGCTGGCCTGCGACGGGGTGGATGCTTTGCTTGCGCGCACACCAAACCATACCATAGAGGAGCTTTTCTTTAATAACGGCGCGCAGGCCTAACAGCGGCAAACTAAAAAAAGTATGGAAAAGTCGCTGTCCAAAGCCAATCAAATGGATACCATTTAATTGGCTTGTATAACTCCTCCTGCGGCAAAGCCGCATCGCAATTTTTTATAGTGTTTTGTGCCTTTTCGGCACAAAGCGCCGGAAAGGAGTCAAAAAGGCAATGAAAACATTTAATATTATAAAACGCATTATCAAGCAGATCTTTAACGATAAGCGCTCGCTTGCGCTGATACTGCTGGTGCCGCTTTTTATCTTCACTCTCATCTACTTCCTGCTTGGGGATTCGGACTACACAGCGAGGATTGCAGAGGCCGATATGCCTGCGCCGCTGGTGGATGAGCTCAAGGAGCAGAACGTTACCGTAACAAGCCTTACGGTTGACGAGGGCCGTGAGCAGGTAAAAAGCGGGCAGGCCGACGCACTGTTGTATAAAGAGGACGGTACTACCCATCTGCTTTTGGAAACCAACGATGCCACGAAGGCCGGAATTGTACAAAAGGCCGTTACCTCCGCCATGAAGGAGCTGTCGCCGGGCAGCGCGATGGAAACGGAGTTTATCTACGGCAACAGCGACGACACCCTGTTTAACAGCCTTGGCTATGTGATGCTGGGGATTGTATCGTTCTTTATCATCTTTATTATCGCGGGCATCTCGTTTGTAAGAGAGCGCACCAACCAGACCATGGAACGGCTGATGATGACACCCGTCCGCCGGTGGCAGGTGGTGCTGGGGTATACGCTGGGCTTCGGCTTCTTTGCCATCTTGCAGAGCATCGTCCTGCTTACCTACGATATCTGCGTGCTTGGCTTCGCAGTTGCGGGCTCGGTGATTACCGCGGGGCTTATCACGATACTGCTTGCCATGTCTGCGGTATGCATCGGTGCCTTTTTCTCCATCTTCTCCAACAACGAGTTCCAGATGATGCAGTTTATTCCCATAGTGGTTATCCCACAGATTTTCTTTTCGGGGATTATATCGCTTGATACCCTGCCCTACCATCTTGGCGAGGCGGCAAAAATCTTTCCGGTTTACTACGCCTGTGATGCGCTGAAGGCCGTTACCATCCGAGGCGCGGGGCCTGAGAAGATCCTGCCGGATATAACCGCACTTTTGGTGTTTATCCTGCTCTTCTTTGTCATGAACATCCTCGCACTGAAGAAGTACCGCAGAATTTAACCGCAAACAAAGTCACGCTCGGAACAGCAAGCTCGCAGAATGCTGTCACAGATAATTCAAATCTCTCATTAAGTCCTGGAATTCTTGTAATACAGCCATAAATCCAGGCCTTCTGTTTGATTTGTTTATAATCGGGATAAGTGTTAGGGTGTAACTTTTAAAATTTTCTGTTATAATAAAAACAGGAAAGCACCAGCTGCGGGAGGGGTAACATGCGCTCGGAGGAAATGAAAAGAAAACGGATACTCGACTCGGCTATTCGGCTGTTTATGGCTCATGGGTATGCCCGCATCTCAATGGAGGAGATTGCGCGCAGCGCCGGCGTTGGGAAAGGCACAATCTATCAGCTTTTTGAATCCAAACAGGCGCTCATGTTCGCAGGTGTCGATTTGGTGGTACAGCAGCTGGAGAAGGAGTTTGAAGGCCTTCTTCGTGATACTGCCACTACCCCGCCGCAAAAACTGAATTTGTTTTTGCACGCCCTTTCGGCCAGGATTTCGGGTATTCACCCTGAAGCGCTGCGCCAGCTGCAGCACGACCTCCCCGAGGCTTATGAGAAGATACAATCCGCACGCGAACGAATCATCTTTCATAACCTGAAAGAGCTTTTAAGGTCCGGAAAAGAGTTTGGCGTTTACCGCAGCGATATTGACGAGGCCTTGGTGGCTGATATCGTTATCGGTGCCGCGGATTATGTTACCCAAGGAAGGGTATACGCCACATTAAACTATGCGCCGCAGCAACTGTTCGAAACACTGCTTTCAATTATCCTTAAAGGCTGTTATGCGGAAGAGTATCGAAATAAGTTGAATATCTTTTAACGAACATGATGTTTTTTTAAACGTGCCTATAAGACGTTTTATCAAACAACGGCATCTATACATGATTAAAAAAACAGCCCAAAGCCGTAAGGCCTTGGGCTGTTGGTTTTTGGCTGATTTGGTTAGAGGGTACTATCCCTTGAGGTACAGTTGAAATGAAATAATGGCGTAAATAAGCTATCTGGTTTTATTCTATTATTCTCATGCTGTTGAACTTCACTCCAACTATTGAATATTTTTAATATAATGCTAGAATATAGTAGAACCATGTCGACGTAAGCATATGATTGGAGGGTATCATAATGTTTTGTCCGAAATGTGCAACTATAAACCCAGATGATGCACAGTTTTGTAAAAAGTGCGGTCAATCGCTTGTTAAAGGATCTGTGGTTACTCAAACCCCATTCACTCCGCAAAAAGGGAAGTGGTACACTCAAACTTGGGCTACCGTATTATTTTTAATTTTGTTCTTCCCTGTTGGTTTGACTTTTATGTGGATATATCGTAAGAATTGGAACATGGTAGTTAAGATAATTATTACTGCCTTTTTTGCCCTATTTGTTATTGTTCGTATAGCCTCTACTCCCAAGTATTCAAAACCAGTACCCGCAAATGCAACTGTTCAAAACTCATCTGACGAAGTATCAAGTACGGATTCACTTGCTGAATCAAGTGAGATTGCATCCATCCAGAATTCATCTAAGTCGAATTCTTCTGACATTTCTTCAAGTGAAGTATCTTCCGCTATTTCATCTAACTCTTTGTTAAGCACTTCTTCTAAATCTTCTGAAACATCTTCAATATCAGAATCAAGCAAAATTGCAGAGTCGCCTTTGCCAGATTCCAACAAATCTGAATCGTCAGAAATTAAGAATGAATCAAGTTTAGCAATGACGGCAAGCACGGCAGTTTCCGAAGAGATTAGTGTCATTAGCATTACTTCTCCAGTTTCTCCAAACGAAAATGCTTCCCTTACAATTCAAGGTGTTCCCAACACAGAATATTCTATTTTGGTATACTATTCAAGCGGAGCTAGTAAAGCTGACGGCCTAGAAAAGAAAATGTCCGATGACAGTGGGCAAGTAACATGGTCATGGAAAATTGGCGGTAAAACTAAGTCCGGATCATATCGAATAGTAATTAAGGGTGGAAACAAAACACTTAGTACTTCAATTACTGTTGTATAGGGAGAGAGAACAATGGCAAGACGTAGAAGTTTTAAAATACCCGGCGTTTCATTCTCTGCAAAAAGGGCTTTAGGTATTACAAAAGCGAAACGCAATTTTTCCCGCTTTACAGGCATACCAACTTCAAAAGCAGGAATACAGCGCAAGGTGGGTAAGGCCGCTATGGGCGGCGGCTGTTTGCTTTCAGCACTTTCTATTGCTGCAATATTAGTTATTGGTATTATGATTGTAATAACAATTGTATAACAGGGGTTTGTCGTTCTCTATGCATTGATTTGTCTAAATGCTCGCTTTGTGGCTCGGCCAATAAGATAAACATAGAGAATTAAATATAACATTAGTAGCGCTCATGTGGCAAATTGTTAGTCGTAGGATAAGCTTGTCTTTTTTGTATACGATGCTTGACTAAACAAATAAGGCTCATAGTTCAAAGATAGGAAGGCAAGATGATGTTTGAGCGTATAAAATACAATGTCTATAACCTAATTCGGGATGACGACGAGAACAACCTTGCTGGTAACATATTCGACAGTATAATAGTTGGCCTGATAATCATAAATATTATACAAGTCGTTTTGGATACCTTTAAGCTGCCACCCTATGCAGTTATGATATCCAATATTATTGAAGTTGTTTCCGTTATTGTTTTTACTATTGAGTACTTACTAAGGCTATGGGTAGCTACTTATATGTATCCAAATATGAGCCATTTTAAGGCTAGAATAAAGTATGCCCTGTCTTTTATGGCCTTGGTTGATTTAGTTGCTATTCTACCATTTTACATACCATTTATAATTCCAATAGATTTACGCGTATTACGTGCTTTAAGAGTAATAAGATTATTCAGATTATTAAAAATAAACAGGTATACCGATTCACTTCATGCCATATCCGACGTGTTTCGCAGAAAGGCCAGCCAATTACTATCATCCATTCTTGTTGTTTTTATACTTATGCTAATTGCGTCAGTACTGATGTTTAACATTGAAAATGCTGCTCAGCCGGATAAATTTGATAATATATTCGACGCATTTTGGTGGGCTATTGCAACATTTACAACAGTCGGCTACGGTGATATTTATCCTGTTACTCCCGCAGGTAAATTATTAAGCTCCGTTATTGCTTTCTTAGGTATTGGTTTAGTAGCGGTTCCTACCGGAATAATAAGTTCCGGGTTCGTAGAGAACATAGAAAACAAGAAGGATAGATCGGAGGAAGAGCAAAAGTATTGTCCTTACTGCGGAAAGCAGCTTAAATAACTAAGAAGCGAGTAGCTGCCAACTGTCAACGAAGGAATTAAATTAACCTAAAACGCCGGGCAAAAGAATAAATCAAAACCACCAGTTAAACTGGTGGTATGCACCAGCCCTAAAAGGGCATATTACTGGCACAGCGTCTCAAGACGCACTGAATGGTTCCGCCAACCGCATTACTATTACGGGCAGCCGCTAAAGCGGCTGTTCGTTTTTCATGCCTTTGTTTCCTTGCTACCCGTGAACGGGTCTATGTATTCTTTGAATGATATTTGATCTGAAGCTATGTCTTCTTGTAATTGGTTTTTGATATATTCTTCAATTACTTTTGCATTTCTTCCTACTGTATCAACATAATATCCTCTGCACCAGAAATGCCTGTTCCCATACTTATACTTCAAATTTGCATGCCTATC
>NZ_FNID01000010.1 GCF_900103835.1 Acetanaerobacterium elongatum | reverse complement strand
ATAGGCATGCAAATTTGAAGTATAAGTATGGGAACAGGCATTTCTGGTGCAGAGGATATTATGTTGATACAGTAGGAAGAAATGCAAAAGTAATTGAAGAATATATCAAAAACCAATTACAAGAAGACATAGCTTCAGATCAAATATCATTCAAAGAATACATAGACCCGTTCACGGGTAGCAAGGAAACAAAGGCATGAAAAACGAACAGCCGCTTTAGCGGCTGCCCGTAATAGTAATGCGGTTGGCGGAACCATTCAGTGCGTCTTGAGACGCTGTGCCAGTAATATGCCCTTTTAGGGCTGGTGCATACCACCAGTTTAACTGGTGGTTTTGATTCTTTTGGTAATTATAATACTACCAGACGAAGGACATGAAAAACAATGAACTTTACTGCACACCTGTAGGCACGGTCGTATTCGCCAGTGCCTGTTCGTGCATCTTGTATATATTACGCACACTGTAGTTCATGGCTACGGCAATCTGCTCCCAGCTCTTAAAGCAAAGGTAACGCAGTTCTAAAAGGGTTTGGTACTCCGGGTTTTCAACAGCCTTAATGGCCAGAACTAACTCACGTTTCAAATCCACAAGCGCGTCAATATCAGCATTGATCTCATTCTCAAGATCAATCATTTTGACTATGATGCCCTCCATCGAATGTACATTGCGGGTTCCGCTTGACGGCATGTCTGTCAGGGTGGACGTCGCTTTTGTAGAAAGCTCACGCAGAGAAACGATCTGCTCCAGCTTGCTGTTGATGCGCTGGTCAAGCCGGTAGGCTTGTCCGAGATATTCCTTAATACTCATAGGGCCAAATCCTCCTCGTTTTCAAGTCGAATAATCCCATTCACAATGGTCTTTGCCTCCGCAAGACACGTTACTTTGCAGGCGTTGCCTCCGGCTTCGATGATTTTTTGAAGTGTTTTTTCTTGAAGCTTTGTCAGCTTTCCGGACGGCGTTTTCACCTCAAAGGCGACAAACCTTCCGCCTATGCAGGCGATAATGTCCGGAATACCGGCTGTACCGTACATACCGCCATGCTCCTTAAAGCAGAAGCAGCCCGGTATTGTCCCGAGATATCGAAGGATAGCGGTGACAATATCTTTCTCAGCCATGACGACCTCCTTTGTGTTTCCTTGTTTCCTCGTTTCCGCTTTTTCAAGAGGTGTCTATCTTTTTACGCGCACATGCGTACGTGCACACACGAGAAAGAACAACTTATCCGTGTAGATATAGAAATGAACGATAATAGGAAACAAGGAAACAAAAATTATGCAAGTGGTTCAATATCTGAACCGTTAAAATTTGTGATGTCTGTGCGTTGTTGCAGCAGGCCGAAATCAAGAACATAGGCCTTGGCGTTACAATCTGGGAAGCGCACCTGCTTGTAGGTGATAAACAGATCCGAATTGCGCAGCTGCTTGAGAAACTGGGCATAGGGCAGACATTCGCCCGTAATGGCATAGTCACGACGATACTTGGTGTAGTGATCGTAGACCTTGTTGAAACGGATTGCCACTTGTTCCCTTCCTTCGAGAAATGACCACTGCGTTCGGGGGTCCAGACCCATGCGTGCCATGATTTCAAGGCTTTGCTCGATGATACCCTTGTTCACCAAGCTGCCGTCAAGCAGATATTCCTTTGCCGCATAGGTAAGATAGTGGTAACAGGCGTCCAATGTAATGTTGAAAACCTGCGTCCATGACAGCGATTTCATTTTGCATAGGCGTTCCAGAAGCCGAAGTCCCGCACCGCAGCAGGCCAGATTGTTGAGGATACGGGAAGGCAGGCTTTCGTCAAAGTGCGTAAGGGCCTCCGTATACCATGCTTCTGCCTCCGCTGCGTCGGTGCAAAGTGCGGCCTCCAGCAGACTGCGGCCAAGGTTGCCGAGCGCATCGCTCATTTTGCACAGACGCATAAATACCCTGCGGCATTCTCCAGACTTAAGGTCTTTCTTTGAAAACAGCAGCTCAATACTGCGTTCACGGATAGCCGATTCATCGGGTGACTCCTCACCGGCGACAATGAGCGGTGCGGTAAGCTCGTAGTACACCGTGCTCTGGTCCGCTCGGCCACGGGTACCTTCATGCCCGTCATAGGCATCGCGCATATGGTTATAAAGGACATCGAGCTTATACTTATCGATTTTTGAAGGCTTGAACTCATCCAAAGGCTGCGGCACCAGGTTGCTGGAGGCCGAATCCTTCATCAGCGTAAAAGCGGTTACCTGCGTAGCAGCCGCAACTTTTACGGGTCCGAAAACAGGCAGGATGACTCGTTCCAGGGTGTTGCTCTTGCCGCTGCCTGCCTCACCGATCAGGAACAGGTGCGGGTATTTAATCTGCGCCTTTTTCAGATGGCTTTTCAGAAAGCATCCGGCACACCAGGCAAGCACCGCCACCGTTTTAGGGGCTTCATTGTATCCAAGCAGCAGCGGCCCGAGGTCACATAAAGTTTCGGGGGATAGGGAATCAGTAGAAAGAAGGCTACTTAAAATATTGCGGTATTTCTCAAGCTGCACCACATCCTGCACCACATTGCCTCCGGCCTCCATGGCGCCGTCCGAATCGACATACACCCAGCGCCCTGCAATATGGTACAGACCGAGGGCCTTGACGCCGGTTTTACGTACCCAGTCTAAATCGGAGATATAATTTTTCAGCAGCTCCAAATCCCCCTCGGAGCCCGTATAGCTGAGTGCGATGGTGCGCTTATTCAGAATGTTCTTGAATTTCTGCAGGTTGGAGAAATCGGTGGTCATAAAGGTCTGCCGGAAAATCTCGCCTTTGAAGGTTACCAGATCGGCGGTAAGCTGCGTTTCGTCTTCGGACACAATCATCTCCACAGGCTTTACAATGAAATTAGTCAGTGCATAGACCGCCTCACCTTTGGAACGAAAATAACGGCCTTCATACTCAAATACGGAGGTATCACCTCCAGAGCGGTAAGAATCGCTCACTGTCTCGATGGCCTTGCTTAAGGTCTCTTCTCCGTAGGTAGCGCCGTCAGCATGATGCTTGACATCCCATTTCTCACGGTACAGCTTGCTTTGACGAAACAGTCGGTCCATCTGCTCGCGGTTCTTACCTGTCCAGAAAGCCAGCTTGCAGCACAACGCCATATCCGCTTCTGACTGGCTTGAATAGCTCTCCTGCCATTTGCCCTCCCACAAGGCCATAAACGCTTCGCCGTTTTCAGTGGCGGAGGCCTTTTCAATAATCTCCTCGTCGGTAAGCGGCTTTGCGGGCTTATTGCCTTTCTTGCGCTTGGCTGCAGCTTTCTTTGGCGGCTTAATATATGTTTCATGAATCCAGGCAAGTGTACCGTTATCTTCAGCTACCGTATCGGGTGTGCCATCCAGACGCATTCCTGTCATCGTGAAGTAGCGGCCAAAGGAGTACATCTCCACGCCGGATTTGGTGTTTTTGTTACCGCCTTCCGGTATTCGGCCTTTGATAAAGAGGTGCAGACCTTCGCCGGATGGACTGATTTCGGTATAGGTATTTGCCCTTTGAACGATACTTACAGCCTTTTCTGAGAGCTCGCCGGTTTTTGCATTGCGGCAGTGGTCAATGTCAACACCTACTAAACCGTCGTCCTTAGTAAAAACAAAGCCGACGCCGGTAAAGAGATATTTCTCCTTGGCCGCAAGTGCTGCCTCGACGGTAGTCCATGTCTGAGGATTGGTGGAGGATGCTTTTCTTCCGTTACAAGGGTTGTAGGGAATCTTGCTGTCTTTGTCCTTCTCGGGAGCGGGCTCCAGACGCCAGCACACCCATTGTTTCAAAGACGCAAGCTCATGAGAAAACTGGTGCACCGCTACTTCACCTCCTCGCAGCTGTCTGTAAAGTAACGAATGGGTAATCCGCGATGCTTTGCCTTCTCAATTTCCACCGCCATGCCACGGGTGATGTTTCTGCCGAACACCCATAGCTCCTGGCATTTGCTCATGAAAACCATACCGAAGAAGATCGCGTTTGCGCGCTCCTTCGGGTCATCGTCATCCATAAACTGCGGAAAGAGCAGGTGAGGTGCGAAAGGAATACATCCCCGGCTTACAGCAAAACGCGAATAACGCTGTGCCCGGCTGACGTTTTGCTCTGTATTCAGTGTGCCATCCTTTGATCCTGCATAGGGTGAACAGATAAACACCATAGGCCGGAACACCGAGGCCTTGACTTCTTTTTCTATGTTTAGCATTGCTTCGTAAGCGGTGGGGTCATAGTACCCCTCGCTGTTGTACTTGTTTATACCCATAGGGCTTTTAATCCTCCAGTTCTTTTAAAGTCCCGAATGAGTCACCCACAGCGGCTTCAGCCACGATGGGAACGTCGAATCCAGGGAAGGGCGGTGCCTCCATGCACTGCTTTACAAAAGCTATGGCTTCAGCCACTTTGTTTTCAGGAATCTCAAATACCAATTCATCGTGGATTTGTAACAGAGGCCTAAGCCACAGGCGCTCGGGCAAGCCAGCAATAATTCGCCCAAGGGCAAGTTTTAAAACATCCGCTGCCGTACCCTGAATGGGCGTATTAAGTGCACATCGCTCGGCGTAGGATTTTCTGCCCCAATCCGAAGAACTGATATCGGGCAGATATCGGCGCCTGCCAAGCCAGGTTTGTGTATATCCGCGTTTTTGGGCCTGACGCTTAACATTCTCCTGCCATCGTGACAGCATGGGGTAACCAGCCTTAAGATTGTCAATGATGGTTTCACACTCCGAAAGCGGGGTGTCCAGTCCTGCCTTGAATCGGAGCGTTCGCTGCAGGCCTTTGGCAAACAGCCCGAAGAACACTCCGAAGTTGCAGTTCTTGGCGATGGTACGGCGCTCCTTGTATTGCCCAGCGTTCTTATTGGCAGCCTGTTCAAAGGGGATATGGTAGATAACCGAGGTGGTCTGCGCATGGATGTCACCACCGCTGCGGTAGGTTTCCAGCATCCTGTCATCTCGGCAGTAGAACGCACCGACGCGCAGCTCAATTTGCGAGAAGTCGAGTGACAGCAGTACCTTGCCCTTGGGGGCTACAATAAACTTACGTACACCGACAGGGTCATTGCCCTTGCGGGGACAGTTCTGCAGGTTGGGATTGCGGGACGCAAAGCGGCCTGTTTCAGTACCAAGCGGCAGAAGGTCCGGGTGGATGCGGCCGGTTGCTCCGCTGATATGGCGTAAATATCCGTCTATGTAGGTAGATTTAATTTTGCCCCACTTGCGGTATTCCTGTATCAGCTCAAACAGCGTCACCAGCTCGGGGCGGTTCTCACGGCACCAGTCTGCAAGCAGAATCATGGTTTCATCATCTGCGGCCTCCTGGTACTTTGCAGTGCTTTTGAGCACAGGAAGCCCTAAGCCTTTAAACAGAAAGCTCTTAAACTCTGAGGTGCTTGCATTGGCTCCTATGTTGACATCTCCAATGATGGAAGCTATCTTATCCTGAAGCTCGGCAAGCTTTAAATCTGCTTCCCGTTGTTTGCACAGCATTGTGTCCTTATCCATCGGCAGGCCGTTGTATTTCATCAAACCGCAAAATACTGCCGTAGGAGACTCAATCTGTTCCACGATAAAACGGTGGTTCGGAAGATAATGGTCAAACCAGTTATTGAAGAGGTGATATAGGCGAAGGGTGTAATCTGAGTCGGCACAAGCATAGCGGATGGTTTCTGCGTCCTGCGGATCGAGCTCATCAAAAAAGTGTCCGTCAGTCACGGCTTCAAAGCTTGGCATCGCGGCATCGAATAGCTGTGAGGCAAGCATCTTAAGGCCGCTGTCCGACAGCTGCCGAAACTCTGTACTGCTTTTGAGCGTCATCTGGCTGGCTGCAATCGTGTCATAAACGGGGGGCTGGATCACGATACCTCGGGCGTACAAAAACATGGATTCGAAGCTGATGTTGTGCGCCACCTTTGTGACATTGGGATTCAACCACACCGCCTTGGTCAGATAATTGATGATCCCTTGCGGGTCAGATGAATTACGCCCGACGCGGTGGGTAAACGGTACATAGATGGCGGTACCCTCCGAAACGGAGAAGCTGACGCCGACGATCTCAGCTTTGTGAGCATCAAGCGCGGCCTTATCCTCGTTACGGAAATTGTTCATAGGCGCAGTTTCAAAGTCGAAGGCGATGATATCAGCGCCTTCGAGGTATCGGTGTATTTCTTCATGCGTAGTTACGCATTGGTAATTCATACTGGCTCCTTACTGCCCAGCCGCATGGGAGGGGAGACACGCTCCACTCCCGCGCCGGACAGATGATTATTTCAAAGGTTCGATAACCTCGCCGGTTTCAGGGTCAACATTGATGGGCATTTCGGCAGGCTCGTCCATGTCGTAGCCGACCTTCCGGCTCATAGCCTTCACCTGATTGGCAAGAGGACGGACGGCGGCAATTTCCTCGTCGGTAAGAACACGGTCGATACCGAAGGTCGCTTGAGAATATGCGATACCGCTGTTGCTGGACGCCTTCTTCAGTGCAAATTTGGTAACCACGCCATAAGACTTTCTGCCCTTGCCGAGCAGACGCTGGATGTACCGGGTGAACTCCTTTATTGAGCCGGTAGGGAGGGACAGGATAAGCGGGAATACCTCGCCCTCACGGAGCAGATAGATACGGCGGCGGTTCTTGCAGGCCTTGCCGTTGTTTTCAGCGCTGCCGAACTGGTTGAGGGGACAGGTTCTGCACTTGCCGCCCGGATTGCCCTCGCCGGTAATGCCGTCATAGCTTCCGCAATCCGGAGGGTTGGAGCCGCCGGTATACTTTTCCTTGTAAAAGGCAAACACCGGATGATGGTACAGGATGACAGCGGAGAACTCCTTAACGGTATCGCATTCATCGGAATCCTCACCGGGTACCTCATACACGGTACCGCCTCCGCTGGGAATCTTGATGCGGTCAAAGGTAAGGTCAAGCCCCGCCAGTTCATCGGCAATGGACTCTGACATATTGAAATCGGCTACTAGAAGATAGCCACTCTGCGCAGTGGTTGTAAGTTCTTTGTTTTCAGACATAAATTTATCCTCCTAAAATGTTGTTATTTCGTAACATTGCGGATGTTGACGGTAGTTTTCTCGTAAGGGTTAACCAAGCCGTCCAGCCAAGCAGGGAGTGCATCTTCGTTTTCGGACATCCGCTCCTTAACAAAGGCCGACAGACTATTGGCGTTCACTGTTTCGTAAACTAGGTCACCGAAACCCTGCTCCCGTAGTGCCGTATAGAGTTCGTCCTTGCGACCGGCGACAGCTGAGGCACGGACGGTAGAGCTGAGATAAAACATCGTGCCGTTACGGTTAAAGCTCTGCGTTTCGGTATCGAGCATGAGCTGCGCCAGTTGCTGTTCGGTGGATTCGATGTCGGCGTTGATCTCCTTGAGCTCCTGTTCGGCATATTTCTTGCTTTCACGCAGCTCTTTCAGCTGCTCAGCCAGTTCAAACATACTTTCTGATTCCATATTTGTTCACTCCAATTGTGTAAATGGGTTGTTGCCTTGGCGATAATCATCCACCAGTGCTTTTGCGAGATCTGCTTTCTGCTGCAGTGCTTTTAGAACCTTCTCATCCACAGTGCCTTTGGCCACAAGGTACAGGTAGGTACAGTCGTTTTTCTGGCCGACCCGGTGGATACGGGCCTTGGTCTGCTCAAAATTGGACATCGAGTAATCCAACGAATAGAACACCATCGTACTGGCGGCGGTGAGTGTAATGCCCAGCCCCGCCGTGGCAATCTGTCCTACAAAGACAGACACCTCTGGATCGTTTTGAAACCGTTCAACCTGTTCTGAGCGGTCTTTTACACCGCCCATGATGAGGGAGTAGCGGACATGTCGATTAGCAAGCATTTTGCAGATGGCCTGCAGCTCAGGAACGAATCTGGCGATAACCACCAGCTTTTTATCTTCCTGCAGGGTGGCGTCGAGGATGTCTTCAAGCGCTTTTAGCTTTGCGTCACTGACCTTTTGAACGATGCCGCTTTCATCATCACTGATAAAGCCGCCGGTAAGCTGTGAAAGGCGGAGCAGCCGGGTCAGAACGTTGGTTACGCTGACCTCACCCTTGGACAGCTCAGCATAGCTGTCTTTGACTAAGCCCCGGTAGATTCCGGTAGCCTGCGGTTCCAGGTAGACGTGCCGGATTATGTCGATTGTATCTGGAAGATCGAGACACTCCGCTTTTGTCGCCCGAAAGGCTATGCTGTGCAGCCGCCTGGTGAGCTCCTGTTCCATTGACTTCTTCAGCACTGGGGTGTGGTTACCGTAGCCGACCATATCAAAGTACCGGTTGCGGAAGGCATAGAAGCTCTGCCCGAAGACTGCCGGGTTAAGAAATTTGTACTGGCTGAAAACATCAATCGCTTTGTTTGTGATGACTGTCCCCGTCAGAAGAAGCCGGTACCGTGCTTTTGCACCCAGCTTGTACATGGTCTTGGATGCGGCGATATTGTGCGTTTTAATTTTGTGCCCCTCATCGGCAATGATGAGGTCGGCATCCCACGTAAGCAGCTCCTTCTCGAGCCGCCAGGCAGACTCGTAGTTGACCACCGCTACTTGGAGCGCCTGACCATTCATCTGCCGTAAGGTCTCGACCTTTTTCACACTTGAACCTGCAAGGATTGAAAGAGAAAAGTCAAAATCAGCGAACTTTTTGAATTCTTCTTCCCAAACGCCAAGGATAGAAAGTGGCGCTACCACCAGAACCCTGCGGATGAGGTCTGCCTGGTACAGAGCTCCGGCAATGCCGATGCTTGTAATGGTTTTTCCGGTGCATGGTCAGCCCATTTCCATAAGGAGGGCTGCTCCTCTACTGAAAATGCGGCGGACATCACCTCCAACCGGCAGGCCGAACAGTTTGCAGGCAAAATCAAAGGCTTCCTGCTGGTGCCTGTAGGGCCTTGCTTTCACCGGCATATCAGGTTGCTGCATCGGCAGACACCTCCTTAATGGCGACCGACTGAACCGAATCAGCGGGAACAAGCACCAACACACGCTGTCCTTTACCGAACAGCAGATTCAAAAAGCGGTCGCGCAGCTTGACATCGCCGCCGGTCAGCACCGTGCGTTTTTGCCCCTTGGGGTCGGATACGTTGATGACAATCTGATGTTTCATTTGGTTTACCTCCGTTTCCGAAGGACTACATTTGCCCTTCTGTCTATATCCGGCGGCAGAGGCGAATCCCAACCCCCTATTTCAAAACTTTTTGCAGTTTATCAATAATCTTTTTCAGACGGTTTCCGATAGCTTGTCCGGAAACACCCTCCTCGCGGGCAATGCTCTCAAGGCTGCATCCTTCAAAGAATACTTTATGTATCAAGGCTTTCTGCTGGGGCAGCAGGGAATTGATGGCTTCATGCAGGTTGGCGTTTTCAATGTTTTGCAGAGCGGCAGCTTCAAGATTAAAGCTGCTCGGAAACTGCTCGGCGTTTTCCTCTATAGCGGCTTCAATAGAGCGGTGCTTTTCGGTTTCTCGGCGATGCTGACGATACTCCGCATCATCAAATTCATGCAGGGTATGAATATCTGCTTCAGTAACTCCGTCCTTGCCCGGAACCAGTATGGTTTTGTGTCCGTCCTCGGTGTAGTAGATGTAGGTGGCGCGCTTGTCCTTGCTTGTTTTATGCTGTCTCATCGTATAGCCTCCTTGAAATTTGGATTTCAAGGGCTAATACCAACAAGCCAAAAAACAAGTCAGTCCGCAGAAATGGGGATGTATCTGACTGAAGCTCAAAGCCCTTGAATTTTTATCAAGAGCCTGACAAGCAGCCTAAAGCATATATAAAAAGAGCCTGACGCATAGCTTTAAAGCTACTTGTCAGGCTCGTATGTCATAATCGCATCGTGCTCTGTACTAAGTACGTATATTGGAATCTATCTTACGGAAGGCGATTTTTGTGCCACATTTCCAGCATTTTATGTAATAATCCGGCCGCCATCGGTCTCTGGGAGGGCCGGGATCATATGGGTTATATATCTTTGACTGCGTATTAACGCATTCTTCAGCGTCCATGATACGGCTGCCACACCGTGGGCAGGGGACTTGTTTTTTCATTTGATGCCTCCAATGGTATTATTATGTAAGCTAACTTGCTTACAAATAGGGGAAAAATATTCAGCGAGCGTTTAACCCGCTGATTTTATCAAGAATCAAAACTCATACTTTGCAATATCTATCCGCACATCAAGAGACCTATGCCTTTTGATGAGGCCGAGTTCCAGCAGACGATACTTGGCGGCCTCACAGGATACATTGAATACTCTGGATGTCTTTACGACATAAAACGCTTCGCGAAATTCTTCTTCACTAAAGCTGATGCCTTGTATAAGCTTCATAACCATACTCTTGGGCATCAGCAGGGCAGAAGCAAAGCGGTTCGCCTGCCATTCCATCCGGTCTGAATCAGTCCACTGCTCGAGTGGCTTTGGCTTGCACTTCTGCGCATCTACTCGGCATTGTATCATTGCAGCAGGGAAAGAATTCGGCGCTGGTACCTCATCCTGATTACGTACAAAATATCCGGTATGTAAGATACTGTGTGCGCTTTCATGTCCCATGGTAAACCGATACCGGTGTTCCTGTTTGCTATCAAGTAAAGTATTATCAATGATCACCGTTCTCGCTTTGGCGCTGATATATTCAGCTGTTTTCGTCTTGGGGTTGTACACTGGAATCTTATTTGTATCGTTAAAAACCATCATCCCAAGGTATATCCCGCAATGGGATAAGAACTGAAAGTCCTGTTCGATTCCAAGATAATTCTGCGCAAAGGAGTCAACATCTATCGGCATGGGTTTATTGAACACTCCGGGGCAAAAATCCTGTAATAATTGTTCTGCAATGTTGTCTATGTCTTGTTTGCTTAGTATAGGTACACCATTTTTAGTAACATGAAAGACGGGAGTGCGCATAGGCGAGAATTACCCCTTCCGTTTTTGTAAATCCTCAATGAACTTTTTCCATTCTTCTTCCCCCGCATCCAGATCGCGAGCGGTGCGCAGTGCTGCGCTGACATAATCCCGCTCCATGATATATTCAGGTAAATCGGGGGCAACAGCTTTTCTTTTCTTACCGGCTAAATCAAGCATTAAAGTTTTTTCTGATTTTGTTAACATAAGTATTTGAGCAAGTAAATCCAGCTTATCAATATCAAAGGGATTTCGTCTGTCTTTTTCAACATCACTTAAATATGGGGGGGTTATATCAAGTTCCTTAGCCATCTCCCTTAAGGTTATTTGCTTCTCTTCACGCTTCTTGGCGATAAACTCGCCGAAATTCATGTACTTTTCTTTCATTATTTCCACCTATCTTAATAGATTACATACCTGCAATATTCAAAAAGCAAAATTCATTATCCTATTACAGAAAAAATGCTTGTTAGCTAAACTGCTTACTAGTAATATATACTCCTGTACGTGAAATGTCAAGAGCAATTTCATGGTTGATTTTTATTGAAGGTTGGGATATATTGTCGTATAATGTAATTATATCATTGCGAAAATCCTACTCCCACCCCTTTTACTATCCGTTTTATCGGATAGCACTAGCGCTAAGATAAGACTATATGTAAAAATGGTTCCTAATAAGATACATCAACCCAGAAGGCGATTTCTCACTAGTGTGACGAGACGATGAAAGAAATAACGCAATACCTTGATGTTAGCAGAGAAACTGTATTGCAATGAATTAGCAACCGAAGTATGCCCGCATAAAGTCGGCCGCCTATGGAAGTATAAAAAATCCGAAGTCGACGAGTGGTGCCGCAGAAAGCAAATAATACTTGAGTTTATAAAGGAGTGTGACAAATTATGCCTGACTTGCAATATGAAATCAAGCAAAAAATAGCTTGCCTATCTGAAGAAAAAGGTGGATGGATAAAGGAAATTAATCTTGTTACTTGGAATGGCAACGAAGCTAAATATGATATTCGCGCATGGTCTCCCGACCATACAAAAATGGGTAAAGGTGTCACACTTTCTAAGGACGAAATAAGAACACTGACATCCGTGTTAATCGAGTTGTTTAACGATGGGAACTAAATTAGCATGGAGCCGCCACGAAGCAGCAATCCTACTGGACGGCTACATTGAAGTTCTCAAAGGCGAACTTCCAAGGTTGCATATTATAAAAAGGGTATCTGCCGATTTGCGAAAGATGGCTATTAACAACGGGATGGAAATAGACGATATCTTTCGGAATGAGAATGGTATCTCTTTTCAGATGCAAAGCATGGAATCCGCGTATTGTGGTAGAACAGTGATGAAAGCAGCAACACTGCTCTTTACTGAGATTGTAACTTTATATAAAGAGAACCATGGCGAATTCGAAAAACTATTGAAGGAGGCAAGGACTATGATTGATGGCAAACTCAATAATAGAGAAAGCTTTTTGTCATGGCTTGCCGAAGTTATGCCAACTGCTCCAATAGAGGCAGTGCTTGCTTCATGTGACACGATTGAACAATTTTGCCTAAAGCTCAGAATATTGAAAGCCCCGTTGTTTGAAACGACGGATTTGGATATATTGAAAACTGTCCAAAAGACGGTATCTCAAAATAAGATTTTCCGCATCGTTAACAAAAAGCAATTAAAGCATATTGATACAGCAATGTTCTGCTTGCTCAAATATGTTCGAGAAGGTAATCGTGAAAAGGTCAACGAAAAAATCGCACCCACGCAGGATGTATCGGATCCAAAGCAATCTGAAACACAAATAGTCTCGGAGAGACCGCAGGAAGTAGCCGGGAAGGTGCCGGAGTTATACGTTCGAACAGAGCAGGACAGACGACTTATTGCTAAGTACCCGCTTGTTTACAAGCGTATATTTTTTTCCCTGCGTGATATGTTTGAATGCGGTGAAGGTGGAACAACTATTGCAGCGTTGTCTGAGCGGATAAATCACATAGCGCGGTGCGCTGATATTGAAGATATTCTTGATAATGTTAGCTGGTCAACGTGCGAAGATAGACGATATAAATTTTCTGAAGAAATTTCTCGTCATGACGAGCCCGTTGAGGTTTCGGCGGGTTTATTGGAACTTGAAGTTATGCAACCCAAGGTGGAATTTAATGTTGTTGACTTCAATAATATTGGCGATTACTCATATACGAAACCAATTAGCATTTCCTACTTTGATGACAGAATAACAGACGTGGCTTCTTGGACGGATGTATATGTAAAGCTGGTATCAAACTTATATGATGACTATTGGAGCTCTATCCCTGTAGGCAAATCTTTTACAGGATCTGGACGAGTCGATTTTGGAAATAAAGAGATTGCAAGAACCATGACTGCGCCTAAACCTATATTTATGCAAATGTACTTGGAAACTAACTTAAGTGCGACAAATATCTTAGGAAAAATAAAAGCTCTGCTTGATATTTGCAGAGTGGACTACGAGAATGTCATTATTGAATATCAAAGGAAGTCAGATACAGTAGCTATGCCCCGCGTTACTATTGCTCAAGATAGCCCTATGTATTCAGGCATGGTGATCGACAGTAATAGTTTTACTGCGTTTCTAAGTAATCATGAAGGAATGGCAGACGGTACATGCCGTAGCTATGTTTCTGCTATTAGCACTGCAGAACACTATGCCAAAGAGCACTATTTTGAGCACCATCAGCTTTTCACTTCCGATTGGCATGAAGCAAAGGCCACGGTTGATGCTCTGTTTAGCGACCCCGTTTTTATCGAATACAACAACCGGCAGCACAATCGCTTTTACGTCGCAATGAAGAAACTGCTTCTCTTCTTACGAGCAGATACCTCAGCCGTTATAGCGACTGATACCAGCACAACTGGTGAATCAGTGCCGCAGCCGGGTGCGGACGAAACATACCTTAATGTTCTTACTCAGAATTTCTGTAAAGGTTTTCGTTTGGGTTCGCCCATAGAGCTTCGCAAATTCAAGCGTTGCTATGAGCAAATGAACGAAAAGGTACTTGAAGATGACGATGCAACAATTGAGCGCAATATAAGTATTTGCGGTATTCTGTATGAAGACAAAGTTTTCGTACCACAGACTATGCTTGGTGACGAGACGCGTGAGAGGCTATTTACATACATTCAGAAGAGCTTTGACGAAGGTAAAACCGCCCTATATTATCAGGCTCTCTTTAATGAATTCTCCGAAGATTTCTTGGACTATTTCATCTACAATGCGGATATGCTCAAGGCATATCTCTCGTTTATGCTGGGCAAAAAATACTTTTTCGGCAGGAGTTATCTTTCTATAAATGCGAATACGACGGTAGATCCCATAGATGAAGTTCGCACTTGCCTCAAGGAATATGCCACTCCGATGACTTATGATTCGATGTTTGACAATCTCCCGCATATCCCACAGCAAAAAATTAAGCAGATTCTTGCGACAAACGGTGAATTTATCAGCAATGGTCGTGGAGAATATTTTCATGTCTCTGCTGTCCATTTCTCTGATGAGGAAATGGACAACATTGTAGAAATCATCGCTTCGGCCATCGAAGAGAAGAAATTTCTGAGTGGTAACGAGCTCGTAGAAGCCATCAAGTCAAAGTATCCTTACATATACGAGAAAAATTCCATTTTCTCTGTGGTCGGTTTACGTGATGCAATAAAATACCATCTCTGCCACGAGTTCTCTTTTTCAGGCAACATCATCAGCAGGCTTGGTAGTGATCTTACCATGTCCGATGTTTTTGCGGATTATTGTCATAGCAGAGATACGTTTACTCTTGACGAACTAAGTGTACTTGCGAGTGAACTTGGTACAGTTATCTACTTTGATCCTGTTTATGAGAATTCGCTACGAATCAGTCATGACCGTTTTGTGGCGAAAAAACAGGCACACTTCCTTGTGCACGAAACCGATGCTGTGCTTGACCGTTTTTGCAGGGGAGATTATATCTCTATTGAAAAAATCGATGGCTATAGTCTTTTCCCCAATGCGGGATTTCCTTGGAACGAATATCTGCTGGAACACTATGCTGCAGCATACAGTGAAAAATACACGCTTTTGCATACCGGCTTTAATGCGAACAAATGCGTCGGTGCTATCGTGAAAAAAAGCGCTGGATTTGAGAGCTTCGACGACTGCATTGTCACAGTTCTTGCAGACAGCAACATTACATTGAAGAAGCAGCATGCCTTACAATATTTATGCGATGAAGGCTATATAGCCCGCCGCATTTATACCAATATCGAGGAGCTTCTCATCAGAGCGACCGCGCAAAGAAACAGAAAGGAAACGAATTGATGTACTCTTACACATGGGATATTGAGACAGGAGGGCTATTGTTGAATAGCTCACCGCTGGCGTTCAGCAAGGAGCCACGCCCTGTTTACTATGAAGAACTCGACATCTTAGGCTTTGACCAAATATGGAATTACGAAAAGAACGATGCCTACCCTTATATGTGGGCTGAATCGAATAATTACTTTTATCGTGGGAGACTCGTAGCCAAAACGAAGGGTGGTTCACTCTACACCGCACCGGAAATTATCCTTGTTGAAGACCCAGAGCCGGATGGTCAGCCACTGCGTTTCGTGGACATTCCAGCCATGGTAGAGAAAAACCGTTATCTGATTGAAACGCTGGCACAAGACACCATAAAAAAGATATATAACACCTATGTGGACTATAAAAGCAAAGTTGATGTATTCTATGTTGCTTTTAGTGGCGGCAAGGACAGCATAGTCACTCTTGACTTAGTGCAAAGAACGCTGCCACACAATGAGTTTAAGGTGTTGTTTGGCGATACTGGCATGGAGTTTCCTGATACATATGATGTCGTAAAAGATATTGAGTCAACCTGTCGTAATTGTGATATTGACTTTATCCGTGCCAAATCCGTATACCAACCCGAATATACATGGTCGAAATTTGGACCACCGGCGACTGTAACAAGATGGTGTTGCAGTGTTCATAAAACAGCCCCACAAATTCTTGCCCTCAGGACTTTTACCGGAAAGCCCAATTTTACAGGAATGGCTTTTATCGGCATTCGTGCAAGCGAAAGCTTATCTCGCAGTGAATATGATTATATCAGTCTTGGAGAAAAGCACAAAGGTCAATATAGTTGTAATCCAATTCTCGAATGGAATTCAGCAGAATTATACACTTATATTTTCACAGAGAAACTACCTATTAACAATTCATATAAGAAAGGACATCGTCGTGCTGGATGCCTTGTATGTCCAAGAGCTGCTGAACGAAACGACTGGATGAGTCAAGCTTGGTATCCAAAAGAGGTAGACTCATTAGTTTCTGTGATAAAAAATATGTACAGCAAAGGTTTTCAAACAGAGAAATTATTGGATGAATTCATTTCAAATGGAGGATGGAAAGCTCGAAAGAATGGGCGCGATATAGCCATTAACTTGGATTATTTGGAAACAATATTATTTGGGCGTCCAACTATTAAAGTCAGTCATCCACACACAGAGTGGAAAGAATGGATTAAGACGGTTGGAGTTGTACTAAATGATTTTTCACCATATACTATTTTATTTCAGAATGAACAGTTGACATTTGAAGTTAAAGAAACTAAGGATGGGCTTGAGGTATCATATGACGCCGAACTACCTAAAACACATCCATTATTCGTCAAATTACTAAAGAACGTCTTTCGCAAAACGGCTTGCTGCATACTTTGTAGAGAATGTGAAGCTGATTGCCATAACGGATGCATTAGTATGAAGAAGGGGAAGGTTTCAATTAGTGACAAATGCGTTCACTGTTTTCAATGCCATAAAGTCGAAAAAGGGTGTCTTGTATACAAATCTTTAGAAATGCCTAAAGGAGGGCTTAAAATGTCTACTACGCAAAGTTTAAATTGCTATTCTCATCATGCGCCAAAAATGGAATGGTTTGAACAATTCTTTTCTTATAAGAATGAATTTGACCAGCGCCATAGCCTTGGTTCACAGATGTATAGCTTCTTCAAACGTTTTTTACGCGACGCTGATTTGTTAAATGAGAACGGTTTTTCAGATACTGCTGGGGTTATTGATAAACTGGGTCTTGATAATCTTTCGAGCTGGAGTGTAATGCTTGTTAATCTGGCATATACGCCGCAAATCAACTGGTTGATAAAACGTGTGCCTATGAATGAATCATATAGCAAGGATTACACTTTGTCTCTTTTAGTTTCAGATGGTGCAAAAGAAAGCTGGGTCAATGACATATGGAGTTCTTTCATACGTATTGTTGAATTACCGTTTGGTGTTGTTGGTTTAGGTTGTATGACGAAAGAAAAGAGTAAAGCTGTTGCGATTACCCGTACCCCTTGGCAAAACCCTGACCCGCTTGTTATTCTCTACTCACTCTACAAATTTGCTGAAGCTTGTGGTGATTATTATCAGTTCACGTTAAACCGCTTGCTTGCCCACGATATTGACAGCGATGGTGTAAGCCCTACGGAAATCTTTGGACTTGAGCGCGGCCAGATGGAGAAGCTGCTCAATGGACTCTCCGTAAACTATCCTGACTTCATCACGACCAGCTTCACGCTCGATTTGGATAATATTACGTTAAATGCTGACAAAACATCGCAAGATGTTCTGTCGTTAATGTAAGGAGGATATGAGATATGCCGATGCTTGAGAAATATCGTCATTATTTTGACATTGATCCGGATTACTTCCCGGCTGTAAATGAAGCTGTTATTTCAAAGAACCCTGAAATGTGGAAGAAATTTTTCCCTCATGATACCTTCGTTAAGCTCGTTCGCAACACGGTAAGTATGCTCGATCGTAAACAAAAGCTTTCCCTTTGGGTTGAGGGTGCTTATGGCACCGGAAAATCCCACGCAGTGTTGACTCTCAAGAAATTGCTTGACGCAAGTGAAGAGGATACCCGCACGTACTTTGAACGGTACGTTATGGATAAAGACCTTTGCTCTAATTTCCAGCGTGTAAAAAACAGCGGTAAGATTTTGACGGTTCATCGTTATGGCTCGGCAACTATTCGCAGTGACCACAACCTTGTTTTCGCTATTCAAGAAAGCATTGAACAAGCTATGATTGATAGCGGAATAGAAAACAAGGGCGGCAACGCACTTAAAAGCGCCACTATCAAATGGCTGACCGATACAGATAACAAGAATTACTTTAACAGTCTGATGACCGGCAAGTACTCCGACCTTTTTGGCGGAGATGATGTCGATGCTGTTCTTGAAAAACTTTCTACCTTCACGGGCGATGCGCTTGCCAAGTTGATGGATAAAATATTTAAGGTTTCGGACGAGCGTCAAATCAAAGCGCTTTCTCTGAGTACAACAGCGCTTTGTGACTGGATTCGTGAAATTATACATGCGAACAGTCTGAAGGCTATTGTTTTCATTTGGGATGAGTTCACAGAGTATTTTTATAATAATGCGCGTAATCTGACAGGCTTCCAAGAATTGTGCGAAATCAGTGAAACAGAACCTTTTTATTTTATTATCGTAACGCATGTCAGCTCCGGTTTGTTCCACGAACGCGATCAGGACTTCATAAAGCTAAACGGGCGTTTTGTAAACCCGCACTGCTTAATTAGTCTGCCAGAAAACATCGCTTTTAAGCTGATGGGTGCAGCAATGGAAAAAAACAAAGACCCCGAAGTTGTAAGAGACTGGAATATTACGACAGGCGATTTAGCGGGTCGCACTACCGAATCACGCAAACTCGTTAAGAATGTTGCACGTATTAGCGACTCAGAGATGCTCGATATTCTCCCGATTCATCCATACACGGCACTGCTGCTCAAGTATATCTCCTCTGTATTTGACTCTAATCAGCGCAGCATGTTTGACTTTATTAAAAACGACCGTGGTGATGAAATAAAGGGCTTCCAGTGGTTTATCGACAACTTCGGTCCTGATTATGAAAATCCGCTCCTAACAATAGATATGTTATGGGAGTTCTTCTATGAAAAGGGCAAAGAATATCTTACGCACGATATCCGCGCAATTCTTGACTATTTCACTCGTGCCGGTAATCAGCACTTGCAACCAGATGAAACTAGAGTGCTAAAAACAGTATTGCTCTTGCAGGCTATTTCTCAGAATGCCGGCGACTCTGTCGAGCTCTTCATTCCGAATGAACGCAACATAAATAACGCCTTTGAAGGTTCTGACCTTGATGGAAGCCGAGCTGGCCGTTGCGCTGAAAAATTGGTACGCGATAAGGTGTTATTCAAAAAGCAGCTCGGCGGGGGCAAATTTCAATACTGCGCCTATGTGAATGAAGTCAGTGGTGCCGACCTTAAGCCGTTCTTAGACCAGATTGACAAGAAAACAACGACACAGCTTGTCACCGAGGAGCTTGTCGACAGGACAAGAATCACTGACACAATTACTCTCGGTGGTGCGCTAAAACTTCGTTATGAACTTCGATATGTATCATCAACCGACCTTGATTCGACTGTTCGTCTACTCCGCAATCAGGAAGCGAATTTTACAAATAAAATAGTTGCTGTTGTATGCTTTGCAAAAGACGACGCGGAAAGTGTTGTCATTGGTAAGAAGATTAGCGATGTAGTCAACAGCAGTAACAATCATATTGTCTTCATCGACGCCTCTCGGACTCCATTCGGTGCTGATGGGTATACCCAGTATCGTAGCGATATGGCACAGTCCATGTATCAACAGGGCAAAGACAATACCCTTGCAACACAGTATGCCAACAATGCGAAGGAAGCGCTAAAAAAATGGAAAAACCGTATTTCCAACGGTGAGTTAATGGTCTTCTCTGAAAGCAAGCCAAATGGAGAGAGAGTTACCACGATTGAGGCACTTTATTTGGCGTTGGAAGAGATTAATAAACAGAAGTTCCCAAGTTGCCTTGAAGGAACATATAGTGTTATAGCCAATATGTTTACACCAAGTAGCTTGAAGCAGGGCGTTGAGTGTGGTGCAACTCAGAAAACGTCCGGTACATTCCTTTCTGGAAGCCCATCGACGAAACTTGAAAACGCCCTTGATGGAGCATGGAAAGTTGATGAGTATTGGATAGCATCTCCACATCTGCTCATATCAAAGATTAAACTGCTTGTTGATAAAATTATCACTGATGCTTTTGAAATCGGCGGTGGTCGCGTTTCTATTAAACGGATATATGATACATTGAGTCTACCACCTTATGGCTTTATGCCTTGCAATCTTTCGGCATTTATCCTCGGATTCGTGTTAAAAGAATATGCTACTGGTTCGTATAGCTGGAGTGATGGGCTTACCAACGACCTGCTTGACATTAATAAGCTCAAAGAAATGGTCGACGAAGTGATTCGGTTGCAAATCACGCCTAACCCTCGATACAGGGACAAGTATATTGTCGCAATGACCGATGATGAAAAGGCCTTTAATGAAGCAACGTCTATTGCCTTCAATATTCCACTCAATCTCTGCACTTCTGTGGAACAGACCCGTGAGCGTATTCGTAATAAAATGAAGGAATTCGCTTTCCCGATTTGGACGTTGAAATACATTCTGTCAAGTGAAAGTCTAAAGACAGATACTGATGTTCTTGAAACGATTATCGATAGTTTCTGTGGTATTGCCAACAGTAATAATATGGGTGCAACCAAAACAGACAGCGATATTGCCATGTGTATCGGTCGCGCCTGTATTGATCATCCGAATGCTACAGAAGATTTGAAGATCATTCTTACTAAAGAAAAATGCGCTCAAGGTATGACAGAATACCTGAAGACATTTGAAAATGGTGAACTTATTTCACTTGCATCTACTATCGGTGATGGCGGGCAGTATATCAACGTTCTGCGCCGTAAATTCGATGCTGATGCCGCTAACTGGGTATGGAATGTTGACACCGTACAACAGAAAATCCGCGAGGTAATTCTTGAATATAAAATTATTAATGAAAGCAATAAGACACTTTCCAAGAACATCACTTTTGATGTGACCATAAAAGAATGGTGTACCAAGTGTGGATACATTCGGGTTTCTTTTGCTGCCGCAAAAAATTATCTTGACGAAATATCGCCTTTCATGGAACTCCTGTGCGCAATAAAAAAGTCGGGACAACTTCTAGACTCCCAGAAGCAAAAATTCTATGATTTACTTGTATTAAATGGTGAGGCTTTCCGCAATCTGTATAATAACCAAGCCGACCTGTTCAAGCGTGTTTGCGCTTACTACTTGAGCGACCTATCGGACGATGAAATCTGTGAACTCTATGCTACTATGCCCGCCGGTGCCTTCACGCAAGAGAAAAATGATTATTTTGTCTCCGTCGAAGATAAGGTTAAAGCATATAAGGCAACGCTCGGAAGTGCTAAGCTGAAGAAATTATGGCAGGATAAAACTGGCTCCAGCTCTCCGAGAGAATGGTCGAAGAAGCATAAAATGCCGATACTCTGCTTAATTCGTGATGAAGACGTGCAAAAGGCGCGGGCTGCATTTGGCACCATAAACAAGAGCAATCTTGATGCACAGTCTATTGATAAGGCTATAGAGTATCTTGAAACGGCAGATTTTTTTGGATCGCTGAACAATGATAATGCACTGGATGTTGCATTTCGAGAAACAATAATTAAGGATTATGCTGTTCTGCTTACAAATATTGAAGAAGTCAAGGATTATCTTGACCGAACCTTGACATCAGATCCATATGATTGGTTTGGTTTACCTGAAGTCGACAAGCGTCTAAAACAAATGGCCGAGGCAAAATACTCTCAAAGTGGTTGTACCCGCGCGCTTGAGAAAATTGACAAGATGGGTATTGAGGATGCGCGAGACTATCTAAAGAGCCTTATCAAAGACAATATGATTGTCGGTATGGAGATTATCAAAGGAAAGTAAGGAGGCGAGCACATGAACACCGAGGCGTGTATAAAGAAAATAGAAAAGTACCTTTCAAAAAGCGATGTTGGCGTGCTTGTGGTTGATGTGCAAAACTCGGCCGATTTATCGGATATTGTTTCTCACTTCAAAGTCAGCGGCAATACTTTTATTGCCACAGCCGACTATTGCAAAACCGATGAGCTTCCACGTATGGATACATTGCTTGATGTTATTGCGAAAAAGGAGGAACCTGTTTTTCTGACGGGGTTGACTTCCTTTTTAAAGCTCAATGGTGAAACGGAACTTAAAAGTGAATTATCAAATCTCCTTGCTATGACTATTGCTGGTCACGTTGTTGTTCTGTCGTTTCAATGCAGGGTGTATTTGAATTTCTCCGACCCGCGTCTCTCTGGGCGTATCTGTATAGTAGACGGCGTCGAAGATGACCATACAAAACTCATCTTCACATCAAGCGAGTTGCCGCTTCCGAATGGTATCACTATTGTTTCAGGAATTCATGCTTTTGCGGATGCAGTAGAAACGAAGAAAGTTGCTACAATTTATATCAACACAGAGAAGGAACGAAAAAACTTCCCAGATTCTCTCTACCTAATATCAGATCTAAAAAAAGCCTATGATGCTCTCGCATTCAAAGATACCGCAACGCAGACGCTGAGTGAAGCTCTGGGTACTGATATAGATTGGAAATACGCTCTTGAGAAATTAAAGAAAGGTGGCACTTGGGAGGCTCTCATAACAGCTGAGTTTGGCAATACTAAAACTCTTGACCTTGTAATACCCAATTACTTAAACTTTGATTCCGAGAAAAAGTGGTTGTACTTTATTGCATTGAAATTATATGGGGCGAAGAATAACTGGTGCCTTAATACTGCTGCATCCAGAGCCGCAAGCGTAGTCGATTTGGTTCGTCATGCTTATCGAGATATCTTGGAATTCGAGCCAACAAGCAGCACTTTCATGGATTGCTACAATACAAGAAAAGCGTTACTGAATGCATTTGGCAATCCGATTGATGATGTTGTTGATTTCTGTAAAATTGTTATTAGTAAGGAAAAGACTGCGATTTATTACTTGACTGATAACACTCAACAGGAAAAGGAAACGATATTCTTCTTGCTTGATAGGTATGGTCTTGAATTTAGTAAGGAAGAACTGACCGCAATTTTGAAAATCGTATATCCTAAACTGCATGCATATCTATTGCCATTTAGATTTAAAAATTCTTTGCTTGATGATTACTTCCAGGCATACAAATATGAAAAAATCATCAACAAGGTACTTCCTGAATTCGAGGCCATTGTCATGGAGCAAGCAGAAAAGCGAGAATATAATAGCATTCTTGAACCTCGCGCTTCACGAGTCGAGGCTATTGACAAACATGGGGCGCAGTTATATTTCATTGATGCTCTTGGTGTAGAATACCTCGGTTTTATCATGTCTTTATGCCACGATAGAGGAATGATGGCTCGTGTGGATGTGTGTCGCTGTGAATTGCCGTCGATTACAAGCCGTAACAAGGAATTTATTGATGCATTTGCAAATTCAACGCATCCGATTATTTCAATAAAAGATATCGATGAAATCAAACACCATGGCAAAGATGACTATGATTATCAGCCAGTGAAACCTCCAATTTATATTTCACAGGAACTATCAATTATCGAGGATGTAGTCGACAAGATAAAAGTTAAATTAGCGAATAGTACAATTGATAAAGCTATAATAATATCAGATCACGGGGCTAGCCGACTTGCAGTTATACACAAAACGGAAAACCAGTGGGAAATGGGCAGTAATGGTATCCATTCTGGCAGATGCTGCCCTAAATCTGAAATTGACGTTCAGCCTGACTTTGCAACAGACGCTGATGATTTCTGGGCGCTTGCGAATTATGACCGTTTCAAAGGGGGGCGCAAGGCGAATTTTGAAGTACATGGCGGCGCGACTCTCGAAGAAGTAGCCGTACCGATAATAGAAATTACTTATACGCCAGGGACAATTGAAATTAAGCTGATGCCGTCTGATGCCCCAGCCAGCTTTGTTGGAGTACCTGAAATTCTTGTTAGCTATCGTAAAAAAGCGGCTGTAAAACTGTTCTCTACAAGAACACTGCAGGATGTAAGCGTGTGTGTTAACGGTAAGTACTACGACGCAACACCAATAGACGGTAATTTCTTCTTAGTGGAAATGCCAGATATCAAACGTGCAAGGCAATACTCCGTAGATGTATATGCGTGTGGAAATTTGGTTGCATCAAATATTCCTATCGTTGTTAGAAACGAAGGTTCCAGTGTAAAAGACCTACTGTAAGGGGGGGAAAAATCATAATGGATAAATTAAGAGACTGTTTCGATGAAATGGTGGTATACAAAGACCTGAAGCAGAATAGCACTTTTAAGGCTTTGAAGCTGCCCTCCTTTTTGCGGGATTGGGTTCTCAAAAAATTTGAAGATGAAGATGGACATTTTGATGTTGATGAATTGTCCAGCTTTGTTGAAGCCTACATGCCCAAGAAGGAAGAATGGCTGAAGATAAAAAATCGAATCATCGTTGAAAATGAACGTGTTAAGATACTTACAAAGATTTCGATTGATATTGACATTAAGACCGAGGAGATTACTTTCAGTCTTCCGGACTTTGGATTGTCGAACAAGGAAACTGTTATAGAGCCCCATATTTGGAATACATTTAAAAAAGAATTGGTTAAAGGTCATGAAACATGGGGAATCGTGGAACTAGGGTACAGACAGCCAGATGATTCTGCAAAACCAAAAATCCCGGGAAAGATAATGTTAACAGGCTTCACCGACTTCTGTCCGTATTCGATTGACATGGATTTCTATAAAGATATTCGTTCAGAATTTACTACTGACGAGTGGATCGATATTCTTCTCGGTGCAATGGATTATAACGCCGAAGGGTATGCCAACGAAGAACAGAAGCTAGCCATGCTTACTCGCCTTCTTCCTTTCGTAGAAAAAAATTTAAATTTGATTGAGTTAGCGCCTAAGGGTACTGGGAAATCCTATGTGTATGGGAATATTAGCAAATACGGGCTTCTTACAGACGGTGGTAAAGTGTCAAGAGCAAAAATGTTTTATGATACCGCCAGAAAAACTCTTGGCTATATTACTGGACATGATTATGTCGCGATTGACGAGGTAAAGCTGGTTCAATTTAGCGATGTGAATGAGATGCGCTCTATTCTCCAAGGATATATGGAAAAAGGCAGATGCGATGTCAACGGCTTCGAGGTGGCATCCGACGCAGGCATTGTCTTCCTCGGAAACATTGAAACTGACAACATGGATGAGTATAGAAATATGCTTACCGAATTGCCTTCACTTTTTCAAGAAAGCGCAATGGTAGACAGAATTCACGGATTTATAAAAGGTTGGGACATTCCACCTATGCAGCCCGGCTTAAAAGTGTCCGGCTGGGCGCTTAATACAGAGTATTTCTGTACAATAATGCACGCTCTTCGCGATGATATAACATATCGTGCCATTGTAGAACAGCTTGTTGAAGTATCTGATAATGGTTATGAAAGGCATATTGAAGCTGTGAAGCGCATTGCAACCGCATATCTGAAATTGCTATTTCCGAATGTCAGAAGTGTTAAGGATATTAATGCGAAAAAATTACAACAATACTGCTTACGTCCTGCTGTAAGGATGCGTGGTATTATTCAAAAACAGCTTGCCATTCTTGACAAGGAATATGCAAAGGATGAAAAGCAGATGCCGACATTTTCCCTAAGGGAGATAAGTGATGAGGATTAATTGTGTCATTTGTGGTAAAGAGGATCTCGATAAGGACGCAATTGGGATAAATAAAAAACTCTTGGGTATAGATATAACCAATTATTATTGTATGGAGTGTTTGGCTGCATATCTTGGCTGTACGGTGCAGGAACTTTTTGATAAAATCCAAGATTTCAAAGATGAAGGCTGTACGCTTTTCAAGTGAGGTGGTCATTGATGATTTATGCCGATAACGCGGCAACAACACAACTAAATAAAACTGCCTTTGAAGCGATGACGCCGTGGCTGATCGATGAATACGGTAACGCATCACAGCCCTATTCTTTTTCAAGGAAATCTAAAAAAGCCCTCATAGAAGCAAGGGCTATTATTGCTGAATGTATTAATGCGCAGCCAGAGGAGATTATCTTTACTTCCGGTGGCACTGAAAGCGACAACTGGGCAATCAAAGGATCGGCTTTCGCTGACTCCAATAAGCGAGCTACGATAACATCTGCATTTGAGCATCATGCTGTGCTACATTCATGCGCCGTAATTGAGAGACTCGGATACCCCGTTACCTATCTTATGCCGGCAGTGACTGGCATCATCACGCCTGAATCACTGAGCAATAAGATTTGTGATTCCACACGACTCGTGTCGATAATGCTTGCAAATAACGAGATTGGTACAATTCAACCGATTAAAGAACTCTGTGAAGTAGCTCACTCATATGGTGCGCTGTTTCATACGGATGCTGTACAAGCCGTCGGTCATATAAAAATCGATGTCCGAGAACTCGGTGTCGATATGCTGTCGGCATCTGCGCATAAGTTTAACGGCCCTAAGGGTGTTGGGTTCCTCTACATACGCAAAGGAACAGAAATTGCTCCATATATTGATGGGGGTGCACAGGAAAACTCGCGTCGAGCTGGCACAGAGAATGTTGCATCCATTGTAGGAATGGCAGTTGCACTGAAGGAAAATTGTGATTGTTTGGATGATCATTTGACAAGCATCTATATGCTGGAACATCAGCTGCTTAGTATGCTCTCCGATGCGCATATCTCGTATATACGCAATGGTGGAGATAAAACGCTTCCCGGATTGATTAGTTTGTCCTTTGCTGGTGCTGACGGCGAAGCAATTCTTCATCGCATGGACTTAGCTGGTATTTGCATATCCACAGGGTCTGCATGTAATAGTGAGAGCACAGAAATATCACATGTGCTTAAGGCTATCGGCTTGGATGAGAAACATGCAAAGGGTACAATTCGAATATCTCTTGGAAAGAATAACACTGCTGATGATGTTGATGCCATCGTAGCTACATTGATAAAAATATTGAAGTAATATGATTGTGACCTAGTGACAGACTATTGACAGACCCATCGTATCTTTGCATCCCTCTATGCGGTGCGAAGGTGTTGGAGTCGGCGGGATTTGAACATATATTGACTTATTCCCGCGAATCGACAAAAACTGTTGACCTGTTCCCGCGAACAGAAATAACCAATTAAAACCATACCTGACCTATCCCCGCGAACGCGCAAAACGAGAAATACATACCCGACATCAATCTGATGCTATCGTTCCACGTTGAGACAGTTGTATTGATAACAAGGGTTGATAAGTAAGTGCATAAAAAGTTCAGTAGCACTGGGCTTTTCGGAGTTTGGGTGTAAAAATCCGACGTGCTAAAATCGCAAATTTATCGCTTCGAGGAAACAAGTCAAAGCGGGCATTTTCGAGTGCGAGAGAGCGATTTAGATGTCGGTGTTTGACGAGTGGTCGATTTAGATAACATGGGTTCGTGAGTGGTCGGTTTAGATGTTTTTTGAAAATGTCAAGGTTGTGTGGTCAGATTAGATACGCAAATCAATCTCAGTAAACGGAGGTTTTGGATATGAATTTAAATAATGACTGCTGTTGTGGATGCAACACAAAAGTGACAGATATGGCCAAGGCAAATAAGTGCCCCGTCTGCAATAGTGAGGGAATATCTGTAGGCAAGGTAACCGTTGAACATCTGGTGGCAGAAAGCCATCGCAAAGATATAGCAGGAGATTGCTACAAGATCTGCATGAATGAAGATTGCGAAGTGGTTTACTATAACTTGGACAATGGAACGACATTCTTAAAAGACCAGGTCAGTGTTCCCATTTGGTTCAAAAAAGATGCAAATCCTAAGTATGCATGCTATTGCAGTAAAGTAACTGAAGAACAGATAATAGAAGCAGTTGTAAAGCATGGAGCAAAAACGGTTAAGGAAGTGAACGCCATTACCGGAGCGATGAAAAACTCCAATTGCAAAGAGAATAATCCGCTTGGCGTTTGCTGCCATAAAATTATTCAGGAAGCTATTGATAAAGGACTGGCCATGGAATAACTTGAGTTTGGTGAAAAGTAGGTGATTGCAGTATGGAATATCAAAAGCTCTTGGAGCGCAGCGAAGGCTGGCTTAAATACGCGATTCATCATAATTTATGCAACGACTCAGAGGACGCTCTCGTTGAGCTCAGAAACGCTGCGCTGGCGGATAGCCGTATCAAAAAGTACCTTGAGGACGTTTCGGCATTTCACGGTACGCTGGTAACAAACCATAAAAACCCCGAGCTGCCGATACACAAGCTGCTGTTTCTGCTGGATATCGGATTCGGCATGGAAGTTCCCGAAATAAAAGCGGCCGTCGATGAAATTCTTAAGCACCGGGACGAGCACGGCATCTATCAGTCTATGACCAATGTCCCGAAGCATTTCGGCGGTACGGGCGAGGATGTGTTCAGCTGGTGCCTGTGCGACGCCCCGCAGCTTTTGCTCGCTCTGCTAAAGGCGGGTATGGATTATCGTGAATATATCAAGCCCGGCGTTGACTATTTGGTATCTCTATGTAGGGATAACGGCTTCCCCTGCGCTGTTTCCCCAGAACTGGGCAAATTCAGAGGACCCGGTAAAAAGGACGATTGCTGCCCGTATGCGACACTGATTATGGCCGATCTGCTGTCGCATATACCGGAGTATAAAGATTCACAGATTGCGGTTTCCTCCGCGAAAACGCTGCTGAGCCTGTGGGAAAACAGCCTTGGTCAGCATCCTTATATGTTCTATATGGGTACCGACTTCCGCAAGCTGAAGGCACCGTCATGCTGGTATGATATTGTCAGCGTAGCCGGAGTGCTGAGCAAATATGAGTTTGTACGGATTGACCCGCGCTTCCTTGAGATGGTTGCGCATATAAAAAGTAAACAAGATAAAGAAGGCTTTTTTACGCCTGAATCGGTGTATTTGAAATTAAAGGACTGGGATTTTGGCCAGAAGAAAGTGCCGTCTCCTTATTTGACATACATTTGCTACCGAATTTTCGAGCGTTTGGAACTAAGATAATAATAAAGCGAGGCACCCTACGTTATAATTCCGTAGAGTGCTTCGTTCGTTTTTAGTTTATTCATCCACATCCACCGTAACACCCGACTTAAATTCCACAGTGAATTTATCCTCGTAGACGGTGACTTTTTCAATCAGTCGCCGGACAAGCGGCTCGTCGTATTCCGTAATGGCGGTGGGCTGTTTTCGCAGGAAGTCGCCCATATCGGTGATGCGTTTTTTCAGTTCATCCCGGCCGACGTTATCGAGCTGCACTTTCTGCTTTTCCTCGCGCAGGCGGTAAATCTCGTCAGCGACATCTTCGTAATCTGCCTTGGAACTGGCCAGCTTCAAAAGCTCGGTTTGAAGTTCTTCAAGCCGCTTGTCAATAGCGTCCAGCGTCTGGTCGTTTTCATGGATTATGACCGTCTCGATATTGTTCTGAAGGGTGACGAGGAAGTTGTCCTTGTCGCACAAAGTTTGGTTGATAGCGGTAACCAGCACTTGCTCAATCTGGCTTTCCGGCACCGTTCGAGCATCGCAGAACAGACCGGTGTTTTCCAAGCGGCTGACGCACCGCCAGACGACGGACTTCTTGCCACGGTTGTTCCAGTGAACCCGTCTGAACACCTCACCGCAGTTACCGCAGATAATCATCTGAGCGAAGCAGTGATTGCTGCTGAAGGTTCTGTTTTTTCCATTCGGGCTGGTGTGGACGATTCGGCGGCGGATAAGCTCCTCCTGCACCTGCATGAAAATTTCACGCGGGATGATGGCTTCATGGCTGTTTTCAACATAGTATTGTGGAACAAGGCCGTTATTTTTAACCCGCTTTTTCGTAAGGAAGTCAACGGTATAGGTTTTCTGCAGTAGAGCATCACCGATGTATTTTTCATTGCGCAAAATCTGGTTCACGTTGCTGGTATGCCATTTTTCCTTACCGGCTCCGTTCAGAATACCGTCCGCTTCCAGACCGCGAGCGATTTTAAGCATACTGGCACCTTCAAGGTATTCCCGGTAAATGCGTTTCACAATTTCAGCTTCTTCCGGCACTATTACAAGATGCTTATTCTCATCCTTTGTATAACCGAGGAACCGAGCACAATTTATCTGGATTTCGCCCTGCTGGTATCGGTATTGCAGGCCCAGCTTAACGTTCTGACTTAAGGATTGGCTTTCCTGCTGGGCAAGCGACGCCATGATGGTAAGCATGACCTCGCCCTTGGAATCCATAGAGTTGATATTTTCTTTTTCAAAGAAAACAGGAATGTTCTTGTCCTTGAGCTGACGGATGTATTTCAAGCAGTCCAGCGTATTTCGGGCAAACCGGCTGATGGACTTCGTGATGACCATGTCGATATTGCCGGCCATGCACTCGTCAATCATGCGGTTGAATTCCTCACGCTTTTTTGTATTGGTGCCGGAAATACCATCGTCCGCATAGATGCCAGCCAATTCCCAGTCCGGGTGGCCGTTAATATAAGCGGTGTAGTGTTCAATCTGCGCGTCATAACTGGTCGCCTGCTCGTCGCTATCGGTGGAAACACGGCAGTAGGCCGCCACTCGGAGCTTAGGCTTTTCTTCGTTCTTGCTCTTTCGGGTATGCTTTCTTGCCGGAATCACGGTTACGTTCTTACTGACCTCCATCTACATTCACCTCCGTTTCTATCAGACTGTAGGCGTATTCCGCCTGCTGGAATGGGTCGTCAAACTGTTCTGTGCCTTCGCTGATGCGAAAGGAGGTGGGATAGACGACCTCTTTTTTTACTTTTGGTTCTCGGACTCGGCCTAGTTTTTCTGCCCGTCTGATACGTTCTGATTCAGCAGCCGCAAATGTGTCCGAGTCGATAAGCGCCGGATAATATTCGTCACCAAGATAGCGCTTATTCTGGAGCATCCTGCTGATGCCTGCATGAAAGGCATTAATATCAGCTTTCTTTGCTGCTGTTGCCAATGAATCGCCGGTCAGATAGGACTGAAACAGGTTTTTTACCTGCTCGGCGGCTTGTTCATCAATCACGGCTTTTCCGTTTATAATCCGGTAGCCATAGGGTGTGTGGCTCATTTATCTCACCAGCCTTTCTTTCAGCGTAATGCCGCATTTTAATTCAAACCCGATTTCTGTTCGGGAATACACAAGAATTCGCTCCACAAAGCGGGTAAACAGTTCGCCGTCAAAGCCCTTCAGCATCGTCGCCTTTGTGGCGTATTGCAATAGTTCACTGACCTCATGGAGGTTTATATTGTCGCTGTTTATGAAGCGGGCTATAGATTCCTTCTGGCGCTGTATGCGCTCGGCTTCTTGAAGAAGTTCATTATTTCCCTTATTGTAAACGGCAGGCTCAAGGTAGCCACGAGTCTGTAGAGTAACCAGCACCTTTCGCTGTTCCGCGTTTTCTTCGAGCTTTTTATCGAGGGCGTGCAGCTTTGCCACACTATCTTCGGAGTTGATACCGCGAAGGCCCATTAACAAGGGCCTCAAAACGGTTTGATGACCGAATATGAGCTTGTTCATCATAGTAACAAACGCATATTCAAAATGAGACTCCGGGATGTATTTCATGGAACATTTCTTGGCGTCCGCTATATGATTGGTACAGCACCATGCGATATTATGCCTGCCGGTGGAGTGGATGCGGCGCTTGAATTTGGCGCCGCACTGACTGCAGATGATTTTGCCTGAAAACGGATATCGGTTTTGGTACTTATCCTGATATTTTTCTACGCCTTTTTCTTTGCCGTGCTGTTCGATGATAGCCTGCGCGGCATCAAAATCCTCATGGCTGATAATTGCATCATGATGGTTTTTAATCAGAAACTGGTCTTTTTCGCCGTAATTGTAATGGCGGTTGAAGTGTGTATCGGTATAGGTCTTTTGAAAAACGGCATCGCCGGTGTATTTTTCATTACCGATCATCCCGCGAATGGTTGTCGCCGTCCAGTGGCCGCCTTTTTTTGATGGCACATCGCGGCGGTTCAGCTCATTCGCAATATTGCCGGTACCCTTGCCGGAAAGAATTTCCGAAAAGATAAAACGGACGACAGCTGCCTGTGTTTCATTCACGACCAGCTTTCCATCAGCAGTATCGTAGCCGTAGGGCGGATAGGAAATCTTAAAGGTCCCGTTTTGAAACCTACGCTTTACCGACCATTTGCTGTTTTCCGCAATAGAGACCGACTCACTTTCGGCCAGTCCACTCAGGATTGACAGCATGAGTTCACTTTCCATTGACCCGGTGTTGATATTCTCTTTCTCGAAGTAAATGAAAATGCCGAGGTCAAGCAGCTTTCTAACCAGTTCAAGACAGTCCGTTGTATTCCTTGCAAATCGGCTAATGGACTTTGTTACAATGAAGTCAATTTTCTTGTTCTCACAGTCGGCAATCATGCGAAGCAGCTCCGGCCGCTTTTCCTTTTTTGTACCGGTGATGCCCTCGTCATAATAAAGCCCGGCAAAATCCCAGTCAGGATTTGATTTGATGTAAGATTCATAATGCTTTATCTGTGTGTCGAGACTGACCAGCTGATCGTCACTATCGGTGGACACACGGCAATAAGCCGCAACACGCAGTTTGGGACGCTCTGTAAAATTAGACGTATTTTCAGTGATTTTAGTTACCTTTTTCAATTTGTCACCTCCTTGTCAGTGTGACATATTACCTCTGAAGTTCAGTAATATCAACGGATTTCGGGCATAATCTGTGCCAGAGCCGGTGAGAAAGATTTGCGGTTTAATGAGGTTATCTTGTTGAATTCCGACAAGGAAATAAGTCCGTTTTGAAGCATGAAAGAGAGTATCCGCTGTGCTCTTACATAATCTACTTCGCGCTGCAATTGTTCCTGCGGAACAGGTTTCTTTTCATAATTGATTTCCGGTATTGTGCCAGTAATATTGGCCATGTGTTTTTCCTCCAGTCTAAGAACCTCTGTCCTCACAACTCACTGGAAGATTTCAGGCTGTTTGGACGAAAAAAGAGCAAAAAAATAATGCCTACCAGAGAGAAAATCTCCAATAGGCATTACTGCGATGTGTATATGGTTACTCGCTATACTTGACAAAAGCGTCAGTGAAACCAGCTGCCTTGACCTTGCTGAGCATAGCATCGGCGTTTGCCTTGACGGAATACGCGCCGACCTGCACACGGTAGTATTTCTTCGGCGTGGTCGGCTCGGCGGGAGCAGAAGAGGCAAGCCCCGCTTTTACCTCAGCGCGGAAGCTATCCATGCTCTTGCCGTGCTTTGGAAACCAGTGCATGACGTCGCCGTGATTGCTGGCGATGCCCAATTTGTAACCCTCACAGTGGCAGATGATATCCTTTTCGGTGAGGTTAAACTGCTTGCAGAGATAGACGCAAAGCTCCACCGCTTCCTTGTAGAGGGCAGAAAAATACGAGGCATCGGTCAGACCGTCCTCGCAGATTTCGAATCCGATATGTGTATCGTTACCGGAGCCTTTTGCACCGCTACCGCAGTGCCAACCGCGCATATTCCACGGTAAGGTTTGGTACGTTGCGATGGAGCCGTCAGCCAGCTTACCGATAAAACCGTGGACGCAGACCTGACGGCCGTCCGGCGTAGTCTGGTTCCAGTGGTTACCGTATTGATTTTTCCCGAGCAGTCCGTCATCTGGGCCGATGTAACGTTTGAGGTTGGGATTGTTCGCCCCGGTGGAATGCACCATGATGCCCTTCGGCGTAATGGTGCGGCCCGCCTTGTAGCAGGCATTGTTCGTCAGAATGAGTTTATGCAGATTCATAAAAAAGCACCTCGCAGTTTAATTTAAATGTAAGCCGCAAGAGCGGCCGGGTACAGATGGTAGGTAAACTTCAGATCACAGTAAGCGGTCGCCGATGTGCCGTTGCTCCCAATGCGAGCGTATAGCCCGTAGCCGGCAGGCACTCTGCTTTGCCGCATAGCGATCTGAGCGTGCTGGGCCTCTGTGGAGCTATCCGCACCGAGTGGCGTACTTCTCGAAATTCGGGTAAAGGTCTGCTCGTTGTTTGAGATATAGAAGTCCAGCTCCTTTTCGGTGGTGTCCGATTGGCGGCAAATGGTGACCAGGTGGCAGTCGTAAGGTACCGGGATAAGAGGGTCGTCCTGACCGCCGATTACAATGCTGCCGATGGGCAGAATGGTATGCAAAGGCCCTCTTACGCTGTTGGTGCCGCCCGAGCCGAGGACATTGCCCGACAAAACATACCGCAGGTGCGGCATCCGAATGAATGCGTTGATGGTTGATGCGGCGGTGGAGGTCAGCGTCAGGGCGGTATTGACGTCCTCTGCTTTTTCCAGCAGGAACAGGCTTTCTCCGGGAGCAACGGAAATGTCCCCAATGGAAAACCTCTGCTTTGTCCAGTACCCCGTACAGGTGGGGTGCGGATTGGTTCCGCTGCCATATGCGATGTTTTCCGCATCCTGAACGCCCCGTATGGCTTCGGCAATCTTTTTGACAGTGTCGCTGAGATTGCTCTGAATCAGTACCTGCACGGTATTTGCCACCGGACTTCCCAGTGCCGCAACAAACAAATAGGTCACGCTGTCCATCACCATATTGCTGCCCGCCGAGATTCCGGTAAAGGTAATGGATGCTCTGCGGCTTGCCATGTCCGGTGCCGAGGCAGTCTCCACCGGATGCAGATGATTGAGAATAATCCCGGTGCGGGTATACAGCGTATCACGCATGCTTTCCATCTGGTCATGTGTGGTACCGAGCAAAGTATAGTTATCATTTAATAGGTTGTACGTAAGATTGAGCAGCGCGTAGGTGTCATTCACATCAATTGCGGCGAGAGCTGTCAGCACCTGATTCAGCCATTCCTGTGCGGGCGGCTCCGGCGGTTCGGCTATCCCGTCCGCAAGAGCCTCCTCCACGATGGTGAGTACCCGCACGCTTTTCCCGACAACGTCCTCTTGGGTAACTCTGATTTCCAGTTGTCCCACGCCGACAATTTCAGTTTCCGTCGAACTAGGCGACCAGGTCAGCACGCCGTCCGCATAGCTTGTGACTACGGGATAAGCGACGCCGTCCGGCCGTTTGTAAATGGCGGTCAACGTCTCACCGGGATATTCGTCACCAAGCAGGCTGGAGACATCAAACTCCAGATTGCGAAAATGGTTTTCGCCCTGTCGACCGATGAATACTGTCGCGGCTTTTGTTAAATCAATCATGCTCCGTCACCCGGCCTTGACGAATCGTCGCTCCGCCCGTGAAGCTGCTCCAGAGCCGCTTTGAGCTTTTCGGGAATGGGCAGCCCCAGGTGAGCCGCATTTTCCAGCATGGACACACCCTCGTTGGAGCAGTAGAAAAAGATGACGGCGGTACGGAGTACCTCGCCGTTGCCGATGAGATAGATGTCCATAATGTGCGCGACGCCCACCATTACAAAAATCAGTACCTTCTTGCATATGCCCTTGAAGCCGACCTCGCTGGATAGCTTTTTATCTGCTATGGCGCACATGACACCGGTGATGTAGTCTACAACTACGAACACAAGCAGCGCATACAAAAAGCCGTCAAAGCCGCCGAAAAACCAGCCGAAGAAGCCTCCGGCCGCTGCCACCAATATTTGAATCCAGTTCCATACTTCTTTCATTGGGAGTCCTCCTTTTAGTTTTGCATATGAAAAATGCGCCCCACAACCGCAAAGGCGCATCATCCACACTGTGTTAAAGTGTTAGAATTAAATTATGAATTTGCTGCATCACATCCGCTTTGGGCCGTCCTGCTCCGATGGACAGCCAAGTTAAGGGCGGGATATCAAAAGACGATGAGGAATCGAAACCGTTGACCGCCGTAATGACAGGCTCGATGGCTTTTCGAAGTTCCGTGATGTGGAACGGCCAGTTTTTGACCGTGGTTTTTCCAACTGCAATTTCCTCGCTCCAAGTTGCAGGAGACAGGCCATAATAGCTTCGTACCATGTTTACAGCGGTTCGGAGTGTCTGGATATGCGCCACCTTCACATGGGTTTCGTTCGCGGTAATTGTCTCGAACGGCGTCGTCAGTATTGTAAAAGTGCGGACAACCTCCGGACTGGCCGACTCGATATCGCTGTCGAGGCAGCGGATGGTAATGGAATGACTTCCCGCTGCCAGTGTTTCCGCCTGAGAAACTGTTTTAACGCCGTTCCCAAGGTATCCGCTCGTGGAAAACCGCTCGGGATTGTCCACACTGTTGATCCAAGCACCTGTATCGATTCTTACTTCCACAATCTGCGACTGGCCGTCCGGTTCGACGCCTGTTGTAATCATAAAACGCGGTGTGGTATTGTAGCTGGAACCGCCGGACGGCGGGCAGACGATTACCGGAGCAGACGGAGGACTGTTTTTCTTTACCGTCCCGCTGATTACATAAGCGGAAACCGCGTCTAAAGTATCGGTAACACTGATACGGTAACGAGTATACGTTCCGGCTATCTGGGAAGCGTTCGCCGAATACATTCCCGAGGTGGAACTTGAAACAACAATTGTAAGAGCCTCGTATGCCGACCAGTTCGTTCCATCCGTAGAGATTGAACGTTGGATAACGTACTGCTTGATGGTGCTGGTTCCGGGCGCTGCTCCACTCCATGCAAGTGTTACGACAACGCCTTCATAAATCGCGGGTGCGGCGGTAAAAGATGTCGGCGGAGTTGGCAATGTATTTCTGCGAACAGTATTGCTGGACACCGTCCAGTCGGAATAGAAACTTTCACCGGCGGCACCTCGCGTCCGTATCCGAAACCGGCGGTAATTGCCGCGCATGGCGGGAGGGCCGACACTCAAGCTGCCATTTGTCGCCGAGGTGCTCACCGTGGTCAGAGCCATCCAATCGCCCCAGCTGCTGTTGTCGGGAGAGTCGCTGTATTGTATTTCATAGGACGTGATGGCGTTGCCCGCGCCATTAGTTGCGCCGCTCCACGAGAGAGTGACATTTCCTTCAGCTAATGCCGCGCTTACCGAGCAGACGGTCGGCGCTCCGCAAGCTGTGACGTCGCAGTAGACGCTGTTACTGATTTTCTCTACAGAATAGACATCAAAGGTGTCGATTGTCCAGATACCAAACTGCGTATAAGTCCCCGGTGTGCTTGATACAACCGGGTTGTAGCTGCCACCGCTGGCGGAAAGTATCAGAATGGCCAACACATTCCACGCGCTCCAGGAGCTGTTGTCCAATGATGTTCGGCTGGCGATCTGGTAGCCCTTAACCGGACTGGTGCCGCCGGAGGCTCCGCTCCAAGTCAGCGTTATTGTCTCATTACTGTAGGCTGCGGGAGAAGCAACGACTGATGCAGCTGGACTCGGTGCCGTATTCCTGCGGACGGAGTTCGTGGATACTTTCCAGCCGGAGTAATAACTTGCTCCTGCCGTACCACGCGTTCGCACCTGGAATCTGCGGTAATTCCCGCGCGTCGAAGGCGGATCAACTGATACACTGCCGCTTGTAGCCGTGGTAGTCACCGTTGTCAGTGCAGTCCAGGCTCCCCAAGTGAGATTGTCAGTGGAATCACTGTATTGGATTTCATAACTGGAAATCGCGTTGTTTATGCCCCCGGAAGCTCCGCTCCAGGAAAGGCTCACGGTTCCTTCCGCAAGTATCGGACTGACCGAGCAGGAGGTCGGTGCTCCGCAGGCCGTGGTCAGAAGAGCCGAACTTAACACGGTGTAGCTTGAGTTATCGATTACGCCGGAGGATAGAGGAAGCCGTCCGTCCGACACCACCTGAAAGCGCACGCCCTGTGCGGTGTTTCCCGTAGTGGAAGCACATGTGACCGAAACATATCTAAGCCTCGGTGTGGTTCCATCCCAGTCGTCGCCGTCCGCCGCCTTGATGCGCACTTGTGCAGATGAGCCGTTTACAGTCATGGTACAGAGCAGGGCGTAGCCGCTGTGGATGTAGGAGCCAGAGGAACCCAGCGCGGCGGAAATGGTGAAGTTATAGGTCATCTGGCTATTGTTCGGTCGGCTCTTGGAATAGGTAATGGTGTAATAGACGGTTGGGCTTGAACCTGCCTGTAGCGTTACGCCGTAAATATCCGCCATCGTTGTTCACCTCCTCATTCATAGACTGCCGTCACAAGAGAATTAACCAGCCCGCAAAGGCTGGTATTCAGCCGGGTATCTGTGATGTTATTTGTGGCTATTGATGTTGCAGCGGCCGGTATCAGCACATCGGCGATGCCAAGCTCATAGACGTCGCTGGTCCTTGTCAGCGCCGGAGCTGACGGCGTCGCGGCGGGAGTGCCATCGACAACGGCAAGCTGAATATTCCGGCTGACCTGGCTTAAACGAACCACAATTCGGTCAATTCGGGGATTACTTCCGTTTGCCGTGGTGAGCGGCAGGTTTAGGTCGTCTGTATTTTCATACCGGTATCCGTTAATCCAAGCGCTACCTTCCGCCACGCTCACCGCCAGCCCGTTTCCAGGCGTTGCCTGCAGGTTCGTCGCAGATGCGTAAAATACACCGTTTGACACAAGGTTTCCGAAATATGCCGCGAAATCCGTCGCGTCATAGACTCTGTCTCCATCCGATGAGTTAAAAAATCCGCTTTTCTCCATGCGCTGTTTCCTCCTTGCTTAGCTTGTTTTTGTATATTCAATTATCACGTAGCCCGTATATGCGGTTCGGTCATTTCCGGGTTCGACGATAATATTGGTGGTATCCGCGTAGAGACCAATCTGGGAAGCAAAGTTGTTGTATCGTGCAAGCGGTAACGGCAGGAACACCGTCCCGTTTGTAGCGAAGCCCGATAGGCTGACAACTGTGCTAAGATTGGATATACCGTGCGCTACGCTTCCCGGCACCGCATTCGGAAGATAGCCGAGATTGATTTCTTTTCGGTAAATGGTCTTGCCGTCTATCCATAGTCGCCCGGTGTTTTGTTCTGTTGCGGAGTAATCGGTCAGCGCAGACGCAATTTTAACAGCGGTAATGGTGCGGTCCGCGATCTTTACTCCGGTGACCGCTCCGGTTGCAATCCGCGTTGTAGTGATAGGTTCATTGTTGATATTCAGCCAGTTCGCCTCGCCGGATGGATTGTTGTAAACGAAAATGGAAATCACATAAAACGTCATGGTATTGCGAGATATAAAGAAGCCCATTGCCCGCTGGTATCCGCTTCCCGTATTGTCACCATTGTGCTTTACCAGAAAGACATGACCGTCGTCACTTGGCTGGTCGCTGAATTTGTTGCCGCTCCACGAGGTGAAATATAACGAGTCTCCCGGCTCCATATGATGTAGGGCATATTGCCCGACCGATATCGTGCCTGCGCCCACAGTTATTTCAAGCGCAGGCAGCTTTCCAAACAAATTGTTCACGGTGGCTGTAAAGGTTTCTCCTTGAATTTCCGGGTCCACCTCCGACAGATTTCCCAGCGTTCCCTCCACCGCGTCCAGGGCTTCTGTTACTTCGGTTATCCCGGTCGGAGCAGAAAGTGCTGTTTTGACCTCGCTCATGTCGGACCGGATCTTCTGCGCTATTGTTAACTCCGCCTTGCCAAACACAACGCTGATACTCAGACCGTCCGCGTCATAAGTTTCTTCGATTTCAGTGATGCGTGTCGTCATGGATACGCCCCACGCCTTGGAAATGACTTTAACTGTCTGCCCAAGGTCAAAATCTGTCTTGTAGGTCAGGTTGCCGTGAGGGTTTACCGATGTGTCGAACGAATATCGGATTCCCTGCTCGCTCAGCTTGCTCTGTCCCCGGAAGATTAGCGCGTCGGTGTAACCTGTACCGAAATCTGCCGCTTGCAGGTCCTTGGCATCTACGAAAATTTCTCGCCGGGTCTCTCCGGAGCCGCTTGTAATAGCGACAAATGTGCGGCTTTCGCCTTCACCCTCGCCGCCGATGAGAGCGGTGTTGGCGTAATCCGCCGCGCTCTCCGTATAGCTTTGTTCCGTTAGGTTTTCGTATTCCTTGGAGAACACCGCCTGAGAGTCGGCACCTTTATACAGTGTTACGGTAAAGATGTGCGTTGCCGGAGTGAATACGGTCTTAATGCCGATTTCTGAAGCACCGCATAATTCCGTTATTACATCCATCAGGCCCCGGTACGATATTTGTGTGCTGACGGGTACGCTCAGGTTAGGGGACGAGAAAACTATGCCGTCGATTTGCCGCGCCGTATCAGTTGGACTGATGAGGTTATTATTTAAAAGCTGCTCCACACAGGCAGAAAGGTCACCGGACAGTACCTCCGTTTGCCAGACGATACGTCGAGATAGGAAAGAGGTTGCAAAACGGCCGCTTGCCGTGATAATTTCCTGCTCTGCCTGAAGCATTTCCAGATGTTCAATGATTCCGGCTTCCTCATCGTCGTTCTTCCAGATAAAGTTACCTTCTTGCAGGAGCGTGGTATTTTCCGGTGTCGCTATGGCCCGCAGTTCGAAGGAGCCACACTGGGAATAACGCCTCGTCCAGCGCAGATATTCAAAGGATTCCACAATGCCCGTAAGCTCCCGGTCCGAATTATAGATATACAGTTCCATCCTTACACCCCCAGAAACTGTGGCCGATAATAAATGCTGACCTCCAGTAGTTCCATATTGACTGAAGCGTCATAACGCAAAGTATTCACCCCGGCGGCAAGTTGGAAAAACGCCGACCCGGTATCCAATAGAGAGAATGCGTTTGTTATTGTCGAACCGTCAACGCTGACCACGCGCTTTCCGGCAAAATGCGTGTATACCCGGAGCTCATCCCCGATGCTCATTGTCGTGAGGAGCCGGATGTATCCCCCCGTGTCCATATTCAGCAGTTCCGGATTTGTCACCGTACCCAGCGCCCGAAACACAATTTCACAGCCGCATGAAACGTCGCCAATGTTGTCTACCGTGATGATCTGGCTGGGCTGGCGCATTCCGAATTCCATACCGCTTTCCGGTATACCCAGTTCAAATTCGAACATCGGTATCCATGATGCCAGTTCCTCGCGAACTTCATCCTGTGTCTCGAAGAAGGGAGACGGGCAGAGCAAACTGACAAAAAAGCCGGGTATCCGCTGCCGGGTGGAGACGGTAAACCCCGCTTCCTCCACCACGCAGGAAATCTGCCGCTCCCGGTACAGGAGCGTTCCGTTCACCTTGGGGCTGAATATTTGAAGGAAACTGTGCCTTCGTGCGTAGGCTTCATCAGGTGTGTCCGCGATGACTGTGCCTTCCAGCGTGATATTACGCATATCCAGCGTTGAGGAGATGTAAAAAGCACCGTCCTGATCCGGTGCCTTGAACGTGTTAACGGTCTGACGGATGTCGCCAGTGCCGTCTATTTTCTTAAGAAAATACGGGCGGCTTTGTTTGAGCGTGATGCTTTTGCCGTTTGCATTGATATAGGTTATTTCCATAGCCGTCCCTCCTTTAATACTCCAGTGCCAGCTTGCGCGAGAGGTTTCTGAATTCCCGCGCCAGTTCCTTTTCGGACAGCGCCTTTGGCGTTACCACCGAGATGTTCTGCGTGATACCAGCACCGGAAGCGTACCCGCCTTGCCCGGACACGCCGCCCGCGTTGATGTCAAACCGTGTGGGAATGGCGTTCTGCATATCTCGTGAAACGGCGGACATAGCATCCTCAAAGCCTACGCCGATGCCTTCACCCATGTTTTTGCCAAGCCCGGCAAAAAGAGTGGAGGGAGAGTGGATGCCGAAGAAGTCCTTGATGCGGTTTACAATCCCACCGAAAAAGCTGCTGATTTTGTTCCACAGCCATGCGCCCGCGTCCGAGATGCCCTGCCACAGTCCTTTGATGAGGTTACCGCCAACCTGAGCCACCTTCCCAATATAGCTGGCGAACGCTCTAACCAGTCCCGTGATAATCTGCGGAACCGCCTTGACCACCTCGACGATGATTTTCGGCAGGTTCGCAATCAATGCGACCAGCAGCTGAACACCCGCAAGGATAATCTTATCGATGTTCCCGACGATGGCGTTCACCAGACTGCCGACAATCTGCGGGATAGCTTTGACCACCGTTGTAATAATTAGGGGTAGGTTTTTAATCAGCGATATGAGGAGCCGCACCCCCGCATCAATAATGAGTGGGATAGATTGAATGACTGCCGTAATAATTCCGTCGATAATTTGCGGGATGGCTTCCACAATTTCCTCAATAATTACAGGCAGTGCCTCTACCAGTGACACCAATAGCTGGATGCCCGCGTCGATAATCTGTGGTATCGCTGCAATGATAAAGGAAACGATGGCGGTAATGATGGCTGGCAGAGCGGCGATTAACTGCGGAATCGCATCCAGTAGACCCTGAGCAAGCCCAAGAATGAGCTGCAGCGCCGCATCCAGAATCATGGGCAGGTTATCCGCCAAGCCTTGAACAATGGTTGAGACCGCGCTTACTGCCGCTGGGATAAGTTTTGGCAGAGCCGAGCCGATGCCGCCGACCAGAGCCATTACCAATTGCACTGCAGCATCGACGAGGAGCGGAAGGCTGTCAATCAGCGCGCCGATTATCGTCATCACAGCAGAAACAGCGGCAGGAATAAGCTCTGGCAGTAGATTCAGAATCGTGTTTAATACCTGGGTGAAGATGTTCGTCACCGTTTTAAGCAGCATGGGGAGAAGGTCACCTACCGCCTGCAAAATTGCTCCCGTCGCCTGCGGAAGCGCCGCCACAATGTTTTCAAGTACTGGCACGACATTCTTTACTACAGATTGGAACGCGTCCACAAGGTTCTGCGTCAGGTTCGTCATATCCGCATCTGCGTTGCCAAGCCCCGCCGTGAATGAAGATAGGGCAGCTTGGAGCAGCCCGATAGAGCCGCTGATGGTTTGAGTGGATTCCCTTGCAAAGTTGCCGGCGTATTGCTCCGTGTTTTCAAAAAACATCTGCATGGCGACTTCGGCTTTTTCGGCATTGCTCGCGCTATTCCATACGAAATCCAGACCCTTCGAGGCGGCGTAAGCCTGAACGCTGGTCGCGTTCATTGCGACACCCAAATTGTCCATCATGGTGAAGTTGCCCTTCGCCGCGCCGGTAACGGCTTCCATGGCTGTGGACATATCGATGCCCATGACTGACGCCATATCCGCAGCACGTTGCATGGCCTTTTCGGTCAGCTCCAGACTTTTTTGCTGTGCGATGCCGGAGCCCTGAAACAGAGCGCCCATTTTGTTGGCCGTAGCCAGATATTCCGACTGGGATACACCGAGATTTTTATACGCTTCCTCACCGGTTTTCTGAATTGATGCGGCATATGCGCCGAAGACCGCTTCCGAGCCTCCGAGATTCTGTTCCAGCTCGCCGAACTGCTGCACGACCTCTTTACCCAGCTTGATTGCCGCCGCGCCTGCCGCAACAGCCACCGCACCTATTGTTACGCCGATGCCTTTGAGGACACCGCCCAGTTTTTCAAATTTCGGGCCGGATTTTTCGGCTTCGTCGGCGGTATCCTTCAGTTCGTCGCCAAGGTTGTCGGTAGCTTCCGTTGACTGTGCAAGCTCACGCTCCATGCCATTAAGCTCCGCCTGCGCCTTGTTCAGCTGAATCTGCCAATTTTGGGTGCGGCGGTCGTTTTCACCGAAGGATTCGGAGGCATTCTGTAGAGCGGCACGCAGGGTTTCAATCTTGCTTTTCTGAGCGTCGATTTCCTTGTTTAGGACTTCGTTGCGTGAGGTGAGCGCCTGCACGGATTTATCGTTTTTATCAAATTGGCTGGTGACCAGCTGCATTTCCGAACCGAGGACCTTAAAGCTCTGGTTGATATCCGAAAGAGCCTTTTTAAATTCGCGCTCGCCCTCAACGCCGATTTTTATGCCAAAATTGTCCGCCATTTGTGCTCACCTCCTTAAATTCCGGGCGGAATGATATCGTCAATCGTCCGGGTTTTCTTCGGCTTTTCCATGCCGAGAAACTGTTTGTGGCAGGCCCACAGGTCCAGAAACAGGCCGATGGGCATAAGCCAGAATTCCTCTGAGCCCATACCCATCTGCACCGTTCCGTAATATAGAAGTCGAGTAAAGGTTTCCGCGTCAGTTTGTTGACACTGTCCGTTTACTCGACTTCCGCGTTTTTTAAGGAGGTATCATCCTCACTTTCCACATTGCGCTTGGTACCCTTGAACATCGCTTCTGTAATCGCATTTTTGTATGCCGCCAAATCAAGCGGCGAGGTGAGAAGTTCTACCTCTTCCTCAGTGAGCAATTCTTCCGGTACGTTCTTATTCTTAAGGTTGCGAATCAAGATGGATTGGTTGGCAAGTAAAGTCAGAAGCCACACAATCTCATCCAATGCCATCTCAAAATTTTCTGATTTCATCAGCTTTTCGCCGAGGTTTTCAAGTCCACCGTACCGTCCTGCAATCGCCTTGGTCGCGCGGGTGGTCAGTACCAGTTCATATTCCTTGCCGCCGATATTGATAGCGGCGCTTCTTTCAGCGGTGTTTGTATAAATGACGTTATCCATTCTGCATCCTCCTTATGGTACCGGCGTGTAGACCGGTTCGTAAACCTCGGTAAACCAGCCGGTGATTGTGGCGGAAGCAACTCCGGCGTCACCTTCGGTAACCTCCGCCTTCCACGGGTGCTTACCAAAAGCGTCCAGTTTGTTGCGGCGCATGACCGTTCCTTCGATTGTCGGTGTGGAGAAGGTGATGGAATCTGCCTTGGTCTGCAGATTGGTCGCGGGCAGGCCGAATTTCACGCGGTAAAGCCAGAAATAGCGGTAGGTACCGTTCGCTTTCTTTGCGCGGAAGCCTACCGCGACAGGCGTTCCCACATTTTCACTGGCAGAGATCAGTACACCATTATCGTCTGTGGATGCGCCGGTCAGATCTGCCGCTGCCGTGGGGCCGATGTCGTCAACGCCGAGTGTGAGCGTACCGCTGTTGAAGTCTTTCACCACTTCGGCGGCACCGTCGTCAGCGTATAATATTGCCTCAACCAGTTCCACCGAGAGTTCGGCAGTGATGGCTTTGGCAAGCACCAAAGGCGTAGAGTAGGTTTCTTCGCCGTTGGAATCCTCGGTTATCTTTGAGTAATATAGTTTATCAAGACCGATTGTCGCCATAATTTATTCCTCCGTTTCGTATGATTTTTCCACATCAATGGCGTAGTGGTGGTAGCCAGTATCGTCCTCATGGCCGATGTACCGGCGGTCAGTAATCGTAAATTCTGCTCCCAGAAGCAGCGATGTTATCTGCCTTTTCCTCTGGAGGTAGTTGCCTTTAGAAAACAGCGAAATCCGCACTTCGGATAGTTCGAAGATCGGTGTGTTATTTCCAAACAGGGCAAATTCGTCCGTCATCGGTGTAAATACAAGGTATTCGTCGGGAGGAACGCCAGAAAAAACGCCTGTCTCCACAGGAAGAACAGGCAAAAGCAACGTGTTCAATTCTGTTAAAATGCTCATATTCCGTCGACCTCCTCCTGAAGCTTTGACTTCATGGTTTCAATGCAGGCGCTTTTGCTCTGATTTCTTGCAGGCTTTAAAAAAGGCTTGGGCGGCTGCCCGGATTTACCGTATTCGAGAATGTTGGCAATTTTGGCGTTGGAATTCCCGTCAGAGCGCGGCTCGGCAAAACCGATTTTAACATCCCAGTTACCATCCCGGTTCTGCTTGGCGGGAGAGAGTCCGAGGGAGCGTTCCAGTTCTCCGGTGGAGCGGCTTTTTTTCTTTGTGTCGCTGCCGACCACACTTGACAGATTAGATTTCACTTTGGATAGAACAACCTCGCCGCCAGCTTCCAGCACCTTGGGGATTATTATGTCTGTCTGGTCAGCTATCCTAGAAACCTTCAAAAGAAATTCCTCTGGCATTTGTATTTGAACTTTTCCCATTACCTGACCGTCCCTTCCTGCTTTTCCGCGAGCACCTCGACATACATCCCGCGCCCGCGAACATCCTCTGCGCTGATAATTTGATATTGCTCACCGCCGCAGACGATAAACAGAGAGGTCGTTATATCTACGTCGGGAATCTTCCGAAAACGGAAGAGGGCCGTCGCTTCGCTGAACGCAGCCATGTTTGCCCACCGCTCGTTTCCGTGGCGGTCCTCTTTGTATGCGCGGACAGAAGCGACAATATGGTCGCCATTAATAACAAATCCGTCCGCATCCTTCACCGGAGCGGTGGAGACGATATCAATAAAGGTGTTCATTTTGCCGTAGCTCATCATCACACCTTCCAATCCCGGTCAAGCCGAAGAAGCATATTGACCGTATCCCACACCTGCTGCCCCGCCTGCACACTATCGCCAAAAAAGCCGGCTGTACTGCCGTCCCGACTTTCGTAAAAGTGGCTAGACAGCATAATCACAGCCTGTTCTGTGGCGGGCGGCATGGAAGTTTCCTCATAATAGCCCTTAGCAACGTGCTGGTAACTTTCGGCATAGGAGACGGCGGCGGCAATATAGCTCAGCAGCAGGCCGTCGTCCTCGTCGTATGACAAAATAAGGTGCGCTTTGACTTTGGGTAGAAGATTATCTGTCGTCATGCCGTCCGCCTCCTTGTCATTATTCGTCCACCGCCATCAGACCAGCCGCTTTCAGCTTGGCAAGCAGGGCATTGAAATCTGTAACCAGACCGGCGGCATCGGTGGCGGTGCTGTCCGCCTGATTTTCTGCAATAGGAAGCCCCGTTACCGAGGCTCCCTCCTTGATTTCCAACGTTCCACCGATGACGGTTTTTTCTCCACCCTGTTCGGTATAGTTTTTTGCGTTATAGTCACTCATAGATCAGCCCTCCTTAAGCGTGCTGCTTGAGCAGCTTGATGCCTTCGGGCAGTACAGTCTTGCCGTCCACACGTTGGAAAGCGTAGAAGCCGGTCTGCAGGTTGGCGATATGCAGTTCATCCGCACGGCGCACGGTTCTGCCGCTGCGGTCAGCAATCCAGTAGTTCTGGAAGTCACCGAAAGCAACGGTATATGCACCTGCCGCGATGGTCGGAGCATACTGGGAGACATACACCGGGAAACCGAGCAGACGATCAGGCTGACCTGCCTGCAGCGACGGCTGCCACATATATGCGCCGTTGCCATCCTTCAGTTTGCGGATGCCCGCGAGAGTGGCGCTGCTCAAAACAAACGCGGCATTTTTCTTGTAACCGTCCTTGAGGGAATAGGTTAGGTCGATGATTTCATCAGCTTTTATATCCGCCGCAGTTGCGGTGGTCACGCCGACGTCGCCGCCATTCGCGGTGAAAATGCCGGTGGGCTGACCACTGCCGGTACCGACGCAGAATGCCTGCTCTTCCTTCGCTGCAAAAGCGCGGGCGAAGTTGTCGATGAGGTAGGCTTCGAGATCAAACATAGAGTCCTGAAGCAGTTCCTCCGAAACCAGTGCTGCCGCACGAAGCGTAAAAGCGTCGAGGGATAGCTGATTGAAGGTGGGAGTGCTGGGCGTAAACGTACCACTTTCTGCTACCCAGTCGGCAGACACATCGGTGAGTGCTACGTTAATTCTGTGCGGTGCAGCGGTGGTGATGACTTTTGCCAGAGAACGAATTACATTCTCACGGGCAAGCGCCTGCACAAGGGTGCTGTCGAATTCCACCGGAACGATATAGCCGCCGGTTGAAGGAGTGCCTTCCTCCATAACGTTGTGAATCGGTCGCTTACCGCGCACGAGGTTTAAGAAATCCTCACGGTATTCAGCGGTCGCTCTGGGACTGATGGGTTTTCCGTTCTGTGCATTGGGTTTTGCCGTAATGGGAGAGCTGGTCGGCTGAGCCATAGCGGCGTCTCTTGCCACGCGGTCTTCCTCAATGGCAATCTGATGCGCCATTGCGTCCACATCCGCGAGCATCTTGTCATAGGTCGCGTTGTCTTCGGGAGAGAGGACGCCGTCCTTGGCGCGAGTGTCCAGAAACGCCTTTGCCGCGTCCCATGCCTTTGCGCGTTTTTCACGCATTTCAAGTACTTTTTTCATAATCAAATACCTCCGTCAAATGTATTTACGGGCTTGCAGTTTCTGCATAGCCACTTCGATGGAAACGCCGACCGGCGCATCATTCTTCTTTTGCTCCGGCTTCGGAGCAGATTTAGAGACGAGCTTGTTCATAAGTGAATTGGTAACCGCCCTGCGGGAAAACGCAAAGACCACATCTTCGGTATGACCGCGCTTGGAGTCCTCCAAGATGCCGTCTGCGAAGCCCAGCTCGATAGCCTTATTCGCATTCATCCAGGTTTCACCGTCCATGAGATGCGAGATTTTCGCTCGCGACTGCCCGGTCTTGATTTCATAAGCGTTGATGATGGATTCCTTGACTTCGTCCAGCATGGCGATGGCTTTTTGCATTTCTTCGGTATCTCCGATAGCAATTGACATTGGATTGTGAATCATGAGCAGCGCTGTTGGAGCCATGAGCACCTGCGTACCTGCCATTGCGATAACCGAAGCGGCGCTCGCCGCCAGACCGTCAATTTTTACGGTGACATTGCCTGTGTAGTCCATGAGCATGGCGTAAATCTGAGAAGCTGCCACGCAGTCCCCACCAGGCGAGTTAATCCACACAACGATGTCTCCGCTACCGGAAAGCAGCTCATCTTTGAACATCCTGGGTGTGATTTCATCGTCCCACCAGCTTTCGTCTGCAATGGTTCCGTCGAGATAAAGGGTCCTGACGCCTAATTCCTCGTCTTTGTCCCAGTTCCAGAAGTGCTTATTGCTTGCTTTGCCGAGGGACTTGTTTGGGCTTACTGCCCGTATTGCTTTGTCCATCTGAGGGTTCCTCCGTTTCTGTTATAGTTGTGTTTGCGAACGCGCCAGCGTCCTGCAATTTGGTCATTGCGCCATTGATGAGGTAAAGATCGCCGCCGAGTTCCGCCGGTATCCGGTCGAGGTTTTCAAGCTGTCTGATATCGTTTGCGCTCATCCAGCCGTTCTGCCGTGCTGTCGCGTAACCTGTCATGCGGCTTGCATAGTCGCCGCGAAGCAAGCCATCCACATTGAATTTTGTAAACACATCACGCTTTTCGCTTTCGAGCAGGAGCGACTTGTTCATTGCCTGTTCCCAGCGAACGACCCACGGGTCGAGTGTGTATTTCACAAATTCCAGTGACTGTTGCTCAATATTAGAAAAGCTCGACTTCTCGAGATCCGCCAACATATGGGGCGGGACCCTGAAAATTCGAGCTATCTCATTGATCTGAAATTTTCGTGTCTCCAAAAACTGCGCCTGTTCGGGTGAAATGGCAATGGGCGTATACTTAAGTCCTTCCTCAAGCACGGCGATTTTGTTGCTGTTGACGCTGCCGCCAAAGGTGGACTGCCAGCTTTGCCTTATCCGCTCCGGGTCCTTTATGGTGCCGGGGTGCTCCAACACGCCGCTGGGTGCTGCGCCGTTGGCGAAAAATTTAGCGCCGTATTCCTCGGCGGCAATAGCGAGCCCTACGGCGTTTTTTGCCATTGCAATCGGCGAGTAGCCGACCAGTCCGTCAAAGCCTAAACCGAGAATGTGTAGCACATCGCTTGGAGCGAGGATAACATCGCTCGGCTTGTTCCTGCTGACCTCTGGCGCGTCATCGCTATTTTTTCTGTAGCGGTAATACAGCCGACCTTGTGAATCTCTGTCCACGGTCATACGGTCTGGCATGAGGGGATACAGCGCCACAACGTCGCCGCGAGCGTTTCGGATAATCTGGGCGTAGGCATTGCCTGTCAGCAACAGATGATTCATCATCGTCTCCCGGAAAACAAACGACGTCATTTCCGGGTTTGGCTCGTCGTGCAGTACACGCCACAGCGGGTGGTCGAGATGTTTGTCCTTGCTGCCGTCGTCGCCGTATTTATACACAAACAGCGGAAGCCCCGCGATTGCTTCGGATAATATACGGACGCAAGAATAAACCGCAGTCATTTGCATGGCTGTTCTTTCATTGACTACCTTGCCGGAGGACGAGCCGCCCCACAAAAAGCTGGTGCTGCCTAAGTTCTTAGGCTTATCACGGGCTTTGAAAATTCCTTGAAAGATGTTCATAGGCAGTTCCCTCCAATTAAAAAACGAGCAGTCCGCGTGTGTCATACACGCTTTGGCCCGTATCGTTGCCGCACCGAATTGCCCGGTCGAGCGCCATAATAGTAGCGACTGCGCCGTCGATTTTCTCTGTGGATTTTTCCTTATCTGCTTTGATATTTCCAGCCGGGTCGGTGCGAATATAGATGTTGTCCATCATCCAGCGAAGCACTGGGTGGCCGCCGTGGGCGAGCTTTTCTTCTAGCGTCAGCTTCATCAGTTCTTTGGTCGGAGAGCTCATATCCTTAAAGCCCTGTCCGAACGGCACGACCGAGAATCCGAGCGTTTCAAGATTCTGCGTCATTTGCACAGCGCCCCAGCGGTCAAAAGCAATTTCACGGATATTGTACTTCTCGCCGAGGGTTTCAATGAACTGCTCGATGTAGCCGTAATGTACTACATTGCCCTCGGTGGTTTGCAGAAAGTCTTGCTTTTTCCAAACGTCGTAATTTACATGGTCGCGCCGAACACGCAGGTCGATATTGTCCTCCGGTATCCAGAAGTACGGCAGTATAGCGTATTTATCTGCCTCATCTTCCGGCGGGAACACCAACACGAATGCCGTGATATCGGTAGAGGACGAGAGGTCAAGGCCACCGTAGCAGACCCGCCCTTCAAGCAATTTTTCATCCACGGGGAATGCGCAGGCGTCCCATTTATCCATCGGCATCCAGCGCACCGCCTGCTTTACCCATTGGTTCAGACGAAGCTGCCGGAAACTGTTTTCCTCGGCGGGGTTCTGCTTTGCTGACTCAAATGCAGCTCTGACTTTATCCATGCCTACCGTGATGCCGAGGGAGGGATTTGCTTTTTTCCACACCTTGGGGTCTGTCCAATCGTCTTCCTGCGCCGCGCCGTAAATCACCGGATAGAATGTCGAGTCGTGTTTTCTGCCGTTTATGATATCCAGCGCCTTCTGGTGTACTTCCCAGCAGATGCTGTTCTGGTTGTCACCGGCTGTTGTGATCAGAAAGTACAGCGGCTGCATCCGGGCGTCACCGCTTCCCTTGGTCATGACGTCATATAATTTTCTGTTCGGCTGGGTGTGCAGCTCATCGAATACCACACCGTGGGTGTTAAAGCCGTGCTTGTTTCCGACGTCGGCGGACAGCACCTGATAGATGCTCCCAGTCGGCTGATAGATGAGCCGCTTGGTTGCATCCAGTATTTTGACACGCTTTGAGAGCGCCGGACACATTCGCACCATATCTGCTGCCACGTTGAAAACAATGGACGCTTGATTTCGGTCTGCGGCACATCCATAGACCTCGGCGCGTTCCTCATCATCGCCGCAGGTGAGCAACAGGGCAACAGCTGCCGCAAGCTCACTTTTTCCCATTTTCTTCGGAATTTCTACATAGGCGGTATTGAACTGGCGGTAGCCATTGGGTTTGAGGGTTCCAAAAATATCACGGATAATCTGTTCCTGCCAATCGATCAGTTCAAATGGTTTGCCCGCCCAGGTGCCTTTGGTATGGCAAAGTGCTTCGACAAAAGCTACGGCATAGTCGGCGGCGGTTTTGTCGTAAACGGAATCCGTGGCCTTAAACCGTGTCGATTTATACTTTTTTAGTTTACGGATATCGACCGCCTCCTTCCGGGCATAAAAATAGACCGCCATCGGCAGTCCTTCAAAATTTATCTGTACGAGATACAGCCCCATGCAGGGCGGAATCTCGGCTATCTTATTAGCGTGGGTTAGTAGTTTTCGCTGTGCAGCAGAAGTTCAAAGGCAAGCTGTGTGTCTGGGTCGGAGGGTTCCACATCCCAGCCTCTGTCATAGTTGCACACGACCTCGCCGTTACGCTTGAGCATCAGCTTGCTGATTCTGCCGCCGTCGATACCAAATTGCGAACCTTCGTCGTACTGCTTCATCCAGTAATGAAAAACGCTGTCGTGAATTTTCAGGCTTCCTTCTTTCCACATCGCCGCGTCCTCCTTAAAATCTCTTGATGCTGGCATTGCTGTCGGCATCGAAGCTCACGTTGTAGCGGATTTCACAGCCGTCGGCGTTTTTGGTAATCACTCGAATGCCGCCTTCAAAAGCTGAGTACATTCTGTCGATTTTCTCGCCCTGCGGCAGTTGGCTTTCAATTTGCTTAATCTGTTTTTCGGTCATTTTTGTTTCCTCCGTTTGTGTGTTTTCCATTTCGGTAGGTACATATTCGCTCTAAAAGAGGATAATAGCAAGTCAATTACCCCATATAAACCAGCGTATACTGTACAATCTTTCAGAGCATTTCGGTTACCGCAATTGTGTAGTTTACAGCCGTTATTCTTCTCCTGTGAGGATAAAGTGGACATATTGGTCCTTATGCTCTTCAAGGAAAACCACCAGCTCAAAGAAGTTCATTTCATGGGCAATGCGCTGAACGGTATTGACATCAAACATATTTGTCAGCCCGGTATGGCGGATGACAAGGATTTGCTCACGCACCTTATTTGTCATCGTCGCATTTCCTGCAAAGGTCCTCACCGTAGACTACTTGGAGCGAACTCCCGTTGTCCCACGCAACACCCAGGCTGCCGAGGTCGTCCACATACCGCACGGTGCCTTTTGTCCCGATTGGCGGCGCTTGGACATCGTCCATACGGAGAAGCTCCACACGGCAGCCGACCGGATACTGCTTTAGGATACGCTCGACTGTTTCTCTTGATGGAAAATTATTGTTCATCGTCGGTTCCTCCCAAAATAGCTTTAATTTCGGCGCATACAGCAGGGTCGGCTTTTGCTTTATCAAGGTCGTCCTGCGAGAAGCCTTTTTTCTGACCGTCTTTGAAAGCCGAACTGCCGGAGAGGTTGCGGAGCAGAATTTTCCGTTCCTCTTTGTATGCCGAGCCTATGAAGCCGAGCCGCAGGAGAAAGCAGCGGAAAGCATATTTGTCGTTGTCGGTTTCCTTTTCCTTTGCCGTGATGCGCTTTTGCACTCTTGCCATCTCGCAGAGTGCAGCCACAAAATGTGTGTATGCCTTGACTGCATCTGCATCGGTGCCGTCCTCAAACCAAGGGAACCGCACCTTGTCATCTGTTATTTCAAGTTCGAGCGTTTCCGCACCGAGGGCCTTTTTAATAAGGCTGCCTTTGCTTTCGACCAGCCGCTTGAGGTTGTCGAGTGCCGTTTCGGTGAAAGAGGAGCGCGGCATTTCAATCATCAGCCCGATGTCCTCATCGGATTCTGGGACATCGCTTGCTTGCATACCGTTCTCGCCGTGGAAATCCTCCCGGTGGGTGCGCCCGAGCCCCAGTTCTTCTTCCTCGGTCATCGGAAGGCTGAGAAAATAATCGTCAATCTGTTTTTGCATTTCGGGTGTGAACGGAATTTCCAGATCTGCATACTGCCCGGGGTGGTGCTGGTCAATATCTGGAGCCTCATCCGGTGCACCCATGACACCAAGGTTGCTTTCGTAGGTGTCAGGTTCGTCATACTTGCGGCTGTTACCGTCTGCATCAAAGCCTGCCTGGTGGAGCGCGTCCTCCAAGTCAAGGTTGTCTGGACCCGCAAGTGTTCCGTTCTTGTCGATGTGATAACTGCCGACCTCGTAGGAAAAGGTAGGAGCACCGAGGTAATTAGTTGGGGCACCAAGCGCCGTGCTGATTGCTCCGACCAGTGATTTGCGTTCGCTGCCTGTTACATTGTATTTGAGTTTCATTTTTCAAACCGCCTTTCTTTTTTCGGTATTACATTAATCACTCTAAACCGCTTATATAGCAACGGTTTTATGCGATTTTTGTGTAGAATACTGTACCCATTATTCGGCGGTTTTTGTGTAGATAACACAATGCCGGACAGTACAAAACAGACGCATGGCATGGCATCTTTGTATTCGAAAAGAGAGCCGAGCGTGAGCTTATTCATTGACAGCCACATCTGTATATTTCATCGTGACACCATCGCGGGTAACGGAAACACCGTCTGCAGCGCTGACTTGCTCGATATACCGCTTTATAATGACGTCGCAGTATTTTTCATCAAGTTCTATGGTAAAGCAAATCCTGTCAGACTGCTCGCATGCGATGAGCGTAGAACCGCTGCCGCCGAAAGGGTCAAGCACGATACAGTTGGTGAGGCTGCTGTTCATAATGGGATATGCCAGCAGTGCAACCGGCTTCATGGTGGGATGGTCAGCGTTTTTCTTCGACTTATCAAATTCCCAGATGGTCGTCTGCTTGCGGTCGGCATACCAGTTGTGCTTGCCTTTTTTCTTCCAGCCGAAGAGGACAGGTTCATGCTGCCATTGATATGGTGAGCGTCCCAGCACCAGCGACGGCTTCTTCCAGATGCAGCACCCGGAAAGCTGAAAGCCTGCATCTGAGAATGCCTTACGGAAATTCAACCCTTCAGTGTCGGCATGGAACACATAAATGGAAGCGTCCTGTGCCATCGCCGCTTCGGTGTTTGTAAACGCCGCAAGCAGGAAGTCATAGAACGCTTCATCGCCCATATTGTCGTTTTTAATCTTTCCAGCCGTTCCTTCATAGTTGACATTGTACGGCGGGTCGGTCACCACCAGATTGGCGAGCTTCCCGTTCATCAAAGCGGTGAAGGTGACGGCTTTGGTAGAATCGCCGCAGACCAGCCGATGGCGGCCAAGCGTCCAGATATCACCGAGCTTTGTAACGGCGGGCTTTTTAAGTTCCGCGTCAACATCAAAATCATCATCTTTGATACCGTCCTTGAGCGAGTCCTTGAATAGGTCGTCAATTTCTCCGGGGTCGAAGCCCGTGAGCGACACATCAAAGTCCGCACCCTGCAAATCTGCAATGAGCAGAGCCAGCTTGTCTTTATCCCAGTCACCGCTGATTTTATTAAGCGCAACATTGAGCGCCTTTTCCTTTTCAGCGTCCATCTCGACAACTACGCAATCAACCTCGGTGACACCCATATCGAGCAGCACCTTTAATCTCTGATGACCGCCAACGATATGGGAGGTGGCTTTATTCCATATAACGGGTTCGACATAGCCGAACTCCTCAAGCGAGCGTCTCAGCTTTTCATATTCTGGATCACCTGGTTTCAGGTCTTTGCGAGGATTGTAATTGGCGGGAACGAGTCGATCAGTTTGAATTTTTTCTATCAGCATAGCTTTCAGCCGCCTTTCCGAGCGGTAAGCAGCCGCTCCATCACATCGTCCTGCGGATTAGTTCCGCCATACTCACCGGTGCAGTTTTCCTTGACGATCTGGAAAATCTCCATCCACAACCGATTTGTCTGGTTCATGTAGTTCTGACCCATCGCCACATAAGGACTTTGAATGGCGTTGCCCGTGGTGGGGTGCTTTGCCAAAAAACCGTATTCGGTAACCGCCTCTTCACACTGAATCCACCGAGCCACGCTCATGGCGTAGCGTTCCAGAAGCTGGGGTGAAACAAGAGCGGCGCATCCGCGCTCGTTCAGCCAGTGCCATGTATTTTTGTAGATGTCTGCCGCAACGAGCGTCTTACCGTCCTTCTGCACGGCTTCGAGCATTTTGTTCGGTTCCGGCATCGCCTGACCTTGCAGGTCGGCAGTGTCAGAAAACTCCATCACAGTCAATTTTCTTCCGCAGGGATTGCGGGCTGATATTTTATCGGCGAGAGGCTTCTTTTTCGCACCAGCACCGATGCGAGCACCGCCTCTGCAGGTGCCGTCTTTCGCCATATTCATCACACTCCTTGCGCGCCGGGGCTATTCCACCGTTTGAAACCGCGTTTTTCAACACGAAGCTCCACGCCGCTGTCCAGATTTTTTTGTTTTAGAGATTTTGATACCCCCACCGGGAGAGACCATGAAAAATGGATTGCTTTGAGGCATCGTACTAAAATGTAAACGATGCCTCTTTCAATATCCTTTTCCCCATCGGTCGCCGCTCTCGGCAGTGATACGAGAGTGACAGGCTTTGCAAAGAGCCATGAGGTTCTCGGCATTGCTGTTGCCGCCTTTGGAGAGCGGGAGAATGTGGTGCACCTCCTCGGCGGGTGTCAGCTTTCCTTGCTTTTGGCATTCCTCGCAGAGAGGATGTGCCTTGATGTAACGGTCACGGATTCGTTTCCAGCTACGGCCGTACCGTTTATTTGACGCAGGGTCACGCTCGTACTGGTTGTAGCGTTTGTCCATGACCTTCTGATGCTCGGCACAGTATTGCTCGCGCACGGCAAGCCGACCGCAGCCGGGGTAGGCACAGGGACGTTTCGGTTTGTATGGCATTTGGTTCACCTCCTTCGGGGCATAAAGAAAGCCCTGCGGGATTGCTCCCACAAGGCTCTCTACATTTTGTCTCTACATTATAATACTATCATAAGAGGCGGGTATCAGGTGGTATCATCAGGTATCACGATGGAGGATTTCGTCGCAAGTGTCCAATGCGCCAGTGTGTATCTTGTATAGGTGGTGGATGCTGTAGTTCATGTCGACGGCAATCTGCTCCCAACTCATGTAGCAAAGGTAGCGTTTTTCCAGAAGAGTCTGAAACTCCGTGTTGTCAACAGATTTCACAAGTGCAACAATGTCTCGTTTAAGGTCAACAAGTCGGTCTATGTCACGGTTGATCTCCGCTTGTAAGTCAATAATTTTTGCAACGGCATCTGCCATCGTGGAAGTAGCACGGTTTGGGTTACGCGGCATACCGGTGAGTGTCGAGGTTGCTTTTGTAGCCAGTTCATTAAGCGATTGTACCTGATCCAGTTTAGAGTTTATGCGCTGATCAAGGCGGTAGGCTTGGGAAAGATATTCTCTTGCCCTCATGTCACACCACCTCCTTGCGAAGCTTGCTGATAAGCATTTCAGGGTCGATATTTGTCAGAAGTCCAAACCAACCTGAACGAAAGAACCGCTCAATTTCATTCTTGGTAATACTGGCATCCTTATCTTTGGGGCTGAATCGCAGGATACCAAGAGCCTCCCGATAATCCTGCGCGGATTTCAAAATGATAGCGTTTGCTAAGTTTTCATAGGGGTTGTTCATAATCTGTACCTCCGAATTTTTATTTCTCTCGGATTGGCACGGATTGTCATAGATTTTCTCAGATGTGCAGGTCGGCTTTTACCGCCTCTATCAAAGCGGCCTGTGTACTGTCCTTTTTCGACAGTACCCGCAAAATCCGCTCGTCAATAGTGTCTTTGGCGACGATGTGCTGTACCACAACCGTTTCGGCGCTCTGGCCCTGCCGCCACAGACGGGCGTTGGTCTGCTGATATAATTCCAGTGACCAGGTCAGCCCAAACCAGACGATGCAGGAGCCGCCGCTTTGAAGGTTCAGCCCGTGACCGGCGGAGGCGGGGTGGATTAGCGCCACGGGCAGTTCACCGGTGTTCCACCTGCGGATACTGTCGGCACTGTCCAGCTTGGAGAACGGGATATGGAGCTTTTGTAGACGCTCGGTGATCCGGGCAAGGTCATGCTTAAACCAATAGGCCACAAGAAGCGGCTTGCCACCAGCGGCTTCGATGATATCCTCCAGTGCATCCAGCTTTTGTTCATGGATGGTAAGGGTCCCGCCGTCGTCGGTATATATAGCACCGTTTGCCATTTGGCACAGCTTCCCGGTGAGAGCAGCGGCATTTGCGGCGGTGATGTCGCCGTCCGGGAGCTGCAGCACGAGATCATTTTTTAGGTCATCATAACGTTGGTGTTCCTCTTCGGAGAGGTGGACGGTGTATTCGCTGTTGATCAGCTCCGGCATTCTCAGAAGATCGGTTGATTTCATAGAGATGGTGATGTCAGCGATTTTGTCATAGATCCGTTGTTCGGCTCCGGGCAGCAGTTTGTAGCTAAAGATGACCTGCCCATTGCGCTTGTCCGGCATGAAATAGTCAAGCCGGTAGTGGCTGATGAACCGTCCGAGGCGAACGCCCAAATCCAGCAGTCGGAACTCAGCCCATAAATCCATGAGGCCATTGCTGCTCGGCGTTCCGGTTAATCCGATGATGCGTTTTACCGTGGGGCGAACCTTCATCAGCGCTCGGAATCGCTTTGCTTGGTAGTTTTTGAAAGATGACAGCTCATCAACCACAATGGTGTCATAACTGAAGGGCAGCTTGCTTTCCTCAATGAGCCACTGGACATTTTCTCTGTTAATGATGTAAATGTCAGCGGGTTTTATCAGTGCCGCACGGCGCTCAGATTCGGTGCCGACTGCCACGGAGCAGATGAGGTTCTGCAGGTGGTCCCACTTATCTGCTTCAGTTGGCCATGTGTCCCGTGCCACTCGCAGTGGTGCGATTACCAAAATGCGATGCGCCTCGAAGCTGTCAAACAACAGGTCATTCAGCGCCGTCAGCGTGATACTCGTCTTGCCAAGGCCCATATCCAACAGAACGGCGGCGATGGGGTGTTCTTCAATGTAGCCGATGGCGTATTTCTGATAGTCATGTGGTTCGTATTTCATCAAGAATTCCTCCAATCTGCCGCTCGTCATCCAAAACATAAACTCTGAAACCAAGCCCTCGTAGTATTCTGTGTCTTGCCAGTTGCAGCGGTCTCGGCTTTTCACCGGGAGCCTTTACTTCCGCGAAACCCATGTGTCCACCCGGTAAAAGTATGATGCGGTCGGGCATACCGTCAAAGCCAGGGCTTGTGAACTTCGGTGCGATACCGCCAGCTGCTTTGACTGCCTGAACCAGTTTTTTCTCAATTGCTTTTTCTCTCATATTCTCACGCTCCATCAGGGATTTAAAGGAGGGGTAACCTCGACGCAGGTCATTTCTAAAACTTTTCTTAGACTTATTTTTTAAGGTCTTAAGAGACTTTTTGTATATGACCTTTATCGAGGTTACCCCATAGTCCATCAGTTCAGGAAATCCTCAAAATCTCCGTCGTCGATTTTCAGTCGTAGTCCTGTAAAGAACCGCTTGTTTTTTGCCTTAATTCGCCCATACCCGGCAGCCTCCAGCGCAGCATAGAAGTCCGTCGTGCTACGGATATACTCATTGGTGTCAATGCAGTAATTCCGATACGTCTGATACAGTGCACTGGAACTTTCCCGGAAACTCGCACCAAGCTCACATTTGTCCTCAAGGAAATGGCCAAACCAGTCGTTTTGCGCCCGGTACTCCGCAATGGCTTTCTGCACACATTCCGGTACCGGGATTTTGTAATCCAGCGCAATGACTTTTTTAGCACCATCAATAATCCACGCGAGAATACTTTCACCGGCGTTCTGATAGAGGTACTCGCCGTAGTTCTTGATGTCGCTGCTGCCCTCGATTTTAGCGTCGAAGGGTATGACAATCAGCCTACGCCAGATACCGTCATCAGAGGCACTGACCTTCGGCAGATGGTTGGTATAGAGGACGAGCGTGTGACAGGGCGTGAAGCTGAATGGGTCCTTGTACTTTTTCTCGGCAAAAACATCGTCTGTGGAGCAAAGCTGCTTGACAGTAGAATCGTTAAGCCTTGCGCCTTCCTGCATTTCAGCCGCAATGAGCAGTCGCTTGCCCTTGACCTCGGCCATCTCTGGTTTGATGTTCCGGCGGCATCCGACCGTCAGCGTATCAGCAGAGATGTTGCCGCTGTAAAGGCCGAGTACACGGGAGACTGCATTCCAGAAGGTGGACTTACCGTTGCGGCCGCCACCGTAAGCAATAATCAGAGCTTCCACATAAACCTTACCGATAGCAGCGAGTCCACAAATCATCTGTACATAGTCGATAAGCTCCTGATTGCTGCAGAAGATGAGGTTTAAGCTGTCCAGCCAAAGTTGTTCGCACTTGTCGCTGGGTGAGACCGAGGTCATTTTGGTGATAAAGTCCTCTGGCGAATGTTCTCTGGCCCCAGCCATGCCTTTCCGTAGATCGTAAGTAGCAGCAGGCGTACACAGCAGAAAACAGTCGGCATCGAGGTCACGCGGTGATATTTCCAGCATTGGGTGCGACTCCTTAAGCGTCGCGGTGATATTCTTGGAATCCCGGCGACGAATGGCGAAGGACTGATATACTTTGGCTGCAAGAAAATCCCGATATGCTTCAAGCTGCGCGTTGTTCATAAGAGACTCCGCCTTTGACTTGGAGGTATTCTCGACGATTTCCTGACCGCCGTTTTCCATCAGCAGTTTCATCGCCGATTGCAGGTCTTTCGTGGCTTCTGTGAGCTGGCGACGGGTAAGCTCATGGGCGACGGCTTGTGCGCCGGGTTCGCTTTCCTGCCAATAGTGCTCGTTGTAGCGGATGAAGTGCGTAGCCGGAGAGTACCGCAGCCCACAAGAGAAGTATTTTGCCAGTACTTCCGCCTGTCCTACATCGGAGTAATCTCCGGGTTTATATGACACTGGGTCGTTATATACCTCCGGTGGCACATATCCGTCCTGCTGTTGAACCTTTGCAAAGAAGCGCTGGGCGCTGTGCCAGATGGTAAATAGCTCCTGCTCCCCAAGTGGCGGAGAGCATTTTGCGGCTTCTTCCAAAAAGCACTGATAAGCGGCATCACCATCACCATACTTTTTAATGACGCGACCGGCGAAGCGGGACATGGTAGCGTTACGACTTCCTTCCGGGATGACCTGATTGGCATGATGACCACTGGTCATATCCACATCGAAATCATCGCTTTCCAAAAACTCGCTTAAGTTCATGCCGCCTTCGTAAATCTCTACCTCCGGCGAATTGGTACCGAAGAAAAAACGAGCGGCATCCAGCGCCTTGGTGTCGAAATATGGAAAGATGGCATTAACCAGTTTCTTCATATCACTGTAGCAGGCTGCGTCTGTAATGTGGTCGATGGGAAAAAGAACATGAAATTTCGGCCGAGCGGGTTTACCGTTCTTTTCACGCATATTAGACCGGCTGTAGTGAACGGCAAAGGTCACACCGGGAAAAGCCTCCATAACATCGGCTGGCAGAATCCAATCTTCAGGGTTTTCCGAGTGGTCGTTATCACAGTCCACCGGCAGGCAGTCGCTGCCTATGAAGTTATCGCCGTTTCGATAGTTATTTTTGTACTCTGCGCACACATAGTCTCGACCGACCGCAGCGGCCAGTGATGCTGAATCGGTAATTTCCACCTTGTAAGGATAGGAGCAATTGCCGGGGTTGCCGATAAAATCAGAATGATAAAGGGTGAACATCAAACCTGCACCTCCTCGCAGTTTTCGGTAAAGTAGCGCAAACGGTAGTTCTTCCACTTGGCCCTTTTGATTTCAGCCTCCATACCGGCCGAGATAATGCTGCCGAATACCCATACCTCTGAGCATTTGCTCATCAGGGCGTTTCCGAAGAACAACCCAAGCTGGCGCTCCGCGGGATTATCATCGTTTAGAAACTGTGGGAACAGCAGGTGCGGTGCGACTGGAATGTAGCCATTGTCCACGGCATATCGGCTGTAGCCCTGCGCGGCCCTCACGTTACCTTCCACATCTCCTGAAAATGGAGAGCAAATATATATGATAGGCCGGAATGCTCGAAGCGCCCGTTCCTCTTTTTCAATAATGGACATTGCTTCATAGGCAGTTGGGTCGTAATATCCCTCACTGTTGTATTTGTCTATACTCATTAGGAACACTCCTTTCACGGCGGACTTTTTGCCCACCTCTAAATCTCACTGGAACAAAAAGCCCACTTTGGACGAAACCTTTTAATCTTTTTTATAAAAATCTGTCTCGTAGCCATCGGCACGGAGCAGCAGCCCTTTTGCCCATGGCGGCGTCCGACCCATCTGTTGGCAGACAGCATCCAGCGACATGTGCGTATCGGCTTCGATTACTACTTCGTCGTGGATATGCATGACAATCGAGCAGCACCGGAGCGTCTGCATGGCGTAGCAGAGAATGTCACGAGCTGTAGCCTGAACGATGTTTTCAACGAGCTTCGGCCCATAAGAATCCAGCCGCTCCCATTTTTTTGTGCCGCCGACGCCTTCGTAAGTAATGCAACTGCTACCGAACTTGTTCTCACCGATGCGCGGCTTTACATAGGCAAGCTGCCTACCAGACGGAAGTGTGATGAACAGCATCCCGCTCCGGCAGGTAAAAACGATGCCGTGGGTTTCATTGGTATGCTTGTGACGAACTGCCTCCATCGCGGCGCGGTCAACGTCCCACCAGAATTTCACGATGTGCGGATTGGACTGCCGCCATGCGTCAACGAGTGGAGGGAGCTCATCTTCAGTAAGCCCCATTTCAAGAGCACCCATTGCCTTGAGCGCACCAACTGCTCCGCCATAACCGAGGGCAAGTTCGGCGATTTTGCCTTTCTGGCGTAGATGGCCATTGACACCATGCTTCTCAACTGGCACCTTGAACATCTGACTGGCTGAGGCGCAGTAGATGTCGCCGCCTTTGGCAAACACGTCCTGCCGCCACTGTTCACCGGCGAGCCATGCGATCACTCGGGCTTCGATGGCGCTAAAGTCGGAAACGATGAACTTTGCATCGGTTCTTGGCACAAATGCTGTGCGAATGAGCTGCGACAGTGTGTCTGGCACATCCTCGTAGAGCATTTCCAGCGCATCAAAGTCGCCGCAGCGAACAAGGGAGCGGGCTTCAGCTAAATCCTCCAAATGGTTCTGCGGCAGGTTTTGCATCTGTATAAGCCTGCCTGCCCAGCGACCTGTGCGATTGGCTCCACAAAACTGAAACATCCCACGGGCGCGACCATCGGAGCAGACTGCATTTTGCATCGCCTGATATTTTCGTACCGACGATTTGGCGAGTTGCTGACGGAGGGAGAGAACATCTGCAAGTTCCGGTGGTGCCGTTTTCAGTAACTCGATGACTGCCTTTTTGCCAAGCGTATCCGTCTCCATGCCGTTATCGGCAAGCCACTGCTTCATTTGCTGTACCGAATTTGGATTATCCAGCTCAGTCAGTGATTTCATGGCAGTGGTGAGTTCAGAACGGGAACGACCGTCCATAGCAATGGCCTCCTGCACCAGCGTCATATCCAGCGCAACGCCTCGGTCATTTATCTCTTGGTCGAGGTGATATTCATCCCAGACACTGTCTGGTACCGGAAACTTGGCGAGCTTGGCCTGTATGGACATCTCCGCTTCAACATCGCGGGCGTTATATTTTTTGAACGCCGACCACTTGTCCGGCGCGTGGTACGGGTAATTTCGGGAGCGCTGACCGTTGGATTTCGTCGGAGCACAAGGCTGGCAGAAGTATTTAATGAGGTCTTTGCCCTCGGTGAGCTTTTGCTTATCCAGCTTAAGCACCGATCCGACGCCTTCCAGTGAAAGCGGCAGTCCCATTGTCGCAGCCCATATCATGGAGCACTTCCACGAGGCAGGGTTGATATATTCGCTGGTTGGGAGTCCAAGAAAATGAGACAGGCAGACCCGCTCAAAGTTTGCATTGAAGGCCCACTTTGTTACAGCTTCATCGGTAAGCGCCGTCGTGATCTCAGGCGGGAGCATTTCACCGCAGGCAAGGTCAACGACCTGAACAGAGCCACCATCTACGGAATAGCCGAACAAAATAATCTCAAAATCCGGTGACTCGACATAGCGGTAAACACCTGATTTTGCGAGATTGACGCTGCTATAGGTTTCAATATCTATACTGAGTGTTTTCATAATCAACCATCCTTTATTGAGAAGAAGGCGGCAAAGAATGTCTCTGCCGCCCTCATAGATACTGTTACTTGCTGATTTCCTTCATGCGCAGCTCATGGTATTCCTTATCACGGACGGCCTGTGCTTTTTCACGCTTCTCACGCTTGCGGTCATACACTGCGCTCTGAATCGCATTAATCAGGAATACAATGCTGAAACAGAGCCAGATGGCAATAAGGACGGTCAACAAGATGGTTTGTAAGGTTGTCATAGCTTTTCACCCTTCCTTTCTCAGTTCAGAAAATCGTTGTCATCGTCGGTTGCGAAATCGGACTCAGCACTGGTCTTGCCGCCGAGAGGCTCGCCGTCGCGTACCTTCTGCAGGTTGTTCAAACCACATGCGATTCCCTTGTTTCCATTGCTATTGAAGGCATAAAAACTGATGCTTGCCCTGCCGTAAACACCGGAGTAAACCTCGGAGCGGGTAAGAACGGGATTGCGGTCAGCATCGACAATACCGGGAGCGGTGGCAGAGTTTGCGTTGATGAAGTAAGCGTTGGCATAAGCGGGATCGTCAGGACGCTCAGAATCTCCGTCCCTGAGAGGAATTTTGAGTGCCGCCAGTGGAGGCACAGACTTGCCGTTGCCCTTCAGCTTGGACTCGCCGTCATGGTATGCAGCTTCGATAGCGGCTCTGATCTTGGCGACGGTCTTTGTGTCAGACTTGGGAACGATAAGGCTGACAGAGAACTTTGGCGTACCGCCGTTAATACTCTTGGCTTCCCATACATTCGCATAACTCCAGCGGGTGTCGGGGCCGGTAATAACCTTCATGGGGTTGTTTACTTTGTTTGTGTTGTTATTCATAATCGTTTTCCTCCATAAAATCATTTTTGGCTGTGTTCATGGCCGGGCGTTTATCGCTCTCCGGCACAAGCGTGGGTTTACCTTGCGGCTTTTCAATGTAAGCCGCGAGAAGTTCATCAAAGCGGGATTTACCGAGAAGCTTCTGCATGGCAGTGACGCCGAGCACTTTGCGCTCATACGGGTCGAAGCCGGCATGCTCAACAACATCGGCGACAACTGCGTCACTCACATATTTCCTGTTGGAGCGGCCCTCGACCAGCTTCCAGCCGGCCCACTCCTTACCGCTGATTGCCTGCTGCAATGCGTATTCCTTGATGTCCGCCGCCCAAGCGACAAGGTCATCGACCTTTGAGAGGATATCTTCAATGTCCTCGTCTGTAAGCAACGGCGGCAGCTTGAAGTCATAACGGGCAAGCTCCATATTGGCGTCAGCTCTGGCACGGCAGTCGTGCTTTGCCTTACAGAAGCCACACCATTCGCCGCAGAGGAAGTTTCCATCTCCAGCGAAAGCAAGGTCGGCTGTAGGTTTTAGTACCTCGTCTGCCCAGTGGTAAAGTTCATCTTTCGAGAGCTCGTATGTGCTGATGTTATCGCGGCGTGGCTGATAAATGGTCATGCGAACGGTATCAATGTCGTAGATTCCGTCGAACAGTTCCAGAGCACCGAGGGCGTAACACTGCATTTGTGGGTTTTCGGTTGAATCGACCATGATTCCACGACCGTGCTTGTAGTCGATGATTTTCAGGGTGCCGTCTGCAATGATAAGGCAATCTGCGGTACCGAAGCCGGACGCTACCCAGCGGGAGAAGTCTACACGCTGCTCGATCAGGACAACAGGATCGGCGCAGGTTTGCTTAGCAGCTTCCATCTGTTCGAGAACATAGGTGGCATAGCCGGTGGCGCAGTCGTCCATTTCCTCATTGAACCAGGTGAGGTTTTCAGTTGGGTCTTCGGCCTCCATACCCAGCGCCTGGCGAAGCTTGTATTCACAAAGCGCGTGGGCATCAGTACCCTCGGCCGCGAAGTCACTTCCTTTGTCCTCGTAACTCTCACATAGTCGTGCACTGGGTGGGCATCGAAGCCAGCGCTCCGACGATGATGCGGATAGAAGGGCATGTCCTTTAGGTGGCATCGTTCAATCCCTCCACATCGGCAAGTAATCCCCCGTACCGGGTGGGGTCTATCTCAGACAGCTTACTGGCTCCGTACTTCTGGAGCAGAGAGCGAATCTGAGCGGTGAAGCCCGCACGAGACTTGTCTGCAAGGACGGCTCTGACCACTTCCAGCGTAAGTACCGGTTCAACGGGAACAGACTCCGCAGTTACTGGCTCATTGCCGCCAAACTGCTCCGCCAGCCAATTGGCGGCTTCGTTAATAGTGGCAGCGCATCTGCGTAGGTCTTCGATGGTTGCGGCCATTTCGCTCATTTTGCTCATCTGTTTTTCCTCCTTCCGTAGATTGTCTTTGTCCGGCAAGTAAGGTCAGTTTTCTTGCCAGCCGCATGGATACGACGCTGATTGCGGTGAGAATATCAACGAGTTCCTCGTCAGCAGCGACACCCTGGGGGTTCGTTTGGGTCTGGTCCATTTCGTTTCACCTCCGTTCTGAAAGCTGGTTGCTTATCGCTTTCACAACTCACTGGAACGAAAAGGCCCGTTTGGACGAAAAGCAGAAAAACTTTTTTGTAAAAATCTCCGACCACCGTATTAGGGCAGCCGGAGATTATGACTAATTACAGGATGTCACCATACTCCTCGCGGAGCAGGGCTTCAACCTTTTCAAGACGAGACCTGAAGGTGCTGCGGGGTATTCCAAGAATGTCTGCAATGTCACGCTCCGAGATACCCTCCATGCGAAGCTCTCCAATACGACGGGCTTCAGGAAAGAGCTTGTCCAGACGCTTGAAAAGCTGCTGCAGTACGATTTTGTCTGTCACGATGGACTCAATGTTAGCACTGGGGTCCTCATGCTTGTCCCCCATAAGCTCCTGCTCATACTCAAGCGACCATACATTGCCGGAAGAGTGATACGGGCAGTCGAGGCAGCAGCCATCGCAGCGCCACAGCTTGCTTTTCGGACACATACACTGACCAAGTTTCTGTGCTTGCTTCTGTGTGCGCCAGATGGGACGGTAGTATTCATAGTAGAACTCCTTCGTCACCGGGATGAACTGGTGGGTGCTGGGGATATAGACCTTGTACTCGCGGTCTGAGTTCTGGTTATTGTGTTTTGTCATCTAATTGACTCCTTTCAGATTTGCATGAAATCCGCAGGAGCCAATTAATCCGTAGAAACAGAAAAACGGCCGGGATAGTCCTCGGAATGAGAACTAATCCTGGCCGTCATGCAGCTCTGCGGATTTTATGTTCAGTTATTGTTACTCGCTTACGCTGCGAGAAGGCGGCTTTCTACATTAAAAGCAGTTGTGCTAATGCGTGTGATTATTGTAATAACATTCTCACGTTCAATCGTAAGAGACTCGCCGATTCGTAGTAAAGCTTTTGTCTTTTGTCCCTTATAATGGTTTTCAACGAGTCCAGTTATAGCATCGCCTGTCGCGGTAAGGCGACCTATACAGTCACGGAACTCCACCATATTGGCCCTCCTTTCTGTGATATGTCATAGGCACCATCTCCTTTCTGTCCTGCGCTAAAATATTTTCGTCAATACGCTTATCCGCTTTTTAGCGAAGTATTAAGCTAAAAAAATATGCGTTGAAGGGTATCTCTTAATCAGGGAGATACCCTAATTCGCATAACCTAATCTGAGCCGATTGCTTGGAAACTTGATAGAATCCGGCGATTTGCTCGATTATCCACGTTCTTGCTGGGATGAGACCAGCTTTGATGAAGGGCTGTTTTGCACTGCTTTCGACAAGACGATTAAACATGGAACCTACCGTTTCATGAGGCATTAAAATACGAGGAGCAATTCCGTTGGCCTGCCACTCCATCCAATCTTCATCATCCCATTGCTCAGTGAACTGGTCACTTTTTTGTTCGGCAGGGCAGCGGCAGGCTCGACTGGTTTTGCTGTTTTTGACAGCAGCCATTAAATGATAATTTCGGTGCTCAGTCCAGTGAACACATTCATGGGATACTGTGTTACGCTTGCAACCGAGATTCCTTTCGATGAGAGTATCCGGGTCAATAATCATTGTCCCACCTCTAACCAGAATTTCACGGTATTCATCATTTTCTTTGTCATAGATTTCAGCTAATCCTTTTGTGAAACACATTTGTCCGAGAATACTTAAATCCTCAGTCAGACGTTCCTCAATAATCATTAAACCGATCTTCTTTTTGGCGATATCCTCAATCGGTACTGACATGGGAGTTACCAGTGCATCAGGATAATACTTTTTGAGAAATTCTGTAGCCTTGTCATCGAATGATGTTTTACTGATATGTGGAACATAGCTTTGTAGGTATCTATCGTTACTCAATCCTTATCCTCCTTGTCAATCTCATCAAAGACTTTTTTCCAAAAATCGTCACCGAGCTTTTTTTCGCTGGCACGCCGTAGGGCTGCTCGAACATGAGGAATTTCTTTGTCCATTAAATAGTCTGGTAAATCCGGAGCGGCCTCGTTACGTTCTCTGCCTGCCAAGTCATATAGTTCTTTTGTTTCTTGAGACGAGAGATGAAGCACCTCCGCAATTTTATTGAGCATTGTCATTTCCGGTGGATTACGTCTTCCCTTGACAATATCTGAAAGATAAGTTGCTGTTGTTCCCATAGCTGTTGCGATATCTTTCAAAAGTATGTCGCCACCACCGGCGGCACGACCCCGACGCTTGTCATCAATGAATTTACCAAATTCGCCTGCCATTATCATTCTCCTTTCCATATTCGCTAATAAGCAACTTCGCTAATCTGCTTATTAGCATATCACAGAGGTTTTGTTTTGTCAAGAGGTCAGAAAGAAAAAGTCACACTGTAAAATTTCAGTGTGACTAAATTTAATCGATGTATACAAAAGACTGTGGGGCGTGCTCAATGCCATATTCAGAAAGTGCGCGGGGTTGATCATAGACAACAACATTTTTCAATCGATAAGCTATAGCCCTGTCTTTTCCAGCATAGTACTGGCTGAAGAATTTCTTGCTTATACCTGCAGCATCTTTTGTTTGTTTCCATATCCGAGCTGGTGTATCTTTTAGAATTTCGTCTATCTCAGCTTCACCAACAACCTCTTTTTGTGGAGAGGAGGCATAGAAAACAATTCGGGTAATCCCATTTCTACATTTTGTTTTTCTGAATTCAAATTGCTTTTTTCCCTGCATTATGAGTTTTGCGTATTCAGGTTTAATTGACAATAACATTGTCGACATCAATATTGCCCTCCCTAAGGATATGTTTAAACTGGTCAGGGCTAAGCTGTATCAATGCCGGATATGTACTGCTACTCCACAAACCATTACTATCAAGCCAATCCATGTTTATATTATGACCTTCTCCAAAGTACCCATAATAAAGCATCTCTATTATAACAACATTTTTATCATTATCATATTTCGTCTTAAGCTCCTGCGAATCATATACCGACTTGTTACCAATGCGCTTGAGAAGGTCATCAAACGGCAGCATAATGCGGTAGTTTTGCTTGGCCTGAATAACATCAGTTACAACACAAAATGATGTAAGGCAGGATTTATATCTTTTTGTTCCGCTTCCATTGTGTATTCGATAAATCAGAATCGGCTCACCCGGGTTGTAATGAGGAGGAGTATATTGGGCACCAACATATATCTTACTTAATCCGTTGGTGACTTTTAATGCTACACCTGTCTGTAAGGTGTTTTTTAATTCGGAATACGGAAAAAGTGTATCATGATAATAATCATTTATCAACAAATAACCAGCCTTGAGGAAGTCTGGTTTTATGAACGGAAAAGGCTTATATGGGTCACTGTAATCAACGGCTTTTCTGCTACGCATATAAACACATTCGCCATTTGGATTATAGCCGGCGAAGGTGAAACCGAATTTTTCAAGTTGCCCAATCAAGTCATTGTGCGATGGATACACTGTTACGTATATTTCTTCATGCCCTAACTGTTGCCATTTCCATAAAACAAGCCCAATTGCACCTTCACCAAGCCGTTGACCACGATAGCGTTCAGCGATACGCAGAGTGCTAATTTTTGTCCTTTGCTTTACCGGAAGATTTCCACTTTGAAGCTCAATTTCTTCTATTTCCGCCTTAAGCGAAATAAAAGCACCGAGACCTTCTTCATCATCGAAAACAAGAGCGGTACGACCTTCACCAGCTTTCTTGTTAAACCACGTAACAAAGCCGGGACTGCTGTCAGTTCCAGGATAATCGGCTTTTAGCGAGTCAAAGAAACGGTCAGCGAGATTGATATCTGAGAATTTCCTTAAGGAAAACTTTCCAGCCATAGTGCACCTCCTAATGATTTTGAACGAACACTATAGTGGAATCAAGGTCATCACGACCCTTGCTTATTTTAAGCTCGACTCCAAGTAGTGTTGTAACTTCCTTTGCATAAGCGATCTCCGCATTTTGAAAATTCCGTAGTTCTCCTACATCATAGGTAAGCCCATCGCGTAATTTCCGACGTTCGGCGATTATTTCCGGCAGCTCAGTCAGTAAAACAATTGCATCTGGTTTTAAAGATGTAAACGTTTCAATTCCAATCCGAGTTACGATGCCATCCCCATTTAACAGGCAGAAATGCCCATCAAGCAAAAAGTGAATATCACGGGCTCGCAGTTCATCAACAGCGGAGAGGAGGTATTGTTGATTTTCATCAATATCCGGAATCAATTTGTCGGAAGAAAAGGGTTTATGTTTTCTTTCCGAAATGAGCGTACTCGCTGAATATGTTTCAATGTTTAACTTGGATTTTACTTTATCACAGAAAAACGATTTTCCAACTCCGTGAACGCCGCTGATAAATATCATACCCACCATTGCCTCCTTCGCCAGATTTATATAGGCATATTATAGCAGATGTTATTGCTAAAATCAATAGATTGGATGAAACAATCCTGACATCTCTGGAGTAATTCTTGATTATTCTTTGATTGTGTGCTATAATATTTTCGTTCTTATTAATCTGTATGGACAGTGAGGTAGCGAATATGGCCATCAGTTACAAAAAGCTATGGAAATTGTTAATAGACAAAGACCTGAAGAAAAAGGATCTGCAGAAGCTAGCGGGTGTCAGTTCGGCGTCAATTACGAAACTCGGAAAAAATGAAAATGTAAATACTGATATTATAATGAAAATCTGTGTCGCTCTGAAATGTGATGTCTCCGATGTTATGGAGATCGTTGAAGACGGTACCCATGAAGAATAGAGGATGATTATGACAGAGTATCAATCACGCTATTTTGCCGAACAAATAGTGTTGAAACGCCCTCAATCGAGCATTGATGGGCTTGCTTCAGCCATGTCCGGTGTTAAGGTCGATTTAAATCCGCATCAGGTTGATGCAGCTTTGTTTGCCGTTAAGTCCCCGCTATCAACGGGTGCTTTACTTGCCGACGAGGTTGGCCTGGGAAAAACTATTGAAGCTGGACTCGTGTTGGCACAGTGCTGGGCAGAGAGAAAACGAAAAATTCTGCTGATTGTACCTGCGTCCTTGCGTATGCAATGGCGAAGTGAACTTTCTGAAAAATTCTTTATCGACTCTGTTTTGATGGAATCAGCATCCTTTAACAATGCAAAAAAGGCCGGGGCGCTAAACCCTTTTGAGGTTAGAAACGCCGTGGTCATTTGCTCATATAATTTTGCGGCTCGAAAAGATTTTGAAATCCGCAACATTCCGTGGGACTTGGTTATCATGGATGAAGCTCACCGTCTCAGAAATGTATACAAGCCAAACAACGTCATGGGCAACAAGCTAAAAAATGCATTGAGCGGCAGAAAGAAACTATTGCTTACGGCAACTCCACTACAGAATAACTTGATGGAACTTTACGGCCTCACCAGCATCATCGATGAGCATGTTTTCGGTGATGCTAAGACTTTTAGGGATATGTATGTTTCCTCAACGAACCCGGATATTCGGAACCGAAATTTGAGGAATAGACTGCACGGTGTATGCCAACGCACTCTACGCAAACAGGTAACGGAGTATGTCCGATACACAAACCGTCATGCTATTCTGCAGGAATATGTTCCTTCAGAAGAAGAAGAAAAACTCTACAATTTTATTTCTGAATATCTGCAAACCGACAAGCTATATGCTTTGCCAGAAGGTCAGCGTACCCTTATTACAATGGTGCTTCGGAAATTGCTGGCGTCCTCCTCATTTGCCATTTCTGGCACATTAAATTCGCTTATCAACCGGCTCGACGATCTTCTCAAAGGTATCGAGAGTGAACTTGATATGAGCGACTTTGACACTTACGAGGAATTGGACGACAGCGATAGTGACACTGAAGACGATGTCCTTACGGCCGACTTGGAGCATGACCGTGCCGGGATAATTAAAGAGCTGGAACGTCTCAACGACTATGCAGAATTAGCTAAGAGCATTCACAGCAACGCCAAAGGCGACAATTTGCTGTTAGCACTTGAAGAGGGCTTTGACAAGATCGAGGAACTCGGCGGCCAGCGTAAAGCGGTGATTTTTACTGAGTCTCGCAGAACGCAGGAATATTTGCTTCGGCTGCTCTCGGATAACGGGTACGACGGCAAGATCATATTCCTTAATGGTTCTAATAATGACTCAATATCAAAGCAAATATATGAGGAATGGAAAAAACGCCACCAGAACGATGGTAAGATTTCTGGCTCAAAGCAAGCAGATATGAAAGCCGCTGTTGTCGAGGAATTCCGCGACAGAGCAAGTATCCTCATTGGTACGGAGGCTGCTGCCGAGGGCATTAACCTTCAGTTCTGTAGCTTGATTGTAAACTATGATCTGCCTTGGAATCCACAGCGTATTGAGCAGCGAATCGGTCGTTGTCACCGATATGGTCAAAAGAATGATGTTGTCGTTATAAATTTCCTGAACAGGAGAAACGCTGCCGACGTCAGAGTTTATGAGTTGCTTTCGCAAAAATTCAACCTGTTCAGCGGCGTGTTTGGCTCCTCGGACGAGGTCATCGGTTCTATCGAATCCGGCGTTGATTTTGAAAAACGCATATCGGAGATTTACCAGAAATGCAAGACCTCCGAAGAAATACAAGCCGAGTTTGATAGTCTACAGGAAGAGCTGGCAGACCATATAAACGAAAAGATGGTGCAAGCAAGGCAATCCATTCTTGAAAACTTCGATGAAGAAGTTGCAGCAAGACTGAAACATTGCCAAAGCGATACGATTGCCAGCCTCGGCAAGTTCAGCCAGTGGATTTATTACTTCTTCATGATACATGGCGCCGAACGCGTGGAACCGCTTGATAAATGGAGACTTCGCTTAAAAACATTCGATGGTCATGAAAGAATCTATAATCTGAATTGGCAGGATGCTGATGAGGAAGGCGATATCTTTCTCCGCCGGGAAGACCCGCTTTATGAATCGTGGCTTTCTGAGGCACTGCACGAAGAACTGCCTCCGGTACATATCAAATTCGATTATGACGAATGCACACGGCACATTTCATTTTTTGACAACCATCCAGGATTGAGTGGCATCCTTTCTATTGATAAACTGTCATATTCTGGCATTGGCGACGAAGAACATCTTGTTTTTTCCGCTGTGACCGAGGACGGTACTGTAGTTGATGACGAGATGCTGAATGCGATGCTGGAACTGCCTGCCGAAACCGCCGGACAGTGTCCGCCGGAAACAGAATCTCTAGTAAAAATGCGACAAGAGCGTATTGCCATGCAACAGCAGAAAATCGAAAACGAGAACAAGCAATATTTCCTTGATGAATGCGCAAAACTCGATGCTTACAGCGAGGACTTAAAAGAAGGTTTGCAGCGCAATCTTAAGGAACTTAAAAAACTGATTGCCGAGAAGAGAAAGACCTTCCGTGCCAGCACCAGCCTTCCACTTGAAGAAATGCTTGCTCTGAAGGATGAAATTAACAAGCTCGATGAGAAGCGTAAAAAGATGCAACGGGAAATCTACAATCACGAAGATGAAATCGAACAGCAGAATCAGCGCCTGCAGGATGAAATGCAGGAAAAGCTCAAAGGCAATTGCCAGATAGAACATATCATGACGATCTCCTTTGAGATTGTGTAGGAGGAAAACATTATGCAAAGACTTGAACTTACATGGATCGGGAAAGGTGAAGACCCGGCAATAGAGCCGCGTATCCTTCTTCATGACACCTCAAAGGATTACGGCGACCCCAATTCTGAGAATATGTTGATTCACGGGGATAACCTGCTGGCTCTAAAGGCGCTGGAGCAGGATTTTGCGGGACGAGTTAAATGTATCTATATCGATCCGCCCTATAACACCGGAGCGGCCTTCGAGCACTATGACGATAACTTGGAGCATTCTATCTGGCTTCAACTCATGAAAACAAGATTGGATATTCTGAAAAACTTATTGTCTAACGAGGGAACTATATGGATAAGTATCGATGACCATGAACAAGCATATCTGCAAATACTGTGTGACGAGATATTTGGACGTGTTTGCCATGTTCAGACTGTAATATGGAGGTCAAGTGATAATAGTAATAACGACTCTAAACAGTTTTCACAAGACCACAATTATATCTTAGTTTATTCCAAAGCACCGAATTGGCAGCCAAAGAAGCTACAACGAACTGAAGAACAAGCGAAGCACTACAGTAACCCGGATAATGACCCACGCGGGCCTTGGTTCGACGGGAATCCATTAGGTTCTCCAAACCCACGTCCAAATTTAACATATGACATTATTGCCCCTAACGGGAACGTTATTAAGCCTCCATTTAATGGATGGAGATGGTCTGAGGAAACTCTAAAGGAAAAAATGGAAACAGGAGAAATCAGATTTAATAATGATTGTACTGCAATAAAAAGAAGAACATATTTATATGAGCAAAAGGGGTTGCCTGCCTCATCACTGTGGGCAGACTTAGAAGAAACCGGGCATACAAGACAGGCAAAATATGAGCAGAAAAAGTTGTTTCCGGAAATGAATAAAAACACATGGTTCGCGACGCCAAAGCCAGAAAAGCTTATCCAACGCGTATTGACTTTAGCAACTGATGAATATGACCTCGTGCTTGATAGTTTTCTCGGCTCTGGTACAACCGCAGCCGTTGCTCATAAAATGGGCAGACGGTACATTGGCATTGAGCTCGGTAATCACTGCTATACTCATTGCTTACCACGCCTGCAAAAAGTAGTAGATGGAGAACAGGGCGGTATTTCCAATGCTGTAAATTGGAAAGGTGGCGGGGGCTTCAAGTTCTATGAACTTGCTCCGACACTGATTGAAAAGGACAAGCATGGTAATCCTGTTTTCTCCGATAAATACAATTCTGAAATGCTGGTTGCCGCTGTTGCTAAAATAAACGGCTTCCACTATGCGCCAGACCGTGAACTCTTCTGGAAGCAGGGATTTAGTCAGGACAGCAGCTATATTTATGTCACCACGCAGTATCTGACGGCCGCCATGCTGGACGGTATCGCGGCGGAGCTTTCTCCCATGGAAAATCTACTCATTTGTGCTCCGGCTTTTGATATTGGTCTTGGCAAACGCTATGATAATATCAATGTTCGCAAGATACCGCAGTCAGTGCTTTCCAAGTGTGAATTCGGCGCGGATAACTACAATTTGAATATCGTAGATGTCCCGGAACTTGACGAGGAGGAATGGGAGGATGATTAAGGAATCATATACCGATAAGTTTTATACTTATCACTCCAAATACATCAGCAATATTCTTGCCCTGCGTCCACCGCAGCACGAGAGCCTTGAAATCTTTGCAAAGCTCTGCGATATTTTGAGCTTGAAGAAGAAATCAGATGATGACGGCGAGGATTTTTATAATGAGGACTTGGCTGCGGTTCGGGAGCATTTTCCAACCCTGACCAGCTTTGAACGCGACTTTCCGTCTGTTTGCTTTGCTTTGGCGACCGGCATCGGCAAAACACGGCTTATGGGAGCGTGTATTGCGTACCTCCATTATGAAAAAGGTGTCCGTAACTTCTTCGTAATGGCTCCGAACTTGACCATTTACCGGAAGCTCAAGGATGACCTCGGCAACACATCCAATCCAAAGTATGTGTTTCGCGGTTTGGATAAATTCGTAGACCCACCGCGTATTATTGACGGTGACAACTATGAGGCGTTCCGTCAGGGACAGTTCGGCGTAAATGACGTCGTAATCAATGTTTTCAATATTGCAAAGCTGAATTCCGACAGTAAAGTGGCAAAGGGCACTCCCGCAAGGATTAAGCGCTTAAACGAGGTGCTGGGCGAATCCTACTTCTCATATCTGCGTTCGCTGCCTGACTTGTGCATTTTCATGGACGAGAGTCACCACTACCATGCCGATAAAAGCTTTGAGGTTATAAACGACTTGCATCCGCTCCTCGGTGTCGAGTTGACGGCTACGCCGCAGATTCAGAAGGGCGCGAAGAAGGTGGACTTTCGTAATGTGGTTTATGAGTACTCACTGGCTCATGCTCTGAACGATGGGTTATATGTGAAGGTACCGGCAGTTTTTACCCGTAAAGATTTCAGACCGGAGGAATACACGCCCACTCAGCTTGACCGTGAGAAGCTCAATGACGGCGTTCGTATTCACGAAGAAACGAAGAGTAAGCTTGAAATCTATGCCCGTACTTTTGGCAAGCGTATTGTCAAACCCTTTGTTTTGGTCGTTGCAAGGGATACCGACCATTCCAAAGAAATCATGGAATACATCAAGTCCGGCGATTTCTTTGGTGGCTACTATCATGACAAGGTTATTGAGATTAACTCTGCCCAGCGTGGTGCTGAAAAAGATGAGAATATCGAACAACTCTTATCGCTCGAAAAGCCGGATAATAAAATAGAAATCGTCATTCATGTCAATATGTTGAAAGAAGGCTGGGATGTCACCAACCTTTATACCATTGTGCCGCTCCGTGCATCGGCATCTGAAACCTTAACTGAACAGACTATCGGACGCGGCCTGCGTCTGCCGTATGGCAACCGCACTGGCGATGAGGCGGTTGACAGGCTTTCAATCGTCAGCCACGATAAATATGAAGCGATTGTCAATCTGGCCAACGATCCGAATTCTTTGGTCCGTAAGGTGTACTATATCGATCCGACATCTTCGACGCAAGAATCAAAGCAGCAAGAAACGGTTGAGATGCCATCCGTATATGACAGCGTTTTAAATGATCACAGCTTTGCCGAGCAGTTGGCATTAACGCTACACGAGACCGTGTCTCCACAAGGCGTAGAAGTTCCGACACAACCCCAACCACAGACGCTTGAAGTAGCAAAATTTGTTGCAAATTACACTTCAAAATCTGTTATGGATTTGAACCGTCAGGTTAAAACCTTTGATGCCATAAAGGACGATGACACACGCGCCTTTGTGAAGAAAACAATTATCAGCGAAACGCTACGTCAATTCCCATCATTCGGTTTGAAGCCGGAAGATTTGGCTCCAGTAGTCGAAAACGCCATCAGCACGTGCGTACAGGCTCTCACTGATAGCGTAATTCCAATTCCACAGGCTGTTGTTCAGCCTTTCACGGAAGTTAAGCAAGGGTTTTATTCATTTAAGCTTGATACCAAAAATATGAACTGGCATCCCTCCGACGACACCTTGCTGGGTACCGAGCTTCAAGAAGGTGGTCAAACCTTTGAGCTTGATATCGAGTACATGGCATCTGCAAAGGTTGATACCGTAGAAAATGAGATTGTACGTCACATCATCGTGCATGATAATGTGGATTATGGGACTTCTGCAGATTTGCTTTACTCCCTCGTGAACGATGCCAAAGATCACTTTTTGTCATACCTCTCAGAGGAAGAAACTGAGAAAGTGATGCGAGACCGTCAAAAAACGATTGCAGATATTATTTATCTACAAATGAATCAGCATTTCTATCGTGAGGAAACTGAGTATAAGGCTTCGGAAATGCGTCCGTTTTCTCGCATTGAGAACAGCTTTGGTGGCAAAATTCGTACAGACGATATTTATGACTTGCGGGCAACCCTATCAGCAAGCGAAGTCCGATCTAAAGTGTTCAACGGCTTTAAGAAAGCCTGTCACACTCTCTACAAATTTGATAGCGATACAGAACGGCGTTTTGCAATCGTTCTTGAAAACGACAAAACTGTATTAAAATGGCTGCGCCCTTCGCCGAAGCAGTTTAATATTTACTATGGGCCTGGCGGAATCAGTCGCTACGAACCTGACTTTGTGGTAGAGACGGTAGATCGCATCTATATGATAGAGACCAAAGCAAGCAATGAAATCGGTTCTACCGAGGTAAAAGAAAAAGCTCGCGCCGCCGTCGTTTATTGTAATGCCGTTACAGATTGGAATTCCGTAAACGGTGGAAAGCCTTGGAGATATGCACTTATCTCTCACGATGAAGTTCGGCTTAATTCAAGCTTCATGGGGCTTGTATCCAATCAAGTATCATATAAACAATTGGAAATCGACGATATGTTTACTAATGAATGAGGAGGCGGCTGAATGGATAAAACAGGTGTAATCTATATATTGACGAATCCTTCGTTCCCAGAATACGTTAAAATCGGATATGCGGACGATATCGATAAACGACTACAGCAGCTTAACAGAAGCGAATGTATCCCGTTTGCTTTCCGAGTGTATGCGACTTACGAGGTGAATTCTCGCTTATCAGACTTGAAAATCCACTCCATAATCGATAAGCTGAATCCCAATCTGCGCTCTATTGAAACCTTCAGCGGACAAAAACGGGTACGCGAGTTTTATGCCATGTCGCCGGAGGATGCCTATTCCATTCTGGAAGCCATTGCTGAAATTCATGGCTGCACGGACAAGCTGTTGATCATTAAGCCTAACGCGGATGAGGTTCTAGCCGAAGAAATCGCACAGGAGATTGATACTGATTGTACGGAGAGGGCATCTAACTTTTCGTTTTCCAAGTGCCAAATACCAGTCGGCGCTACGATCGAATATGCCTATGATGTTAGCTTGAAGGCTATGGTAGTTGATGACCGCAATGTCGAATATAAAGGAGAAACCATGTCGTTGACTGCATTGGCGAAACTGCTCTCAGGAAAGCAATACGCAATTGCTGGGCCAAAGTTCTTCAAATATAAAGACGAGTGGCTGAACGATATCCGTCACAGACTGGGCGTATAGTCCAATAATTCGGAGGATGATATATATGATTACGGACAAACAGTTTGATGACGCCTTTACCGCAGCAGGTGGATGGTTTTTCCTGACACAGTTTGAATTAATCAAGTCGTGGTCAGGGAGCAAAGCAGAACTTGTGGACCTGATTTATACTAAGGGCTTTGACGCAAAAAGGACCGGAAGCAATACCAGAGTATCAAGTGCCGCACGAATTATCGCCGCGGGCCGTGGTAAAGAGGCTTTGATAAAAATCAGGAATTCAAAGCCTATCAACCGAGAACATCCTGAAGCCGAATGTATAGCCAACGAGTTGCTGTTAAAATATTTCAGCTGAACCTTATAATTTTGCCCACACTCGTGTGGAGAAAGCCTTTGAGTTCGATAGAACGGATTACTACTGATTGAGAGGTGATGGGGATTGTTTAACAACAACCGACACTTAAATATTTTTGAGCATTATTCGCAGGCAAATGCCTTGCCGATTGAAAATAACATTTCCCGTGGTTTGGCAATTGTTCTGGGCGAAAACCCACTGGTCTTGGATCGTTTTATTGACTATATCAATTCAAACTGCAGTGTTGGTACTCAGGTACAAAAACACAGCAAGGCAGAAGATATCGATATAGGGATACAGCAGAGCATAACCAAAATAGTGGATGCATATTCGAGCCCAAAGCTAATAATCGGAGCAACACTTACAACAGAAAAGCATGTCGAGTGGTCAGAAGATACAACAAAGCCAGGCGAAGCCCTAATCACGGACATTGTTATTCAATGCAAAGATACGCTTATTGTAATTGAAGTAAAAAGAAATGCCACTGATGCAAGGGCGCAAGTGCAGGCACAAGTCGAAAGTCTAGTTCATGAAATTGAAAAACGCAATGAGACCACTCCCACAGTGGAATATATAAATGGAAACTGGGAAGATGTCATTGAACTTCTTCAGCAGGTTCATAACATCACAGGAAAATACGAAAGCAGTATTCTTGGTCACTACCTCAAGCATTTAGAGAACCGTTATGGTCAGTGGTTCCCGGTGGCTTTGCTATCGGATATAAACATTTCCTCAGAAAATCAGATTCCGATTGAAAAGCGGCTATTAAAGATAATTCAAAATTGCTGTCAAAACGAAGATGATGAGAAGAAATATACAGGCAGATATATCATACCTCTCAATTATAACTTCTTGACTGAAGCGCAGTTGGATATGGATTATGATAAAAAAAGCCTCATGGTTACGGTGTGGCCCGGTGATACGAAATGGCAAGGCTATAATCTATATAAAACAACAAAAAATGACTTAAGCTGGATAAATAAGAATGAAATAATTGTGGATGGCATTAATTTGGAGTTTTTGGTGGAGCCCTATCTCAGACTGGCGCATTTCCAGTCAACTATATTTGCACCTTATATCGACAAAACTTACTATGACTTACATTTTGGCACAGATAAAGATAAATGTTTGGCGCTTTGGGGAGATATAACCAAGGAATGGAAACGCTCGACATGGGGCGAACTAAAGAAGAAATTACTGACCGAATACAAAGGGCTTGTCGATAAAGATGAGTTTGAGCAAGGCTTCGCAAGCAAGTTTGATAATTCAAATCGTGGTTATGTTCATGTATCTTTTGGTTATGAAGTAACCGCATACATACCGGAAAAGACATTTAGCCAGCTTGAACGAAAGGGCGGTTGTGAGAAACAGGACGATCGGTTGGCGCAATTTATAAATCGTGTTATTGATACCATAATAGATAAAATTGTATAATCCAGTACAATTTCAAAAGGAGAACACCGATGCAGAGCAATAGCATTAACCGCAGTAAGGTTGTGTTTATTAACCTTACTGAAATGGATGAATACAACGGTCTTGAGGCGAACCTCAAGGGTGGTGGTGGATTTGTCGAGCAAAACGGATATGGTCACGAAATTTTTAACTTCCGACACGATAACGGCAAGTGTTATGGATATACGCCACCTTACGGAAAAATTAATCTACCGCGCATATCGAAAGAAATCAGCCACGATGCGCTTGGAGACTACATTGATGATGTTTTTGTGGTTTTTACATGTTCTCGTGAATCGGAGGGACGGATAATCTGTGGTTTTTATCAGCATGCTCGCGTGTATGCTGAACCCGTCAATGATGATAGAAGCACACGAATAATTGAAATTAATGGGCGAAGTGTCTTTGCCGAATATAACATTATCTGCAATGTGGAATATGCAATTCTGATTGACCGTAATGACAGAGTGAAACAGTTACCACACTCAGCACGTAATAACGGCGTTGGACACGGTCAAAAATCAGTATGGTATGTTGATGAGCCACAACGCCAAAAATTGAAAAATGATTTGCTTGACTACGTAGAGATACTCATAAATCAGGCAAATTCAAGTGATGAATATAAGTACCACCTACACGATGAAAGCAGGACATATATAACATCGACAAAGCAGATTTACAGGAGTCAAGCCGCTAGATCCGAATGTATTCGGCTGAAAGGCTGTCGTTGCAATATTTGCGGGTTTGATTTTGAGAAAGTATATGGCGAACTAGGAAAAGACTACATTGAGGTTCACCACATCACGCCAGTGGGAAAGCTATCTACCGCTGAAGGATACGAGGGTACAGACCCGGAAATGGATTTGATACCTCTTTGTTCAAATTGCCACTCGATGATTCACAGGCGCAAAGAACCGTATCAGCCCGACGAAATAAAAGCCTTACTTGGAATCAAGTAATATTATAAGAAGAATCGAACAGAGGTATTAAACATGGATGGTTTTGCAATTGCAATAATAATCATAACTGTCATACTTACGATCGTCGTGGTTGGCGTGTTCTTCTTTATTAGGGAAAAACGGGTAACAGGAAGCGGAAAGGCTGCCGAAACTGAAGTAATATCAATTACGACAATGAACACGCAACCGATGACAACGAAGCCATCTGCCAGTATGCTGAACCTTGTTGAAAAAATCGAAATTGCTAACCGTTCTGGGCAAAGTTTCATGTTGTCAAGGATCGATTCGTCAGCCGATCTCAGCACAAAGAAGTTTCAAGAAATTACGGCGCGAGGTAGTGCTATTGGAGCAAACCTCATACAAGGGGCAATGCCTGCTTTAGCGCAGGCGCAAACTCTCTCCCAAATTGCAAAAGCCGCTCCAAACGGACTGTTTACAGCAACTGGACCACTTTCCGAATTAATGAAATACAAAGACGGGACTGTAGGCTCTATTGTGATGAAAGGCGGCAAAGTGGCCAACCATTCCGGTTTTCAGGAAGTAGCCTTGTCAGTTGTAAATCCCGCAGCCGTCGTAGGTGCTGGAATGCAGGCAATGGCTATGATTTCCGGACAATATTACATGGACAAAATCTCGAAGCAGTTAGATGGTATAGAGCACGGAATTGAAAGACTTATCGGTTTTCATCACGATGCGAACATTGGCAAACTGCGTAGCATCGAAAACCGTATGAGAGAAATCATCGGCAAGGTGCACGTCGATGAAGCTGACATTATTGCTTTACAGTCTGGAATTCGTGACGCCGATAGTATTTTGATGGAGTATATAACGAGACTTGAGCGTCTAAGTAAAACAGGTGAGATTACAGAAATACAAGTCCGGACGATCTGGTCTCATCTGTCTGCAGCAAAAGAACTGAAAGACTTGAGAGCGAACACCGAGGAACATGAATTGTATTATTCTTTTCAGATTTGCCTGTTTGCAAGTAAACTAATGCTTGAAAGTAAAAAGACTGAGTTTGCGACACGGATGAAAATTGGAGAGACCCAAAAGGCAATAGAAGTCTTTGAAGCTTTCAATTCTATGTACCAAAGATCTTTTATTTGCAACGCTTCAGACTTCCTTGACACCCTATATAAACCGATTAACGATAAAGCGGTAGCCTTGGTTAAAAGACAATGGTTCGAGTCGAAAAAGGCAAAAGGCGAATTGCAATCAATAGATGCGAAAAAAGCTGACTTGAAGGGGTATATCGGTCTTATGTCTGACGACGGTTCTGACGAGAAAATGATACGCAGTTTTACAGAAGATAGTGAAATTCTATACCTTCCTTCTGACGATGGATCAGAGTCGCGTATGTTCATATCGGTAGGTAAATAAATCTGCCTTTTAACGATCTTCTGTAGAGGTGTTCAAATTTTACGATTTCAGCGGTTCGCGTCAAGGGGCGTAAATCTTATCAATAGATAGTACTAACGTCAACATAGACGGCGGGATTAAACCCAACCATTGACTTGTTTTCCAGAACGGGTAAAAGTCCAAAATTCCCGTGGACATGTTTCCGCGCACGGATAATGCTTATAAAATCCATTATCGACCTGTTCCCTTGTACGGAAAATCAGCAAAACACATACCAGACATCAATCTGATGCTATCGTTCCAGACGGTCAGAGATAACATATCAAAACGATAAATTCTATTTTTGCCGCACTTTATTTTAAGCCTTTTTCGGTACTTGCTACCGGGAAAGGCATTTTTCAATTTGTATAAAAACGATAATAACATGGAGTCAGTTACAACAGAGGGAAGTCACTGCTCGGAATCTCAATATTCCCGTTTGCCGAGTGCATACCCTATGCATACCCCCAAGCTGCCGTTTGCCGAGTGCAAGGCGTAATCAAGCTATATGCTCAATAGACGGCCTTTTTCTCTGCACCCTACAAACGGCAGAAAACAAAAAGCCGCCGGAAAGCCTTGCTACCAAGACCTTCTGACGGCTACCGTGTGCAAAATAAAAACGCCAGCATTGTATCAATACTGACGTTCTTATATGACGAGTTGGGGCTAAACCTCAGAAATAATTCTATTTTTCGTCAGTAGGGGTATTCAAGGGTATTCAAATCCAAAAACATCAGATTGTAATAGATTTTCCTTGTTGGGCTATTTGGGGTTCTTCTCTCGCTGAAACAAAGCGAGAGCCGCTGCCGAAGCGTTTCTGTATAGCATCATCGATATCCTGGCATCCACTGCCTTTATTGTCATCAATGAATTGTTGTACATCTGCTGGGGTTATTTCTTTCTTAAAAACCCGCGAAAGCTTTTCTGCCAATTCTATGTGCGCCAATTTCATTGCCTGTCTGTTGTTTTCTGCTTCACGCATTTTAATACAATCTGGGCAGGCGTTCCAAAAGAAACTCTCTTCTTCGTAATCGAACTGCTTATCGAACTCGATGCAGCGTGGCGTAAATTCTTGACCGCACTCATGGCATTTGCAAAAGATATGCCCCTGATGAACTTCAAACTCCTCCGATGACCCATCGTCATTAATAAATCGCATATAATACATATTCAGTCCCTCCTGGTTATTTTGGTATTACATATATCACTCTAAACCGGGATAATAGCAAGGCCATACGGCAGTATTAGCTGATAACATATTGTGTACGAGGTGAGTTCCATGCCAAAGGATGTTCAAGTAATAAATCGACCGCCGCAGTGGAACTACCACATGAAAAAAGTCGGCGTTTACTGCCGGGTCAGTTCCAATTCCCACGCACAGCTCCACAGCCTCGCTGACCAGGCGTCCGGGCTTTCTCGCTTTGTGCATAAACAGCCGTTCATGGAAGTGGCGGATATTTTTATAGATGTGGCAAGAGGTTCCAATGCTGTCGACCGCCAGGAATTCCAGCGGATGATTAAATCAGCCCATGACGGAAAAATTGAATATGTAGTCACAAAAGCCGTCAGTCGGCTTGGACGCTCAACGGAGGATGTTTTGATTGCCATTAGAGCCTTACAGGAATACGGTGTGGAGGTCTACTTTGAGGACCAGAAATTTGGCAGCCTGAACCCGGAAGCGGAATTGATGATATCCCTCTACTGCGGTGTTGCCGAGGGTGAGAATAAATCCCACAGCGATAATGTACGGTGGGGCTTGAAACGCCATGCAGAAAACGGTACTTCAAAACTCTACAACAAACCCTGTTACGGTTACCGCCAGAACGATGACGGTGACCTCGAAATCGTGGAAAATGAAGCCGCTGTCGTCCGTCGGGTCTACGCAATGTACTTGAGTGGAATGAGCATCGTGAAAATCAAAGCCGCGCTGGAGGAGGATGGTATCCCGTCCCCGACGGGCAAAGATCGGTGGTCGAAGCACACGCTGGAGTTCATGCTCACCAACACAAAGTATTATGGTACCGCCGTTATCTTCAAAACCCACACGCCGGAATACAAGGCAAAACGGAAAGTCAACGACGGCGAAGTGAGTAGTTACGCCGCAGAGGGCAATAACGAGCCGATTATCCCGGAAGAAATGTTTAACAGAGTCCAGGAGGAGCGTACTCGCCGGAGCAACATCGAGGTCGGTGAAGATGGCGTCAAGCGGAGGAGATCCACAAAGTATTCAGCGAAAAAGCCGGAATAGCCCAATTAACACCTTGATTTAATGTGTTTGGGCAGAGCGTTTTGAACCCTTTTATTTTTCCTTGAACTCCGTTATTTTTCGTAGAACTATTTTATTTTTCCTCAAGGGGTATTCAAATCGCGCCTTAAACCGCGAGTGTCGGAACGGCCACACAACGCACAAAAAGCCTGCAGTACAAAGGATTTTGCATACCCTTACGGGGCAAATCCCTTGTATTGCAGGCTTTCTTGATACGAATAATAAAAGGATTGACCGTAGCATTGTATCAATGCTACGGTCAATGTTTGGTGGAGGCGAGGGGAATTGAACCCCTGTCCGAAAACCTATTCCCATGAACTTCTCCGAGTGCAGCTTCTCTTTTTACATTCCCTCCGCGCACCGCCGAAAAGCAGGCTGTGCGCCTCAGTATTCCCTAATACATGCTCCGGGCCGGGAAACTCCCGCAGCACGTTCACCACTAAATGACGCCCAAACTAAGCCCGTGGTACTGCTTAGCCGGACGAGCAGCTTAAATTAAGCTGCTAAAGCTAATTTATTATTGTTAGCGTTTAATTTAAAAGTACCGGCGTTTTAAGAGTGTCCAGCAAACTCTACTCGCTTATCATGGTTCAAAATCCCCGTCGAAACCTTTACGCCCCCATATATTTCAGGTAACTATAGTATACCCGAGAATCAGTTTTTAATGCTATCTGCTCTTGTCGTTATCCTTGAACGCACGCTCAATGTCGCGCTGCGCCGCGCGTTTTGCCATGTCGTCGCGCTTGTCGTACAGCTTCTTACCCTTGCATAAACCCACCTGAACCTTCACGCGGGAGCCCTTAAAGTAGAGGGAAAGCGGCACCAGCGTAAATGTCTGCTGCTTTACCAGCCCAAACAGCTTCAAGATCTCACGTTTATGCATCAGCAGCTTACGCACGCGAACCGGATCACGGTTAAAGATGTTGCCATGCTCGTAGGGGCTGATATGCATACCGCGCAGGTAGATTTCGCCGTCACTAATCTCGCACCAACTGTCCTTGAGGTTCACGCCGCCCGCGCGAATGGATTTTACCTCGGTGCCGCAAAGCTCGATGCCCGCCTCAAACGCTTCCTCCACAAAATAATCGTGAAAGGCCTTTTTGTTTTGGGCGATGGTCTTGTTCTCCGTTTTCGCCAACCGCAGGCACCTCCCTTCGTGATGATGAATCTTTTACAGCTCGTTTCGTCCTTCAATAGCGCGGTAGAGCGTTACCTCATCGGCATACTCCAGGTCACCGCCCACCGGAATGCCATAGGCTAAACGCGAAACCTTAACCCCCAGCGGCTTGAGCAGGCGGGAGATATACATCGCGGTGGCCTCGCCCTCTACGTTGGCGTTGGTGGCGACGATAATCTCTTTGATTCCACCTTGCTTTACCCGTTCCAGCAGCTCTTTGATATAGATTTCATCGGGGCCGATGCCATCCATCGGCGAGATTAATCCATGCAGCACATGGTATAAGCCATTATACTCTTTGGTTCGCTCAATTGCAACCACGTAGCGGGTGTCTTCCACCACACAAATAGTGGATTTATCACGGGCCGGATCGTCGCATACCGCGCAAATCTCACCGTCGGTAAGGTTTTGGCAGATACGGCAGTTGTGAATATTTTGCTGTGCGTCGGTAATGGCCGTAGCAAACGCCTGCGCCTGCTCCGCCGAAAGGTTCAAAACATAAAATGCTAGCTTCTGAGCGCTTTTGCGTCCGATGCCCGGCAGCCGCTCAAACTGCTCTATCAGCCGAATCAGCGGCTGGGGCAGTATTCCTTTGCCCATAGGGGGCGTTAAAACAAGCCGGGTACATTCAACCCGCCGGTGATTTTGCCCATGGTCTCCGAAGAGGTATCTTCAATCTGCTTCATGCACTCGTTAAAGGCGGCAATCAGCAGGTCCTGCAGCATATCAATGTCCTCGGGGTCTACAACCTCCGGTTTAATGGTAAGCGACTTAACCTCTTTCTTACCCGACATCAGTATCGAAACAGCACCGCCGCCAACGGTAGCGGAAAAATCCATCTGCTCAATCTGCTCGGTGGCCTTGGCCATCTCCTCCTGCATCTTCTGAGCCTGCTTGATCATGCTGTTCATATTCTGGGGGCCTCCGCCGAAGCCCTGCGGTAATCTTGATTTCATGGTTGATATCCTCCTGTTATTGCATGTCTGAATAATTTACTAGTTTATCTCAATGCCTGCCTGCCTCGCAGCATGCTCCAGCTGTGCCAGCAGAACACCCGTTTCCTTTATCTCGGTGTTCTTCTTCACAGGGCCAAGCCGGTAGATCTTGCCGGTTTTCAGCATGATAGCATCGCGCAGGCTTTGCTTGGTGTAGTCATTTTTGCGCATCATTTCAGTAAACATCGAATCGGGCGCGTCTATTAGTATCAGGTCGCCCTTCACATATGCCGTAGAGTTCACCATCGTACCGTGCAGCGCGGGATTAACGGTTGCCAGATGCTCCAGCACATCGTTCCAGCATTTCAGCTTCTCCTCCACCTCCAGCACCTCACGGGTAACGGGCGGGGGGAGCTCCGCTTGGGGCTCTTCGCCCTGCGGCTGCTTTGCTGAATTCTTAACACCCTTGTGCGGAACAGATGCCGCAGTAGCGGATACAACGCCGGATTGTACCCGGGCCTCCAGTTCGCCGATACGCCTGAGCAGCGCATCGTAACCGGTATCCAGCTCGGGGTTGGTAAGCCTCATCAGGCAGATTTCGGCGGCCAGCCGCTTGGAATGGGTCTTGCCCATGCCGTCCAGCGCGTCGCCAAGCACGGTGAGAACGTGTAAAGTCAGCTCCATCGGGCAGCGCACGGCAAGCCCTTTTAATTGCGAAAGCTCGTCCGGTGTGCATACAATCAGATTCTCGGGCTTCTTGGCTCCCTTCACCACCATCAGATTTCGGAAAAGGGTAATCAGCTCGCTTAACAGCCTTGCAAAATCCACCGATTCCGCATTAAGCCGTTCTACAAGCTCCAGCGCCCTTGCGCCGTCTTTAGAAAGAATGATATCGGCAAGCTCATAAAGGTACTGCGTGTCTGCGAGCGCCGCAAGCTTGCTCACTACAGGAATATCAATTACCTCGGCGGCAGTGGCACACTGGTCGAGCAGCGAAATAGCGTCGCGCATACCGCCGTCGGCAAGGCGCGCAATCAGCTCCGCCGCGTCCTCATTGAGCGTTATCTGTTCGCCCGTTGCAATGGCAAGCAGGCGGTTCTTAATAACCTCAGTGTCGATACGTCTAAAGTCAAACCGCTGGCAGCGTGAAAGGATGGTGGCGGGCACCTTGTGAACCTCAGTGGTAGCCAGGATGAACAGCACGTGTTCGGGCGGTTCCTCCATAATTTTAAGCAGCGCATTAAACGCCGCGATGGAGAGCATATGGGTTTCATCGATGATGTATACGCGGTATTTTGCGCTAACGGGGGTGAAAACCGCCTCCTCGCGCAGCGCGCGCACATCGTCAATGCCGTTGTTGCTGGCGGCGTCAATCTCCACCACATCGGTCACCGAGCCATCCTCAATGCCGAGGCAGATCTCACATTCACCGCAGGGGTTTCCGTCTACCGGATGCAGGCAGTTTACCGCCTTGGCAAGAATTTTAGAGCAGGTGGTTTTGCCCGTTCCGCGTGAGCCGGTGAACAGGTAGGAATGCGCCACCTTTCCCTGAACAACCTCGTTTTTTAAGGTGGTGGTGATGTGCTCCTGCCCCACAACATCCTCAAAGGTTTTGGGTCGCCATGTCCTGTAAAGCGCTTTATACATCTTACAAAACATCCCCCTTGTTCAGAACAGCGGTTGAGTGCCGCAATGTCCAAGCATAAAAAAGATACGTCCTCACATACGGGCATGCAGGCAACCCTGCGGCACACAAAGACATCCGCTTAATGCTGCTCGGTTCCCCGCCTGACATGGTTCACGGCGCTTTGTCGCACAGGACCCGCACACCCGTATGTCAGAACGTATACATATACCTGCTCTATACTGCTGTGCAACTTGCCATGCAGACTCTGATTTGAGCCGCAATAGCATTACATATTATAATATAAACCGTCTTTAAATACAAGTGCAATAATTTGAATAAGAGAGACGCCATATTGTAATGAAAAACAGCCGATTGTTGCCAAGCTAATTCAATATGTTCTTTCACAATAAAACATTCTGTTTAAAATACAGTTGATTTAACTGTAATAGTAATATAGTATATATAGTATATTATGTATACAATATTCAACAAATTATGTTATTTTAATTTACTAAAAAATGGAGGAAACATCTATGAAAAATCTGCGGATTCTCCCCAAAATGCTTCTCGGCATTATTTTGCCCGTAGTTTTATTGCTTTCCTTGGCCAGTGCGGTAATTATTTACACGGTAGATCAATCGGTTGCTAATGTTGCCCTTCGCAGTTTAAGCTCAGAATCGAAGGCCGTAGCCAACCAAACCCGGGAGTTCTTCAATACATATGTAGAAATTGCAAAGCAGGCAGCCACGAATTATGAGGTGGAGAACCTGCTCAAGAATACGCAAAAAGGAACCCGTATTTCCAATACATTAGAATGGCAAAACATTCGTCGTACTCTACAAAACGTTGTAAAGACGGATGAACAAAACATTCTCTCCAGCTGGGTGTGCGATTTTGATTCCAGCCAATACGCTCAGCACGACGGCGCAAGCTCTAATGCCGATTGGGATGTAACGACACGACCGTTGTATGAGGTGACGAAAACCAAGGCACCTCTGCTTACCGAGCCTTACGTCGATTCAGCCTCCAGCAATATGATTGTGAGTATGGTTGCCCCTGTTTTTGACAGCTCAAGCAATGAAATTATCGGTGCTACTGCGGTGGATATTAAGCTGAATCAGCTGAATGCAATCCTTAGTAAATACAAGATAGGCGAATCGGGGTTTATTGTTCTCTGTACGGATAGCGGCCAGGTTGTTTACAGCCCGAACAAGGATGATATTCAAAAAGCCGTTGCCGATACTGCACTTTCAAAGAATGCGGTGGAAGCTATTCAGAACAAGAAATTAGGAACCTTGGAATACACGCTGAATGGGAAAAAGGTTACCGGCGAGCTTGCATCAGTAGGCAATACCGGGTGGATGATTCTTACCGGGCTGCCTCAGGAAGAACTGGAAGCCGCAAGCAAGGCGGTAGCGGGAACTATCTTTGCCATCATGGGTATCTTACTGCCGCTGCTGGCGCTTATTACTATTTTTATAGCACGGGGCATTGTAAAGCCGCTTAAAAAGCTGTCGGTTGCCTCCAACCGTATAGCGGACGGCGATTTGGATGTAACGGTTGAAACAAAATCCAGCGACGAGGTTGGACAGGTTTCCGCCGCCATTGGTAAGACAGTACTGAGGCTGAAGGAGTATATTAATTACATAGACGAGGTATCCCAGGTGCTGAATAAGATTGCGCAGGGCAACCTCAGGTACGAGCTCAGTTACGATTATCAGGGCGAATTTGCCAAGATAAAAGATTCTCTGCTGAACATCCAAACCACGTTATCCACTACGTTTTCCGACATTCTGCAATCTGCCGATCAGGTTGCAGGCGGTTCCGAACAGGTTTCGGGCGGCGCGCAGGGGCTTTCTCAAAGCACTACCGAACAGGCGGCAACCATTCAGGAGCTGTCGGCAACGATTAGCGAAATATCTCAGAATGTTAACAAGAACGCCAAGGATTCAGATACCGCAAATAAGCTTACTTCGGAAGCAAGCAGAAAACTGATTGCAGGCAACGAAGAGATGAAAAAGATGCTCAGTGCGATGGAAGACATTAGCGCTGCATCGAAGAAGATTGAAAAGATTATTAAGGCAATCGATGATATTGCCTTCCAAACCAATATTTTGGCACTGAATGCCGCGGTTGAAGCCGCAAGAGCCGGTGCTGCCGGAAAGGGCTTTGCGGTGGTGGCCGATGAGGTAAGAAACCTCGCCAGTAAGAGCGCACAGGCAGCCAAGGATACCACTCAACTGATTCAGGATGCCATAACGGCTGTGGAAAACGGTACCAAGATAGCCAATAAAACTGCCGAAACACTTGTAGAGGTTATCGAAGGCTCCGAGCAGGCAGCTAAGATTGTAAGCGAGATATCGCAGTCTACCGCAGATCAGGCAAAATCGATCGATCAGATGACACAGGGCATCGATCAGATATCCTCGGTAATACAAAATAACGCCGCTACCGCCGAAGAGAGTGCGGCTACCAGTGAAGAGCTTTCTGCCCAGGCCGAAACACTGCAGAGAACCGTAAGGCAGTTCCAGATTTAAATTAATAAACCAAAAGGGAGCAGCTTTAAAACTGCTCCCTCAGATTACTGACAAAACCCGCCCTTTTCCGGCGGGTTTTGTGTATGTAGGCAAAAATAGCAGGCAACGTTTTACGGATTGCATAATATCCCGGTTTGACAGGATATTTGCAATCTTTTTCATGTTCTGCACAGCAGCAGTGAGCAGGCATTGTTCCGCTGCTTTCGCAAGCCCGCGCATGCGGCAATAGCGAAGCCCATGCAGCTCTTTTGAATCTGCAAAACTTCGCTCGATTGTTTCTTTTCTTCTGGCGTATATCTTCTTGCCATATTCCGTATGGGTGAAAGCGTATGCTCTGTCCTTGTAATCCTCCCAT
>NZ_FNID01000048.1 GCF_900103835.1 Acetanaerobacterium elongatum | reverse complement strand
AGCCTGTGAGGTTATATATTCCTCAATAGCTCAGTCGGTAGAGCATGCGGCTGTTAACCGCAGGGTCGTTGGTTCGAGTCCAACTTGGGGAGCCATAAAGCCACCGCAAACGCGGTGGCTCTTTTATAAGTATAAGCCCGCAGATTCAGTATAGAACTGATTCTGCGGGCTTGCCGTTTAATATAGCACGAAGCTTAACTGATAAAGCTGAAATTAAAGAACTGCAGGCTCAGGTCATCCTCCGGTACATTCAAACTCAGCGCATTTCCGTTCTTGCGGTCAAGCACCAGTTCAAACTCACTGCCATTGGTTTTCCCGGCTACCTTAATGGCGCTGTTTTCCTGCTTAAGGGTCACGCCGCGGTCATTCAATGCGCTATTGAGCGAAGAGATCAACAGAGAGGACATTGCCTGCCCGGGCATGGAGTCCGGTTCAACCGAGAAGCTCAGCTTACCGTATTTTACCGTAACCAGATCGCCGGTATAATCAAACGTCAGGTCTTTCAGTGAGGCCGGGCTTTCGAAGGTAATCTCACAGCGCCCTTCGCTTTTAATCATATCAAGATTCGCCTTAATGTCCTGATACTGCAGTACGGCCTTTGTATTATAGGGGGAGTTTAGTTTACTGGTAGCTTCTTCGGGGGAGACATTGCTTTGATTGCAGCCGGGCAGTAGGAGTAAAACCACCGCCGCGAACACACAGGCCAGTTTTCTTATCATAACAATGCCCTCCCTTGGGGCGAGAACATCACCCCTAATCTAATCAAGCTCCTTAAATAGCAGATAAAGATCGTTTAAGATATCTGACGGCTGCATAGAGGTTTTGCACAGACGCTTCGCGGTAAGCCTTGCGGCCTGCGAATGGAGGTACACGCCGCAGATAGCAGCCTCGTTTATGCCAAGGCCCTGTGCGAGCAAGCCGCCGATGATACCGGCCAGCAGATCTCCGCTACCCGCTTTTGCAAGGCCGGAGTTGCTGCCCTTGTTTAGGCAGACACTGCCGTCCGGAAGCGCTACCACCGTGGTAGTACCCTTCAACACCAGTGTAACCTTGTATTCCTGAGCGAATGCCTTCGCCAGCGCAACGCGGTTCTGTGCGATATACTCCACCGTTTTGCCCGTAAGCCGCGAGAATTCACCGTAGTGCGGTGTAAGTATCAGCCCGTTCTTCGCGCACCTGATTATATTTATGTCACCGACTACCGAATTTATACCATCCGCATCTAAAACAACGGGGCATTCAGCATTTGTTATGATCGACCGGATAATCGAACGGGTGTCCTCGGTGTTTTTAAGGCCGCACCCGGCCACGCAGGCGGTGGATTTTTGAAGTACAGGCAGCAGCTCAGGTAGGGAAAGCGGTGAGATGCCGCCTGCTTCGTTTTCGGCAAGCGGAACCATTACCTGCTCGGTTAGGTGAGCCGCCAGCGGCAGAACAAGCGAACGTGCAGTAGCAAGATACACCAGCCCTGTACCGCATTGTGAAGCGGCCCGGCTGGCCAATACAGCGGCACCTGTCATACCAAGGCTTCCCGCCACCACTAACAGATAGCCGAAGCTGCCTTTATAGGAATCATCCGGCCTTTGGCGCAGATGCGGCAGTACCATATCGTGGTCAATCAGATAAACTGCGTCGTCGATGATGGAAAAAGCCTCTTCCGGTATGCCGATGTCGCACACCGCTACCTCACCTAAGTATTCGGCGGCGCCTTCAGAAAGATGTGCGGGTTTTAAGCACCCAAATGCAATGGTTTGGTTTGCTTTAAGGCACTTGCCCGTGGTAATTCCGGTATCCGCGTTCATGCCGCTTGGGATGTCCAACGCATAAACCCTTGCCTTTGAAAGGTTCGACATCTCGGCCAAAAAGCCGTAGCCGTCGGGCAAGGCCCCTTGAAATCCGGTGCCGAACAGTGCGTCTACAATGAGATCAGCCTCCATTAAAAGCAGGTTAATCTGCGCACGGTCCTCTTCCAGAGGCAGGACACTAACCGGTTCCAGGCTAAGCAGACGAAGCATCTCCCGGGCTTCCTCCGAGCGAGGCTCCCCTCCCGCCAGTACGCAGGTAACAATCGCACCCTCGCGGCAGAGCTTTCGTGCCACCACGAAACCGTCGCCGCCGTTGTTTCCCTTGCCGCACAGAACCACACACCGCCTGTTTTCAATGGGTGATTCATAACGTGCGATCATCTTCGCGGCACCTGTACCGGCGTTTTCCATGAGCCTTAAATAGGTTTGGGAGTGCTTTAAGGCCTCACACTCAACTGCACGCATCTGCTCGGACGATAGTATCCTCATTGCCATTCCTCCTTATACTCATCCTGATAAGAAACTGATGTATTTCTTATGGGATAAGCATTTATACTAATTTCAATTCAGGAAGTGATGAAGTCCCATAAATTGAAAAATAGTGTTTTTAACCCTGTTTGCAGTCGTAAGCGATAACAAACGCCAGCGCAAGCTCCGCGGTATGGCTGAGGCTTAAGGAAAAGCTGTACCCTCGTTGGTCCGCCAGTATTCTTGCGTTTCCTGTTAATAGAAAGTAAGGCGCGCCCGCTTCGTTGCGCAACACCGATACCTCGCTGAGCCCAAAGCCGCGAATGCCTGTACCCATTGCCTTTGAAAAGGCTTCTTTTGCCGCCCAGTTTGCAGCTATGGTTTGCACGTTCATCCCGCGGCTTTTAAACAGTAAAATCTCCTCACGCGAAAATACCCTCGTTAAAAAACGAGGGTTTCGTAAGCTTTTTTCAATTCTGGGGATACTACATAAGTCCGTTCCGCTGTAAATCATAAGAAATAGTTTTCGGTATAAACGGCTTCATGGCGGTACGCATCTTCTCGGGCGGGTTGAACACTACCAAGGTTTTACCGAAATTCACGCTGTTGTAAACAACAAACCAGGTGTTTTCTTCGTCGCGTGCGTCTTCACAGGCGAAGATACGTGTTTTATAGTTTGTATGCTCGTGTGCCGCAGCCTTGTATTTACCCATCGACTCAACCTGCTTGCACACAACGGTAATCAGGCGCTTGCGCTTGCGCTGGGCGACAATCTTATCAATGTCAATCTCACCGTTAGTAAGTGAGTATTCAAATTCGATATTCAAGCTGGTGAGTAGGTACCATGCGCCGTACCCCACACCAGCGATACCCATCAGGCCCAGAAACGAGAATTCTCTCAGAATAAGCGTTAGAAACCCGCAAACGATAATCAGGATAATCGCCGCAAGGATAATACCGATGCGCAGAAGTACGGTTTTTATATCCGATCTTTTGGTTACCAGTTGTTCGCAAAATACATCCATCTGTTTTACCTCAAACCCTATGTTAAAATCAATCTTTCTGAAAAGGGAAAGATTTTTGTTAATGCTTGATATGAATTATAGCATAACTATCCCGTTTGTTCAACAAACAGTTCGACAATATTATGGACAGATTGCAAACATTTCACACAAGAAATATACTATAAACTAACAATATTACTCAGTTATTCAATAACCTGTACAGAAGTCTTATTATAAAAGGCGGCTACCGGCTTATTACGCCAGTCTTTGATGTCATTGGTACAATCATCAAAGTACAATACATACGGCTTTTTCGAAAATGGCTTAATTTTAACCTCTTTAATTGATGAATCATTATATATATTAAACCTATCAAGGTTTTCTTGATGATATGTATATGCTTCGTTTGTTATTAAAGATTTAAAAGCGCTAATACTGGTAATATAATTAGGATTTACATCCATATGAATAGAACAACTAATTATTAGGCTGAAAACCAGCACAATCTCAACTCCAACAACAGTTGTATTTAATGTTCTCTTGGTGCCATTTTCAGTTAGTACCCTGTTGTTTGTTTTATTTTTATGCTTAGTTTTGGCAGCTTGCGGTGTTTTTTTTGATATCCATCCACACCAATAAAAAATAAGTAAAAGAAAGAATAGAATAAAAAGATACTGATTAACATTTAAAACTCTTTCCATTCCAAATGAAGACATAGAATATAGGTTTGGAGTAAAACTGCTTGCATAAACTCCATATAAAACAATAGAGACTAACCCTGGCAGACGAAAAGAAAAGTTACAGGATTTTGCAATTTGATATATAAGCGGAACAACACATGCTAAACCTATATAAACGGGGAACTTAATAAAATTGAACATAAACAAGAAGGCGTAAACAAAAGACATTAAGATTGCAGGAATAGCTTGCATCTGATGAAAATACTGTTGACGGATGGCATTGCCAGGGGCCAAAATACTGATTAATAACCCAGAACTGATTGAGATAAGCGATAAAACGGGAATCAGCCATTTTGCTTTTTGAAAGAAGATGCGATAAATAACAAAGCAGAATACAATTACACTTGTGGTTAAAGCAGTTACAAAATTACCGCCGCCGATCATGAAACTCAGTAATACTGATAATACAGCAATTAATGATTTGAAAAAAGAGCTTTGGGGTTTTCCAGATAATAAAAGAAGTGAAATTAGCAATATTGATAGCGAATGAAATCCGGTATAGTACATAGCGCCGTTGTACCAGTAAAATGCTTGTACAGGCGAGTATATAAACTGTATTGATAAAAAAGTAACCACTGTGAATATTAAAATACAATTAACCCAGTCGGTTTTAAAAAAATCAATAAGGACAACCTTAAATAATAACAAGTATGATAAAACAAAAAGAGTAATTAGTATAATCGCGGTGATAGAATAATAGGATTGATTGAATATTGCGGGCTGCAAGGACATTAAAAAAACTGCAAAAAATGAGCCTTGCCAATTTTGATAGGTTTCCCTAACAACATTAAATGCAGCGCTTGTGGTTTGCACAATAGATCCAGTCTCTTCCCAAATCTTATGAGGAGTAGAGCCAAATGCATAATCATCCGCACAGGGGTGATTATATAATGAGATAACAAGCATTGGGATAAGCGATATTAGAAAAATAACAAGTACAATCCAACAGATTATTTTACGGTTTAATAATTTTTCCATTTTCCATGCCCCTTAGCTAAATAAATACACATTATTATATCACTTTTGGCATTTTCATGCAATAAAATTGGATAAATAAACAAATGGTAGGCACCCCCTCTTGAAAACCGCACAAAATTGTGGTAAGGTGATATGGAAATATACTAATCTTGATTTAGATTCAAAATTAGTATTGCCATAACGTGTTGACTGAGAGAGTAACGGTCTTATGCCTTCAAAGAGAGGGAGCGCCATCGGCTGAAAGCGCGCCCATGTGTGTAGCTCCGTGAAGTTCACTCACGAGCGGCGGTGCTGAAAGCGGTAACTTACCGCATAGTAGGAGCCGACGGGTTGCCCCGTTACAGGCAAAGAGAGTGTTTGCTCTTGATTTTTTCTATGAGCAGAAAATTGGGTGGTACCACGGAAGCTTCGCTTTCGCCCCATGAGTATTTGTATACTCGGCGGGCGAGGGCTTTTTTATTTGCCCGCCGAACCGAAAAGCCCCATATAAACGAAAGGATTGGTACAAGGGAATGAAACAGGCGATAGAACAGATCAGAAAAGCCGCGATGGAAGAGCTTGCCTCCATCAACGACCTAAAGGCTTTGGATAACCTAAGGGTAAAATACCTCGGTAAAAAGGGTGAGTTAACCGCCATTTTAAAGCAGATGGGCGGCCTTAGCGCGGAAGAGCGCCCGGTTATCGGCCAACTGGCCAATGATATCCGCGTGGATATTGAAGAGAGAATTGAAGAATTCACCGCCCGTATTAAGGCGAAGGAGCAGGAGCGTGCCCTTGCCGGAGAACGCTTGGATGTTACCATGCCCGGTAAAAAGTTTGTAATAGGCAAAAAGCATCCGTTAGACAGCGTGCTGGATGAGGTGCTTGAAATCTTTCTTGGCATGGGCTTCAGTGTAGCCGAGGGCCCCGAGGTGGAGTATGATTACTATAACTTCGAGGCGTTGAATCTCCCAAAGGATCACCCCGCGCGCGATACGCAGGATACCTTCTATATCACCGAAAACATCCTGCTGCGCACCCAGACCTCGCCGGTGCAGGTGCGCACGATGGAAAAGCAGAAGCCACCCATCCGCATTGTGGCACCCGGACGCGTTTACCGCTCGGATGCGGTGGATGCTACCCATTCGCCGCTGTTCCATCAGATTGAGGGGCTTGTGGTGGATAAGGGCATTACGATGGCTGATTTAAAGGGTACGCTGGATGCGTTTGTAAAGGCGCTATACGGCAAGGATGTACAGACACGTTTTAGGCCGCACCACTTCCCGTTTACCGAGCCCTCCGCCGAGACGGACATGATGTGCTTTGCCTGTGGCGGCAAGGGCTGCCGTCTGTGTAAGGGCGAGGGATGGATCGAGATTCTAGGCTGCGGCATGGTGCACCCGAAGGTGCTTTCCAACTGCGGAATCGACCCTGAGGTTTACAGCGGCTTCGCGTTTGGCATCGGCCTGGAGCGTATTGTTATGCGTCGCTATAATATCGATGATATGCGCCTGCTGTATGAAAACGATATGCGCTTCTTAAACCAGTTCTAAACTAAGCCGAAACAGAAAGGAATGAGTATAGCATGAATCTTTCAATGAAATGGCTCAAGGAATATGTTGATATAGATGCCTCGCCGCGTGAATTCGCCGAGGCCATGACCATGTCCGGTTCCAAGGTGGAAGGGTATGAGGTTGAGGGCGAAGAGATCAGGAACGTCGTGGTAGGCAAGGTTCTGAAGGTGGAAAGACATCCGGATGCCGATAAGCTGGTAGTTTGCAGCGTGGATGTGGGCAAAAGTGAGCCCGTTCAGATTGTAACGGGGGCAACCAATGTTACCGCGGGTGTTATCGTGCCGGTGGCACTGGATGGCTCCACCCTGCCTAATGGTGTGAAGATTAAAAAGGGAAAGCTGCGCGGCGTGGAATCTAACGGTATGCTCTGCTCACTGGGCGAGCTGAACCTCACGGTAAACGACTTCCCCTATGCCATTGAGGATGGCATCTTCCTGTTGCAGGAGCCCTGCGAGATTGGCCAGGATATTCAGTCTGCCATCGGCCTTAATGACATTGAGGTAGAGTTCGAGATTACCTCCAACCGTCCCGATTGCCTTTCGATGATCGGCCTTGCCAGAGAGGCGGCGGTAACCTTTAACAAGCCGATTACGCTGCACACCCCTGAGGTAAAGGGCAACGTGGGCGATATAAGCAGTATGCTGAAGGTTTCGGTGCTCAACACCGAGCTCTGCCCCCGATACAGCGCGCGGGTTGTAAAGAACGTTAAAATAGCGCCATCTCCCCGCTGGATGCGTGAACGCCTTCGTGCCTGCGGTGTGCGCCCCATCAATAATCTTGTTGACATTACGAACTATGTAATGCTGGAATACGGCCAGCCCATGCACGCGTTTGACTACCGTTTTGTAAAGGATAGTACCATTACGGTTCGAAACGCGCATGACAACGAAACCATCACAACCCTTGACGGTGCCGAGCGTAAGCTCTCGCCCGAGATGCTGGTTATCTGCGACAGCGAAAAGCCGATGGCGGTGGCAGGCGTTATGGGCGGCGAATACAGCGGTATTATGGACGACACCAATACTGTTGTGTTTGAGTCTGCGGTGTTCAAGGGTGCTTCGATACGCACCACCGCAAAGAAGCTGGGTATGCGCACCGAGTCCTCCGGCCGCTTTGAAAAGGGGCTCGACCCGCAGAATACCTTCCCCGCTCTGCAGCGTGCATGCGAGCTGGTGGAGCTGCTTGGTGCCGGTGAGGTGGTTGGCGGAATCATTGATATCGACCATACCGATAAAACCCCGCGTACTATTGCCCTTGAGCCGGAGTGGATTAACCGTTTCTTGGGTATAGAGCTTTCCGTGGATGAGATGGTGCGCATCCTTAAGCACCTTGGCTTTGGCTGCGACGGGAAAACGGTTACAGTGCCCAGCTACCGCACCGACGTGCTGCACAAGGCCGATGTGGCGGAGGAGATTGCACGTATCTACGGCTACAATAATATTCCAAATACAGCGCTCACCGGAACTGCAAACGGGGCTTTAACCGAGGAACAGAAGTTTAGAAGCACGATAAACGAGCTGATGCGTGCTTCTGGCTGCAATCAGGTTGAAACCTACTCGTTCATCAGCCCGAAATACTACGATAAAATCCGTCTGGAGAAGGATAGCCCGCTGCGCAGCTGTGTGACCATCGTAAACCCCTTGGGTGAGGATACCAGCGTGATGCGCACCACCATGCTGCCCAGTATGATGGAGGTGCTTGCCCGCAACTACAATAACCGCAACCCCTCCGCCTCGCTCTATGAGCTTGGCACCGTTTATATCAAAAACAGCGACGAATCCAAGCTGCCGCAGGAAGACAACGTGCTGTGCATCGGCATGTACGGCGGTAATGTCGATTTCTTCACGCTGAAGGGCATTGTTGAAGCATTGGCGACCAGTATAGGCACCGAGGAGCTGGACTTCGAGGCGGTTACCAACAACCCCACCTTCCACCCCGGGCGCTGCGCTCGGGTAACCGTAGGTGGTCAGACACTGGGCATCCTTGGCGAGGTGCACCCGCTAACCTTGGAAAACTACGGCCTAGAAACCCGAGCCTATCTTGCCAGCCTTGATGTTACCACCCTCTTTAATGCCAGAACTGCGCTTAAAACCTATATGCCTATGCCAAGGTTCCCGGCCACCACGCGCGATATCGCACTGCTGTGCGACGACATGCTGCCGGTGCTGACCATCGAGAAGGCTATCCGCAAAGCGGCGGGCAAGATCCTTGAAAAGATCGAGCTGTTTGACGTTTACAAGGGCAAGCAGATTGAGGAGGGCAAGAAGAGCATCGCGTTCAGCCTGATCCTGCGTTCAAGCGAAGGTACGCTTACCGATGAGCAGACCGACGCCGCCATGAAGCGCATCCTCAAGGCGATGGAGGATCTTGGCGCAACCCTGCGTATATAATAATAATGATTTACTATTAAGATTGGGTCAGCATCGATACTGAATATCAGAATGAGCAAGAATGTTCTGTATCAGCAGAGATAAACCCTCAATGGTAAAGAAGTTAAGCAGCGTTAACTCGCTTACCTTAGTATCAACAAAAACTAAAGGCTTAGTCCAAATAGACTAGGCCTTTAGTTTTAATTAACTATATAATAAAAAATCCTGAAATTACGGGTGCAGATAAGACAAAGTACCAGAATACGTTAAATCCCATTGGCTTCCTACACCAGGTCTTCTCGTAACACTTGTAAGATAAAGGTCGCCACTTGCTCTATTATTCCCTGCGGGAGAAGTTTCAGTATACCAAACTGATTGAGGCCAATCTGAGAAACTAGGGTTTAGGTCTTCGTGTATAGCGAAAATTGTAATTGTTTTTTGGTATGTAGCAACATATGAGAATGGTTCTATCTTTCTGTTTTCATAAAAGCCTTTGTCATCACTTAAAGCAAGAGTATGATTACTACCACTTATTATATCGTCTTCCGTCAGTATTAAAATGTCTTCCGACCCTGATATATGAATTATGGGAACAGTCTCTATTATACTTTTATCAGTCGCGAAGACAGATATATTTAATATATTAATTGAAATAGTGATAACAAGCATCAGGAAAATGAATATCCTCTTTTTCATAAATATACTCCTTTATCAAACCCAAGTAGATATTGTTCCTTGATAAATTACCGTTTTCTTGCCTGCGACAGGATAATCCCATAATATACCTGATTCATAAAGCGTACCCATCAGAATTATGGGATTTCCATGAGAATCATAACCAATAAAATTTTGCACAAAAATACTGGCTGGATGTTCTTCATTTTTATCAAAGGTACGTTCACGTTGTGTCTCTTCCTGAAGTAACAAAAATGGAGTAATAATTGTACCCTCTGGTTTAATGGATTGTGCGGGGACTTCTAAGGCAAAAGTTGAAACGGGAAAACATAAGATTATCAAAATTGTTAATATAAGGGGAATAAGGCGTTTCTTTTTCATAGCTTTCTCCTTTTCTTTGTTGTTTTAAAGTTCATATCGTGCAATAGAATTTAGCTATTCTCCTCCTTACACTACCTCGAATGGAATTCTTTGAAATTTAGGATTAGAATTATCTGATTCCTTTATAAGAATAACTATACTGCCAATACCGCCATGTTTGGCTGTAACAACGCCCTCAGTATCTACAACTACTACATCCTTATCTTCCGTAACAAATGATATAATGGGTTCTTTGTATCCGGTGTAAGTATATTCCAATTTAGTTGTTTCACCTACTTCCAGAATCGCATCATAATCATCAGCGATTTCTAATGAATAAATATCAGAAGCGGCGGCAGTAGAAGATATATCATTTAAGCTACTGACTTGTGAGGATTCTTGACTTAATTTGCTCGATGAGGATTCTTGGCTTATTGGGTTTAATTTGCCTTGGTTTGAACAGCCAACTAATAAGTTAAGCACAAACAACAAAATTATTACTTTTCTCATTATATTCACCTTATATTATATATTATTTCCAATTACATATTAGCAGATTATTCCATTATTGCAATGGAAAATAGACATTGTTAATAAATTATTGATATTTTGCTTAAGCATACTTCACGGCTAGTTTTTTTGAGTATTATGGGTTTAGCTTATCCACCGATTAGGCTGGATTGTTAATGTTCGGTAATCGATTTCATAGAATGTTAATAATTTTGCGGGATGCAAATATTGATATCTTTTAAAATTTGGTGTATTCTAAAGATAGTAAAAATATCTTGCAGTTTTTCTTCTTTCGGGAGGAGGTTTTCTGTATGAACGAACCTACAATTTCTTTTTCAATTCATGACGACAAGCAGGTTGAAATGAAGAAAATCCTCACCACCGTCTATGATGCCCTGCGGCAAAAGGGCTATAACCCCATCAATCAGATTGTGGGTTATATCCTTTCCGAAGACCCTACCTATATTACAACCCACAACAACGCCCGCAGCTTAATTCGTCGGGTAGACCGAGACGAGCTTTTGCAGGCTTTGGTGAAGTCGTATCTTGACGACTGAGTGGTTTGATAAAGAACAGGAAGCGGTCTGCCGAACATATAAGCAGACCGCTTTTTTATTCGTTGTAGAATAATGTCGTTTATAGTTCTTTAAATGGACTTTGGCGTTATAAAATACTAATTTCCATATTAGTATTTTTATAAAGTTAAATATAAATATTTATGGGATAGAAGGAGGATTTTTGTTATGTCAGATAAAAAAACCGCGCCTGTTAAAAAGGATAAGCCCCTTATGTACCGCGGCAGGCCGCTTGTGCGCAGCGGTGATACCATCTATTATGGTTCACCCAGTGAAAAATACATGGTTAAGCTTGAGGTTATAGAGAATAAGCAGATTAATGGCGAGGATACTGCAAGCCGTGTAACGGTAAACCTGATCAGCGTAGACGCGGGCGGGCAGCGCACCATCAAGCGCGGCGAAAAGTCCGGTGTATTCGATGCTCTGGATATCGGCGGCATCTGGTTGGAGCGCACCCTCTCTGAGCAAAAAGCGAAATCGTAAGAATTTAAGCAGCAGGCGTTTGTCTGCTGCTTCTTTACTTAATAAAGCAATTGAATGTACATTCATTACAAAGGCAGCCGTCAGCGTTAAATTGCAAATCAGGGCGCTCTCAACGGGCGCCCTGATTTTATAATAGTTTAAGAGCAAAACGGTCAACACCGTTTTCTACGCTTTAAAGGGTAATGTCTTATCGAACTTGCTCTGCCCGCTCTTTAGATAGTGGGCACTATACACTCATGTTTTCCAGAACTTTATTTTCCCACTCTCTTGGAAGTTGATAGCAATCAGCAATAGCATGGGGATGAGCAGCATACCGAGCACCCCGAAGTTTATAAAGCCGATATACATGCACATCAGCGTGAGCAGGGGGTTTAAGCCGATGCTCTTGCCAACAATTCTGGGCTCCATAATGTTGCGTACCACGATGATAACAACATAAAGAATCAGCAGCCCCGCAGCACGGCCATAGTTGCCCTGAATAATGCAGATAATAATCCACGGAACAACGATGCTGCCCGTACCCAAAACCGGCAAAATATCTACCACAGCGATAATGAGCGCAATTAAAATAAAGGATTTAACCCTCAAAATGCCCAGCCCTATCGACAGCTCCACAAAGGTGATGGACATAATAATAGAGTAAGCGCGCAGGTATTTCAGCAGCGTATCAGATACGAAGCCCTTTGCATCCTGCAGCCAGCCCACATATTTGGAGGGCAGCTGCTTTAAAAGAAAGCTGCGTATGTTCGGGTAATCTAAAAGGATGAATACCGACGACATAATGGTGAAGATGAGCGATAACAGAAAGGCAGGCACCTTGGCCGATACCTGTGCAACCCAGCTCACCACCGATTTTGAGACATTGATAACCAGGTCTTTTAACCCGTTCATCACATTGCCAAGCATATCCTGTATTGCTTGCGTAATGTCGGGGGAAAGCCCTGCGGTGATATTGACAAAATAATCGTTAAGCCGCTGCAGGGCAGGCTCAATATCATTCATATATACATTCGGCAAAACCTCAAACAGCGATCTTAAGCCCGTTACAATCCGCCACCCAAGCAGCCACAGCAACAGGCACAGCAGGCCATAGGCTATGATGATTACCAGTACCGCCCACGCCTTGCGATTGCCCTTGAGCTTGCGGTGAAAGAACTCCACAGCGGGCTTTAGCAGGTAGGCAATAAAAAATCCGATAATAAACGGCATAATCCAAGCCGCGACATACTTCAGGCACAGGTAGATTAACGCGATAACAATGGCCCAGTATAGGGTATTAATAATAAAAGCTCTGCGGCGTTCAACCTTATCAATGTTCATACTACGCCTCCTTTAGCTGCGATGATGTTAATAACGATTTCCATGCACTGTCGCCTTCATACCTGTTTATCGGCCCTGGAAATTAGCTATGACACTATTCTTTTAAATAATCTTACTGCCCCAGAGAATGATTATCAATAGAATCCCGTTTATATTCATGAAAAGTTCGAATTTTTTGCACAAAAATCTGGCGTTTAGTTTATAGGATGGCATAAATGGGCGAAAACAAAAGTAATTTAAACTTAATCTTTATAAAACGCACCGAATAAGCATATTTTCTTAAATTTAATTGATATTACGAATTGATGAATTATCTGTGCCATGTTATATTGTATCTCATGTGAATACAATCGTTTATCTACGACGTACTATGATATAGAAGCAGCGAGAATTACGCTCCTCGGGAAGGAATGGCTTACAGATGACGGATATAAACACCAAGCCGAAATATCTTTTAGTGGATGCCAATGTGCTGCCCGATGTCTTTTTAAAGGTGGTTACTGCCAAGAGCCTGCTCGCGTGCGGCAAGGCCAAAACTACCTCCCAGGCGGCGCAGATGGTAGGCATCTCGCGCAGTGCCTTCTATAAATACAAAGATTCGGTGTTTGCGCAGGGAGCCTCGGCAGCCGACAGCATGCTCACCCTTACCGCCACGCTCAGCGATGAACCGGGGGTGCTGTCGCGCTTTACCTCCGAGCTTTATGCGGCGGGTGCCAATATCCTTACCGTAAACCAGAACATACCGGTAGACGGTGTGGCGCTGGTATCGGTATCGGCCAGAAGCGATAACCTTAAGATGGAAACCGGAGAGCTGCTCGAGCAGCTCAAAAGGATGGAAGGTATCGTGGATGTAAGGCTGATCTCGGGAAGATAATATTATTTATTCACACGATTCAATAAATAGGGCATTTACTTTGTTCTGGTTTTTTGTTTTGAAAGGATGGAATCAACATGGCAAACATAGCGTTAATGGGGCATGGTGTGGTAGGCTCGGGTGTTGCCGAGGTTCTGCTCAAGAATAAGGAAGCGTTTGAAGGCAAGCTTGGCGAGGAGGTTAACCTCAAATATATCCTCGACCTGCGGGACTTTGATGTACCCTACAAGAATCTGTTTACCAAGGACTTTCAAACCATCGTGCAGGATAAAAGTGTTTCTGTGGTGGTTGAGGTGATGGGCGGTTTAAAGCCCGCATATGATTTTGTAAAAACCTGCCTTGAAAACGGCAAAAGTGTGGTTACCTCAAACAAGGAGCTGGTGGCCGCAAAGGGCGCGGAGCTGTTAAGGCTTGCGCGCGAACACAATGTTAATTTCCTGTTCGAGGCCAGTGTAGGCGGCGGTATTCCCATCATCCGCCCCATGCACCAGTGCCTTGCTGCCAACGAGATTCGCGAGGTAGCGGGTATTCTAAACGGTACCACAAACTTTATTTTAACCAAGATGATCCGTGAGCAGATGGCCTTTGACGAGGCGTTAAAGCTGGCACAGTCCCTCGGCTATGCCGAGAAAGACCCCACTGCCGATATCGAGGGCGGCGATGCCTGCCGCAAGATCTGTATTCTGGCATCACTTGCCTACGGAAAACACGTTTATCCCGAGCAGGTGAAAACCGAGGGCATTACTAAGCTTACGTCCGAGGATGTTGCCTACGCCGAGAGCTGGGGCGGGGTAATCAAGCTCATTGGCCGCGCCAAGAAGCTGGAAAACGGCAAGCTGCATATTATGGTGAGCCCCGCGTTTATCAGCCGTGAAAGCCAGCTGGCAGGGGTAGACGATGTATTTAACGGTATTCTGGTGCGCGGCGACGCAACCGGTGATGTGGTGTTCTACGGCAAGGGTGCGGGTAAGCTGCCCACAGCAAGCGCCGTGGTTGCCGATATTATTGACGAGATCAAACATAAAGATACCATCAAAACCCTGTATTGGGAAGACGGCTCTAAAGATTATGTGGAGCAGTATGAAAACTACAGCACCCCAATGTATATCCGCTGCAGCGCACAGAACACCAAAACAGCGCTTGCACAGGCAAACGAGCTGTTCGGCACGGTAAATATGCTTGCACGCAAGAATCAGCCCGAAAACGAGGTTGCGTTTGTTACCCCCGTCCTCACCGAAAAGGCGATTGCCGAGGGTATCAAGAAGCTGGAGCTATCCGGTGTATCGGTGCTTGCGCAGATTCGAATACTGGATTATTGATATGCAGCCTACCGCATGCGGAGCACTCCGCGGAAATGGATGAGACCACTTGATGAAGATTGCCGTACCGGCTACCAGCGCCAACCTCGGTTCGGGGTTTGATTCACTGGGGCTAGCCGTGAACCTATATAATAACATCTATATCGAAGAGAGCGATACCATCGACATTGCCTCGCTGGACAGCACCCCGGTGCCCACCGGCGGAGACAACCTGATCTTTACCGCAGCCCAGAGCCTGTTTGCCCTCTGCGGCAGCCGTTTGAAGGGCTTAAAGATCCGGCAGGAGAACAACATCCCCATGACACGTGGCTTAGGCAGCTCCTCGGCCTGCATCATCGCGGGTTTGGTCGGGGCTAACGAGCTGCTGGGGTGCCCTTTGAATACCGACGCGCTGGTAAACCTTGCAGCCGAGATTGAGGGCCACCCCGATAACACCACCCCTGCCCTGCTTGGCGGGCTGGTGACGGCGGTGATGGAAGAACGGCGGGTGTATTACATCAAGCAGGAGATTACCGGGCATTTAAAGCTGTTTGCCTTTATCCCCGATTTTGAGCTTTCCACCGAATTTGCGCGAGGCGTGCTGCCTGAAACGGTATCGCGGCGCGATGCGGTGCACAACCTCTCCCGCGCGGCGCTGATGTCGGCCTCGCTGCTGGAGGGTAAATACGAAAACCTGCGGGTAGCGGTAAACGACCGCCTGCACCAGCCCTACCGCCTTGGCTATATCAGCGGGGCGAGCGAGGTTTTTGATATGGCCTACGGTTTTGGCGCCTATGCCGCGTTTATCAGCGGCTCGGGTTCGGCGCTGATGGCTATCACCAATGCCGAGGATATCACGTTTGAGGAAAAGGCGCGCAAGGCGCTGGACACTATGGGCAAAACCAGCTGGCGGCTGCTGCCGCTTCGCATTGATAACAACGGCGCACAGGTTATTCAGGGCGCATAGCTTTTCTATTGCACGCCTTTAGAATACAGAGCAAACACAGCATGGGCCGCTGAACAGGGATTTTACCGATGCCTGTTTGGCACAAAACACTCACCAATTTGCAGGGAGGAAACTGGCAGATGAGCCTGATTGTTCAGAAATTCGGCGGCACCTCGGTAAAAAACACCGAGCGTATCTTTAACGTGGCACGAATCGTTACCGAAACCTACGCCGCCGGCAACGACGTGATTGTGGTGGTTTCGGCGCAGGGCGACACCACCGACGATCTTATTGAAAAGGCGGCGGAGATTAACGACCAGCCATCCAAGCGTGAGATGGATGTACTGCTTTCCACCGGCGAGCAGATTTCCATAGCGCTGCTGGCCATGGCAATTGAGAAGCTGGGCTACCCGGTAAAATCGCTTACCGGCTGGCAGGCCGGGTTTATTACCGACTCTACCCACGGCAACTCGCGCATTAAAAGAATTGATACCGAGCGCATGGAAAACGAGATTAACAAGAAAAACATTGTCATTGTTGCGGGCTTCCAGGGCATTAATCGTTACGACGACATCACCACCCTCGGGCGCGGCGGCTCTGATACCTCGGCGGTGGCCATAGCGGCTGCCATGCACGCAAGCCTGTGCCAGATTTACACCGACGTTGACGGCGTGTATACCGCCGACCCGCGCCATGTAAAAACCGCACAGAAGCTTGACGAGATTACCTTCGACGAGATGCTCGAGCTTGCAACCCTCGGTGCGCAGGTACTGCACAACCGTTCGGTAGAGATGGCAAAGAAATATGCGGTAAACCTTGAGGTACTGTCCAGTCTTAACCGGGTTCCCGGAACAAAGGTGAAGGAGGCTATTAAAGTGGAGAAAATGTTAATTAAGGGTGTAACCCATGACGATAACGTAGCGAGGATTTCGGTGGTAGGCGTACCCGACCAGCCGGGCATTGCGTTTAAGCTGTTCTCGCTGCTCGGGCAGAACAAGGTGAATGTAGATATCATCCTGCAGTCTATCGGCCGCGACAATACCAAGGATATCAGCTTTACCGTATCCCGCGCGCACAAAGACCTTGTAATGAGCCTGCTCACCGATTATGTTCACAGCATCGGCGGCAAGGATATCCTGTGTGACGACAATATCTCCAAGGTTTCGATTGTAGGTGCCGGTATGCAGACCCATGCGGGCGTCGCCGCAAAGATGTTCGAGGCGCTTATGGAGGCCAACATCAACATCCAGATGATCTCCACCAGCGAGATTAAAATCTCGGTGCTCATTGATAAAAAGGACGCTGAAAAGGCCGTTTCCGTTGTTCACGACGCATTCATCAACTAAGCGATTTTGTAAATAAACCGAGCACCCTTCAGCGTGATATGCTCCCTTTATGAGAGACAGTGAAATAACAAACACTGTTCATCATGAAGGGAGTATTTTTATGCCACAAAAATCTAAAATAGAGGTTACTGAAAAAGTTAAAATCACTCGAGAGTATGTATCTGGGAAAATTTCAAGAGAGGAAGCCGCCAGACGAGCCAAGGTTGCACCTGCATCAATAGCCAGATGGGCTCGGATATATCGACAGGAGGGTGCTTTGGGTCTTGCCCCGACAAAAAAGAACCGCGTTTACAGCTCCGAATTAAAGAAGAAAGCTGTCTTGGAATATCTTGCTGGCGGATGTGG
>NZ_FNID01000040.1 GCF_900103835.1 Acetanaerobacterium elongatum | reverse complement strand
AGTTCCTCTTTTCAATTTGATTTGAGGAACGGCATTGACTGAACGTTCTGCTAAAAACGAGTAATGTCTTTACAAAGATTAGTTTACAGGTTCAAAAAACCTACTTGTTGGTGCTTGAACGAACGTCCGGCGACTTATTTATATGCGAGATAGCGGCAAACCGCTTCACCACTCACCTCCACGTGCTCTGTAGTATACCGTCTCTCGGAGGTAAGTATAGCAGAGTTTTATTTTGACTGCGAGTTGCACCAACTCCGTTTCATGTCTTGTTGGTGCCTTTCGCAGAAAGGAATGGTCTTTTATATGGACATTATTAAAGACCTGGCAAAAAAACATGTCATCATTCTCTCAATCATCATAAGCATTATAACGCTATTGCTCTCCTCCATCTTCACTTGGGATGATAAACCCTTTATGGGGCTGGATAAGCTGGCGGGAGATTTATTGATTACGGTTTTCAGTTTAGCGGTGATAAGAATATTAGGAATTTGGGATACCGCCGGGTTTAGAATACAGGGGTTCGGCAAAGGGCTGGTCTTAGGAATCCCGTTTATACTTATTGGTATTGCAGGTGCGATAATCGGTAATGTAGGCGTCGATTTTAAAACGTTGGTGCCAACCTCCGCCTTTAACATGGTATTATTTACTGTGAACATGTTCATGGTTGGCGTCAATGAAGAGATCTCCATGCGTTCGCTGGTTTTAAACGGTCTGCTGAACCACTACGACAAAACCTATAAGGGTATACTTAAGGCGGTTTTTGTATCCGCACTTATTTTTGGTGCGATACATATACCCAATGCCTTTTTTATGCCGCCGATGACGGTAGCCGTTCAAGCAATCAATGCCGCGGCTGCTGGTACCTTATTTGCCGCTATCTTTATCAGAAGCGGAAGCATCTGGCCGGGGATTATCATACATATGCTCGTCGATTGGCTGGCGCTTTTTATCGGCCAGTGCTTTACCGGAGGCGCTTCGGTTTTAAGCGTTGAAATGGGCATAAGCCAGGGTATTATGATGATACTTTTGGGCTCAACGCCGCCCATTACTATCAGCCTGTTTTTATTAAGAAAGAGTAAAGTTGAATAACACGAATAACAAAGCACCTAGAAACGGTATATACTTATCTTCGATAAAGTTAGCATACCGCACTAAGTGCTTTTCGTTTAGGCTATATTCTATAAATTATACTCCATAAATCCAACCGTGAAAGGCAGGTGTTCAAACACCTTTGTACCGGTGGATTTAAAACCGTTTGTCATATACCAGTTCTTTAAAACTATGTTCTCCTCAATAATCCCTATGCTGATTTTTGTACCGCCCAGCCTTTTTATCTGCTCTTTTGCGTAATCGATTAAAACCCTGCCGTAGCCGTTATGCCGGTATTCAGGCAGTACCGCAAGCTTTTCTATGGTAAACGTACCATCCGGCAGTTTTCCAATCGCAGCGAAGCCTACGATAATGTCATCAGCATATAACGCATACATCAAATTACCCTTTTCCTTTTCTGCAAGCAGGCGTTCATTTTTCATAAAGGCGCCGTTGCTTGGGCAGTTCTCAGGGGTAAGGCCAAAATCCTTGGCTACGGTTAAAAAGCTCTGCCGTATCACATTGGCGCAGGTGTCAAGCTCAGCATCCTGTACGGCTTTAATCTCATAGGCTGTCATCCATCATCCCTCCAGTGCAGTATTGTTAGATTCTAATTATATCATATCGGGTAAATTTGAGATATATAATTCTAAGCACATGACAATGCAACAAAAATCCATAAACATGATTGCTCAAGGGGTTGTAAAAATTTCTCCGTTGGATTAAGCTAAAGCTAGATATTCAACCTAGTCTAATATCAATAAACAGGGGGATGCCCATGCTTACCGAAGAGATGAAAAAACAATTGCAAGGCTCTGCGTTTGATAAAGCCTTTGGTTATGTATACTGTACCGGCAAGAACGGGGTGACACTTCAAAAAGAACGTTATACCACAGCGGTAAATGCGTTTGAAGCCCTGTTCGGGCAAGGGCGCGAGGCAGAGCTTTTCAGCGCGCCGGGCAGAACCGAGATTGGCGGAAACCACACCGACCATCAGCACGGGCGTGTGCTGGCGGCTGCCGTAAACCTGGATGTAATTGCGGTAGCCTCTAAAAACAGCGATAACACCATCCGTATTAAAAGCGAAGGCTATGATATGGATGTTGTAAGCCTTGATAAGCTTGCCCCTGTGGAGGGTGAAAAGAACAAAGCAGCCGCTCTTATCCGTGGTGTTGCGGCACGCTTTGCGCAGCTGGGGTATGAAGTGGGTGGGTTTGATGCCTACACCTCCTCCAGTGTTCTCAAGGGCTCTGGGCTTTCCTCCTCCGCTGCCTTCGAGGTCCTGGTAGGCACCATGCTCAATCATCTGTTTAACAGCGGAAAGGTTGCTCCGGTGCAGATTGCGCAGATCGGTCAGTACGCCGAGAACAATTTCTTCGGCAAGCCCTGCGGCCTGATGGATCAAACCGCGTCGGCAGTCGGCGGCTTTGTAACTATTGATTTCGCTGATCCGGTACATCCCGTAGTAGAAAAGGTAGGCTTCGATTTTGCTGCCAGCGGCTACGCTCTTTGCATTGTAAACACAGGCGGAAACCATGCCGACCTAACCCCCGATTATGCGTCTGTCTCGGCAGAAATGAAGGCCATTGCGGCAGCATTTAATAAAGAATATCTCAACGATGTTGATGAAGCGGTGTTTTTTGAGAGTATCGGCCGCCTGCGCGGGAAGATAAGCGACAGGGCAATCCTGCGCGCGATGCATTTCTTTGCCGATAATGCCCGTGTGCTTCGGCAGATTGACGCTTTGAACAGCAGTGATTTTGAGCAGTTTAAGCAGCTTGTATTGGAATCCGGTCGTTCCTCCTATATGTACCTGCAGAACGTATTCTCCTGCCATAACCCCTCAGAACAGGGGGTTTCACTGGCTCTTGCAATCAGTGAGCGGGTGCTTGCAGGCAAGGGTGCGTGGCGTGTGCATGGCGGCGGTTTTGCGGGAACGATTCAGGCATTTGTTCCGGTTTCTAAGCTGCAGCATTACAAAGCAGAGATTGAAGCTGTGATGGGCGAGGGCAGCTGCTTCATTCTTTCCATCAGGCCGGTTGGCGGGGTTAAGATCTCTCCTGAGCTTTGTTAACCATTCACTTGATATTTAGTACTACGTTTTAGAAAAGGACTGATAAACGATGGCAGAACTCAGATGGCATCCGCTGACGCAGGATTGGGTGATGATTGCATCCAACCGGCAGGGAAGGCCCCAGATGCCCAAGGATTGGTGCCCCTTTTGCCCCGGTTCGGGTAAGGTACCGGAGCAGTTTGATGTATATAAGTATGATAATGATTTCCCCGCACTTTCGCAAAACCCACCGGTTCCCGATGATGTAGCCGGAGGCTTGTTCAAGGTTGCACCCTCCTACGGAAAGTGCGAGGTGGTGCTCTATTCCTCGGGCCACACTACTACCGTGCCGCAGCTTTCGGATGAGCATGTGCTCAAGCTGGTTGACCTCTGGTGCCAGCGTTTTGAGGCCATGCGCGCCGACGAAAGGATAAAATACTGCTTTATCTTTGAAAACCGCGGCGATGTAGTAGGTGTTACCATGCCGCATCCGCACGGGCAGATTTACGGCTATCCGTTTATCCCCAAAAAAATAATGCTTGAAACTAACTCGGCAAAAGAATATTATAGCAATACAGGCAGCTGTATCTTCTGCGAACTGTTAAAAAACGAGCTTGAGGCAAAAAAGCGCATCATCTTTCAAAACGAACACTTTACCGTGTTCCTGCCGTTCTTTACCGAGTACCCCTACGGCGTATATATCCAGTCCAACAGCCACAAGCAGTATATCACCGATTTTAACGCCGAGGAACGGAAGGCACTTGCGGTTGCCTTTAAGCAAACCGTGGGTATGCTGGATAATCTGTTCGGATATACTTTCCCCTATATGATGTGCATGCATAATGCGCCTGTCAACAGCGGGGATTATGCGCAGGACTACCACTTTCATATCGAGTTTTTCCCACCGATGCGTTCTGCGGAAAAACAGAAGTTTAATGCCTCCAGCGAAACGGGTGTATGGGCACACTGCAACCCTACCTGCCCGGAAGAAACCGCAGAGGAGCTGCGAAGGGCATATGCTGGATTTCTTGCAAAGCAGCAAGCCTGAAATTGAAAGGACGTGACCTTTTTGAAGATTCTTGTTACAGGCGGCGCCGGCTTTATCGGCAGCCATACCTGCGTGGAGTTGCTTAACGCCGGTTATGAGGTGGTTGTGGCCGACAACCTCAGCAATGCCAAGGAGGATATCATCGATCGCATCCGTAAGATTACGGGCAAAACAGATGAGATTTCTTTTTATAAGGCCGATATCCGTGATAAGGCCGCCATGCACCGTATTTTCACCGCAAACGACATCAAGGCGGTTATCCATTTTGCGGGTCTCAAGGCGGTAGGCGAATCGGTTGCAAAGCCGCTGGAATACTATGATAACAACATCGCCGGCACCATTGCACTATGTGAGGAGATGCGGGACGCAGGATGCAAAACCATTGTGTTTTCCTCCTCCGCCACGGTTTACGGCATGAACAACCCGGTGCCTTTTGTAGAGGATTACCCCACCTCCGCCACCAACCCCTATGGCTATACCAAGGTGGCGATTGAACGTATCCTCATCGACCTTGCGGTAGCCGATAAAGACTGGAGCGCGGTGCTGCTGCGTTACTTTAACCCCATTGGCGCGCACGAGAGCGGGCTGATCGGTGAAAATCCCAATGGCATTCCCAATAACCTGCTGCCTTATGTTTCTCAGGTGGCAGTTGGCAAACTGCCTTTCCTGAATGTGTTCGGCAACGACTACGATACCCCGGATGGTACCGGCGTTCGCGATTATATCCATGTGGTGGATTTGGCGCGTGGCCACTTGAATGCAGTTGAGTATGGTTTAAAGCATAAGGGCAGCGAGGCAATTAACCTCGGAACCGGAAAAGGCAGCAGTGTGCTGGAGATTGTAGAGGCCTTTAAAAAGGCGAGTGGGCGTGATATCCCCGTCAAGTTCGCTCCGCGCCGTCCCGGCGATATTGCCACCTGTTATGCCGACACCGCCAAGGCTAAAAAACTGCTCGGATGGGAGGCCGTTAAGGATATCAACGATATGTGTGCAGACGGTTGGAGGTTTATTGATATCCTTACAAAATCAGAAAAATAGTAGTTGTTTAAGGGAGCCATCTATCGGCTCCCTTTTCTATAATATTCAGTACTTGTGGATATTGCAGTATGAAATTAAGAGAATTGTATTATTTTTTAGCACCTGATTTGGGAATGCTTTGTTGTATTTTGATGTTAAATGTGGTATATTGATTAAAGCACATCTTTCTAATTCACATTTTCTATACTATCTTATCTTAATATCTATCTTGGTCCCTTGACTCATACACCATAAAGCAGGCGGACAGATATAAAGGAAGACAATATGATGATATCAACAGCGAAGCCCATAACACGTTATATTAAACGGACAGCGCTGCTAGTAACGATTGCCGTAACCTTATTTGCAGGTTCGCTGTTTATATTCTCGGTTCTGCCCTCGGCAACCAGAGACCCCCTTCCTCAAGCCTATGTGTTGGATAAGGTTGAACACTTTGGGGCCAATTTACTAAGTGTTGCATCTGTTTCCGGCACTATTGTAGCTTTACCGGCTTTCAGTGATACAACTGCAGCTAATGACCTTCGCAGTATCCTTGATTCGTTGGTGCTCTTTAGGGGAACTCGTGGTATCTTAATTATGGGTGCAGTTACCGCAGTGGGGTTTATTGCGCTATTACTAATCTTTATTATAACAAGGCGTCGCAGTAAGGCACAGCTGACGCGTCTGGCTTATATAGACAGTCTAACGGGCTATCAGAATTATTCCGCGTTTCAGAAAAAGGCGGCGGCGTTACTTTCTAAGCATCAGCGCTATGCTCTGATTTTATTTGACATTAACCGCTTTAAGGCTATCAACAATACCTATGGCTTTAAGGAAGGAAACAAGCTGCTGATTTTTGTTTCAAAGAAGATTCAGGCATTTATATCGGAGAACGAAACTTTCTCGCGAGTATCTGACGATAACTTTACAATGCTTCTGTGCTATGAGAGTGATGAACAGCTAAAAAGCCGGTTGGAACAATTCTTTGCGGGTATGAAACAATTTCAGTCGCCTTATGGCAATAATGCCATTGAGTTAAACTATGCCTGCGGAGTTTATGTTATCATCAACCGTGAGCTGCCGCTTGATTACTGCCATGAAAATGCCCAAATGGCTAAGCAGAGCGTAAAAGAGCTGTACGATACCACCATTTCTTTTTATGATGATACCCTTCGTCAGCAGGTGATTGAAACACAGGTAATTGAAGCCTCGATGTATCAGGGGCTGGAGAATGACGAGTTTGAAATCTACCTTCAGCCGAAATACGACCTTAAAACAGAAAAGGTTGCGGGTGCCGAGGCATTAATACGCTGGCATCACCCAACCTTAGGTTTTCTAACACCCTCTCGGTTTATTCCCATCTTTGAGCACAACGGCTTTTTGCTTAAGCTGGACTGCTATGTTTATGAAAAAGTTTGCTGCCTGCTGCAAAGCTGGATAGAATCGGGCGAAACCCCTATTCCAATTTCCGTGAATATGTCAAGGCTTCATGTGCGCCAGCAGAATTTTGTGGAAGAACTTGAGCAGATGGTCAACAGCCACGGTGTACCGGCTGAGTTAATTGAGATTGAGCTTACCGAAAATGCGTTTTTTGAGGATACTCAGCAGATAATAGATGTAATGGAGCAGCTTAAAAGCAAGGGCTTCAGGCTCTCGATGGACGATTTCGGTTCCGGTTATTCTTCACTGAACCTGCTGAATATGTTGCCTGTGGATACTGTTAAGCTTGACCGCGCGATGTTCACCGAAACCACCAAGGCCGAGCGCAGCAAAAAAGTAGCGGCCAATGCCATCCATATTGTGCGTGACCTGGAGATGACAGCCGTTGCAGAGGGCATAGAAACTAGGGAACAGGTTGATTTCTTAAAGAATATCGATTGCGATATGGTGCAGGGATATTTTTATGCTAAGCCGATGCCGGTAATAAAGTTTGAACAGCTGGCATACAACAGGGTAGGATAAAAGACAATTGAAAAGGCCGGTTGCGGACTAGTTTCCAAACGATAAAAGGATGAATGGGATGAAAAGTAGTTTTGCACTGAAGCCTTCAGAAAGCTTTATTTTTAAAACCAGCATGTTGTTAATGCTGGTTTTTGTCATAATCTTCAGTTCGATTTCTGAGCTAAGAGATGCCTTTACTGATAAAACCTATGTTAAAACTGGTTTGTATGATAGCATGACACTTGCTGTAAAGGGTATTATGCGTAAAAACGAGGATACCTTTTATTTGCTTGAAACAATCGCCTCTTTTATCGGAAAAAACACTGCATTTGATGATAAAAACCTCAACGGCAGTCTGAGAAAGCTGGCCTACGGCAAGGATTTCTATACCTTGGAGGTTGCCGATTCTGCCGGTAAGGCTTATTGCGGTGACGGCACTAAGCGGGATATATCCAAGCAGGAGTATTTCATGGCGGCGAAGGCGGGAAAACGCGCGGTTACAGCAATAGATGGCACAGGCAGCGATGAAGAAAGTATAGTTTTTTCCCTTCCGGTTTATAATGAGGATGGGTTTGCGGGTATGGTAGCCTGCTACTATCACAGTTCTTTTTTTGAAAAAATGCTCAGCGATTATTTGGAGGAGTTAGGCGCAAGCACTTCTTCATGGGTTATTCAAGATAACGGCACGGCACTGCTTTCCTGCGGCAATACCTTCGGCTACACGAATTTTTATGAACTGCTGTATTCCGGTACCACTGTTGAAAAGCCCTCTGAAGATATTTCAGCACAGGTGAAGCGGCAAAAAGAGGGCTATATCCGTTTTAGGCGGGAGAGTATCAACTACTATGCCATTCATAAGCCGATTGGTCTAAATGGCTGGACACTGGTTACCATGGTTCCTTCAAAGGTTATTGATGAAAACCCTGCGGCATTAACGGTTCGTTTAGTACTGCTGCTTAAACTGATGCTTATTCTTGCGGCAGTTGCGTTATACATCTTTTCATTTGAACGCAATAAGGCCGCAAGAATCCGCCAAAGCAGGCAGGAGTTTGAGGCACTGACGAATAATGTGCCGGGAGGCGTGTTCCGCTACCGAAATGATGAGAAGCAGACATTGGGGTATTTAAGCGAAGGGCTGCTTCATATGTACGGGTATACGCTCGAAACCTTCCGCCGAATGTTCGATAACAGCTTTATCAACATGGTGTATGCCGAAGACCGCAAGCGGGTTCAAAGCGAGATTGCGGGACAGCTTGCGCAAAACGGCAAACGCAAGATTCAATACCGTATTATCGATGCAAGCGGGAAGATACGCTGGGTATACGACAGCGGCCGAATTGTAACCGATAAGGACGGCAACGAGTGGTTCTATGTAGTGTTGTTAGACGTTACGCGCTTTAAGAACCGGGAAGAGCAGGTTCGTGAAAGCGAGGAACGTTACCGCATTCTGGTTGAGGAAACCAACTCCATTGTACTGGAAAGCAATAATATCGATGGTACAGCGTTCTTTACACCGAATTTTAAAGAGCGTTTCGGCTTTGAGCCCAAGGTATATGATTCACCAGGCACCCTTTTTCCGCGTGAAATGATCCATGCAGACGATCTTCTCAAACTGGAACAGATGCAGCGTCAGATGGAACAGGGTGCTAACACCATTGCCGATGAGCTTCGAATCCGCACGGGCAGCGGAGCATATCTGTGGTATCAGATCAGCCACCATATCGTTCGGGATGAAAAGGGAATGCCGATTAAAACCATCAGTCGGATTACCGATATTGATGCAGATATGAGGCAGAGGGTGCATCTGGAGGATCTGACGCAGCGCGACCCGTTAACGGGGTTGTACAATAAAGCCGCGGTGAAGGCGCTTATTTCAGAGTATCTGCGGTTGTATGGAAACAGCGGGCTGCACGCACTTTTGTTCGTTGATATTGATAACTTTAAGGCTGTAAACGATAACCTCGGCCATCTTATCGGAGATAAAGTGATCATTGAGATTGGCTCCAGGCTTCCCAAACCGTTCCGCGAGACAGATATTGTAGGCCGTGTAGGCGGCGACGAATTTGTAGTATTTTTAAAGAATGTACGTACCAAACGGTTTGTTTATGATAAGGCCGAACAGATCTGTAATATCTTCCGTAATGCCTATATTGGCGAAAACGGTAGCTATAAAATCTCCGGCAGTATCGGTATTGCATTCAGCAACGGTGCAAATACAACCTACGAGGTGTTGGTTGAAGAGGCCGATCAGGCACTCTATTCCGCCAAGGCGCACGGCAAAGATCATTACGAGGTCTACCACCGGGAAAACCGGTAGGTATGAAAAGTAATTTAAAGCATTCCTTCTGGAAGGCCTTAGAAATAAAAGCAACCCGCCGTGCAGGATATAAACTGTGCGGCGGGTTAATATCTGCTTGCATGTAGGAGCCTGAGGGCTTAAAATAGGAAAGGGTTTTATGCCTCATTCGAATAGGGATTAAGATAACAGCGTGAAGGAGGCTGAGCAATGAACAGAGAGCTGCAAAGGCTGATTGAAGCAAGCAATAACATCGTCTTTTTTGGCGGTGCAGGGGTATCCACCGAAAGCGGCATCCCCGATTTCAGAAGCCCCGACGGGCTGTACCGGCAGAAGTATCGTTACCCACCCGAAACCATGCTCAGCCGTTCGTTCTTTGATAAACATACCGCTGAGTTTTACGACTTTTACCGCGGAAAGATGCTCTTCCTTCAGGCCAAGCCCAACAAGGCGCATCAAATGCTCGCAAAGCTGGAGGAACAGGGTCGGCTTAAGGCGGTAATTACGCAGAATATTGACGGCCTGCATCAGCAGGCGGGCAGCAAAACGGTGTTGGAGCTTCATGGCTCGGTGCTTCGCAACTTCTGCATGTCGTGCGGGGAATTCTATCCCGTTTCGGCAATATTGGAATCAGAGGGAATTCCGCGCTGTAGCTGCGGCGGCATCATCAAGCCTGATGTGGTATTGTACGAGGAAGGGCTCAATAATGATACCCTGTATCAGGCTGTGGAGTACCTCCGCAGGGCTGACATGCTGATTATCGGCGGCACCTCGCTTGCCGTTTATCCGGCGGCCGGTTTGGTGCAATACTATCGCGGCAATAAGCTGGTGCTTATCAATAAATCCGAAACCCCGCTGGATAACAGCGCAAACCTGATTCTGCGAGGCTTAATCACCGAGGAACTGGGTGAGTAGCCCTAATCATGCAGGAGAAGTCCTGCCCCCAACAGCACAGTCAGAAACAATATGTTGATTACAGTGAATACCCCAAGGTAGAGCCCGGGCTTTGCCCCTTCCGTTTTGGCATACAGCTTAAAGGAGATTAAACTTGCGAGCGACGCAATGAGCGTGCCCAAGCCACCAATGTTGGTGCCGGCGATCAATGCCTGATAGTTCTTTGTAAATCCCGAGAGCATCACCGCAGCGGGTACATTACTGATTATCTGGCTAAGCAGCGCCGAAAAAAGCAGTTCCCTTCCCGCAATCAGGGAGGATACCAGTTTCTGTACCGTCTCGATACGCCCAAGGTTGCCAACGAAGATGAAAAAACAAACAAAAGTGAGCAGCAACGGGTAATCTACACGCTTGAACAAGCTTTTATCAAGGAACAAAACTACAATTACAATAACCAAAAGGGCGATACTGTAGTGTATTATCTTCAGCACCGCCAGCAGGCTGACGGCAAACAGCAGCAGGTAGGCAATCAAGCGCTTTTTATCGTGAATAACAGCCTTCTGGGTAAAGTTGATATCAATCTGCTTATTTCTGATTAATAGTGTAAAAATAATAATCATCAAACCGCTAATGCAGACTAATGGCAGTGTTATTTTAAAGAATTGTGCCGTGCCTACCCCAAAATAGGAGTAAAGATAAAGGTTCTGCGGGTTGCCCATCGGGGTAAGCATACTGCCGAGGTTTGCGGCAACCGTCTGCAGAACAATTACATAAATCAGCCTCTTATCCCCTGCAAAACGCAGAACCAAAACGGTAAAGGGCACAAAGGTGAGCAATGCAACGTCGTTGGTTATAAACATTGATGCAAAAAAGCACATCAATACCAGAATAAGCGCAAGCCGTTTTAAGCTGCCCGCTTTGCTGAGCAGCCGCTGCGAGAGTACCTCGAAAACTCCAAGCTTAGTAATACCCGCAATCACAATCATCAAGCAAAACAGCAGCACCAATACACTGGGATTCATATACCCTATGTAAGCGGCGTCTGGCGGTACAAAAAATATCGTGATAACAGCCGCAACTGCCGAAATCACCAACACAACTTCATTCTTGACAAACTCAATAACCCTATTCAATCCCAAGACCCCTTATCTGATTAAACCGTCAACAAAACAGTATCAGCATACTATTTTCGTCAACGTTTTTCAACCGAAACATGCAAAAAAATCGTCTTGTTACAACATGAGGCGGTTTCACATTTGTTTGGTTGACGTAGAGATTTATTTGAAATCTCAAGCTTTTGAAAGGCATGGTCACAGCAAATGGAACAAAGCGCTATCATCAATCGTTACAGCCAAGGGTTTAAAGACGGTATCCCTATTGCCCTTGGTTATCTTTCGGTATCGTTTACCTTCGGCATGGCAGCAGTCACACAGGGCCTTGACCTGTGGCAGGCCGTACTGATCTCTATGACCAACCTCACCTCGGCAGGGCAGTTTGCAGGCCTTTCACTGATTACGGCAGGTGCCGCCTATTATGAGATGGTTCTTACACAGTTTATCATCAACCTGCGTTATGCCCTTATGTCGGTATCGCTTTCACAAAAGCTGCACGGTGTGCGCCTGCTTGACCGACTGCTTATCTCGTTCTGCAATACCGACGAAATCTTTGCGGTAGCAAGCCGTCAACCCGCTGAGGTAGGCAGACGGTATATGTATGGGCTGATGACGGCACCCTATATAGGGTGGGTGCTGGGCACCTTTATCGGGGCTGCGGCAAGCTCGCTTCTTCCGGCCTCCGTACGCAGCGCGCTGGGGCTTGCCATCTATGGGATGTTTATTGCTATTGTGTTGCCGCCTGCCAAAAAGCTGCGTGCTGTGCGTCTGGTGGTAATCATCTCTGCACTTTTTAGCTGTATATTTGCATGGGTACCAGTTTTAAACCATATCTCAAGCGGCTTTGCAATCATCCTCTGCACCCTTATTGCGGCAGCAGTGGGGGCGGCACTGTTTCCCATTGAGGAGGTGCAGGGCGAATGAGCGGCCAGTTTTGGGTTTATGTTGTGCTGATGGCGGGAGTCACCTATTTAATCAGAATGCTGCCGCTGGTGATCTTTAAAAAGAAGATACAAAGCCGGTTTATCAAATCATTCCTGTTCTATATGCCCTATGCTGTCCTTACGGCAATGACAATTCCGGCAATATTTACCGCAACCGCCTCGGTGTGGTCGGCGGTTGCAGGGCTTTTGGTAGCAGTAATTCTCGCATGGCGCGAGAAAAGCCTGCTAACGGTTGCCATATTCGCCTGTGCAGCTGTTTTTGTTACAGAATGGCTGCTAAAGTTCTTAAATGCAGGATTGTAATACTTAATCTTTCACTTTAACAGGTTTTCAAAACCTGTGGCCTTAATAGCAAACTTTCAGAAATTATAAAATTACAGCCATTTTTAAGCTTTTTCATTGAAAAACAAACTAAGATGGATTATAATAAAAAAATCAAATTCACATGATGACTGCATAGTTTTAGTTAAACATATTCAGGTTAGATGCAGGGGGCCGCTTCTTATATCGGTTTTCCTGTTTTTAAAAATGTATATTGAATGGAGGAAAAGAACATGAGCTTTAAAAAAGGTCTCGCGGTAGTTTTAGCGTGCGCCACTGCCACACTTGCTTTTGCCGGTTGCGCACAGTCGTCCGGCAACACCATTAAAATCGGTGGTATTGCCCCGCTAACCGGTGATGTTTCGGTTTACGGCAAAGCGGCCAGCAATGGTGCAAAGCTTGCTATTGAAGAGATTAATGCTGCCGGCGGCGTGCTTGGCAAGAAGATTGATTTCATTGAACAGGATGAAGAGGGCGACCCCGTAAAAGCGGTAAACGCCTATAACAAGCTTTCAAGCCAGAAGGTAGTTGCCATCATTGGCGACGTTACCAGCAAGCCCACCATCAGTGTTGCTCAGAAGGCTGCAAAAGATAATATGCCTATGATTACCGCTACCGCCACCGCCAAGGATGTAACCACCTACGGTAAAAATATGTTCCGCGCCTGCTTCCTTGACCCGTATCAGGGCGAAACCATGGCTACATATGCCACACAGAACCTGAGTGCTAAGAATGTAGCTGTACTGTACGATACCTCCGACGACTACTCCAAGGGCTGCGCGGAAGCTTTTAAGGCAAAGGTTGAAGCTTTAGGTGCAAAGGTAGTTGCTTACGAAGGCTTCGGCAAGGGCGATACCGACTTTAAGGCACAGCTCACCAAAATTAACCAGAGCACTCCCGATGCACTTTTCATCCCGTCTTACTATAACACCATTGCCCTTATTGCCACTCAGGCCAAAGAGGTTGGCATTAAGGCTACCATGCTTGGCACCGACGGTTGGGACGGGGTACTCGGCGCACTAGATAAGAGCAACCTTGCCGTTGTAGAAGGGGCATACTTCTGCAACCATTACTCCACCGAGGACAAGTCTGAGGTTGTTCAGAAGTTCCTTACCGACTATAAGAAAAAGTACAACGAAGATCCTAACGCCTTCGCCGCACTCGGCTACGATTCCGCGAAGATTCTGCTTGCCGCCATTCAGAAGGCAGGCAAAACCGATAAGCAGGCAATAATTGATGCACTGGCTGCCTCCGATTACGAGGGCGTTACCGGCCATATCAGCTACAAAGGAACCGGCGACCCTGTAAAGAGTGTTGCAATCATTAAGGTTGTAAACGGCGCTTACACACTTGATTCAAAAATCACCGCACAGTAATCTAAAAAGCAATTTAAGGTTACAACCGTCCGCCGCGGGGAATGCGGCGGACGAGTTGTAATTATTTGATGTAGGAAATTTGATCATGCCCGGAGGAGGAAGACTATGGACTTTATCTACCAACTGATTAACGGGCTTCAGGTTGGGAGCATCTATGCTCTGGTAGCGCTTGGCTACACAATGGTGTACGGCATTGCCAAGCTTATTAACTTTGCGCACGGCGACATCATTATGGTGGGCGCGTATATCGCGCTACTTGCCGTTGGCTCTATGAATTTGAACATTTGGGTAGCTCTGCTGGTTTCGGTTGTGTTCTGCGTAATTTTAGGCGTTCTGATTGAAAGGGTGGCATACAAGCCCCTCAGAAATTCTTCCAGAATGTCTGCACTCATTACAGCCATCGGTATGAGCTTGTTCTTAGAAAACCTGTTTTTGCTGATATTTTCTTCTAACAAGCGCCCGTTCCCCAACAGCTTTAGCGGCGTCGCGTTTTCCATAGGCGATAAGCCGATTAGCTTTAATACGTTGTTGACGATAACAATCTCATTGGTACTGATGTTTGTTCTTTGGTTCTTTGTACAAAAAACAAAGATTGGCAAGGCGATGCGCGCCGTTTCAGAGGATACTGCGGCCGCCCAGCTGATGGGTATTAACATAAATACGACCATATCCGTAACATTTGCGATTGGCTCCGGCTTAGCTGCGGTTGCTTCGGTATTCTACAGCTCCACCTATCCGCTGGTAGACCCATACATGGGTGTTATGCTGGGCTTAAAGGCCTTTATCGCAGCAGTTTTGGGCGGTATCGGCAGCATACCCGGTGCCATTCTTGGCGGTGTAATCATGGGTATTGCCGAAAGCCTTACCAAGGGCTATATCTCCTCCACTTTGGCGGATGCCGTAGTATTCGGCATTCTGATTTTGGTGCTGCTGTTCAAACCCTCCGGCCTGCTTGGCAAGAATGTTAAAGAAAAGGTGTAAGGGTGGGTGCAATGAGAAAGAATTTAAGGTCCTATATCATCAATATCATTGCCGTTGTCGTTCTTTTCTTTATTTTGTGGGGGCTTATGCTTGCCGGAATTATCGACAGCTACTACAGCGGCATTCTTGTAACAGTAGGTATTAACATTATCCTTGCGGCAAGTTTGAACCTTTCCACGGGATTTCTGGGGCAGCTGGTTCTTGGCCATGCCGGCTTTATGTCGGTGGGTGCATATGCGGCGGCGTTGTTTACCATGAATATGCCCGAGGGCATTCCGCTGATGGTGCGCTTCTTAATCTCGCTCTTGGTAGGCGGATTGGTTGCGGCCATATTCGGCATTGCCATCGGCATTCCGGCGCTGCGCCTGCGCGGGGATTACCTGGCCATTATCACCCTTGGCTTTGCCGAGATTATCCGTGTGGTTATCCTGAACCTCGGCTTTACCGGGGGCGGGCAGGGGCTTAAGAACATCCCCACCCCAACAGACGATACTGCCTCCTATTTTGCGATAGTATTCTGGATTATGGTGCTTGTCCTCTTCGTTTTGTATTCATTTATACGTTCCCGTCAGGGCCGAGCCATTAAGTCTATTCGTGATGATGAAATCGCAGCCGAATCCTGCGGAATCAACACAACCTACTATAAGATATTGGGCTTCACCGTTTCCGCCTTCTTTGCGGGCATTGCGGGCGGGCTGTATGCGCACTATATCACTATTCTGGATCCATCAAACTTCGGTTTTATGCGTTCCATTGAAATTCTTGTTATGGTTGTGCTGGGCGGTATGGGCAGCTTCACAGGCTCTATCCTTGCGGCTACGGTACTTACCGCGCTGCCGGAGGCGCTGCGTGCATTCTCCGATTACCGTATGCTTATCTACTCGCTACTGCTTATTGTCATGATGATCTTCAAGCCCTCCGGCCTGCTTGGCACCTATGAGTTCTCGCTTACAAGGTTGTTGGATAAGCTCATGAAACGGGTACCCAAAGCAAAGAGTAAGTCGAAGGAGGGTTAAGCGGTGGCACTGTTAAAAGTAAGAAATCTTGGTATTACCTTCGGTGGCTTAAAGGCGCTAAGCGATGTGCGCATAACGGTAGACCAGTCGCAGATAGTCGGTCTTATCGGCCCTAACGGCGCCGGTAAAACCACTGTTTTTAATCTTCTAACCGATGTATATTCCCCAACAAGCGGCACCATAACGCTGGATGGTGAGAATATTGTAGGGCAGAAAACCTACCTTGTTACCAAAAGCGGTATCGCCCGTACCTTCCAGAATATCCGCCTGTTTAAAAATATGACAGTGCTGGAAAACGTAATGGTTGGCTTTGATGTTCATATGAAGTATTCCTGCTTAAAGGGTATCCTCCGTCTTCCGGCCTACTGGCGTGAAGAAGCACAGTATGAGCAGAAGGCGCGTGAACTGTTGGCCGTTTTCGGGCTGGAGGGCAAGGCAGATACCATCGCCTCTAACCTTCCTTACGGGCAGCAGCGCAAGCTGGAGATTGTGCGTGCGCTTGCCACCTCACCCAAGCTGCTGCTGCTGGACGAGCCTGCCGCCGGCATGAACGACACCGAAACAGCGGAGCTGATGGAAACCATACGCTTTGTACGCGATAAGTTCCAGATAGCCATCCTGCTGATAGAGCATGATATGCACCTTGTAATGGGCATCTGCGAGAAGATTATCGTACTTGATTACGGCAGCGTTATTGCAAAGGGTACGCCGGAAGAGATCAAGAATAACGAGAAGGTTATCGCCGCATATCTTGGCAAGGGCGAGAACGAATAATATGGAAGAAACACTTTCATATTTTCAGGGAAGGAACGGTTACAATCATGCTGAAGGTTGAGAATTTAGAGGTATATTACGGCTCTATCCATGCCATCCACGGCGTGAACTTTGAAGTAAAACAGGGCGAGATTGTTACACTAATCGGTGCCAACGGTGCCGGAAAAACGACAATCCTGCAAACAATAACCGGCATGATCAAAAGCAAGGCCGGAGAGATTACTTTTTTAGAAAAGAACCTGAAAACTATAGAACCGCATCGCATCCTGCAGCTGGGGCTTGCTCATGTTCCGGAGGGACGGCGAATCTTCTCGGGCCTGACGGTTATGGAAAACCTGCAGATGGGCGCCTATATCCGAAATGACGGCAAGGCTGCAATAGATGCAGATTACGAAAGAGTGTTTACCACCTTTCCGCGCCTGAAGGAAAGAAAGTCACAGCTAGCGGGTACCCTTTCGGGCGGCGAACAGCAGATGCTTGCTATCAGCCGTGCCATTATGGCCAAACCCAAAATGATGCTGCTGGATGAGCCATCCATGGGTTTGTCGCCAATTCTTGTTCAGGAAATCTTTAAGATTGTTAAGGATGTAAATGCTAGCGGTGTTACGGTTCTGTTGGTGGAGCAGAACGCCAATATGGCGCTTTCAATTGCCGACCGTGCCTATGTGCTCGAAACCGGACACATTGTAAAAGAGGGCTCGGCGCAGGAACTTAAAAATGACTCGGCCATTCAAAAGGCCTATCTCGGCTCCTGAGATTCAAATATACAACAAAGAGCATACCTTTACCGGGTATGCTCTTTTTGACTTTTTAACTGGACAATCCACCACTAACGCAATATAATCTTAGTAATAAACAAGTTATATAAATGCTATTTTCAGCAGAACAGGTCGTGATTTCATGCTTTACGGGCTTTCCACTGCCTGCCTTTATCCGCAGGAAACAGAGAAAACCTTTGAATATTACTGCAAAAACGGTGTGAAGGCCGTAGAGATTTTTTTAAACACCTTCTCAGAGCTTGATAAAGGCTATATCCGCGCAATACGGGAGCAGGGTGACGCTTACGGAACCAAGGTGATATCCATCCATCCGTTTACCTGTGGTTTTGAGCCATTTATGATGTTTACCGACTACCCGCGCCGTTTTGCCGACGCCCTGGAATTCTACAAACCGTATTTTGAAATCTGTAACCTGCTGGGGTGCGATATCTTTGTATTTCATGGAGACAGAAGGGAAGGACAGCTCCCCCCAGAGATATATTTTGAACGGTATGCAAAGCTCTATGAGCTGGGGCAGAGCTATGGGGTAAACGTAGCTCAAGAAAATGTTGTGCGCTGCCGCTCCTACTCTGCAGCGTTCATTGCACAGATGAAAAAGTCATTAGGCAATAAGGTGTGCTTTGTGCTTGATACCAAGCAGGTGGTGCGCGCCGGTGAAAACCTTGAGGAGATGCTCAATGCCATGGGGGAACAAATCATCCATGTGCACCTCAGTGACAACAATATGTGTCAGGACTGTATGCCTATAGGCAAAGGTACACTAGATATTGTTCAATTACTTGTCAGCTTACGTCGTTTTAACTTTGATAATTGTATCATTATAGAATTGTATAGGGAAAATTTCACAAACAGTGACGAGTTGCTTTCTTCACTAAAATATTTAGTAAAATTAGGTGAAATAGATAAATAGCCCGACAAAAATCGACAATATAGTCTCAAAAAGTTGACATAAGGCTAAAACGAGTTTTTGATAATGATTTAGTTGTTGCGAAAAATGTCGAATGTCGCTTGATAATGTTGGATGGTTTTCCTTTTAATTTCTAACTGCTTTCGATAAAATAAGAGTAATTCGCTTTTATGATATGAAAGGAGAGAGAAACGTGCAAGGAGTAGTTTTCCTGGACAAGTTGGAGAATCAACTGACGGAGGACATGAAAATCACCTACAACGTCGTTGAAAGTGAGGTGAACCCGGCCATCATTGAATTAGGTGGGGCCCCTATTGTTACATACGGTGTCTCGGTTACCAAAATAGCAGACAGCGGGGAAGAGAGTACCACGATTCTTGATATTTCCACCGATCGTACTGTGGTAGAGTCGCTTGTTTCAGCACTGCGGCGCGGGCGGGTAACGCCTATAACGGTTGCAGATGTGGTGGAAGACTATATGGCACTGCTTTTTTAAAAATGCGATTGGGTTTAGGCAGCCAACGCATACGCCCTTCCATATAAAAAGCTGATGAATTCAACACATTCGTACATTTTTAAGTTGTTAAATGTGTTAAAATGTGTTATTATATTATAAAATATTAGGTAGCATTGGAAATGCGGAGGTTTAAGCCATGAGATGCCCATTTTGCTCCTATGAAGAAAGCAAGGTTATCGATTCTAGGCCAACCGATGAAGGCAAGAGCATAAGACGTCGCCGGGAGTGCTTAAAATGCGCCAAACGTTTTACTACCTATGAAGTAATAGAAACCTTACCGCTTATCGTTATTAAAAAGGATAGATCCCGTGAACCGTTCGACCGCGATAAGATAATTAACAGTTTTCTTCGCGCGTGTGAAAAGCGTACGGTATCTATCGAGATGATTGAAAAAGCGGTTAATGATATTGAAGCTACCCTGCAGAATTCGCTTGATAGAGAGGTTACCACCGAAAAAATCGGCGAGCTTGCCATGGATAAGCTGCGACAGATTGATGAAGTAGCCTATGTGCGATTCGCTTCGGTATACCGCCAGTTCGGCGATTTGACAACCTTTATGAAAGAGCTTAAAACAATGATGGATAAACGGTGAACAGCCTTCGGGCTGTTCTTTTCCTTTTCAAGAAATACCGTTTATGTTTTATAGTATGCTCCCGGGCAGCGGTAGTTCTCCCTTCCAGAACTCATTGATGCGATGAGATATCTGTTGGCAAAATGCCCCGGCCAGTGCGGTGTCATTATATTGCAAAAGTCCTCTTACCATTGTTATGGAGATTGATATTTCAGAAATCTGGTAGCGCCGAAAGAAAAACGAGAGCACCCCTCTGTGTTCCTCCCAGTAATCCTCAAGCTGCTGTGACTGTCGGTTGGCGTTATCAATGTTCTTCTCGTCAAGACTTTTGCAGATGCTTTCGGCTTGCTCTGTTATGGCATTACAGGTGCTCCATAGCATAAGCAACGAAATGATGGCAATCGCAGCGATTGCTCCGATAATCCCCAGTGCAATAACTAACCGCTTCAAGCCTTTTTTAGCTCCTTCTGCTTTGGTATAATGTAAGCACTTTTTGATGAATCCAGTGTCATAATGAATATCTCATCCAGCTTATAATTATTGCGTTTGAGGTAACTGTCCAACCATTTGCGATTCACCCCACAGAATTCAAGACCTTGTTTTATTATATCGCCGTCGCTTACCACCACAACCGGGGGAGAGACATTTTGTGTTTTGATATTCATCTGCTGGGCGGTAACCGGTTGCTTGTCAGGTTTTAAATAGATACTAACTGTTCCGCTGGTTTCAACTATTGCCACCTGAACGTCCCGCACATCAAATACATCCTTCCCGCGAAGCTCCTCCATCAGGTCGTCTACTGAAAAACGCAGATCGCGCATGGCAGCTTGGTCTATCTGCCCGTCTTTAATTATTACCTTGGTGTTGCCGGAAATAAAGTTTCTGAACTTAATATTCTTTAAGCTGATGGCTGAAATAATAATTTCAAACGAAACCAACGTTAATATTGGCACTGCGCCAGCCAGCAGAGGGATGTTGGTATCCTCTATGGGCAAGGATGCGATGTTTGAGATTAATATTGTTACTACCAGTTCTGAGGGTTGAAGCTCCCCAAGCTGGCGCTTTCCCATAAGCCGTAGAGAGAAAATAATCAACATATAGAGCAGAATGGTTCTAAAGAACACTACAATCATTTATTATCTCCTTTCCGGCGTAAACGTAATGTTAATTGTGATACAGCCTTTTGGCAGTAGAGTACCTTCTTTACATTTGAGGTGCTGTAAACAGTATCTGCAATGGTAAATTTATTATACTAAACTGTGTCGCGTATCCTGAGGCAGTACATTTGTTGGTTTTTTTAGAGCATAATAAATTTATCTGACGCACTAAAAACCATGTAAAAAGCAACAAAAAAACCTGCATGAATCTCAGCAACTTGTAACAAAAAGACTGTTAAAAAATTAACGAACATCTATTGACATTGTTAAAGTTTTAACATAAAATAATGGTGTAAGAAAAACAACTGAAAGTTCATCGAATAAAGAATTAGGGAGGTATTCACATGGCTGCTGCAGAAAAAGCAAAACAAGAGGTTTCCGATATCGGCAAAATGATCGACGAGCTTGTAAACAATGCACAGGAGGCACTCGGCGAATACATGCACCTTACACAGGAGCAGGTGGATGAAATAGTGCACGAGATGGCTCTTGCAGGCCAGGAGGAGCACATGCGCCTTGCAAAGCTTGCGGTAGAAGAAACCGGGCGCGGTGTGTATGAAGACAAGATTATTAAGAATATGTTTGCCACCGAATATGTATGGCATTCCATTAAGTATCAGAAAACGGTTGGTATTGTAGACGACAACGATATGGAAGGTTATGTTGAGGTAGCCGAGCCGGTAGGCGTGGTTGCGGGTGTAACACCGGTTACCAACCCCACCTCTACCACGCTCTTTAAGTCACTTATCTGTGCTAAAACCCGTAACCCCATCATCTTCGCATTCCATCCTTCTTCGCAGAAGTGTTCGGCTGAGGCCGCACGGGTGGTGCGCGATGCCGCCATTAAGGCAGGTGCCCCGAAATACTGTATTCAGTGGATTGAAACCCCATCCATCGAAGCAACCAACCTGCTTATGAACCACAACGGTGTTTCGTTAATCCTTGCCACCGGCGGCTCCGGTATGGTACGCTCGGCATACAGTGCCGGTAAGCCCGCGTTGGGAGTAGGCCCCGGTAACGTACCCTGCTATATTGATAAAACCGCAAACCTCGAAAGAGCCTGCACAGACCTCATGCTTTCCAAAACCTTTGATAACGGCATGATCTGTGCCTCTGAGCAGGCAGTTATCGTTGATAAAGAGATTCAGGAGCCCTTCGAAAAATACATGAAGACCAATGCCTGCTACTTCTTAAATGAAGAGGAAATCAAAAAGGTTTCCGACTACGCTATTAACCCCCAGAAACAGGCGGTCAACCCCGACATTGTGGGTAAGCCTGCGGCGTGGATTGCAAAACAGGCTGGGGTTACGGTACCGGATAACACAAAGATTTTAATCGCAAGGCTTGCCGATGTAGGCCCGGAATATCCGCTTTCCAGAGAAAAGCTTTCCCCAATCCTTGCATACTTTGTAGTGAACTCTAAAGAAGAAGGCTTTGAAAAGGCCTTAAAGATGCTTAAGATGGGCGGCCTCGGCCACTCGGCGGTTATCCATTCTGGCAATGAAGAGACAATACGTGAATACGGCGAGGCCATGAAGGTTGGCCGTGTAATTGCCAACTCGCCTTCGTCGCAGGGAGCAATCGGCGATATCTACAACACCAACACCCCGTCGCTTACACTGGGCTGCGGTTCATTCGGCAGAAACTCCACCACATCCAACGTTTCCTCCGTAAACCTTATCAACAAAAAGCGCCTTGCACAGAGGAGAGTCAACATGCAGTGGTTTAAGGTACCGCCCAAGATCTACTTCGAGGCCGACGCAGTTCAATACCTTGAGAAGATGCCTGATATCACGCGCGCATTTATCGTAACCGACCCCACGATGGTGACCCTTGGTTATGTGGATAAGGTGCTTTACTACCTCAGAAAGCGTCAGGAGTACTGCCACAGCGAAATCTACTCGGATGTTGAGCCGGATCCTTCTGTTGAAACCATTATGCGCGGCGTTGAGGCGATGAACAACTTTAAACCCGACGTTATCATCGCACTTGGCGGAGGTTCGGCCATAGATGCGGCAAAAGGTATGTGGCTGTTCTATGAGCACCCCGATACCTCCTTCGGCGGGTTAAGGATGAAGTACCTTGATATCCGCAAGAGAACCTTTGCTTTCCCGAGGCTCGGAAAGAAAACACAGTTCGTTGCAATCCCCACCACCTCCGGTACGGGCAGTGAAGTAACCGCTTTCTCGGTTATCACCGACAAGCAGAACGGTAATATCAAATATCCGCTGGCCGATTATGAATTAACCCCAGACGTGGCGATTATCGATCCGCAGTTTGTGGTTACCATGCCAAAGTCTATCACGGCCGATACCGGTATGGATGTACTCACGCACGCAATTGAAGCGTATGTTTCGGTTCTGGCCTCCGATTACACCGACGGCCTTGCAATGAAGGCGATTGAACTGGTGTTTAACTATCTCCCGCGTTCCTACAACAATGGCGCACAGGATTTTGTAGCCCGCGAAAAGATGCATAACGCTTCCTGCATCGCCGGTATGGCCTTTACCAACGCCTTCTTAGGCCTGAACCACTCTATGGCACATAAGCTTGGCGGTGAATACCACATCCCGCACGGGCGTGCCAACGCAGTTCTGCTGCCGTATGTGATTGATTATAATGCACAGCTCCCCACCAAGTTTGTAACCTTCCCCAAATATGAGAAGTTTGTTGCAAATGAAAAATATGCCGAGATTGCAAAGCATCTGGGGCTGCCTGCGGCTACTACCGAGCAGGGTGTTGCAAGTCTTATAAAAGCTATCCGTGACCTGATGAAGTCGCTGAATATGCCGGCCAGCATCAAGGATTGCGGTGTAGACGAGAAGAAGTTCTTCGCAACTCTGCCGCAGCTCTCCGACAGAGCATTTGAAGACCAGTGCACTACCGCAAACCCCCGTTACCCATTGGTCAAAGAGATCTCGGAAATCTATACGAAGGCATACTACGGTAAATGAACCTGCTGTAATACACTGCTAACATGAGAGATCCCTCCCATTATATAAAGAAACCGCTCTTCGGGGCGGTTTCTTTTTGGTTGTAGCTTCAGCGCAAAAAACCACCAGCTCTGCTGGTGGAATTAGAACGCTTATAGCGAAAAGAGGTCCTCCAGTGATAGAATGATGAAGGTTCACCAACCGCATCAAAAAACAAAGGAGGACATGTCAATGGATGACATAAATAGTTTAACACATTCGAAATGGAGATGTAAATATCATATAGTATTTGCACCGAAGTATAGACGACAAGAAATATATGGACAAATCAAGGTGGATATAGGGCAGATACTTAGGAAATTATGCGAACAAAAAGGGGTGGAAATAATAGAGGCACAGGCATGCCGCGACCATATACACATGATGGTAAGCATACCACCGAA
>NZ_FNID01000070.1 GCF_900103835.1 Acetanaerobacterium elongatum | reverse complement strand
GTATAGCAGAGTTTTATTTTGACTGCGAGTTGCACCAACTCCGTTTCATGTCTTGTTGGTGCCTTTCGCAGAAAGGAATGGTCTTTTATATGGACGACACAAAAGATATCGGTGCCGGACATAAGTTTACATACCTTACAACTACTAATGGAGGAACCCTAAAGCTGGATGACGGTGCAACCTTGAATCTGCTTGCACGGGGTACAAATTCGTCCACCCAATATATTATGGGCATAATTGGCGGTGAAGGTGCAGGGCAGAGCTCCGGTATCTATTATTATAATAGAAAGTACAATGGCGTTATAGATATGTCTGCTCCCGGAACCGGTTGGTATAAAGGAAGCGGTTACACCTTTTCGGGTAATACTGTTAACATCAACGAGGCCGGCAGTTATTGCATCTTGGGAGAAACCGCTTCAAACCATATTAAGATAAGTAATGCGATTACTGCAGATATAACGTTAAGCGATGCCTCTATTGATGTAAGTGGGATTCCAAATAGTTGTGCCTTTGATATGACCGGTGCGACGGTTAACCTTGCATTAACAGGAAGCAATACGCTTGCAAGTGGCGAGAATTGTGCAGGCTTACAGGTTCCCATAGGGGCAGTTTTAAAAATTGTAGAAGGCAGCACGGGCAGTTTATCTGCTTCAGGAGGTGTAAATGGGTCTGGTATAGGTGGAGGATCAAACTGCACAGCCGGAAATATTACCATTCTAGGTGGTCAAATCATAGCGGAAGGTACAACGAATGGCGCAGGCATTGGTGGTGGATTGAACGCCTCGGGTGGTACTGTCAAGATTGGCGGAGGAAAAGATACATATGTAGTTTGTTTTTCATTAAGCGGGTATGATATCGGTTCAGGAGATGGAAATTCAACCGGCGGGAGCTTAGAGGTTAACGATGGTGCTATGGTAAGTATGCTCGGTAAAGGCACGAATGCAACTGCCAAATACATTACCGGCACTATTGGCGGAAAGGGAGCCAAATTGGATGCCGGAGTATATTTAAACTCCCAAAAGCAGCTTGAATTTTTTCGATTTGTAGCCGACCCAGAAGATGGTGCCAAAGCCCTTGAAACCATTAGGCTTGGCGTAGTGGTAAAAGGGCTTTCCCAAACACTTCCCCAGGGAACTATCGTATTTAAAGCAAATGGCATTATTATTGGGCAAACCTCTGTTACGCGCAGCGATGAACTGCCAGCTTATGGAATAGCCACATATGAATGGACTAATGTACCTGGAGGAACGCAAACGCTTACAGCCGAATATAAACAAGATGCTACTTTTGATAGCTATTATTTAACAGATATTACATCGATAAATAATTATGAAGTAGCGAAAATTAACCAATCCGATGATTTAGTTATTAAGATTCCGGAGGGCATTAAATATCACGATAATTTCAACATTGATGTTAGTGGTGGCAATGGAACAGGTAACCTCAGCTACAAGGTTACTCCGGGTGATGCTTTGTCGTTTAATCCAGACGGATCAGTGACGGCCCAAAAGGCAGGACCGGCAACAATAACCGTCACCAAGTCAGGGGATATCCATTATTTAGAGGCTGAAAAAAGCGTAAATATTGTAATCTCGAAGGTACAGCCCCCAGCCGTTGTGTTTCCGACAGCCGGTGAACTCACCTACGGCCAGCATCTTTCTGCTGCCGCTCTCATGGGGGGAAGCGGAGACGGCTCTTTTGCATGGTCAAGCCCGGATACGGTTCCGACTGTGAAAAACAA
>NZ_FNID01000004.1 GCF_900103835.1 Acetanaerobacterium elongatum | reverse complement strand
GAGCGAATAAACCTCAAAACCGAAAAGCTGCGGGATAAATACGAGCGCACATTTAAATTTGATAAGATAAACACGGCGTGGGTAAGCGATATTACCTACATCGCAACGGATGAAGGCTGGCTGTATCTGGCGGGGATTATGGATTTATGAGGCAAGGAAATCGTCGGCTGGGCTATGGACGCCCGGATGACGAAGGCGCTTGTCATAAGATGCTTTGCAAACGCCAGAAGGAAGCGCGGCAGCCCCAAGGGTGTGATTTTGCACAGTGACCGGGGCAGCCAATATTGCAGCAAGCAATATCAGAGGCTGCTTAAAAAGCATGAATTCAAGTGCTCGATGAGCCGGAAGGGCAACTGCTGGGATAATGCTCCCATGGAAAGCTTTTGGGGCAAGCTCAAGCAGGAATGGCTGAACGACCAGCATTTCCGAACCCGTGAAGAAGCGAAGGTGGCGGTCTTTTGGTACATAGAGGTTTATTATCACCGGAAGCGGCTGCACACCGGGAACGGCTATCGGACCCCGGCTTCGTTTAGCGGCCACGTTGCTTAAAGCATTAATTAGAGCCGCTGCAATCTTATGGTAAAAGCCAATGGCATCGAAATGCTGAAATGAACGCAACTGGGCTTAATTCAGAGCAAAGCTGCAATAAATAACGAAAACTTGATGTTTTCTTTGTCTTTAAAACTTAGGCCGGGTCAATTGGGACTTGTGTGAATAGTTCGCACCATATAAGAACGCTAATATTGAAACGATGAGTGTCAACATTAGCGTTCTTAATTTATGCCCGCAAGGCTGCGAACACGGCATTCAGCGCTCTATTCACGGGAACAGAGATAAAACAGTGTAGGCATGTAAAATGCGAAATGAAGATAAGCAAAACAGAGCCATAAAAAAACGTTTTATCGTTTTTATCAACACTTCCTATTTTGTTTTTAAAGCTCTAATATATTTAATTGCTGAGGTTCCGGCTTTCGCACCCTCGTATACGGCCTTGGATACCTGAAGCAGCCCGCCGGTACAGTCGCCAGCCGCAAACAGCCCGGGCAGTGCGGTTTGCATATCCGCATCCACCACCACTGAGGTGCCGTTAATCTCGGCACCCAGCTTGCGCGCAAGGTCGCTGCTGCCCGCAACACCTAGGGCGACAAACACGCCGCTTACTGCAAGGCTCTCACTGTTTTTAAACCGCACAGTTTGCAACACGCCTTCCCCCTCAAAGGCAGCGATTGGTTGGTCTGCGAGCTTTATCTCGGGCGGCAGCTTTATGCTGGGATCCGTTCCATTGGTTAGCAGAGTAACAGAACGAACCACAGGCAAAAGCTCCATCGCCTCATGTAAAGCATATTCGCCGCTGCCTAGCACGGCCACATCCTTGCCGCGATAGAAGAAAGCATCACATACCGCACAGTAGCTAACCCCCTTGCCCTCATACTCTTTTAGCCTAGGGATGTTTGGTGCCCTTCTGGCCGAACCGGTAGCAAGAATAACACAGGGCGCACGATAGACTTCGTTCTTGGCGGTTACCGTGTACTGCTCGCCGTCAAAGTCGATGCCCAGCACCTCGTCGGTGAGTATCTCCGCCCCCAGACGCCGTGCCTGCTCTATTCCGGCGGCAATTAACTCTTCCCCTGAAATCGGCTGTGAAAAACCATAGTAGTTTTCAATTTTATCGGCCTTTTGAAGCGAACCGCCGTCCTTGCCGATAACCGTCACGGTCAGCCCTCCGCGCACGGCATAGGCGGCCGCCGAAATCCCGGCAGGCCCGCAGCCCAGTATAATAATGTCTGCCATTCCTTTAATCCTTCTTTCCACAGAGAAATAACCTCAGCATTTAATTTATATAGTATATTATAGACTATACTATATTAATCTCTGTAACAAAATCACCTACTTAATGAGTTAATTAATTCTATCACGAATGGTTAATTTCGTCATTAATTTTGGAAAATTAAAGGCTTACTGTGTTCAATTCATCATACACTTAGCTAAAGCAGCATGCTATCACTTAAAAGTTTTAAATAATTATTACGAAAAATCGTGTTTTCCTTGACAATTGCATAGGTTTGAGGGAAAATAAAAAAATAGATTCGCAGAGAACGGATGAGGAAGTTTTCTGTTGAGGATGAGAGTAATGCTTATTCCGGTTTTGGATAGTGCGGAGTACTTGGCAACCAGGCGTAAATACAACCTTTCACTGTTCCTGATCGTTATAAGTACATAAGAAAGGATGTTTTTGATGAAAAAGATTATTAGTATCTTAGTTGTAGCTGTTATGCTGTTTACAACAATGGTCTTCGCAACCTCCTGCGCTGGCTCTAACGGCGGAGAATTCAAAGTAGGTATGGAGTGCGGCTACGCTCCGTTTAACTGGACACAGACCAACGATTCCAACGGTGCGGTAGCTATTCAGGGCGGCGGTTACGCCGGGGGATACGACGTAGAGATTGCCAAGATTATCGCCCAGAAACTCGGTAAAAAGCTTGTAATCGTTAAAACAGCGTGGGATGGCCTTCCCCCCGCAGTTCAGTCCGGCACCATAGATGCAATTATCGCCGGTATGTCTCCTACAGCCGAAAGAAAGAAAACCATTGATTTTACTGATAATTATTATAAGTCAGACCTTGTAATGGTAGTGAAGAAGGGCGGCCCCTACGAGGGCGCGAAGAGCATCCAAGACTTTAAGGGCGCCAAAATCACTGCACAGCTAAATACCTTTCACTATACTGTAATTGATCAGATTCAAGGTGTGCAGAAACAGGCCGCCAAGGATGATTTCCCCACCATGCGTGTTGCGCTGGAATCTGGCAGCATCGACGGTTATGTTTCTGAAAAGCCGGAAGGTGTTTCTGCTTGTGCCGCTAATTCCAACTTTGCCATGGTTGAATTTACCACTGGCTTTGAAGCCTCTGATGAGGATGTAGCCGTTGCGGTAGGCTTAAAGAAGGGTAGCCCTCTAGCCAAGAGCATCAACGAGGCGCTAGCTGGTATCTCTGAAGACCAGAGAAAGCAGATTATGGATGCCGCAATTAAGAATCAGCCTACACAGCAATAATTCAAAAGGTCTAAATCATGCAGGGAGGGCAAAAATGCCCTCCCTTTTAAATGATTGTGATTACCACGATTACAGATGTTAAAAATGGAGTAATACGGAGCCGGAGTGATAGAAAAATGTTGCTCAATAGGGCTTTTTCTGGTATAATCAATCATTAGCATTATTATAACTTGCTTAAACCCGAAGTAAAGGAGCCACACAAATGTTACTTTCTGCTGCAGCTGAAATGAGCTTTTGGGAATGGACATCAAGTATTGTTCAAAACTATTGGCCGTTATTGCTTATGGGAGCGGGTATCACCCTACTCATTTCTATTACAGGTACAATTATTGGTTCGGCGATAGGGCTGATTGTTGGCGTGGTACGCACCATTCCGGTAAGTGCGCGTGATTCCGCTGTTAAACGGTCAGTACTTAAAATACTTAACTTTATCCTTACCGCATACATTGAGGTGTTTCGTGGAACCCCAATGATTGTACAGGCAACGGTTATTTTTTACGGTGCTGCCTTTGCAGGCTTTTATATGGATACAACTCTTGCAGGTATTTTAATTGTTTCTATTAACACTGGCGCGTATATGTCTGAGATTGTACGCGGCGGCATCCTATCGGTGGATAAGGGCCAGTTCGAAGCAGCACATTCCATCGGTATGACACACATTAAAACCATGCTCAACATCATCATGCCTCAGGTAATACGCAATATCCTTCCCGCCACCGGCAACGAGTTTGTTATTAACATTAAGGATACTTCTGTATTGAATGTAATAGCAGTTACAGAGCTTTTCTTTCAAGGTAAGACGGTTGCAGGTATTACGTTCCAGTACTTCCCTGCATACCTTATCATCTGCATTATGTACTTCATCATGACCTTCACGGTTACGCGCATCCTCAAGGCGGTTGAAAAGCGCATGGATGGCTCCGATTCCTACACCATCCACGGTTCGCAGACCACCCCTGAGCAGGAGTTCAAGGTGAAAGGCGGTACGCTGTGATGGAAAAGGTTATTGAGATTCGTCACCTGCAGAAAAGCTTCGGCGGCAACGAGGTGCTTAAAGACATCAGCCTTGACGTAAACAAGGGCGAGGTGGTGTGCATCATCGGCTCCAGCGGCTCGGGTAAGAGCACCCTGCTGCGCTGCATCAATCTTTTAGAAGATCCCACCTCCGGCGAGATTACCTATCACGGTGAAAACGTGCTCTCCAGCAGGCTTTCGCGCGCGGAATACCGCACCAAGATGGGCATGGTGTTCCAGCAGTTTAACCTGTTTAACAACCTTACGGCGCTTGGCAACTGCACGGTGGGGCCTGTCAAGGTGCTTGGCCGCAGCAAAGAGCAGGCAACCGAGACTGCGATGAAGTTCCTTGAACTGGTGGGTATGGATAAATATATTAACGCACGTCCCTCCCAGCTTTCGGGCGGGCAGAAGCAGCGTGTAGCCATAGCCCGCGCGCTTTCGATGGAGCCGGACGCCCTGCTGTTCGATGAACCCACCAGCGCCCTGGACCCTGAGATGGTGGGCGAGGTGCTCAAGGTAATGAAAACCCTTGCCAAGAGCGGCCTGACGATGGTAGTGGTAACGCACGAGATGGACTTTGCACGCGAGGTAGCCAATCGCGTACTGTTTATGGATAAGGGCGTTATCGTGGAAGACGATACTCCGGATGTAATCTTCACCAACCCCAAGAACGAGCGCACTAAGGAGTTCTTAAAGCGCACACTCGAAAAATAACCGCTTCGTATATATAATCCTATAGAATCGCTAATAAACCGGGAATATGCTGTACAGCATATTCCCGGTTTTTGTGCCTATGCACATCGTAATCAGCTGCTAGAAGCAGCCTTATTAGCCGGCCGATAGAGCCTTAAGCGGCGAGCTAACATCTTTTTTTTACGAGAAGTATTGACAAGCAATTTATTATATATTATTATATAGGCAAAGAATATGTGCTTGAGCACGCAAAACCAAAGGCTATACTCCTGAAGGAAAGCGGTGATGCTACGCATGCCCGTTACAATTAAACAGATTTCAGAAATCTGCGGAGTTTCCAGAGGAACAGTAGACCGTGTACTCAACAACCGCGGCAGGGTAAAGCCGCAAACCGAGCAGATGATACGCGGTATTGCCGAACAGCTAGGCTATGTGCCCAATGTGGCCGGTAAGGCGCTCGCCGCAAAGAAAAAGTCTTTTGTTATCGGCGTTGTGCTTACCTCCGAGGGTAACGCATTCTTTGAAGATGTGCTTCGTGGCATCAAGCAGGCGGAAACCGAACTGACTGATTACGGCACAAGGTTTCTGGTTAAGACCATGAAAGGCTATGAGGCTAAAAGGCAGCTTGAGATTATCAACGAGATTGCCGATAAAATAAACGCGTTGGTGCTCACCCCAATTAACGACCCGTTGATTGCGGCCAAGATTAACGAGCTTTCCGATTCCGGCATCTGCGTTGTGACCATCAACAGCGATATCGAGAACACCCGGCGTTTGTGCTATGTTGGCAGCGATTATTTCAAGGGCGGCGAAACCGCTTGTGGTATGATGGGTATCCTTACCGGGGGTACAGCAACCATCGGAGTGCTTACCGGTTCCATTAAGGTGCTGGGGCACGCACGGCGCATCGCGGGTTTTAAAAATGTGATGAACAGCCGTTTCAAGAAGTTTACGGTAGCCGATTTCCGTGAGACCAATGATGATGAGATTCAAGCTTTTGACGTAACCAAGCGCATGCTGGAGGAGAACCCGAAGATTAACGCCCTGTATGTGGTGGCGGGCGGTGTTTACGGTGCATGCCGTGCGGTGCAGTCACTGGGCCTGGAGGGTAAAATCAAGATTGTCTGTCACGATAAGGTTCCCACCACCGTGGAGATGATGAAAAAGGGCGTAATAGCCGCTACCATCTGCCAGCAGCCGTTCACGCAGGGTTACAAGTCGGCACGCATCGTGTTTGATTACCTGATTACCGGAAAGAAACCGGATAATGACCAGTATTTCGTTAAAAATGAAATAAAAATCTTAGAGAATCTATGAGAATCTTTAATTTACTTAGGAGGTAAATAGAAATGGCCAGTTATTTCCCTACTGTTCCCACCGTAAAGTACGAGGGTAGCAAGTCCAAGAACCCTATGGCATTTAAGTTTTATAACCCCGATCAAATCATCATGGGCAAGCCCATGAAGGAGCACCTGAAGTTTGCTATGTCTTACTGGCACACCCTCTGCGCGGGCGGAAGAGATCCGTTCGGTGTCGAGACCATGGGCCGCACCTATGGGCAGACCGACCCGATGGCTCAGGCCAAGGCAAAGGCTGACGCAGGCTTTGAGTTCATGCAGAAGCTGGGTATTGAATACTTCTGCTTCCACGACCTTGACATCGCTCCCGAAGGCGCCACCTTTGAAGAAACCCGCGCCAATCTGCTTGAAATGGTAGAGTACATTGATGGCCTGATGAAGAAAACCGGCATCAAGCTGCTGTGGGGAACTGCGAACTGCTTTGGCAACCCCCGCTACATGCACGGCGCAGGTACCTCCTGCAACGCTGACAGCTTTGCATATGCTGCTTCTCAGATTAAGAACGCCATCGACGCCACCATCCGCCTCGGCGGTAAGGGCTATGTGTTCTGGGGCGGCCGTGAGGGCTACGAAACCCTGCTGAACACCGATATGGGCTTAGAGCTTGACAATATGGCCCGTCTGATGAAGCTGGCTGTTGCGTATGGTCGCTCCAAGGGCTTTACCGGCGACTTCTACATCGAGCCCAAGCCGAAGGAGCCCACCAAGCATCAGTACGATTTTGATACCGCTACCGTAATCGGCTTCTTAAGAAAATACGGCCTTGATAAAGACTTTAAGATGAACATCGAAGCAAACCATGCAACCCTTGCTATGCACACCTTCCAGCACGAGCTCAGAACCGCACGCATCAACGGCGTGTTTGGCTCCATTGACGCTAACCAGGGCGACTACCTGCTGGGCTGGGATACCGACCAATTCCCCACCAATGTATACGACACCACCCTGTGCATGTATGAAGTGCTCAAGGCGGGCGGCTTCACCAACGGCGGCTTAAACTTTGACGCCAAGGTTCGTCGCGGTTCGTTCACCTTCGAGGATATCGCGCTTGCGTATATCAGCGGTATGGATGCCTTTGCTCTCGGCCTGATTAAGGCTGCTGCAGCTATCGAAGACGGCAGACTGGATAAGTTTGTTGAAAACCGTTATGCCTCCTACAAAACCGGCATCGGTAAAGACATTGTTGACGGTAAGGTTACCCTCGAGCAGCTCGAAGCCTACACCCTCAAGAACGGCGAGCCCAAGATGGAAAGCGGCAAGCAGGAATACCTTGAGAGCGTACTCAACGAGATTATCTTTGGTTAATTTCTTTTCATTATAATCCTCTTCCTTATCCGGGCAGTATGCCCGGATACTTTTTAAATCCTATTTGAAAGGGTGAAAACCTGATGAATTACCTGATAGGTATAGATATCGGTACCTCGGCAACCAAAACGGTTTTATTTGACGAAAGCTGCATCGTAATTGCCTCCGCCTCGCAGGAATACCCGCTCAGCCAGCCGCATAACGGTTGGGCCGAGCAAAACCCCGAGGATTGGTACGAGGCCTCGGTTGCCACCATCAAAGCGGTAATTGCCCAGTCTGGCGTTAACGCTGCCGACATCAAGGGCATCGGGCTTTCGGGCCAGATGCACGGCTTAGTTATGCTGGATGAGAACAACCGTGTAATCCGCCCCTCGATTATCTGGTGCGACCAGCGCACCGCCAAGGAATGCGTCGAGATTACCGAAAAGGTAGGGGCCAAGCGTTTAATCGAGATTACCGCCAACCCTGCCCTCACCGGGTTTACCGCATCCAAGATTCTGTGGGTTCGCAACAATGAGCCGGAAAACTACAAGCGCTGCAGGCATATCCTGCTGCCGAAGGATTATGTTCGCTTTATGCTTACCGGCGAGTATGCCACCGATGTTTCCGACGCCAGCGGCATGCAGCTGTTGGATGTACCCAACCGCTGCTGGTCGCAGGAGGTTTTAGACAAGCTGGATATCGACGCATCACTGCTTGCAAAGGTGTATGAGTCACCCGATATCAGCGGCAGAATCACCGCTCAGGCCGCCGCACTCACCGGCCTTGCCGAAGGCACGGTTGTAGCCGCGGGCGCAGGCGATAACGCAGCCGCCGCCGTAGGCACCGGCGTTGTGGCCGACGGCAAGGCATTTACCACCATCGGTACCTCAGGCGTTGTATTTGCGCATACCTCCAAGATTACCATCGACCCGAAGGGCCGTGTGCATACATTCTGCTGTGCGGTGCCGGGCTGCTGGCACATCATGGGTGTTACCCAGGGCGCCGGGCTTTCGCTCAAATGGTTCCGTGATAACTTCTGCGAAGATTACATCACCAAGGCTGAGCAGACCGGAAAAGACCCGTACTACCTCATGGATAAGGATGCCGCCGAGGTTCCTGCGGGTAGCAACCGCCTGCTGTACCTGCCCTACCTGATGGGCGAGCGCACCCCCCACCTTGATCCCAACTGCCGCGGCGTATTCTTCGGTTTGTCGGCAATGCATAAAAAGCCCGAGCTTATCCGCGCAGTAATGGAGGGCGTATCATTCTCCCTCAAAGACTGCAACGATATCCTGCAGGAGATGGGCAGCTCGGTAAACGAGATGATCGCCTGCGGCGGCGGAGGCACCAGCAAGCTGTGGCGCCAGATGCTTGCCGATATGTACAACTGCGGCGTTTATACCTCCTCTTCCAAGGAAGGCCCCGCACTGGGCGTTGCAATTTTGGCCGGTGTAGCCGCCGGGCTGTTTAAAAGTGTTCCTGATGCGTGCGCAATGGCGGTTCACCCCGAAAACCCCAGCAAGCCTATTCCCGAAAACGTACAGGTGTATACCGATTACCACAGGCTTTACAAAGCGCTCTACAGCAGCTTGAAAGACCGCTTTGCCGAGCTCAGTAAGTTTTGATTATTTCATTTTATAACTTCCTCCCGTCTTCCGCCGCAGAAGAATATTCTGCGGCGGAAGATATTTTACGGCTGAGATAGAAGAGCCATCTGCGTCATTAATTTCTGTTTTGCATATTGCAAAGGCGTTAAGCGCACATTATAATATAGCTAAGCCGTATATACTGTTGCGGTATAGTTGGAAGTCATTAAAGAAAGGAAATACAATCATGACGATTACAAAAGATACACTTATCGGCGAGGTTTTAGACGCTAACCCCGAAACCGCTCAGTTCTTTCTTGGCATGGGTATGCACTGCTTAGGCTGCCCTTCCGCCAGAGGTGAAACCATTGAGCAGGCTTGCGAGGTGCATGGAGTAGACAGTGACGAGCTGGTACAATCCATCAATGAGTTCCTTGCAAACAAATAAATATATTGGCCTAAAACCGAACATTTTCCGCTTACCGTCCGCGGCATTTTTGCATCGGGCGGCTTAGCTTTGTAAAAAAACAATAGACTTACCTGGGTTATTACAAAATCTCACCATTTTCTGCGGTCTTGCCTGAAAAGCCAAGGCTGAATTTGAAGGAAAGGCTTATCTCTATGGACGATGCATTTACCAGGTTCAAAGCCAGAGCTGCGGATGTGCTGGGCATTACGGCCCTCTCGTCAAACTGCCTGCGGTTTGCGGGTGTACATACCTGTTTTTTAATCTTTACCAACCTGCACGGCGTATTTATCAACACACTGCTTTATCGGTTAACAGGTGAGAATAGCATTATCCTGCGCTACAATTTCATCTTTTATCTGGCCTTTGCAGTGTCTATGCCGCTGGCCGCTTTATATATGCGAAAAACATCCCCAAGAATCTCCTCGCGGGTGGGCATTCTGCTTTATATCGTCATGTACCTTACCTTTTTTGCCTTGATGTTCACCGGAACGCTGGCTGTGGGCATGCCGTCTATTGCCATACTTTCGGCATTTGCAAGCAGTGCTTACTGGATAGCCTATAACGTGATGCTCATAGAGTTTACTACCGTGCAGAACCGTGATGTCGCCATTTCGTTCCTTGGTATGAGCGGTGGTGCGGTGGCACTGATTATGCCTATGTTTTCGGGCTATATCATCTCATTATTCAAGGGTATGACGGGCTACTATGTGATGTTTGGCGCCTCGCTGCTGGTGGCCGTGATTACGATGGTGCTCAGTACATTGAAGATACCGCCCATTCCCCCAAAAACCCACCAGACCTATTTTGGGCTTGCGCTCAATAATGCAGTAAAAAACCGTATCTGGCGCTACTGCATGGTGTGCGAGTTTATCAAGGGCCTTCGTGAAGGCACCTTCGCTTTCTTTTTAAACCTTTTGCTGTTTGCCAACGTTCAAAACGAGGCATTGATTGGCTTTAACACCCTGCTTGCAAGCGTGCTTACCATAGCCGCAAACTGGACGATTGGCCGCTTTATGAACCCCAAACACCGTATCCGTTGGATGCTCACCGCCACGACCGTGCTTTTTATAGCAAGCGGGCTGTTATTTTTTAAACTGAACGCTACAACGATTATTATCATGAGTATTACCAATGCTTTTTTTAATATCATACTGTTAAACCCGATTGTTACGGTTATATTTACGCTCTTTAACCGTACTGCGGATGGCGCGAAGGCAAAATATGAGCTCTTGGCTACAAAGGATATGCTGCTGGGGCTGGGGCGCGCGGCGGGCGTGCTGATGATACTGTTCTTCCCACAGACGCAGCTCGGTTACCTGATTGCAATGGCGGTTCTTACCGGATTGCAGTATATAACAGTGTTTATTACCAGCCGTGCGTCAAAGATGGTTGATGCGTTACCGCAAGCATAGCTAGAAAGGTAATATAGTACCGCTGTATTACAAAAAGTAAATATTTTGGAAGGACGTACAGCATGTTGCCTTCACTAGATAAACGCCTGAGCACCGCGGCTGAAATGGTACGTCAGGGCGCCGTGGTGGCCGATATCGGCACCGACCACGCATATCTGCCCTGCTATTTAACGGGCAGCGGGATTTCGCCTTATGCCTACGCCTGCGACATCAACAGCGCCCCTCTTGCCAGAGCAAGGAAAACGGTTGAACGTTTTGGCCTTACGGAAAAGATTAGCCTTTGCCTCTCAAACGGTCTTGAGGCGCTCCCCGAACACTGTGCGCAGGATATTATTATCTGCGGCATGGGCGGCGAGCTGATTGCCGATATTATTCATAACGCTGCATGGCTAAAGGCTGCAGACGTTCATCTTATCCTGCAGCCCATGACGCGCCCGGAGCACCTTCGCCGCTTTCTTTTTACAAACGGATTTGATATTATTAGGGAACAGGGTATCCATATCGGGCGGCACTACTACACCGTAATGCTAGCCTCCTATACAGGCATTTGCCTTGAACCCGATCTGCTGCTGCAAAGCATCGGGCGGCTGAAAGGCAACACCGATGAAGATTCTGCCGCTTATATCAAGCACTATCTTGAGGTGTTAGGCCGAACCATTCAAGGGCTTGAGCAGGGCAAGGCGGAAGAGAACGGCCCAGAGCTCCAGCGTTTACGTTTGCTCGCGGAGCAGATTCAAGCTTTATATACGATATAGGATTAAACGAGCACTAATGCCTTTGGCAAAACAGAAAAGAAAGGGCATGAACTTCTATGGCTACTGTCGGTGAGATTTATGGATATATAGACCGTATCGCCCCTTTTAAGCAGCAGGAAAAGTGGGATAATTCCGGCCTGCTAGCGGGCGACAGGGAGCAGCCGGTTACAAAGGCGATGCTGGCGCTGGATATAACCGGCGACGTTGTCAACGAGGCAATTATCTCGGGGGCACGGCTCATTATCAGCCATCATCCTGTAATCTTCAACCCCGTCAAGGCCGTAACGGCGCAGAGCGAGCCGGTGGTGTATAAGCTTATTAAACACGGCATCTCGGCAATCTGTGCACACACGAGCTTGGATGTAGCGAATGGTGGCGTGAACGATATCCTTGTGCGCACCCTTGGGTTAAAGAATGTAAAGGGGCTCAAGAATGCGGGGGGCGACGAATACTACAAGGTGGTAGTGTTTGTACCCAAGCATAACGCCGACGAGGTAAAGGCTGCCATGGCTGCCGCTGGTGCGGGTGCGCTGGGCAACTATACCGACTGTGCCTTTGAAACTGCAGGCAAGGGTACCTTTAAGCCCAACGATCAGGCACGCCCGTTTATCGGTAAATCCGGTATCCTCAAAGAGGTGAAGGAGTGCCGGATTGAGATGATCTGCCCCAAAAGCCGCTTGTCGTCGGTTATAGCCACCATGAAGCGGGTGCACCCCTACGAGGAACCCGCCTACGATATCTTTTTAAATCAGGCTATCCGAGACAGCGTATCCATCGGGCGCGTGGGCGAGCTTGAAACCCCCATGACCGCCACCGAATTCGCGGCCTATGTAAAGGAGAAGCTCGGCGCCAAGGGCATCCGCTATACCCGCGGCAGCGCAGTTGTACACACCGTGGCGGTGTGCGGCGGTTCGGGCGGCGAATACCTGCAAAACGCCGTAAACGCCGGAGCAGAGGCGTATGTAACGGGCGATATAAAGCATAACGTGTTTATCGACGCGAAAAATATGGACTACACCCTCATTGACGCGGGGCACTACGCTACAGAGATGCTTGCGGTCTCGTCGCTGAAAAACCGCCTGCAGAACCAGTTCTCCGATGTGGAGTTTATCCTGGGCAAAGCGTCGCTTGAAACGGTGAACTACTTGTAAAAAGAATGTAGGGGCGGCCATTGGCCTTTCCGCGGTAATCCCGGTTGCGTTAGTACTGCGGAAAATAACAGTTCACCCCTGCAACGGCTGGGCAGATTATTTCCGAGCGCGGGAGGGAATATTGTAGGTAAGACCTATGGTCTCCCGCAGTATTCCCTTAGCGGCCAGTAAGACTGCTGACGCGCAATGCGCGCCCCTACAATATACCGGCCATTTTGAATATGATACACGGGCTGGACGCCCGTATTTTTTTAACTGCCCCTTAACGAGTACTGTTAGGATGGCATTAGGGAGGCATCGACTGAATTATGGCACTTGACGGAGCAACCCTTTCCCTCATCAAGCGCGAGATTGAAAGCGTCGCGCTTGGTGCGCGCATCGAAAAGATACACAAGCCCTCCAAAGACGAGGTTATTATCGTGCTGCGCCACAGAACCGGAAGCGCCAAGCTGTTGCTGTCGGCCTGTGCGGCAAACGCACGGATTCATTTTACAACTGTCAGCGTTGAAAACCCGCTGTCGCCCCCCATGTTCTGCGTACTGCTTCGCAAAAATCTCGGCAACGGCAAGCTGATTGCCGTGCGGCAGCAGGGGCTCGACCGCGTTTTGTTCCTTGATTTTGAAACGGTCAACGAGCTGGGTGATACCGTAACGGTTACCCTTTGTATTGAAATTATGGGTCGCCACTCCAATATCATCCTCATCGGCTCAAATGGGCGGATACTCGACGCTATTAAGCGCGTAGACATCGAAACCTCCAGTGTGCGTCAGGTACTTCCGGGTATGGAATACGCGCTTCCGCCTTCAAGCAATCGGTATAGCCTGGTTGAGCATACCCCCCGGCAGATTATCGAGGGAATCCGATATGCAAAGAGCGGCGAGCTTTCCAAGGTGCTGGTTTCGGTGCTGGAGGGTGTTTCACCGCTGCTTGCACGCGAGATGGCACACTATGCCACCGGCGGTGTTGAAACGCAGACGCACAACCTTACGGCCATGCAGCTTAAGAAGCTGGAAAGCTGTCTTCAGCGTGTCGGCGATATCCTGCGAGGCGGGCAGCCAACCCCCACCACGGTACTGGATGAAGAGGGCAAGCCGAAGGATTTCTCCTTTATAGATATCGATCAATACAACGGATTTTTAAAGACGGTTCAATATGATAGCTTCTCTGAACTGTTGGATGCCTTTTACAGCGAACGCGGGCGTATTGAGCGCATGAAACAGCGTTCACACGACCTGCTGAAGCTGCTGGGCAACGCCTGCGAGCGTACCGCCAGAAAGCTCGCCTTGCAGCAGGAGGAACTGCAAACCTGTGCAAAGCGTGAGGAGCTTCGCATCAAGGGAGAGCTGCTTAGCGCCAACATCTACCGCCTGCAGAAGGGCGACCACCTGGCGAAGCTGGAAAACTACTACGAGCCGTCGCAGCCGGTGTGGGAGATTGCGCTTAATCCGGCCCTTACCCCGCAGCAGAACGCGCAGCGCTATTTTCAGGAGTACCGCAAGGCCGTGAATGCCGAAAAGAAGCTCACCGAGCTGATTCAGAGCGGAGAAGAGGAACTGCGGTATCTGGAATCGGTGCTCGACGAGCTTTCCCGAACATCGGGCGAGAGCGAGCTTGCCGAGATTCGGGAGGAGCTTGCGCAACAGGGCTACCTCAAACGACGTACCGGCGGCAAGGCACAGCGGCAGAAGCCCGCAGGGCCGCACCGTTACCGCTCTACCGACGGCTTTTTAATTCTGGTGGGGCGTAATAACCTTTCCAACGACCGCCTTACCCTCAAAGACTCCAAGAAAAACGATATCTGGTTTCATACCCACAATATCCACGGTTCCCATACCGTGCTGGTAACCGAAGGCAGGTCGCCCAGCAATCAGGCACTGGAGGAGGCCGCGATGCTTGCCGCCTACCACAGCAAGGCAAGGGAATCGGCTCAGGTGCCGGTGGATTATACCGAGATACGCAACATCAAAAAGCCGCAGGGCGCAAAGCCCGGGTTTGTTATCTACGACCCGTACAAAACAGCATTTGTTTCCCCCTCCGCTCAGCGCGCGGCACAGTTGGAGGATAAATCACAGAAGTAAAACAGGTTCAAAAAGGCGTATACATTCACATGCATGAATGTATACGCCTGATTATTACTGCTGGGAACTTGCTTAAAACAAAATGCACTATTCGTTTAGGGGTTTTACTAGTGTTAGTTTTGCCACCGCCGATTGTTCTCCCTCACCGGAAACCGGATTTTTGGGGGAATGAATGTTGAACATAAACGAGCCTTCGCTGCAGATGTTTTCTATGATATAGTTAGTCTCCTCTACCGCGGCATGGCGAACGCGCCCGATGACCATGGCGTTGATGCCTGCGCCTGAAAGATCACAGGCCGATTCAAAAGTGCATTCGTAGCTTAAGAATGCCTCCTTGATTCGCGGCGCTTTAATAAGCCTGGAGGGCTCGGCGGTAAAGCCCGCAATGGCCAGCTCGTCAATCTCCTCCTTGTTTTCGGCAATCGTCTTCTGGCAGGCATCGTAATACTCGGGGCGTAAGAAGTTTATGCAGAACTCCTTCTCCCGCAGGATATTGTGATAGGTGTGGGTGTGCTGCATCAGCCCCGGCAGGATGGCGAAAAAGCCGCCCTTATCCCCCGAAAAGGTGCTCCATGCGTGCAGACAGGCGTTTGCATTGCCGTTTTCCTTCAAGGTAGTAATCAAAAACATCACCGATGGTACCCCACAGGTATACTCAAAATGCGAAAAGATGTCGTACTGCATCGGCCAGTATTCCTTGTAGTGCTCGGGTTTCTTTTCTGAAATCTCAATCTTCATTGCTTTTTCCTTTCTTGATGTCGCTTAAATCGGTCTTGGTGTTCAGCTTTTTCGCCTGCCAAACAACAGTCGGGAAAGCGCTGTGCTGTCCACTTCTTTGCCGAATACCGTGCTTTCCTTCAGTATCCGGTTGCGGGCTTCTTCGGCAGTAAGTGCATCGGCACCGTCCAGCCAGCCTTCCGGGGCCCAGTCCTCCACCAGGCAGTAGGTGTTTGCGGGCCAGCCAAACTCCTGCCCGTCGGCACTAACCCTGCGCCGATTGCCACACACGGTAATAAGGTATTCCTTTTGCAGCTGCTTCATCGCAGCGTCGGTTCGGGAGACACCGTTGTTCTTAGAGGTACCTGCCGCCCTGCGCAGCTCTGAGGTGCTTAATTCGGCTCCGTTCTCAAACAGCCGGTACAGAGAATAGACAGCTTGTGATACCTCGCCGTTCAAATATCGTTCCTCCACCGTTTCGGCTGGGCGGTTGGCCGCATAGAACAGGGGATACATTCCCTTAGACACAAAGCCCTTGTACCCGCCCAGAATGCAGCCAAAGGCAAGCTTTCGTTCCTTCGCAGCGCGGTCCTTCCACTGCCACGGGTCGGTTTGTTCATCGCCGGTATGCCATTGCTCGGGCGCGGTTTCGGCCTCTACTGTCGGAACCCCCGCAAGGAATCGCCCGTAAAAGGGGTAATAACCCAGCTCGTTTACCCGCGCGACAAAGTCATGATAGGTATTCAGCACTTTGTATCCGTCCTTTCTGGAAACTGTTCCACTGGCTTTATCTTAACAACCTGTTGCTGACATCTGTATGTCAGTATTATTCTTATTCCGAATAATTTTGTAAAATCTTCAGCGCTTCATCCTTTACGGCATCCGCCAAGCTCTTCGGGGCTAGCACCTTGGCACCGGAGCCCAACCGCAACACGGTTTTTACCATTTCACGTTCGTTGATATAATCCCACTGTGCTACAATGCTCTGCTCATCCACGGGCTTGTAAGAGTTTATGCCATACTCATCAATCATAATGTACTCAAGATCTCTGCTCAACAGCAGCGTGGCATAATGACGCTTCTCAGGGTCCTGATAGAAAGCATCCAAATCTGCCTGCTCTGCGGTAAGGCTTCTCGGTTCAAAGCCTTCTCCGGTAAGGGTAAGCTCGGTAATACGGTTAAGCTTAAACAGCCTGAAATCCTGCCTGAGCCTGCAGAAGCCAAACACATACCATGCCGACCATTTGAAGGCAATCAGGTATGGCTCTATCTCGCGCAGGGTATGCCCGTTCTTAGCGTAATAATCGAACCGCACCGTCTGCTTCACAGCTATAGCCTCGCGCAGCAGGCTGATCTTGGGCGCAAGGCTGGAGCGATAGAACGAGGCAAGGTCTATCACCACGTCACTGCCTGCAGGTATAATGCTGCTTTCAGGCTCGGGGGCCAGCCGCGTGAGCAGCGAGCGAATCTGGGTGCCCTGTGTAACGCTTTCCAGGCTTTTCAGCCCCAATATTATACTCTCAAGGTCGTTACGGGTAAGCACGTCCTTACCAAGGGTGAACCCCTCGGCAATACTGATGCCGCCGTCGCCCCCCGGGGATGTAACAAGCGGAATACCCGCCTGGCAGATAACCTCCACATCACGGTAGATGGTGCGTATGGAAACCTCAAAGCGCTCGGCCAGGTCTTTTGCCTTTACCTTCGGTTTTTTAGAAAGAATACTCAAAATACCAAGTAAACGGTCTATTTTCATTACCGAAACGGTTCCTTCCGTTTAGAATAAACACAGTATAGCAATGCTGACATTATGCTGTCAACATAAAATTATGCAAAATACGCAGAATTTCCTTGGAATAATGCTAGATTTTTATCTTGTTTATTGAATTTTTCGCCAGAATATCTTATAATACAAATACTACTATAAGGATTAATGTTCCATCACTGCCACCATGATTTCCTCAATAGTTAAAAGGAAGGACAACAGTGTGAAAGATGAATCTTTCACACATGGGTTTTGTGCTTTTCAGTTAACGGCCGAAATTTCGGCTTTACCGAAACCGTGCAATTCCCAGAAAGGAATGTTATTGTTATGAAAGACATTAAGAGCAGGATTGTCGGGCTCATCACTCTGTTTGTGGCTGCTGTGGCGATTATTTTCGGAGGCGTTGTCATACTTACAAACTATCTCACGGCCACCAGCAAGGATGCCATGCAGGGCTTTAGAATGGCCATTTTTCTGTCGGTGGCCGCGGTAGTGGTATTTGTGCTGCTCACCTTCTTTATCAGCAAGCTGTTTGCAAAAAAGATTTCTGCACCGGTAACGAAGATTGCGGAAAGTCTTTCTGATATCACCGGCCTTGACGCTTCCGATGTAAGGCAGGGCCATGGCAATGAAATTGAGGTACTGGAACAGGCACTGGTTGTTACCGACCGGAACATGAATGAATATGTTGCCGAGATCGCCGAGGTACTCGACAAGCTTTCCCAAGGGGATATGCGTGTTCGCATCGAATCAGATTTCACCGGCAACTTTGCGCAGATAAAAACCTCACTCAACCGGTCGCTTGATAAGATTTCACAGACGCTGCTGCGTATTAACGAGAGCGCCGAGCAGGTTGCAAGCGGCGCTTCACAGGTTTCCGGCGGTGCCACGCTGCTTTCGCAGGGCGCCGAGCTGCAGGCCAGCTCGGTTCGCCAGATCAGCGAATCGGTAAACGACCTCTCAACCAAAACGCAGGAAAACACCAAGAATACAAACCGTGTAAATGCCGTTGCGCAGGAGATAAATGCATCCGCTGAGCTCAGCTCCAGCCGGATGCAGAGCATGCTGCAGTCGATGAACGAGATTTACGAATCTTCGCAGAATATCAAGAAGATTATAAAGGTAATCGAGGATATCTCGTTCCAAACCAATATCCTAGCCCTTAATGCCGCTGTGGAGGCCGCAAGAGCGGGCGCCGCAGGCAAGGGGTTTGCGGTGGTGGCAGACGAGGTTCGCAACCTTGCCAACAAGAGCGCCGAGGCGGCTCACGATACCACCGAGCTGATTGAGAAATCGATCACAACGGTGGAAGAGGGCAATACTATTGCAAACTCTACTGCCGAGAGCATCTCGCAGATGCTTACCGATATCGGCCGTGTAACCGCGCGTATTGAAAAAATCAACAATGCCACCAACGAACAGGCTAACGCCATTATCGAGATTTCGCACGGGCTGGAGCAGGTTTCGGCAGTGGTGCAGAACAACTCCGCAACCGCCCAGCAGAGCGCCGCGGCCAGCGAGGAGCTTTCCAGCCAGGCCGAGATGCTGCGTGAGTATGTAAAGGCGTTTAAGCTGAATAAAGCGGGGGCGTTATCCGGTAAAAAGAGTGGGGTATACCAGCCCGCTTCGGCCGGCAGTTACAGCGAATACGACGAAAAATACTAAAAAAGATTGTTGACATTGGCGAATCGTATATGGTAGAATAAACTGTCATTGATTCTTTATACGCTTCGTGTCGCATCATATGTTACTCAAAGGGAGATGAAGATATCATCTCCCTTTATTTATATTTCGAATATCATAGGGGCAGAAAGTAAACAATGATAGTATAAAACTACTCACTTCAATTTGAGGAACTATTTGTCAGATTGAAATAAGTATATGCAGCAGAGCTTTCCGCCAGATAGCAGCGTGTGCAACGGTTTTAGGCTAAGGTTTGGCCAACGTTCGTTTAAGGCTTTTTATTACGGTGTATGGGAAGAGGGCTTTGCGGCTATAGTAAGGCTATGTTTTGGTGCGCAAAATAATCGCACCCGCCAGTAATGAAAGGTTTGATACAAACACACATGGAAAAAGTATTGTTTTCGCAGATGAACCTCTCGGATGAGGTTAAAAACGCGGTGGCGGAGATGGGCTTTGAAGAGGCCACCTCCATCCAGACGCAGAGCATACCCATGATTATGGAAGGCAAGGACATCATCGGTCAGTCGCAGACCGGTACAGGCAAGACTGCCGCTTTCGGTATACCCGCCATCGAGAAGATACAACCCGAGCTTTCGCGTCAGGTGCAGGTGCTGGTGCTCTGCCCCACGCGTGAGCTAGCGGTGCAGGCGTGCGACGAGATGCGCAAGTTCGCAAAATATAAGCAGGGCATCAAGGCTGTGCCCATCTACGGCGGTCAGCCCATTGAGCGCCAGATATTTCAGCTCAAGCAGGGTGCGCAGATTGTTATTGGCACCCCCGGGCGTGTAATGGACCATATGCGCCGCAGAACCTTAAAGCTTGATTCGCTTTCGATGGTAATTCTCGACGAAGCCGACGAAATGCTGAACATGGGCTTTCGAGAGGATATTGAGACCATCCTTTCCGAGGTGCCCGCCGAGCGGCAGACTGTCCTCTTTTCGGCTACCATGCCGCCAGAGATTATCGCCATCACCAAGAACTATCAACGCGACCCGCAGCTCATCCGTATTCCGCACCCGCAGCTGACGGTACCCACCATCGAGCAGTTTTACTACGAAGCACCCGTGGGCCGCAAAACCGACGTGCTCTGCCGCATCATTGATCTGTATAACCCCAGGCTTTCGATGGTGTTCTGCAACACCAAGAAGATGGTGGATGACCTTGTTGGCGAGCTGCAAACCCGCGGCTATCAGGCCGAGGGGCTGCACGGCGATATGAAGCAGGCCGCCAGAACACAGGTTATGGATAAGTTTAAGGCGCGGCGCACCGACATTCTGGTGGCAACCGACGTTGCGGCACGCGGTATCGACGTAGATGACATCGACGCGGTATTTAACTACGATATCCCACAGGATGAGGAATACTATGTGCACCGCATCGGCCGTACCGGCAGAGCGGGCAAGGGCGGGCGCGCCTTTACGCTCGTGTGCGGCAGGCGCCAGGTATTCGTGATGAAGGATATCCAGCGGTTTACCAAGGCCAAGATTGAGTTTAAGGCACTGCCCTCGCAGAGCGAGATTATGGAGAGCAGGCTTAACAAGTTTGCCGATGAGCTGCGCCGCGCGATGGAGGAAAACGACAACTCCCGCTATATGGGTATCATCGACCAGCTGCTGGAAGAGGGAAGCACCCTCGCCGACATCTCGGCAGCGTTAATCGGTATGCTGATGGGCAGCCGCGGTATGCAGAAGGACGACGGCTTGGATGAAGCCGCACTGCGACCGAACTCCTATAATTTCGAGAGCGACCGTGCGGAGAGCAGACCGTCTTCCAACTACCGCCGCAACGAAAATATGGTGCGACTGATGATTAATGCGGGGAGCGCCGCAGGAATCGCTCCCAATCATGTGGTGGGCGCTATCGCGGGCGAAACCGGCCTGCCTGGGCGTATCATCGGCAGCATCCGCATCTTTGATAAGTACACCCTTGTGGAGGTACCTGCAGAGCACAAAGATATGGTGCTTACCGCCATGCAAAGCTGCAAGATTAACGGCCGCATGACCACTACGGTGGAGGCTCCGCGCGATATGGGCCAGCAATCATCCTATTCCAAGCCTAGAGGCGACGGTAATCGCAGGCCCTACAATAAGCCGTATAACCAGCGGCAGGATCGTGAATATCGAAAAAAGTATGACCGCTAAGCTGATACATTATTTTTACAGGATAAACAGCGTTTTCCAACCGAAATGATTATTCATAAATTATATACAAGTTTATCACAAAAAGAACACCGGACTTGCTTACCATAAGGGTAGCAATCCGGTGTTTTAGGTGGATTTTCAAACCTGCGGGTTATTCTGCCGATTTTAGCATCAGCTTTGCCGCCTTGTAGATATCACCGCAGCCAAGGGTGATTACAAGGTCGCCCTCTTCCGCATTCTTCAGCACATAATCTGCAATCTGTTCAAAGCTGTCCTGTACCACACAACCCCCTATTTTTTCGGCAAGATCTGTCGAATAGATATTGTAGGTGTTCACCTCGCGTGAACCCATAATGGGGGAGAGCACCACGCGGTCGGCTATCGAGAGTGCCTGAGCAAAGTCCTCCAGCAGTAGGTAGGTACGCGAAAAGGTAAACGGCTGGAATACCGCCCACACCTTTTTGTAGCCCATGCTCTTGGCTGCGCGCAGGGTAACGGTAAGCTCGGCGGGGTGATGGGCATAATCGTCGGCAATCGTAACGCCGTTCACATGCCCCAGTATCTCAAAGCGCCTGCCCGCGCCCTTAAAATGCGAAAGCCCTTCCGCTGCCTGCAAAGGAGAAGCTCCTGCGCTTATTGCCGAAACCGCCGCTGCCATCGCGTTATAAACATTGTGTACGCCCGGCACGTGCAGCACAATGTGTGCAACAAGCTGCCCTTTGTATACCAAGTCAAAAGATGTATTGTAACGCTCGCGCCCGTCACTGTGTATAATGTTCTCAGCACGGTAGTCGTTGTGCTCCTTTAGCCCAAAGGTGATGATCTCTGTCTTAAGTCCTTCCACCGCCTTCATGGAGTTTGCATCATCCCCATTAACGATTACCAGCTTTGTAGCCTTTTTGGCAAACTGATGAAACGATTTGATGGTATTTTCAACGGTGCCGAAGTAATCCAGATGGTCGTTATCTATGTTCAGAATGATTGCGGTATCGGGAAACAGCTTTAAAAACGTGTCAACAAACTCGCAGGCCTCGCACACCATTAATTCACTATGTCCGGCCCTGCCGCTGCCACCGATGGCATGAAGCTTGCCGCCGATTACCGCAGAAGGGTCCAGGCCCGCCTCAAAAAGTATCTGCGTCAGCATCGAGGTTGTGGTGGTTTTGCCATGCGTACCCGAAACACACAGCGCGTTGCCGTACCGTTTGGTGATAAGCCCCAAAAGAATGGAGCGCTCAATGGTTAAAATCCCCTGCTCGCGCGCTGCCATCAGCTCGGGGTTATCCTGCATAATCGCCGCAGAATATACCACCAGGTCGGCACCCTTCAGGTTTTCTGGGCTATGCCCCATGAACACCTCAACCCCCAAGCCGCGCTCAATGGCAAGAGTCTCGGTTTCGTTGTTATCCGAACCGCTGATACAAAAGCCTTCAGCAAGCAAAATCTGTACCAACGGGAACATCCCAGAACCGCCTACTCCAATAAAATGAACATGCGTTTTACCACTTAATATGCTTTCGTCTATCTCAATCGTACTAATGTCCCTCTGCATAGCAAGAACCATCCCTTTCTAAACCGCTTGTTATTAAAAAGACTGTCGTTTTTTACTAGAAAAAGTACCTTAAAACTAACAATGCAACAAAGTATATTTCAAGCGCTAACATCAAATATTATATTGCGTGTGCCCGATAAAATAAACACTTTTTTTGCTTTTATGAAAAATTTATACCAATACCTGTATAAGAAGCAGCGGGACGACTGATAATAAGACTGTAGGAGGAGTTAACATTATGAATATTACAGAAATCAAAATCCGCAGAATCTACAACGAGGGCAGGCTCCGCGCGCTTGTTTCGGTGACAATAGACTCCGACCTTGCCGTGCACGATATCAAGGTAATCGAAGGGCCTGAACGGTTTTTCGTTGCTATGCCGAGCCGCAAGGAGGAGAATGGAGTTTTCAGAGATGTAGTGCATCCTATAACCGTTGAAGCCAGAAAGAAGCTGGAGGACGAGATACTCAAGGAGTATCACAGCCACATTGAAAAGCTCGCGCAGGAAGAGCAGAACACAGGTGAAGCCCCCCAGTTATAATACAAGACTTAGTTTCTCGAATGTCCTGTAACTAAAGCAAAGCAACACGGCACCGTACAAATGCCCCGAGGGCAAAACCCTTCGGGGCATTGTGTTTTGTTAATCAATTAGTACATTCTTAATTGCGGTATTCGGGTTGATGAACACGCCGTTTACCGACATTGCAAAGTGCAGATGAGGCCCGGTGGAAAAACCGGTGGAGCCTACTTTGCCAATAACATCGCCCTGCTGCACCCTATCGTCGGTTTTCACATTGAGCGAGTCCATATGGTAATACCACGTTTTTAATCCAAAGCCGTGCTCGATGAGTACGGTGTTGCCGGTTAGCTTCAGCATACCCGCATACAGCACACGTCCGGCCCCCGAGGCCTTCACCTTGGTACCACGCTTTGCGGCAATATCAATGCCGCTGTGCCGTTCCGAGAGGGTGCCGTTAATGCTGCGTGCGGAGCCAAACTCGGTAGTAATCTCTCCTGATACAGGCATAATGAATTTACCCTGAAAATACTTCTCCTTATCCCGCACTGCCTTGAGCGGCTGAATAACCTTCGTAAACTCCGCATTGGCCTCGTCACTTTTAATGGTACTGTTTGCGGTTTTGCTGTCTACCGTCAGTTCCTGTATCTCGAATTTTTTATCCTTTAGCGTAATCGCATACTTCGCATAGGCGCTTTCGGCATTCAGCTCCAGCGTGTAGGTTCCGGCTGCGTTTAAGTAGCTTAGCGGGAACAGGCAGACACGCATATCATCATAATCAAAAAACTCGGGTTCAAATTTAAACGGGGAATTCACCGTAATCTGCTTGCCCGCAAGCCCGCGCGCGTAGATTACCAGCGTCTCACCGGGGTCACTTTCGGTGGCGCTCAGTTCAAAGCTTGCGGCGGGATTATAATCAATGCAGAAGGTGTACAACGCGTTACCGCGAAGCTCCTTTAAGGCGGCCTCGCTCCAGTCTGCGTTTACAGTATACTCATACCGCCCGCCGGAGGACATTTTAAAGCCCTTGAATTCCTCCAGACTGCCCGAAAACAGCTCCTTGCCCTTGTGCACCACCTTTACTGTAACAGAGGTTGGAGCTAACGAAAAGGTAATATCGGGCGAAGCGGGGGTAGTGATTACATATTTATAGGGCTGTGGGGGTGTTAGCGGAGGGGCATCGTAAAAATTGCCGTCAAACCGCTTGTAGCTCCATACGCCGTCGCTTGGCAGCAGCTCGCCCAGCTTGCCTTCTGCGCTGATGGTAGCGGAGGGCAGGCTGTGCTCAGAGTAAAGGGCGCTGAAACTGTCGCCGGAGAGCAGCTTAAAAAGCTCGGCCCGATTTACTTCATAATAGGTGCCGTCCTGTGTAAGGATATAGGCGTACCCGCTTTCCGCCGCAAAATCATAGATACTGAGCGTTTGCACACGGTCGCCCCTACCCACGGTGCTTATCTGAACAAGCGGCGTAGAAACATTCAGTGTATCAACGGTCACGGGGTGCCCGCTGTTCACAACGGCGGCCAGCTGTGCAATGGCGCCGCTGTCAGAGATCAGCACACTGCTTTTGCCATAAATAAAGGTAGCCGAAACTACCGCCGAACTGTCAAAAGCTTTATTTAGTTTTAAAATAGAGCATCCGCTCAGCGGCAGCAGCAACAACCCTGCCGCAAGCAAAGCGCTGATTATGCGTTTGACCATGGATAACCCCAATCCGCCGAACAGATCGGCCTAAATAAGTTACAGCAGAAGTACCGCTTCTTATTGGAATTAGTATTATTTAACTTCTATTTTACCATAGCAAAGCACATAAGTAAATCAGATTTCTGTTACCCGAAGAACGGATAAAAAGTGATAAACATACAAACCGCCTTCAAAGAGAAATCAGTATCTTGTCATATTGCGACAATTCTTTTGAATGTGATTTAATAAATCTCCTGTAGGAATTGGCAAGCGCTTCCGCTTTTTTTATAAAATTTTTACCCACTTTTCATAAAGATGGTGGATAGGCTTGCAAAAATGCGGCTGTGTTGTTAAAATGATGCCAGAATTGCTGCAGGATATTGCAAACGGCATACCCAAGCGATTTTTTGAACAAAAATATGCATAAATCAATTATTATAATGACTTGCCGGAGATTGGTTCAGGTTCCGGACTTGCTTGTTGAAATGTAAGGAAAAGGAGGTACCCAATGAAGTTTTACTTAAAGACATTCGTTATTATAATCATACTTGTTGCGTTGTTCTTATGCCTGCTTGGTAGTTGTACGTTGGTTGAGAGCATTGCAGGCACAACGGTTTTAGGCGGCCAAGCCACCTTGAGCAGCGGCTCATCCAATGTGCCGACCTCATCGGCGGTTTCTTCTTCGATTATGTCGCTCAAGGATATTACGCTTTACCCGGCAGTTGGAGCACTGAACGAGGCTCAACTTAAGCTGCTGTTGGGTTATGCCACTGAAAACCACCGTGAGATTTTTAATTTTCAGGTTGCCTATATTAGCGACAGTAAGGCGACCTCCACCAATATCATCCTTCCTACGGGGCACACACTTTATGAGGATGAGAAGGGAAGATTTATCTTCTCGGGCGGCAACGTGGTATATGTAAAGGATACCGAAGAAACCAAAAACCTCGAAGACCCCGACAATCCGCTGTATAATACGGAGCTTATGCGCGATGTACTTGAGCTGGACGGCAGACAGCTGTATGATGAGAATGGCGTACTGATCTCGTTTGAGGATATCTCAAACTTTTTACCGATAACAGGTACGGCTGTAGACTATAACAATGTCATTATAAACGCCGGTTTTGCTGCTGAGGCACTAAACAGCACTACACTGAACCTTCCGCTCTCATTCTTCGGGCTAAAAACGCTGGATGACGCAAAAATGATCTATTCGCAGGCCAAAGAAAGCGTGATGATCAGCGGCGTAAGCTACGTTCCGGTAGTACATACTGACATCCTGTCAATTTATTTTGACGGTAATAACGGTTTTCTGCTGGATGTGCATTCACTGGCTCTGCCGCGAAAAACCTCCCATACGGGAATTCCCGAAACGCTGGACTATTACGGCTTTGAGAATGCGTCGAAAAGCCTTTACACAGGCCCATTAAATGAGATGGGCTTAAACCCTGTGTTTGAAGCCAAAGAGCTTATCCCAAACCAGAAGATTACGGTGTATGACTCCTTTACCGGCAAGCTGGAGGAGATTACCCCCCTGCTGGCGGACGAAAACGGCGCCTTGAGCCTGTCGCTTGAAGCGGTGCATATTATGTTTGGTGCAAGACTTACTATGGACGATGGTACCAAAACGCTGCATGTGCTCACCGATCCTTACTATTCGGGCTTGACAGAGCAGCTATTGGGCAGTGAACTAACTGATAAGCCGGTTCGGGTAATCGACGAAAATACTGCGGCAGCAGAATACCAAACGCAGCAGCAGAAGCGCCTTGAAAACGGCGACTATCTTCCTGAAACGGTGGAGACGGCATCCGAGCCGAGCCTTCCCAAAACCATTATAAGAACCCCGAAACGCGGGCAGTTTACCTATCCGGGCAGCAGCACAAAGATATGGAAGTCCGGTTACGCAGGTAAGCCGGAACCAACCGGTCTTTCACCCACAATGTCGGGTGACTGGGTGTGGAACAGCGCCACCGGATTTTGGGAGGGAACCTCCCCCTTAAGCGGAGAAAAGATTGTTTGGCACCCCAGTTACGGAGCGGCATTTACCATACGGTAATAAGCAAAGCTGGGAGTTTCGTCTATTATAAGGTGCACTGCGGCAAATAAGGGAAAAGCTGCGGTGCATTTTTGTGGTATAATATCAAGGAATGTTTTGGGCCGGCGTTCTTTGCTCAGCCTGCTTCAAAATTGGGATTATACTATAATATCAAGCATTATGGTATAATCAATCTGAGCCTTGGAATAAGTTATGACAAGAAGGAGAGATAGACATGCAATATGATTTTGATAAGAACGAGATAGTACTATTTCAGGGGGATAGCATCACCGATACGGGCCGCAGCTATTTTAGGTTAAACAGCCTTGGTGAAGGTTACCCGCTTGCTGTAAGCCAAAAGCTCGGGGCATTATTGCCGCAGCATAATATCCAGTGCCTGAACCGAGGCGTTTCCGGTAACCGCATCTCTGATCTGAAGCGTCGGTTTAAGCGCGACTGCACCGAGCTATACCCGTTCCCGACCATTGTATCAATCTACATAGGTGTAAACGATACCTGGCGGTTGTTTGATATGGGCCTGCACAGCCCCGTGGAGCGCTTTGAGGAAATCTACCGCGAACTGCTTAACGAGGTGCTTGCCGTACGGAAGCAGACCAAGCTGATTTTACTGGCGCCCTTTGTGTTGGAGAATGAGCCCGACAAAGCGGAGTGGCATGCCGACCTCGACCCCAAGCGGGCGGTAGTGAGAAAGCTGGCTCAGGAGTATTCCGCACGGTTTATCGATCTGCAGGAGGTCTTTGACGAAGAGATGAAAAAAACAGGCGAGGGCCCGCTTTACTATACGGTAGACGGCGTTCACCCCACCCCGATCGGCCATGCGTTGATAGCCGATCGGTGGATTGAGGCTTTTGCCGCCGAGTAATAGAACAACAAGGAGAGCGAATGGCGATGCAGCAAAGCTATAATCTTAATGCCGACCGTTTTACAGGGATTGCGCAGATTTATGATACAGCACGCCCTGCAATGCCAGACTATGTGCCGGACGTCATTGAACGTTACCTCGGTTCAAGGCCCGATACAGTGGTGGATTTAGGCTGCGGCACGGGGCTTTCAATTCTCGCTTGGTTGGGCCATTGCACACGGGTTATCGGCATTGACGCAAGCGAGGATATGCTCGCGTTCGCACGCCGGCGGGAGAGTGAACAAGTCCGGTTTATCAAGGCTTTTTCGCATGATACGGGGCTTGATGCCGGCAGCGTCGATGCGGTGGTATGCTCACAGTCGTTTCACTGGATGAACCCTGCCGATACCTTAGCGGAGGTTAACCGTGTTTTAAAACCCGGCGGGATATTCGCGACGGTGGATAACGATTGGCCGCCGGTGTGCGGCGTTGCGGCGGAGCTTGCCTACCAAGAGCTTACGCAGCGGGTGCTGGAGCTGGAACAGACACATCCTGCTGTTAAAGATACCTTTGTACGCTTTGGCAAGGATGAACACTTGAACAACATCAAAAAGAGCGGGTATTTTCGCTACGTTCGCGAACTGGTGTTTGCCAACAGCGAGCAATGCGATGCCGCGCGTATGGTTGGGCTTGTAATGAGCCAAGGCGGGCTTCAGACGGTGCTTAAACATGCGCCCGAAGAGATTTTAGTACAGCTTGAGAAATATAAAGAGGTAGTAAAGTCAACTTTTAAGCATACGACTTTTTCTATTGATTTTTGCTACCGTATGCGTATTGGCGTAAAATGACAATCAGTAGAATAGGTGACAGAATGAAAAGCAAAAATATGCGCAAAAGAGTTTTTGTAACTGCGGGCATTATCCTAGGTGTACTGGTACTGGCCTTTGGCGGGCTGTTTGTAAAGCAGGCCGTTTTGGATTCTATCATAAACGACGATATCAGCGCGGTATATTCAAACGCAAAATACCAATCCCCTGTTTCCGTGGATGGTATTCAGGTTATCAAGCAGCAGGTTACCTGCGGTTACGCCAGTATCGAGATGGTATCCAGCTGGGCAGGTACCCCCGTCACCGAGCAGGAGCTTGAGCGGCGGTATGGCGATAAAATTCCTACCGCCACCGAAGAAGGCTTTTGCCGGGAGATTAACCGCTGTATCCCCGCTTATACCACCACACGGCATGTAAACCTCACCAATTCCAAACTGATTGATATGGTTTATAACAGCCTTGCGGCAGGCAAACCGGTACCGTTCCAGTTTGCAGCGCTCTATCGTGAGGGAGACACTGCGGTATGGACGCTCCACTACGCTGTCATCACGGGGCTAGATATTCCAAACGATAAGGTAACCGTATGCAACCCCTACGGCTATGTTGAAACCTATACGGTGAAGGATTTTTTGAAGGCTACGCGGTACGAGAGCTACGAAAACATGGAGTTTTACTTTAAGCTGGCCTTCGCGTCAGGTTATTTTAATAAGAATACAATCTATATCATGCAATAGAAAGCGGGGTGCCGAGATAAAACCGGCACCCCGTACTTTTATTGCTTTGCTTTTAGAGTAACTGTTACAAGCTCCGGCTTGTTGAAGATACGGTACGGTACTGCTGCGCTGCCTAGCCCACGGCTGACGATCATCTGCGAGCTGCCCTTCGTAAACAGCCCCGCGTCATACCGCACCATATCACCGGTGGAGGCATATCTTGTCAGCAGCCCGCCGTAAAACGGCAGCCGGATGATGCCACCGTGTTCGTGTCCGCTCAGCACAAGGTCTGCGCCCCAATCTGCGTATGCGGCGAATTTGATGGGATTGTGGGTAAGCAGGATATTAAACTCTCCGCTTTCGGGCTCTCCCAACACCTTTTGTATATCCACCTTGAAATACCGCTCGTCACTGGGGAAGAAGGAGCGTAATAAGCTCTGCTCCCGGGGCCTCATGTAAAATATATACGGCAGGTTTAATCCATAGAGGTTGATGGTTTCGCCCGCTCTGATAATGGGCACCTTCTGCCCTGCAATCACCTTTGCACCCGCAGCCTCAATCTCACGCTGATAGGTGAAATCGATATTGGAAAGGTCATAGCGGCGCTGCTCGTGATTGCCGTATACCACGTAAACAGGATACTCTTTCGTAAGATTTTTGCACAGGCTTAAAAACACCTGCCCGCTGTCGGTTTTATCATTGGCCTTCAGCGTATCGCCGCCCACCAGTACGGCATCCGGGTTTGCCTGTTGTATGGCGAGAATCAGCTGCTCGTTGCTTGGCCCGAATTCCTTGCTGTGCAGGTCGGTAACAAGCGCAAGGGTAAACCCATCAAAGGCGGCAGGAATCTTCTCGTTTTCTATAACAAACAGCTCGGTTACCAGCGTATCGTTTTGCATGCGTAAAAACGGAGGAATCAGCACAGCAGCAATCACCACCAATACAATTAGTACAGCCGGAAGAATGATGAATACTATTCCTTTTTTCTTCGCAGTCAAATATATACACTTCCTTCCTCGGCGGGACGGCACACCCGTTGAAATGGTAAACTACGGCAGAATATCTTGCTTAAACCGGATAAAAAGTATACAATGTAATTGGCCCTTACACTTTTCTAATATTACATCTAAAACAGGGAAGGGACGTTAAGATTATGGGAAAGCTTGCTGCCTTCGGTTATAACGAATTCTCAAGGTCTTACTCTATAGATATGCATAAAAAGGCTGTCACCATGACGGGGACAAGCCATCCGCGTGTACTTTTTATTCCGCTCTGTTCGGGCAATAACGAGGCGTACATCCACGCGGTAAAGAATCTTTACGAAAACCAGCTCGGCTGCACTGTTGATACGCTGCTGCTCGCGGGGAAGGAAACGGACAAGGGGGATGCGGCTGAGCTTATTAATAAAGCACAACTGATCTTCATCGGGGATGGGCCAAACTTCAGCGCCATCAATGATATCAAGAAAAGCGGTATCGGCGAGCTGATTGTGGCTGCGTTTAAGCGCGATACGGTCGTTGCAGGGGAAGGCACGGGTGCAGTTTATCTGTTTGAGGGCGGGTTTATCGATGCCGTGCGCGGTCTTGGCACCGATACCCCGGTGGTGCTGAATGCGCAGGGCTTGGGGCTGGTAAACGGGCTGCTTTGCACCGGCTTTGAGCTTGAGGACCGTCAGCAGGGCTTTGCCATTACCATGGCGGAAAACGAAAACATCGGCTTTGGGCTTTGTGGCGGTTGTGCGTTCTTTGTGGATGGCCGAAGCTATTATACGCAGGCGTTTGCCGAAACGAAGGGCTTTCTCAGGGTAATGGGGCATGAAAGCTATGTAGACATAACCAATATGACCAGTGAAAAGCCGGCGCCCCTCAAAAGCCTGTACCGCACCAGTGATAACATGGTGGTGCTTGATAACTACGAGAAAACCAGAAGCCGTTTCCTTTAAAACAATATTCAGATATAATAAAAAACTACCCGCTGTTACAACGGGTAGTATTTTACTAAATAAGCAAGTGGATTAGTCAGCCCAACGGTGTAAATTATACCGCACGAGTAACCTTGTTTGAGCGCAGGCAACGGGAGCATGCATAAATGTGGCACGGAGTACCGTTTACAATTGCCTTTACACGCTTGATATTAGGCTTCCAAGTTCTGTTGGAACGTCTATGTGAGTGGGAAACCCTTATACCAAAAGTAACACCTTTTCCGCAGATATCGCATTTTGCCATGGTGCAGCACCTCCTTTACAATCCTACGAAAAGTCAACAGAACTATATTAGCAAATATTTTTCAGAAAATCAAGCTTTTTAAACAATTTATTTTGCCGCGCTTATACTGCTTCGCCTCTTCAAATTATTATACAGTATTTTTATCAGCGCCACAGTCGTTAACGCAAAATTAATATTATCAAAATTGGTTTGCACTTGTGTTTTATTTGGTTACAATCTATAATAATTTTATGGTAAAACAGGGCGGTATTTTTGCGCCCTTATGTTATACACACGGATACTTGATTATAAAGCTATGGAGGTTTTCTCTTGTTCGATTTTTCGTCTGGCCGCCTTTTGCAGATTGCAATACAGCTTTTAGCGGTTGTTGCGATATTGCCCATACACGAGTTCGCCCACGCCTATATTGCCGATAAGCTTGGCGACACCACCGCACGCAAGATGGGCAGGCTCACCATCAATCCGCTGCACCACCTCGATCTGATAGGTACTGTCTGCCTGATCTTTACCGGCTTCGGGTGGGCCAAGCCGGTGATCGTGGACCCGGGCGCGTTTAAAAACCCCAAGCGCGGCATGGCGGTTGTTGCCGCCGCGGGGCCAATCTCCAACCTCTTGTTGGCGCTGGTGTATATGCTTATCGTTAAGGTACTGATAGTCTTCTTCGGCGGCAATGATTCCGGCGTGGGACATTTCCTGATACAGATATTTTATATCTTAACCTATATCAGCGTTTCACTGGCCATATTCAACCTGCTGCCCGTCCCGCCGCTCGACGGCTCGCGTATAGCGGGGCTTTTTCTGCCCGACAAGGCGTATTTCGGGCTGATGCGGTATGAGCGTTATATCTCTATCGCTATATTCTTACTGCTGTTTACCGGCATCCTTTCCCGCCCGCTTAGCATTGTAAACGGTGTGGTGATGAACTTCCTGGATTTTATCACCCAGCCTGTGAACCTGTTGGCGGGGCTTATTCACTAACCATCAGTAAACGTCAAGGAGCGGTGCAGCGGCATGGAAAAGATATCGTTTAAGCTGGAGAGCTTTGAAGGCCCGCTCGACCTGCTTTTATACCTGATATCCAAGCATAAACTGAATATATACGATATCTCAATCTTCGAGCTGGTAACCCAGTATTCCGAGGCCATTCAGGCAATGCGGCGCGAGGATATGGAGATTGCCAGCGAATTTTTAGAGATGGCCGCGCGGTTGGTACATATCAAGTCGGCCATGCTGCTGCCGCGCCACGAAGAGGCCGAGCAGCTGAAGCAGGAGCTTACCGGCCAGCTGCTGGAATACGCCATGATTAAGCGTGTGGCAGCAGAGCTTTCAGCCGGTTATATTGGCAGCTCTGTATTTGCACCTAAACCTATTACTGTAGAGATTGATGAAACCTATCGTTTCACCCACGATATAAAGGAACTGATAAGCGCCTACGCGGGGGTATCGGGCAAGAGCCTGCGCCGCCTGCCGCCACCGGTTTCGGCCTTTTCGGGCATTGTGCAGCGTCGCGTGGTTTCGGTAGGCTCCAAGATTATTTATATCATGCGCCGGCTATACCGCAACACCACCGTACGCTTCCGCTCCCTGTTTGAGGAGGCAGACGACCGCAGCGAGCTGGTTGCCACCTTCCTTGCGGTGCTGGAGCTGGTGAAGTCTGGCCGTGTACTGGTGGACGAGCACTGCGAAGAGGTGCGGTTTGCAAACACCCGTCAGGCCACGGAGCCTTCGGCGGAAGAGACAACTGAAAAAACACTGGTACTTAAATCAAATTAGTATTACATTGGTATAAACCTACCCATAATATAGTGACTTCTTTTTACTTTTATTCGTTAAGCCATCAGGCGGATTGGGGATATTCATGGAACTGCGAGAGCTTGAAAACCGCGTGGAGGCCGTACTTTTTGCAAGCGGCGACGCCGTAGAGGAAGACAAGCTGTGTGAGGCATTGGAGATACCACCCAAGGATTTGGAGCGTGTAGTCTTCTCGCTTGGCGACCGGCTGGAGGGCACGGCATTTACCGTATTAAAGCTGGGCTCGGCCTATCAGCTATGTACCCGTCCGCAGTACGGGCCGGTAATCCAAAAGGCACTGGATGCGAGCCGCAATGTACAGCTTTCACAGGCGGCGATGGAGGTACTTGCCATCGTGGCCTACAACCAGCCCGTTACCAAAAGCTTTGTAGAGCAGGTGCGCGGGGTAGATAGCTCGGGCGTAATGGCAAACCTTGCCGCCAAGGCATTAATAGAAGAAGCAGGCCGGCTGGATTTGCCGGGGCGTCCGCTTTCCTACCGCACCACCGCAAACTTCCTGCGCTGCTTTGGGCTGGAGTCGCTGGAAGACCTGCCGCCCATCTCGCACGACCTGCCGCAGGAGGAGCCCGATTTACATGTGGAGGAGGACGAATTCCAAACAGAGTTTGCTTCGGCGCTAAAAGACTAGACAGATAGTTCGGCAAGTAAGCGAAGGCGGCTTTGGTTACCGCATAGGAAGGAGGAGGGCATGACCGGCTGGATCATCTTTGGTTCCATTATAGCGCTTATTGCGGTTATCCTTTTCATCCCTCTGCAGGTTCTGCTGGAATATAAGGACGATGTGTTTCATATTACGGCACGCTATGCCTTCTTTAAATATAAAATACTGCCCGTCGACCAGAAGAAAAAGGAAAAGCGCGAGCAACAAAAGCTGAAAAAGGAGCAGCGCGCAGCCCAGAAGGGCAAACCCCTCACCGAGCCCGCAAAGCCTGAAAAACGCAGCCTGAAAGACACCATACAAATGGTGAAGGTAATGCTTGACTCGGTACATGCGCCGTTCATTCATCTGCTTAAGCGCATCCGGCTAACCGATATCGCGTTTTACATGAAGACAGTGGGCGAGAATGCCGCCGAAACTGCGGTAGAGGTAGGCAGGGTAAACGCCTATGTTTATGGTTTTTATGCCTATTTAAAGAACTTCTTTAAGGTGCAAGACCCGGATATTCTGATAACACCCGATTATTATGGAGAAAAAAGCCAAACCTATTTTAAAATGACTGTCAGCTTAACGCCCGCCTCGGCGCTGCGTGCATCTGTCACCTTCGGGTGGCGGCTCATACAGGTGCTCATTTTTAAAAAGATTGTAGGCGAGAATGTAAAACAGAGTACACAGCCCGCGAAAAGCAGCGGTTAAGATTTTAAATTGGTTTATATATTTACACAGGCGCCAACAGAGACACGCCTATGAAAGGACAGGATTGTAAATGAACGAGCACCCGATTAAAGGCCTGATGGATACCACCATACAGAAGATTAAAGACATGGTGGACGGCAACACCGTAATCGGTGATCCGATTTGTACCCCTGACGGCACCATGATTATCCCCGTATCCAAGATACACATGGGCTTTGCCTCCGGTGGCTCGGATTTCGGCGGCAAAAACCCCGAACGCGACCACTTCGGCGGCGGGTCGGGGGCGGGGCTTTCGGTTACGCCGGTGGCCTTTCTGGTAATCAGCGGCGGAAACGTGCGTATGATTCAGCTGGTAGAGAAGAATAACTCTGTAGATCGTGCCATCAACCTTGTGCCCGAGGTGATTGATAAGATTACCGATTTTGCGGGGCAATTTACCAAGAGCGATAAGGATAAAGAAAAGCCGGGTGCCCAGAACGCGGCGGAGAATGCACAGTAGCGTTGAACGAGGGCGAAACCTATAGCGTCTATATTCCCTGTAGTTATTAAGAGCGTCTCCAACTCCGCGTATAACATTTTGTGATGTGCATATACTCCTACTGTCTTATTTTTGAACAGATAGGAAGGCTGAAGGATTATATGCTTAAAAATGTAGCGGCTGCGGTGCTTGCTACCGTGGTAACATTCAGCGGTGCAAGGGCAGCTTCAACAACGGTGGCGGCACCCGAGATTACTGCAAAGGCCGCCGTACTGGTAGAGGCTAACTCCATGAGGGTAATCTATGGCCTTAACGAGCACGACCGGCTGCCCAACGCCAGCACCACCAAAATCATGTCGGCTATGCTTGCGCTTGAATACCCTAATCTTGATGAGCCCTTTACGGTAGACAGCAACGCTATTCAGGTGGAAGGCTCCTGTATGGGGCTGGTGGAAGGCGACACCGTTACCATGCGCGCGCTAGTTTACGGTATGCTGCTGCCCTCGGGCAACGATGCTGCAAATGCCGCGGCGGTAAGAATAGACGGCGACATTCCTTCCTTTGTAGAGCGTATGAATGCCCGTGCAAAACAGCTGGGCTTAAAGAATACCCACTATGTTACCCCCTCGGGGCTGGACGCAAAGGAGCATTACTCCAGCGCGTACGACTTGGCGCTTTTAACCACCTACGCATTTAAAACCCCCGAATTTATGAATATCTGCAAGCGAAGCGCCGCCAAGGTAAGCTTTGGTAACCCGCCGTATGAGCGCTGGCTCACCAACCACAATAAGCTGCTTAAGGAGTATCAGGGCTGCATCGGTGTAAAAACCGGCTTTACCGATACCGCACACCGTTGCCTTGTTTCGGCTGCGGAGCGGGACGGCGTGCGCCTTATCTGCGTTACGCTTAATGACGGTAACGATTGGCGCGACCATGCCGTGCTCTATGATTATGGTTTCGCCAACTATAAAAGTGTGAAGCTGAACACCGATGTTGAGGATATTACCCTGGATGTGGCGGGCGGGCAAAAGTCCGCGCTGCATCTCACAGCGCCGGAAAACGCCACGGCGTCACTCACCGAGGACGACCTGAAAAGTCTTGCCCGAAAGGTGAAAACCCCGCCGTTTGTCTATGCCCCGGTCAAAAAGGGCGATAGGGTTGGCTGTATCGAATTCACCGCAAACGGTATTGTGGTGCAAACCGTGCCTCTGTATGCGGGCGAGGATGTGGCCTATAAGGATGTTCCCACCCTGTGGGAGATGATTATGGGCTGGCTTCATTAAACAAGATGTGATAATATATATTTAGCATAGATTAAAAACAGGTACGGCACAACCCGTTCTGAAGGGATGGGTATAAGCCGGAAAGGCATGGTTAGCACGATGGCAGCTCAGGATTTAATCAGAATTCACAAGGCGCTTTCAGAGATGGGTGTCAGTTCCCGGCGTAAGGCGGAGGAGTATATTCAGCAGGGCCGCGTAAAGGTAAACGGGCACCCCGCCGTAATCGGCATGAAGGTAAACCCCGCTAAGGATATTATCACCCTCGATGACGAGCGTATCACCGTTTTTGAGGAAGGCCGCAAGGTTTACTATGCCATGTATAAGCCGCGCGGCTATGTAACCACCCTCAGCGATGAGCTTGACCGTAAAACCGTAGCCGACCTTACCAAGGATATTCCCGTGCGGGTATACCCTGTGGGCAGGCTCGATAAGCTTTCCGAGGGGCTTTTACTGCTCACCAACGACGGTGAGTTTGCCAACATGATGATGCACCCCAGCCATCAGGTTTCCAAGGTGTACCGTGTAACGGTTGCAGAGGCAGTAAAAGAGGATCAGCTGATAGCCCTTGCCGAGGGCGTTGAAATCGACGGTAAAAGAACTCTCCCAGCAAACGTGAAGGTCATTACCAAGGAAGAGGGCCGCACGGTAATGGAGATGGTCATCCGCGAGGGGCGCAACCGCCAGATACGCAAGATGTGCGAGGCAGTGGGGCTTACGGTAAAGCGCCTGCGGCGTACCATGATTGGCCCGGTAAAGCTATCAATGCTCAAACCCGGCGAATTCCGCGAGCTTACCAAGGGCGAAATCTCCGCACTGAAAACTATGGCTACCAAGAATCTTGTGCGCGACGAGCAGCAGAAAAAGCGTGAAAGCCGCCCGAAGCGTGATTTGAAGCAAAAGACGGCTGCTAATCGCCCGCCGCGTAACAATAAAGGTGACAGCTATGGAAATTCAAAAGGCAACCACAAAAGATATTAAAACGATTTGTGGCCTATATCATCTGCTGTTTTGCGATATGGCACAGCAACAGCCCACCTATTTTCACGGCGGCACCGCGGGTGAGGACTGGATACAATCGATTATCGACAGCGATAAAGAGGAACTTCTTATTGCAAAAGAGCAAGGCGAGGTATTGGGCTTCGCACACCTTGAGGAACTGGAGTCGCCAACCTACGGCCCTTTTCTTTCGCGACGCTATGTACTGCTGATGGATTTGGTGGTAGCGCCCGATTACCGCTCAAAAGGTGTTGGCACTATGCTTATAGAGGCGGCAAAGGATTGGGGCAGGGCCCGCGGGCTGGACTATATCGAACTGGCAGTTCTGCAGGAAAACGCAGGCGCGCTCAAGCTCTATCAGCGCGAGGGCTTTCAAACCGTCATGCAGACGATGAAATGCGGGTTAAAATAATAAACAAAATGCTCTTCGGCTAAACTGCCTAAGAGCATATTTTTTAAAAATTACAGGTAAATTATAGGTTTGAAAGGACAATTGATATGATTGAATTTCTTCCCAGCAGCGACACTTCTCTAAACCAAGCACTCTGCAAGCAGGCGGGTGTAGCGTACGCATCATCGGTGATTGTTTACACCGCCGTCGAGCGCGGTGCCCAGATAGGCTTTGGCCTCTTTATCGTTGAGGGGAAGGTGCTCAAGGTGCTGCATATCCCCGATGACGAGTACCTCGCCGATGTCCTCACGCGCAGCGGCATAAATTACGCGGAATTGAGAGGTATAGAACTGGTGAATTTTTCACAGGCTAACAATATTGAGCTGTTGAAAAAGCTTTATTCCATTCAAGAAGATATTAATGTGGATTTTTCTGCAGAAGAACTGCTACATTCATGCAAAAACTGCGGAAAATCGTAGTAAAAACCTTGTTATCGGCCCTTAAATGGTGTATAATCAATTTGTTTACGCATAAGTTTGCTTGTTTATCATTTGGCTGGTTTGCTGAAGGGGATGAAGCTGAATTTATGTTGTTCGGCAACTGGGCTGCCCATGATTTACTAACGAACGGAAAAAGGTTTGAAAGTTAAAATCTTTCAAACTTCGGGCTTTGTGCCTTATTTATTACACAAACCCGATTTCTGAAAGAAAGGAATGGTCAATAAGATGAGTTCAGCCAATAAACTGGCGCTGCTTTCGGAAAAACTGAAAACAATCGATAAAGCTTCTCCTGCTCGGGCACGCTTGATAAAGCTGTTTGATGAGAACACCTTTGTTGAGATTGATGCATTTGCTAAGTCAGGAGAAAATGCCGCCGCAGTGGTTACGGGCTACGGCTCGGTAGACGGAAGCACGGTGTTTGCTTTTTGTCAGGATAGCACGGTGGCATCCGGTGCTATAGGTAAGGCACATGCTGCAAAGATTAAGAAGGTATACGAGCTGGCTGCAAAAACCGGTTCTCCGGTGGTGGGTATCTACGATTCCAAGGGAGCCGACCTTGCCGCCCCTTATGATACTATGGCCGCCTACGGCGAGCTGCTTGCGCTTTCCAATAACCTTTCAGGCGTAGTGCCTCAGGTGTCGCTGGTGCTTGGCACTTGCGCGGGCGGTGCTGCACTGATTGCCAGTGGAGCCGACTTTATTGTAATGAGTGAGGAAGGCGAGTTCTTCCTTTCTTCCCCTGCCTCCGGCGAGGCCTGCAGCGCGAAGAACGCTGCGGCAGAGGGCGTTGCTCACATTCTGGCCAAGGACGAGAGTGAGGCTTTAGAAGCCGCCAGAAAGATTATTTCGCTGCTGCCGCTTAATAACCTTGCTGAAGCCCCTATCTGGGACTTTGAGGAGGTTTCGGGCAGTGCCGAAGTGCTCAACGGTGAAGATGTCGCGCTGACTGATATTGTTAAGAATATTGCCGACGCAGGCAGTGTAACCGAGCTTCAGGCAAGCTTTGGCAAAAATGCCTTTGCGGCGCTTGCCACCATCGGTGGTCAGGCGGTTGGCATTGTAGGTATATCAGGCAGCCTTGGCAAGGATGAATGCGCAAAGCTTGCACGCACTGTTAGCATCTGCGACGCGTTTTCCATCCCCGTGATAACGTTGGTGAATACCGAAGGCTTCTCGGGCAATGTTCGCGATACGGCTGCCTTGGCGCATGTTTACGCCGAAGCTACTACCCCCAAGATCTCGGTGGTGCTTGGCAAGGCCTACGGCAGCGCCTATATCGCCCTTGCGGGCAAGGGCGCGAATGCCGATATGGCTTATGCATGGCCCAATGCCGTTATCTCTCCCTTAAAGCCGGAAACCGCTGTGGCATTTCTATATAACGACCGTATTACCGCCGAAAAGTCGCGTCAGGACGTAGAAGCCGAGTATGCAGATACCGAGGCCTCTGCCTTTGCATATGCCGAACGCGGCATGATTGATGCGGTAATCGAGCCTTCCGCCACTCGTGCGGTGATTATCTCTGCGATGGACATGCTCTCGGGCAAGCGGGTAAACACCATGCCCAAGAAGCATAGCAACATGCCGCTGTAAGCCTATCTTTTACCGCGCTTTGGCGCGGACACACTGCTTTATCCTCCCATTCACTGTGCGGGGTAGGGCAGGCAGATACAGTAATACAGGCACAGTGGAAGAAAGGATGATAAAGAGATGAAAAGGTTTAACATATCCGTTAACGGCAGAGCTTACGATGTTGTAGTAGACGAGGTAGCCCTCGGTGCAGCACCCGCGCCCGCTCCCGTAGCAGCACCCGCCCCTGTTGCCGCCCCCGCAGCGGCGGCTCCTGTTGCGGCACCTGCTCCTGCAGCTGCACCCGTTGAAGCACCTGCAGCTCCCGCCGCAGCACCCGCGGCAGCAGGCTCCACCATAGTCAACGCTCCTATGCCCGGCACTATTCTCGGCGTAAAGGTAAAACCCGGCGATACCGTTAAAGAGGGTGATACCATCTGCATTCTGGAAGCCATGAAGATGGAAAATGAGATTATGTCTCCCATCAACGGCACTATTGCTACCATCGCTGTAACCAAGGGTCAGTCGGTAAATTCCAACGACCTGATTGCCACTATAGCATAATTCCTTTACGCTTTAATATTCACTTAATTCAGTATTCATGAAAGGGATGATTATAGATGGCAAAGGTTAAAATTACCGAAACCGTCCTGCGTGATGCGCATCAGTCGCTGATAGCTACACGTATGAAGCTTTCCGAGATGGAACCCATTCTCGAAGCGATGGATGAGGTTGGCTTTTATTCCGTAGAGGCATGGGGCGGCGCTACGTTCGACTCCTGCCTGCGCTTTTTAAATGAAGACCCGTGGGAGCGTCTGCGCGTAATCAAAAAGCGCATGCCCAAAACCAAGATTCAGATGCTGTTCCGCGGGCAGAATATGCTCGGTTACCGCCATTACGCCGATGACGTGGTGGATTACTTCGTAAAGAAGTCGGTGGATAACGGTATTGATATCCTGCGTATCTTCGATGCGCTCAACGATATCCGCAACCTCGAAACCTCCATCAATGCGGCAAAGAAGATGAACGCCCATGTTCAGGGCGCCATCTCCTATACCACCAGCGAAGTGCACACCGTAGATTACTTTGTAAACTACGCCAAGCAGTTGGAGAATGCCGGTGCAGACTCTATCTGCATCAAGGATATGGCGGCGCTCATTACCCCCTACGCGGCGGAGGAGCTGGTTTTAGCCTTAAAGAAGAATGTGAAGATTCCCATTCAGATGCACACCCACTACACCTCTGGCCTAGCTTCAATGGCGCTTATGAAGTCGATTGAGGCGGGGGCGGATGTGATTGATACCGCGATGTCGCCTCTTGCACTGGGCACCTCACATGCACCCACCGAGAGCATGGTAGCCGCCCTGCGGGGCACCCCGTATGACACCGGGCTGGATTTAAAGAAGCTTGATGTGGTACGCGCTCATTTTGCAAAGCTGCGCGAAAAATACCTTGCAAGCGGTCTGTTAGACCCGAAGATGCTCGGCGTAGATGCCAACACACTCATCTATCAGGTGCCGGGCGGTATGCTTTCCAACCTGAATTCACAGCTTAAGCAGGCCGGCAAGATTGACCTGTTTGAAGAAGTACTGGCTGAGGTTCCAAGGGTGCGCCGTGATTCCGGTATGCCTCCGCTGGTTACCCCCACCTCGCAGATTGTGGGTACCCAGGCGGTGTTTAATATTATCAATGGCGAGCGCTACAAGATGGTTACCAAGGAGTTCAAGGGCCTTGTACGCGGCGAATACGGCAGAACCCCGCTGCCAATCGACCCTGAGTTCCGCAAGAAGATTATCGGTGACGAGCCGGCCATCGACTGCCGCCCTGCCGACCTCTTAGAGCCCGAGCTTGATAAGCTGCGCGCCGAGGTTCCCGCTTCGCTGCTGGAGCAAGAGGAGGACGTGCTCAGCTACGCACAGTTTGGTCCGGTTGCCATTAAGTTCTTCGAGCAGCGCCGCGCCGAGAAATACGGCGTAGATGCCGCCCATGCCGATGCCGCAAACAGCGTTCACCCGATGTAAGATTAGGCATCGCTTGCGCTGCAATTCAGCGTGCTTTTGACGTTATGATTACCAAGTAGTATATGCAATACGTCCCTCACCGTCTGACGAATTTTGTCGGGCGGTGAGGTTTTATGTGGAATTAGTAGACAATTATGGCATAAGATGTGGAGATAGGACGCTCAAATTTGTTTATTTTGCACCGCCTCAGTTGACAATTACCCGATGGAGATAGTAAAATATAGGTTAGTGAAGCTGATGCTTATTGGCATTGGTAAGATTACAGTTCATAAGTTCCAAATTCATACTTAGAATAATATAAAGCTGTTTTTGGGGTATAATTCCTCCAAGGCACCATAAGTGGGTTTTACAAACCAGCGGGTGCGTGCGTTGACACAGATGTTAAACAAAAGGAATGATTGTTTTGATAAGAAGCATGACCGGTTACGGCCGCGCCCAGCAGCAGATTGATGGCAGAGACATTCAGGTAGAGATTAAAGCGGTGAACCATCGCTTTTTTGAGTTCTCGGCCAGAACCCCGCGCGCTTATGGATTCTTGGAAGAAAAGATGAAGTCCTTTGTTCAGGAGCGGGTGAGCCGCGGTAAGGTTGAGGCTTCGGTAACCGTTATAACGCTGGAGGGCAGCGATGCCAAGGTAGAGGTAAATGCCGAGCTGGCTGCCTCCTATGTAAAAGCGCTGCGTGAAATCGGCATAAAGCTTGATGTTAAGGATGATCTTTCGCTTACCTCGTTAATTCAGTTTCCCGACATCTTCGCCGTGCATAAGGAACTGCCCGAGGAGGAGGTTATCTGGAACAGCGTAAAGACAGTAGCCGAACAGGCGATAGACGCATTTGTAAAGATGCGCGAAATCGAGGGCGTAAAGCTGAAGGAGGATATCCTATCACGCCTTTCCTTCATCGAGCAGGCCGTTAAAACGGTGGAGGAACGCTCGCCCCAAACCATCAAGGAATACCGCGAGCGCCTTTATGCCAAGATGAAAGAGGTGCTGGAGGATAAAAACATCGACGAATCCCGCCTGATTACCGAGGCTGCCATCTTCGCTGACCGTGTTGCGGTAGACGAGGAGACCGTTCGCCTGAAAAGTCATATCGCGCAGTTCAGTAGCCTGCTTGGTGAAGGCGGGCAGGCTGGGCGTAAGCTCGATTTTCTGGTTCAGGAGCTCAACCGCGAGGCCAACACCATCGGCTCCAAGGCTCAGGATGTAGAGATTGCTAAAACCGTGGTTGCTATCAAGGCCGAGATTGAAAAGATCCGTGAGCAGATTCAGAATATAGAATAACAATTGTCCATCACCCTATATATTTATATAGCTGTGCAACGTTGATTAAGTAGGTAGCGTGAAAAGTTTTTACGCACGCACAAAGGCGCTTGTCAGCCAGAAGGCATGGCCGACATCCGCTGCACGAACCACGCCCTGTTCTTTCCTATTTGTGTCGCCGATTATAGCGGCGGAATGGAGTTTAATATGAAGCTTATTAACATCGGTTTCGGAAACATGGTTTCAGCAAACCGTCTGGTGGCCATCGTCAGCCCCGAGTCTGCCCCCATCAAGCGTATTATACAGGATGCGCGTGATAAGGCAACGCTTATTGACGCAACCTACGGGCGCAGAACCCGCGCGGTAATCATCACCGATAGCGACCACGTCATCCTTTCGGCTGTTCAACCCGAAACCGTAGCCAACCGCCTTACAAACCGTGACGACGAAGAGGAGGAGCTGGAAGAGGATGAGTAACAAAGGAATTTTAATTGTCGTTTCAGGGCCGTCAGGAAGCGGAAAGGGAACCCTGCTGCAGGGACTGATGCAGGGTAACGAACGCATAAAATATTCGGTGTCTGCCACCACGCGCTCGCCGCGGGAGGGCGAGGTAAACGGCAAGAACTATTTCTTTGTAACCCGTGAGGAGTTTCAGCAGCAGATACAGTCAGGCGGAATGCTGGAGTTTGCCACCTACTGCGGAAACTACTACGGAACCCCTCGCCGTTATGTGTACGATAATCTGGAGGCAGGCTATGATGTGATACTGGAGATTGATGTTGCGGGTGCCACCAAGCTCATGGAGCAGGGAGAACCCGCTGTTTATATCTTCATCATGCCCCCCTCGATGCAGGAGCTAAAAAAACGCCTTGTCGGCCGAAATACCGAGACCAACGAAGTAATCGAAAAGCGCCTGAATGCTGCGCGAGAAGAGATTGCTGCAGCCGGACGCTATAACTATATCGTCGTGAACGATGTAATAGACGATGCCATTGATAAACTAAAGGCGATTATTCTGTGTCAGAAATGTAAAACGGTAAATATGAAGTATATGATAAAAGAGGTGCTTACCGATGCTTAGACCAGCCATAGGTGAGATTATGAACAACAATGGAAGCTACTTTTCTCTTGTAATCGCGGTGGCAAAACGCGCAAGAGAGATTACCGACGACGTTGAAGCCATAAAGAAGGATATGATCGAGCGCAATAATGGCAAGCTGCCGCTTGATCTCGGCATCAATCGCAACTATCTGCAGGCAAAGCCCGTAAAGCTTGCGGTGGAGGAGTTTGCGTCACAGAAGTTCCGTATTGTTGAAACACCGAATATAGGCGAGAAGATAGAGAAATAACACAGCTGAAGACGGATTTTAGCTTTAATTTCTGATACAACCCAACCTGCCGTTTATCAGCGGGTTGGGTTTTTGATGATTGCGACAACGAAATTTTGGGGCAGCCATATCCGTTCTTAATGGCTATTAGCCATAATCTCTGAGCAAAATTCGCCCCGAAAGGCAGGTGGTACAGTATGTCAAAACAATCGATTGCCTATGTTGCCGTAGACAAGGTTGCCTTGCATTTTGACAAGGAATACAGCTATATCGTACCGCCGGCGCTGCGAGAGGCGATTCATGTGGGAACCCGTGTGGCTGTGCCCTTTGGCGGCGGAAACCGCAAGAGGCAGGGGTTGGTGCTTTCTCTGGTTGAGAGTGAGCCGCAAGGGGAGCTCAAGCCTGTTGCCGAGCTCATAGACCAAACGCCCATTCTCAGCGGCGAGATGCTCTCGCTGGTAATGTACTTAAAGCAGCATACCCTGTGCACCTACTACGAGGCGGTACATTTGGTGCTGCCCGCGGGGCTGAATATGGCGTTTTCCGTTACCTACGCGATAAGCTCTGGCTGTGATATAAACAGTTTACAGCTTTCCGGCGAGAGGCTGGAGATTGTGAGCTGCCTGCTTAAGCAGAAAAAACCGATGAGTGAAAAGAAGCTGTTTGCTGCTGCGGGAATCAACGAGCGCTCCGCGGCGTTGAAAGGGTTGGTTGCGGAAGGGGTTATCATAAAACAGCAGGAGGCGGCGCGCAGAACAAAGGATGAGCGGGTGTTGATGGTTCGCCTAAGCCCAGCCGCAGAGGGCGAGTTTGGCCGCCTGAGCGAGAAGCAGAGCCGCGTGGTGGAGCTGCTGGAGCAGTTTGGCAGTGCCTCGGTAAAAGAGGTGTTTTACTATACCGAGGCCGCGAAGAGCACACTTGATGTTATGTGCAAGCGCGGCATAACAGAATATTTCGAGCGGGAGGTTTTACGCACCCCCTACGCGGCTCAGGCCGCGGAAAACGCCCCGCCACCTGACTTAAGTGAGGCTCAGCAGGCGGTGTATGAGGGGCTTAGGCAGCTCTGCACAGGTGATCACCCCGAGGCAGCGCTGCTGTTTGGTATTACAGGCAGTGGTAAAACCCATATCTTCTTAAAACTGATTGCCGACGAGCTTGAAAAGGGCAGACAAGCCATCATGCTTGTGCCGGAGATTGCGCTTACCCCCCAGATGCTGCAGCGGTTTCATGCGGTGTTTGGAAGTAAGGTGGCGGTATTGCACAGTGGTCTCTCACTGGGTGAGCGGCTGGACGAATATAAGCGCATCCGCTCAGGCGAGGCCTGTATTGCAGTAGGTACGCGTTCAGCGGTATTTGCCCCATTTGAAAACCTCGGCCTGATTATCATTGATGAAGAGCAGGAGCATACCTATAAATCTGAAAGCGCGCCGCGTTACCACGCGCGAGAGGTGGCAAAGTTTCGGTGTGCACAGCACCGCGCTTTGCTGCTCATGGCCTCGGCCACGCCGAGCATTGAAACCTTTTACCATGCCAAAACCGGGCGGTACAAGCTGTTTGAGCTTACCGAGCGTTTCGGTGAGGCGGTACTGCCACAGGTTGTAGTGGTGAATATGGGCGATGAGGCGGCCGCAGGCAACACTGGGGCTATCAGCTCACCGCTTGCGCAGGAGATTGAACAGAATCTTATAAAAGGCGAGCAGACCATCCTGTTTATCAACCGCCGCGGTTATCATACCTTGGTAACCTGTGCCGAGTGCGGCGAGGTGCTCACCTGCCCGAACTGCTCCATTGCGCTAACCTATCACCGCGCTAACGACCGTATGATGTGCCACTATTGCGGCTATGTGCATACGCCAGAACATAAGTGCTCCCATTGCGGCAGTGAACACATCAAGCAGCTGGGGCTTGGCACCCAGAAGGTAGAGGATCAGCTGGCCGAGCTGTTCCCCGAGGCACGCGTGTTGCGCATGGACGCCGATACCACCCTTGCGAAATATTCTTATGATGAGTATCTGAGCCGTTTTGCACGCGGTGAATATGATATATTGGTAGGTACTCAGATGGTCGCCAAGGGGCTGGATTTCGAGAATGTCAGCCTTGTAGGGGTGCTTTCCGCCGACCGCTTTCTTTACACCACCGATTTCAGAGGGCTGGAGCGTTCGTTCTCGCTGCTTACACAGGTGGTGGGGCGTAGCGGAAGGGGCACAAAGCGCGGGCGCGCCTACATACAAACCTATACCCCCGAGCATGAGATTATTGAACTTTCCGCCCGGCAGGATTACCGAGAGTTCTACGAAGGGGAGCTGCTCTGCCGCAAAAATCTGCTCTACCCGCCGTTTTGCAGTTTTTGTGTTATCGGCTTTTCGGGCGAAAACGAGGGGCAGACGCTGCTTGCCGCAAATGAGCTGCTAAAGCTGCTGCAAGGTCTTGTTAAAAACGAGTATGAGGATGTACCGCTCAAGGTTTTTGGGCCGTGTCCCTCCTCGGTACTTAAGGTGGCAAATAAATACCGCTACCGCCTGATAATTAAGTGCAGAGATGACCGCCGCACGCGTATGTTGTTACAGCAGCTGCTGTGTGAATATGGCAGGCTGCCATACGCAAAAACGGTAAGCGCGTTTATCGATTTAAACTACGACGGGCCGGTTTAAGGCCGCAGCCAAAGGTACAGATTCGGCTCTGCGGGCTTGTTATTTTTGCTGAAATGTGTATATAATACTAATCGCCGATAGAATGTATTCATACGATGCGCCGGCATCGTCATAAAATCCGCATCAAAACCCATATATTAAAGGTTTTGATTTGTTTTTTATATACTTCTTAAGCAGATATAAGTATAATGAGTAAAAAGGCTGTTTATCAGCATACTACAAATCAATATGCATTGCTTGTGAAAGGATGAATAGGTCTATGGCTACACGCAAGATAGTATTATACGGCGACGAGGTGCTGCGCAAACGGTGTAAAGAGGTTACCTGTTTTGACGCAAAGCTTGCCACCTTAATAGACGACATGGTTCAGACACTGCACAAGGCCGACGGCGTGGGCTTAGCAGCCTCGCAGGTGGGGGTGCTCAAGCGCGTAGTGGTAATTGATGTTGGCGACGGCAGACTCTACGAGCTGGTTAACCCTGTAATCGTAAGCAGCTCTGGCCAGCAGGTAGGTCCAGAGGGCTGCCTTTCCTACCCTGGTGAGTACGGCATGGTTGAGCGCCCAAATGAGGTGACGGTGGAGTATTTCGACCGTCATGGCAAGAAACAGCGTGCTTCGGGCACCGAGCTTCTGGCACGCGCCATCTGCCATGAGCTTGACCACCTTGACGGCAAGCTTTTCATGGATATTGCCACCCGTATGCTTAAGAACGACGAAGAGTAATTAATATCTTCCCCAGATAGTACAGGAGAGCCTACATGAACATTATTTTTATGGGTACCCCCGAATTTGCGGTACCCTGTCTGGATATTTTGGTAAAGGACGGACATGCCGTTACCTCGGTGTATACCCAGCCCGACAAGCCGGTGGGCCGCAGGCAGGTGCTTACCCCTCCGGCGGTAAAGGTGCTGGCACAGAGCTTGGGGATACCGGTTTATCAGCCCAACACGCTCAAGGGGGAAGAAACCGCCGCGATTATTGCGGCACAAAACCCCGATGTCATTGTGGTAACCGCCTACGGCAAGCTTTTGCCGAGATCGGTGCTGGAGATTCCCAAGCACGGCTGTATAAACGTGCATGCCTCGCTGCTGCCCAAATACCGCGGCGCGGGACCTATCCAGTGGAGCGTTATCAACGGTGAGCAAGAGACGGGTGTTACCACCATGTACATGGCGCAGGGGCTGGACACCGGCGATATGATACTCAAATGCGCTACTGCCATTGGCCCAGAGGAAACTGCCGGTGAGCTGCATGACCGGTTAAGCATTCTCGGCGCTCAGCTGCTCTCCCAAACACTGCGGCTGGTTGCTGAAGGAAAGGCTCCGCGAGAGGTACAAAACGATACCGAGAGCTGTTATGCGCCCATGCTCAGCAAGGAGATGGCTCTTATTGATTTTTCTAAGCCCGCGTGGGAGGTTCACAACCTTATTCGGGGGTTATCGCCATGGCCGGTGGCTTACACCCTGCTGGATGGCAAAGCCTTAAAGGTTCACCGGGCACGCATAAGCGACCGAAGGGGTGAATGCGGCGTGTTGCTGGAAGATGGCGCGCTCGTTATCGGGTGTGGTGGTAATACGGCGATAGAGCTGCTGGAGGTTCAGTATGAAGGCGGCAAGCGCATGACTGCCGAGCTGTTCCTGCGCGGCCACCGTCTGCAGAAGGGCTTAAAGTTCTAGAATTATAGGCAATCCGTATATCTGCCCTAAAAAATAAATTGCAATAGGTACTAAGATGACAACAAATCCACAGGAAAACACTAATAAAGATGTCCGCCGCATGGTGCTCAAGGCTCTGACAAAGGTAGAGACGGGCGGCTATTCCAATCTGGTATTAGGCGATGCTCTTGGCGGCGAGCAGTTTAATAAGCGCGACGGCGCTTTTGCCGCCGCGCTGTTTTATGGTGTCATCGAACGACGCCTTACCTTAGACCACATCATCAAGGGCCGCAGCCGCCTGCCGCTGGAAAAGCTTGATAAGTCAGTACTCGGCATTCTTCGGATGGGGCTGTATCAGCTCTTGTACATGGGCTCGGTGCCGGATAGCGCCGCGGTAAACGAAAGCGTGCTGCTGTGCAAGGCAACCGGTAAAACCAGTGCCTCCGGCTTTGTAAATGCGGTGCTGCGCGGCTTTATCCGCGACGGCAAGCCCCTTAACCTGCCGGATAATAACAATCTCCCCTTACGTCTGAGCGTAGAATACTCCTGCCCTCTGCCGCTGGTAAGGCTGTTTCTAAAACGGTTCGGGCAGGAAGCGGCAAAGGGCCTGTTAGAAAAATCGGTAGGAACACCGCCGCTTTATGCGAGAGTGAATACCGCGAGAATCTCCTGTGAAGCACTGGTAGCCCGTCTTGCGGAAGAGGGTGTACAGGCTGTACCGCATGAAGTGATCCCCGATTGTATCTCGTTATATCATACAGGTAACCTTGAAAAGCTTCGCGCCTTTGAAGAGGGGCTGTTTCATATTCAAGACGGCTCGTCGCAGCTGTGTGCGTTTGCCTTAAACGCGCTTAAGGGCATGACGATGCTCGACCTGTGTGCCGCACCCGGCGGTAAAAGCTTTACCGTTGCCGAGCAGCTGCAGGGGAGTGGCTCGGTGCTTTCATTTGATCAGTATGACTTCAAGGCTTCGCTCATCCAAAAGGGTGCAGAGCGCCTTGGACTTACGAATATCAAAGCGGCGGTAGGTGATGCCACTATATATAACCCGGAGCTTCCGTCGGCTGACCGTGTGCTGTGTGACGTGCCCTGTTCGGGGCTTGGCATCCTCCGCCGCAAGCCAGAGATCAAATATAAACCCCTTGATTCCTTTGGTTCGCTGCACGATATCCAGTTTGCTATCCTGCAAAACGGAGCGCGCTATCTAAAACCTGGAGGGGTATTAATCTATTCTACCTGTACCCTGCGGCGGGAGGAAAACGAGGATATCGCGCAGGAATTTTTATGTCACAATCCCACGTTTGCGCCCATGCCCCTGCCGGAACTGTTAAAGCCATGCATCAGCGTTCAGCCGAACATGGCGGTAATCCTTCCACAGCATTTTGATACCGATGGTTTCTTCATCGCAGCATTTACCAGAACACAGTGATCTGTATTTCATCATAGAAAATGACATTGACTGTTTTGTCTCTCCGCGGAAAATATCAAAGGAAGTGACCCTGGCCATTAACACCAAAACTGATATCCTGTCATTGACCCTGCCAGAGTTAAAAGAACATCTTACTGCATTCGGCGAGCCGGCCTACAAGGGCGCACAGGTGTATGAGTGGCTGCATCAAAGGCACGCGCAAGGCTTTGACGAGATGACCAACCTATCCAAGGCCCTGCGTGAAAAGCTTTCTGAGGGCTTTTATATCCCTGCGGTACGGGTAAAAAACAAGCTGGTTTCATCCTTGGACGGAACCATCAAGTACCTCTATGAAATGGATGACGGCGAAACGGTAGAGGCGGTGCTTATGCGCTACCATCACGGTAACAGCCTGTGCATCTCCACGCAGGTGGGCTGTAAGATGGGCTGTACTTTTTGTGCCTCCACCATCCTCGGCTTTGTACGCAACCTCACCCCGGCCGAGATGCTGGGCGAGATCTTCACCGCCGAACGCGATTCGGGCGAGAAGGTGCAGAGTCTTGTGCTTATGGGCATTGGTGAACCGCTGGATAACTACGATAACGTTGTGCGCTTTTTAGAGCTGCTCTCGTCCAAAGAGGGTACTAATATGAGCCTAAGGCATGTCTCCCTTTCCACCTGTGGCCTCGTGCCCCGAATTTACGATCTTGCAAAGCTTAAGCTGGGGCTTACCCTATCGGTTTCGCTGCACGCGCCAAACGACCAGATCCGCAGCAAAACCATGCCGGTAAACACCCGTTACAATATAGACGAGCTGCTTGCCGCCTGCCGCAGCTATGCGTCGGATACCTCACGCCGTATTTCGTTTGAATATGCGCTCATCGATGGTGTGAACGACTCCGCGGCCAACGCGAAGGAGCTCGCACAAAAGCTCAAGGGCATGCTCTGCCATGTGAACTTGATTCCGGTAAACCCCGTTAAGGAGCGCAGCTTTCAAAAAAGCTCGCGGGAGGCCACCGAAAATTTTGTGCATATTTTAGAGAATGCGGGTATCACAGCTACTGTTCGCCGAAGGCTTGGTGCGGATATCAATGCCGCCTGCGGCCAGCTGAGACGTGAAAATCTTCAAAAATAGCGCTTTCAATTTAACAATTTTTATAAAATAAAAAAAACTTGCCAATATTATTTTTAATTATTCGCAAGATATGGTATAATAGCCGCAAGCGGTTGTTATACCGGTTTATTTCCAATGCCCGGCCTACGGCCATGGGCAATTAACTAATAACATGTTATTCGCTAATAGGTGAATGCCATTGGGAACGGGCAAATATACCATTTCCGTTGTTAATTGAAATTAAAATTATATTTATACGACATCCAATGAAGGGCAGCCTTTTATCAGCACGGAACACGCTGTGGTTTTTGATGGTATGGCTTTCCCGCATTATCGAGAGAAGGTGTAGGTCTTGATTGCTATAGGCAAAACGGATATCGGAATGATCCGCAAACAAAATCAGGACAGCTATAAATACGGAACACTCGGCGACGGTTCGGTCTGGGCGGTGGTGTGTGACGGTATGGGCGGCGAAAACGGTGGAGAGGTCGCAAGCACACTTGCGGTCGATAGTATCAGCCAGAGCATAGCCCGCGGCTACCGCAGTGATATGACGGCAAATTCAGTACGAACTATGCTTCTCTCAGCAATCAGCGCGGCAAATATACGGGTTTACGATAAGGCAATGAGCAGCGAGCTGTTAAGCCGTATGGGCACCACTGTGGTGGCTGCCGTGGTTGCGGGCGGGGCTGCGCATATTGCTTACGCGGGCGACAGCCGCGTATACCTCATCTCGGGCAATATGGCTGAACAGGTTACCAAAGACCATACAATGGTTCAGGCACTGGTGGAACGTGGCGAGATTACCTCCGATCAGGCAAAAAACCACCCCCAAAAGCATGTCATCACGCGTGCTTTAGGGGTTGAACAGGGTATAGAGATAGATTATTGCGAGGTGCAGGCCAAGGAAGGCGATGTGCTCATGATCTGCACCGATGGCCTTACCAACTATGTGGAAGAGAGCGAAATGGCCGAGATTGTCAGGAGGGCTGGCCCGGACGGATGTCTGGAGGCACTCATCAATATGGCCAATGAGCGGGGCGGTACCGATAATATCACGATCGTAGCGATATTCAGCTAATGCCGCTCATGGCGCAGCGAGAATGATCAGGAGTGAACGAGATGGACAGATACATTGGAAAGCGGCTTGACGGCCGATATGAAATCCTTGAGCTTATCGGCGTTGGCGGCATGGCCAATGTCTACCGTGCTAACGACATTGTTGAGCATAAGGAATATGCCGTTAAGATTTTGCGAGACGAGTTCCTTGAAAATGAGGAGTTTGTTCGTCGCTTTAAGAACGAATCCAAGGCGATTGCCGTTCTTTCTCACCCTAACATCGTAAAGGTATACGACGTCAGTTTTACCGATAGAATCCAGTTTATTGTAATGGAGTATGTCGACGGCATTACGCTAAAGGAATATATCGACCAGCAGCATACCCTGAAATGGAAGGAATGTGTGCATTTTACTATTCAGGTGCTTCGCGCACTGCAGCATGCGCATGATAGAGGCATTGTTCATCGGGATATCAAGCCCCAGAATATTATGCTGCTGCCTGATGGCTCCATTAAGGTGATGGATTTTGGCATTGCCCGCTTTGCAAGAAGTGAAACCCGCACCATGACGGATAAGGCACTTGGTTCGGTACACTACATCAGCCCCGAGCAGGCTCGAGGCGATGTAACTGACGCCAAAACCGACATCTATTCGGTTGGCGTGATGATGTTTGAAATGCTTACGGGGCAGCTGCCGTTTGAGGCAGACAGCCCTGTTTCTGTTGCCATTAAGCAGATTTCCGCACAGGCCAAGCGCCCGCGTGAGTTGAATGTGGATATCCCAGAGGGCTTGGAGGAAATTGTAGTACGCGCCATGCAGAAGGATGCCAGCAAGCGCTACCATTCCGCTGCCGAGATGCTAAAGGATATCGACGAGTTTAAAAAGAACCCCAGTATACAGTTTTCATATAAATACTTTACCAACGAAAGCCCCACAATCTATTACGACACCAAAAAAGTAAATACCGGTGTGGCGGCACGGGGCGCAGACGAACATGCTGCCCCTGCCCGGAAGCCCGATAGAAAGGGCCGACGCGCGGCCGTGGCAGTAGCCGGCGAAGAGGAAGAAGATTTTAAATCTCCACTTATGCCGATTATGACAGGTGTAGCGTTTGCATTTGTGATTACGGCCGTGGTTTTTATTGTGTACATCTTTATTCTAAACAACCCTTTCGCCAAGGTAGAGGATATTCCTATGCCAAAGCTGGTTGGGCTTACCTTCAGTGATGTTACCAATAATGCCGAGTATCAGTCCCACGGTTTTCAATACAAGGTTACTTATGATTATTCAAGCGAATACGCCGAGGGTATTATCTACGAGCAGGTACCTACCGAGGGCCGCGGCGTGAAGCCTAACACGATTGTCAATCTCAAGGTGAGCAAGGGCATCAAGAAGCTCAAGGTTCCCGACATATATAATCAGGAAGCCCTAGCGGCACGGGCCAGACTGAACAGCGAGGGTATTACCAAGATTAAAGAGGAGCAGATCTTCAGCGATACCTACGCCGAGGGCCGTATCGTAAAAACCGATCCGCCGAAGGATACCGAAATCAGTGCGGATACCGAAGTAACGCTGTATATCAGTAAGGGCTCCGAAACGGCACCTGCAACCGTTCCGCCGCTGGTGGGTATGAATATCAACGACGCCAAGCGCCTGCTGGAGGCCGCCGGCTTAAAGGTGGGCGACATTACCCCGATTGAAAGCTCACTTGCCGCAGGTACGATTATTGCGCAGGACCCGTTGGGTGATACCGAGAGCACCAAGGGCAGCACCGTAAACTTCCAGATAGCCGCAGGCTCCGGTGTTACGATAGACAGCTATAATATTACGGTGCCGCTGCCAACTAAGATTAATAAAATGGTTACTATGAGAGCATACGTTGATGACGGTACCGTCCCCAAGCACGAGGAGCGTGTAAATCCTTCCGAAACTCCGCAGTGGAAGCCGACCTTCAGTGGTTCGGGTACCATTTTAATTAAAATCACTCTTGATGATAAGCCCTATCAAGAGATACAGCTCGATTTCACCCGCGGCACACAGCGTGTTGTTACCGATAATTCCAAGAACTTTTAACGCATAAGATAGGACTTGGTTTTCTCAGATGAATGAACAGGCACTGACAGGTTTAATCTTAAAGGGTATCGGCGGCTTCTACTATGTAGAGACCGCCGGTATGGTTTATGAGTGCAAGGCGCGTGGGGTACTGCGCAAGGAGGAAATCCGCCCCGTGGCGGGTGACCGCGTGCGTATCATCACCGAGGCCGGTACACAAAAAGGCGTAATTGAAGAGGTATTGCCGCGAAAAAGCTATCTTGTGCGCCCACCCGTAGCCAATGCCGACACCATTTTTTTGATTGTATCCACCACCGAGCCGGTGCCGAACACCTTGATACTGGATAAGCTGATAGCAATCGCAGAATACAAGGGTATCGCTCAGGTGATTGTCATTACTAAAATCGATCTGCAGCAGTTTGCCGACCTTTACGACATCTACCTCAAGGCAGGCTTTGAGGTACTGATTGCCGATTACGATAACCCCGCAAGCATCGAAGCTATTCGGGCCCGTTGTAAGAACGGGCTGAATATCTTTAGCGGAAACTCCGGCGTAGGGAAGTCCACCCTGCTCAACGCCATTGACCCCGCGCTTGCCCTCAAAACAGGGGATATCAGCCAAAAGCTGGGTAGGGGCCGGCATACCACCCGCAGTGTGGAGCTTTACCAACTGCCGGAAGGCGGGTATATCGCTGATTCACCGGGTTTTTCGTCGCTGGAAACTGTACAGCTGGATATTATCTTTAAAGACCGCCTGCAATATTGTTTTAGGGAATTTGCAGACTATATAGATAAGTGTAAATTTAAAGACTGCTCCCACACCTCCGAACGCGGCTGTGCAGTGCTGCGGGCTGTGGAGGAGGGTATAATCCCCAAAAGTCGCCACGAGAGCTACAAGGCGATGTATGAAGAAGCTAGGCAAATCAAGGAATGGGCACAGGAAGCAAGGCGCTGACGGGGGTTGTGTGTTCAGCAAAAAGGGTAACGTTTATGCAAAAGTGTATTGTCGTTTCAGCGTCACGGCTGGAAGAAGATCTAAACAAGCAGGACTATATTAACGGCGATGAATATATTATCTGTGCCGACGGTGGCTATGATAACGCCCTGCGGCTTGGGCTGCAGCCGAACCTTCTGGTAGGGGATATGGACAGTATTGCTGCCTTGCCAAGCGGCGTAGAAATTATCCCGGTGCCTGCTGAAAAGGACGACACCGATACCATGCTGGCTGTAAAGCTGGCGATTGAACGCGGATTTGATGCTATCACTATTCTTGGCGGTGTCGGCGGCAGGCTGGATCACTTGTTTGCCAACATACAAACGTTGCTTTATTGTGCCGAGCACGGGGTAGAAGCCGTGCTTGCAGGGGTAAAGAATTCTGCATTTATCATCGTCAATACAACGAAAACAATGCAGGCCCAAAAGGATTACTTCGTATCGGTGTTCTCACTTTCGCCTTTCTCCGACGGTGTCACGCTTAAAGGGCTTCGTTATCCCTTGGTGGATGCACATGTTGTGAACAGCTTTCCTATTGGGGTTAGCAATGAGTTCCGAGAGGATACCGCCCAGATTACCGTGAAAAGTGGAACGCTTTTGGTGATTCTTTCATCCAAGAAACAATAAGTGAACTTCCCGGTAATTTCTCTGGCTTTGCTCAACAGGTTAGCAGGTAAGTTACCGCTTTACCCCAATTTCTTTGTGAGGTGATCAATATGGCGTTTACTGCTCGGGAGTACGCCCTGCTATATGCCTCATTTGCGAAGCAGATTCTGCTCTCCAAACAGCCCAATTCCTTCGATATATTAAAGAGCTGTACCCGCCGCTATGGCTTCGAACGTGGTATGCGTATGGCAAGGCGCGCGCAGCTGGCAGGTGACGGCAACGATTTTATTGCTTTTCTGGCCTATACCGACTGGCGCCCCGCAGCCTATTCCGGCTTCGAGGCGCAGGTTGTTCCGGTATTTCCGGTATATACAGTTGAGATATCCTCCTGCGAGTGGTATGACACATGGAAGGATTTCGGGCTTGAGGATTACTGCCGTGTCTACTGTCAGGTATTCGAAGCTTCGCTGGTGCAGGGATTTAATCTGGACTTGGATTTAAAGCTCCCCCGAACCATCGGCACCGGCAGCCATAGCTGCGTATTTGTATATAACGGGCTGTCGTTTAACATTAAAAGTCTGCGCAGGCTTTCTGCATTACAGGATAAACTGGGCGGCAGTTGTGTATATTCGTGGGAGTATCTTTCAGCCCATATGTATAATACCATGGGGCAGGAGCTTATCCGTATTATGGGAAACAATGAGGGCAGTGAGCTTGTAAAATCAGTTTTGCAGCATTTTGGCAGTTGTTGCTCACCCGATGAGGTGCGAACCCTACTCAGTTACGAAGGCACTGATTTTTTAAATGTTGAGCGCAGTACTGCTTCATATAAAGGGTAAAGTAATAACAATAATGCACCTTGTTTCAGCATCTGAATGGCTTTTATAGTAGTACCTTGATTTATAATCTTTATAACCAGACTCTGCCATAGTAATCGGCAACAACACAACTGCTTAAATCAGAATCTGTGGTTCTTCTTCACCGCAGAACTTTTTCTGCTCGGCCACAACCGCAACCTGTACGCTGAGCAGGTTTAAAAAGTTGGATAGGTTGGTTGCCTCTTCGGCGCTCAGGTCTTCTGTCAGTAGGATAGAGAGGGCAGTAGCAACGGTTAAAACCTCCTGTGGAGAGGGACAGCATTTTCTTCTCTTTGCGCTATCCTTCATGCGCAAGCCCTCCCGCTACGTGATTTGTATAGAATATTTTATGTTAGTAAGCAAAGAAATGATAACATGCTGATTTCTATGCTTAATATGGCTAAATTCTTATACTTTTTCATTTTGAAGATTGCACTATTAAACAACCGGCATTTCCGAAAGCTTTAAGTTTTGTGGAAAGAGTAAAATCAGGAGGCACTTGTGCCTTCTTTTTCTGTTTTCTGTGTTACAATTTTGTTGCTTCATAACTAAAAACCGATCATGTTTGTGTCGCAGCTAACATTGCATCAGGTTTTCTTTTATGAAGTACTTTTTGTTTTTTAGGGCCATTTCAGTTTGCAGCTGGCCGCGACAACTTCGCACAGGTATTTATCCGATTACAATAAAAATAATTATATGGGTTTGCAGTAAAATGCATAAAATCATACACCATATTTTTGGCAAAGATTATTTGATTTTGGTAGAATATTAATGTATAATAAAATTGCTCTTATAGGACAAACTACTTATTTTTAAACTTTCGGTAAATAGGCGAAAACAGGTTGAGACCCCATTGATAAGAAAGCAACCTGTTATGTAAAAACTGTTATAGTCGGCCCTTATTCAATCTTTGCGGATAGGGGCGGTTTAATAATTATGATTGCCGGAGCAAAGCGGCGGAATGGAGTATATCATGCGCAGTACTTATAAGCTTTTATGCCTGACAGTATGTGTGGCATTACTCGTTTCTCTCAGTACCTTTACACTCACTGGCTGCAGAGACAATAATATTCCCGCTTCGGTACCAAGCGTACCGCAAAGCTCGTCGCTGCCGCCTGTCTCGTCGAGTTCTGCGGCCCCTGTATCAGAAAGCTCCAATACCACTGCTTCGGAGGTTTCGTCCTCCTCTAAGCCTGCTTCCTCATCAAAGCCGGCTCCGTCCACAAGCACCTCTGCCGGCGGCACAAACGGTTCGGGTTCTACTGTATACAGCGGCAGAACCTACTCCAAAGCCGTAACGGATTCAAAAAAGGAGACGCTGAAATCGGTAAAGATTACGGCCGACGGCGTTTACCTTAGCAATAAGACTATTACCGGCGATCTGATTATTGATAAAGGTGTTGCCAATGGAAAGGTGACGCTTGAGAATGTATCGGTAGGTAAAACCATCTATGTTTACGGCGGCGGCGAAAACTCAATCTACCTGAAAAGCGTAAAAGCTGCAAAGTTGATTTCGGCCAGTACCGTTTCGCGCCCTCGCATTGTGGCACAGTATAACACCAGCATCGGTAAAACCGAGGTGCGCTACGATACCCTGCTGGAATGCGACGGTCTGTCCTATGACGCGAAGGGCTTTAGTCAAATTGAAACAGTAAAGACCTCACAGTTTTTAACGGTGCTTAAGCTGCTTAACATCGGTGTTTACTCGCTGATTATTAATGATGATACCAACCTGTTTTTAAAGGGTACTACAAGCATAAGTTACCTTACGGCAAACTCTCCCGCATATATAGAGGGTGCGGGCGCTATCGGCACCTTGGAGTGCAACAGCAAGAATATCACGGTGGACTACTCGCCAAGCTACATCACTAGTAAGTCTGGTGTTGGATATTACCCCCCAACCATCATAAACAGTAGTAGCAGCTCGTCCTTCTCCAGCAGCAGTACCGGTACGCTGGGTACACCATATTTGAGCGGTTCGCTCACCAATGTTTACTGGACGCAAGTTCCGGGCGCCGAGCTGGGGTATGAAGTACGCATCAACCTGCAAGGCTCCACTGCCTACACCACGCTTTACTTTAGCCCCTCCGAGTCACGTACTTTAGACTTGCAAAGTTTTCTTACCACCCAAGGTGCTCCTGCCGGCTACTACGAGGTTCGAGTAAAGGTATGCGCCACCGCCTCAAAGAGTGAATCTTCCTATAGCAATATGCTGACGCTTTATTTCTCCGGCAGTACGACAACTCCAACTGTTTCGGGATTGACATTCAGCAGCGGTGACCGAACAAAGTACATCCTTTCGTGGACTTCTACAAACGCGAGCAGTTATAACGTTATCGTTAAGAACAGCAGTAACGTGGTGAAGCTCAATAAGGAGATTACCAATTCCGCAACCCAAATGACTGATCTCCGTGCCGATATGGGTACAGCCAATTTTGTTGCCGGTGACTATACGGTAACAGTTACTGCTAAAACCCCGTTTAAGCAGGTTTCAGCTTCCGGCACCTTTACGGTAACTGTTGCTCAAACACCGAGCGGATTCAGCTATGACGCCGATACCAAAACCCTAACTTGGGCTGGCTCTGCCACAGCAACATACTATAAGTCCGGTAAAACCGGGGTTTCTGAAACAACGGTTGGCAACCAATATGTTTTGGATGACACGACCTATCCCATGGGGGCGACCTATACCGTATCGGTTAAACAAATCGGTTCTGTCGGAAATGAACTGGATTCCGCGGTTGCGACTTACTCGGTAACCAAAACTGCAACGCCTGCTGCCACAGCCCCCTCTAATGTAACACTTACGCGGAGCAATAATAACAAATTAATTCTAAGTTGGTCAACCGTTACAGGTGCAACAGATTACGTTGTTTCATTGAGCAATAATGGGGCTATAGTCGAAACCAATGTTGCTGTATCAAGTACATCCTATGGGTTTGGCACTTATACAATTCCATCGTTGTCTGCCGGAGAAAGTACCACATACACTGCCACCGTGAAAACCCGTGCAACTGGTCTTTCCGACAGTACTCCTTCGTCCAGCAACAACTTGACGGTTACCTTTGATGATTTGAAGTTTGATGCGGGGTTGGGGACTGAAACAAGCCCCTATGAGGTAAAAACCGCAGCTCAATTTAGTAACATTGGTACTGTACCAGCCGGTAAATTTTTCAAACAGACTGGCAGTTTTACCGTTTCCAATCCGATTAGTAATTTCCAAGGCAACTACGATGGCAACGGAACGAGCTATTCTATTACAGTAACTATTGGGCAATCAGGAACAGATGATATCGGTTTGTTTAAATTAGTTTCTTCGGGTGCAACCATAACAAACATCAAAATTGACAATAACTCTTATGTAATCGGCGCCAGCAATGTCGGCATGGTTGCCGGCAGAAATGCGGGGACAATTAGCAGCTGCTCACTTGTTCCCGGCGCCTCCTGCAGTGTAACAGGAACAAGCAATGTCGGTGGTATATGCGGATATAACACAGGCATTGTAAACGCTGATACCTGCAGTTATTCCGGTAAGTTGTATCAGTCTTCTGCTCCCGATACCCCTCTTGTTTCCTTGCCTGAAAGCTTCGGCTTGATTATCGGCACTAATGCAGCTGCGGGCGGAGACGGCGGCATTGCCTCACCCGAGGGGATTGCCACACCGGACGCGATGGCAATAAGATTATTGCCCTGGCTATCGGTCCTTTCTAAAATAATCTAAGTAATGGGCCTCCGGTAAAAACGGGGGCTCATTTATTTTGGTGGTTTTCCTTAGAATTCACACAAAAATCTTGCCAAAAACAGGATGGTGTTGTATAATTAATCTTACATTAATGGTATTCTGTTTGTGGAAGGCGGTTTCTGTCGTGCTTAAAAAATACAGTTTTATGATATCTGTTTTCATCATGGCGGCTGTAGCGCTTACAGGCTGTTCTGTTGCCCAAAGGGTACCGGATGGTTATCTTACGCAGAACTATATTGCTGCGCCAACTTCGGCTTCTACCGCACCGCAGGAGGCTGAAACGAGCAGCGGCAATCAAACCCGTACCTATGCCACCCCGGAGAAGCCTAAAACGGGCAAGCCACCCAAGGCGGTAGTGGCAACCGCACCCGCGCCGGGTGCATCCGTATCATCTTCAGCATCATCTTCAGCAGTCTCTTCAAGTACATCATCCGAGGCCCTTAAAACAACGAATTACAATAAGGCCGCCCAAACCGATGATAAACAGGAGGTTCTGGGTAATGTAGAGATTTCTGGGGCTGATATTATACTCAAGAATAAATACATCAAGGGCGATTTGGTTGTAAAAGATGGTACTTATGGTACTCTTACGCTGGAAGACTGTAAGATAGACGGTAAACTAACGGTTAACGGCGATCTTGACACTATAGAACTCATAGATGTTACTGCCAATTCGCTCTACCTTTATTCCGGAGCAAAGATTACGGTAAACCTTGAGGGAGACTCTGCGATCATGGGCACCTACCTAAAGGGCACCGATGCGGCTTTATATGCGTACAATATCGGAAACAGTTATTCGGGCTACAGTGTAATCACCATTGAGCGGTCAGCCCCTTTTACAACAAAGCTTGAGGTGCACGGAGCTAAATGTGAAACTGTTATTGTCGACTCTGAGAGTGAAGTGATACTGGATGACGGTACAATGCTCACTCGTGTGAGACGGTTCATCGCAAACAACACCATAACTATCTTTGGCGCCGAACAGATTGATGTATTAAACGCAAATGCCAAGAATATTACACTTCACGGGCAACCCGGCAAGATCATCTATGATGATAAGCAATTCCCCGCACCAGTTATTATAGACCCATAAAATACTAGGTAGTTGAACATAAGCAAACCACCATAGGCTTCCGGCTGATGGTGGTTTCGTTGTATTTAGGGATACACTGGTTAATTGCATATTAAAGTCGTCAATACAGTTTCTGTGCCCTGACTCTGTTGAAAACTATGATTCTAGAGTCTTTATCATCATATTCCCGACAATATTGAAATCTTTCCTTTGCCGCAGTATACGCCGGAGATGAATCCGATTTAACAGATATGCAAAGAAACTTGTTTCCTTTCTGCTGAAACCGTGAAAAGTATGACAGGCCGGCTCTAAAAAACAAGGAAGGTGCCGCACAGCACCTTCCTTAAATATTCATTATCAAAATATGTAATCAGCAAACCTAAGCAGATAACTACTCGTGCCGCAGCGCCTCAATCGGATTGAGCCTTGCTGCCTTGCGGGCAGGGTAGAGCCCGAAGAAGATACCCACCGAACAGGAGAACAACATCGTTAAAAGAATTGATCCCGGGGTAAGTACGGGCGTTACGCCAAGCGGCGTACACACCAGCAGTGCGCCGAGCGTACCCAGCAAAACACCGGCGGCACCGCCAATTAGGGTGAGAATTGCCGACTCGGTTAAGAACTGGAACATAATAACCTTGGTTCTGGCTCCCAACGATTTGCGGATACCAATCTCTCGGGTGCGCTCGGTAACGGCCACCAACATAATATTCATTACACCAATACCGCCTACCAGCAGTGAGATACCCGCAACTGCAGCCACAAAGGTCTGGAAGAGGTTAAGAACAGTATTGAGCGTATCCACATACTTGTTCATGTTCTCGGCGCTGTAAATTTCGTCACCCTTGTTGTTGTGCCTGCGCTCAAGAATATTTAACGCCGCCTTGCACATACTGTCTACCTGCTTGTCACTCTCAGCCAGCACATAGATACCATAGATATCCGGCGAGTCACCCGTAATACTCAGGTAGGCGGAATATGGAACATAAACGACAGACATACCGCCTGCAAACATATTGTTCTGGCTTACACCCACAATACGAAGCTTGGCATTGTGGTGGCCGATGGATATGTTCACAGAAAGCCCCAACACATCGGTGCTGCCGAATACCTTGGTGGCGGTGCCTTCATCGATGATACATACGTTGCGCCCTTCCTCGTATTCACTCTTGCTGTAGTAGCGGCCCGATATCATCTGAAGCCCTGCCAGATTGGGAAGCTGCTCCGTGCCACAGACAAACATGGCATCATAATCCTTTGTTTTTCCCACCACAGAGCCTGTGATCTCTAAATCTGGCGAAGCCGCAACCACATAAGGAATGCCCTGCTGAATAGCCTCAATATCCTTTAGGGTGATATAATCCCCGGTGGAGGCCTTTTTGTTGTTTACCGAAATAAACGCCGCGGCCTTACCCACCTTGGAAATCTCACCCACAAGCTTATTCTGTGCACCGCTTCCAGCCGAGATAATCATGATAACCGACGCAATACCGATTACGATACCAAGCATGGTTAATACGGAACGCATCTTGTTGGAGAAAATGCTTTTAAGTGCCATTTTTACATTGTCAAAAAGGTTCATAGCCTTGACCGTACCTTTCCGCGTCCCTGCTCATCAATAGGTTGCTGCCTGCTTATCCACCGTAACCATTACGCCCTCTTCCAAAGTGGTAGGTGAACTGGTTGCTACCACATCGCCCTCCTGCACACCCGAAAGAATCTCCATTTGGGTTTCGGAACTGCTGCCGATCTTGATATATACCTTTTTGGCGATACCATTTTCTATTACCATACAATAGCTTCCGTCACGATCGGTTTTTTCAGCCTCAAGCGGAAGCGTTAATATCCCCGCCTTGTGAGAGACAAGGATAGTAAGGTCAGCCTCAATGCCCAGCACAATACTTTCGGGTACCTTATCAAACGAAACCTCGGCTTTTACTACCGAAGAGGTACCTTCCTGTGTTGTGGTGGAATCGATGCGGGACACCTTGCCCGTATATTCTGTGTCGCCTATCTTAATTGTCGCGGTTTGGCCAACCTCAACGGAATTAACATCATATTTACCTAACGAAAAGCTTATTACCGGGTTTTCCAACGAGTCGATTACAATACAGGCCGCAGCGGGGGAAGCGGTAGCACCCTCTTCTACGTTAAGCTGAGTGATAACACCGGTAATACCCGCAACAATACCAGATTTACCTTCATCGAGATACTTCTTCGCTGCGTTTACCGCAATGCTGTTCAGGTTCATGGTGTTTTTATACTGTTCAAGCTTTTCTGCGCTTAAAATAGAGTTTGTAGCCGTTTCTTTCTGGCTTTTATATGTAGCAAGGTCACCCTGCAACTCACTAAGCTTGTTGGAATCGCTGGCACTGAGCGCGTTAAGGCCATTTATTTCATCACGTGTCCAATCAATCTGCTTTTGAGCGTTTAAAGCCTTAGCGTTATTCTCTTCGTTTTCACGCAGGGCGTCCTCATAAGCGAGCTTCGCGTTATTATACTGGAGTACAGCCTCATTATACGACTTCTTTAGGTCGTCCAGGTCATATTCAATTAGCAGATCACCTGCTTTTACCACATCACCCTTCTTTACATTCAGCTTCTCCACCTTAACCTGGGCGGGTGCAAAATAGGTTCCGGTCTTCGAGGTTTTTACAGTACCGGTAAGGGTAACAAACTGGTCTATATCGCCCTTGGTTACGGTTGCGGCTGTTACATGCGTAGTTTTATCCATAAAAAATATATTATAAACCACAGATCCGCCAATCAAGGCAACAATTATTGCAAGGGTGACAATGAGCCTTACTCTTTTTTTTGTCTTCTTTTCCTTCGCCAAAACGACCACCACTTTCTGAATAAATAAATTTATCGCATTTTTAGTTATTAGGTTTTAAGAATAATTATCTAATTATATAGCAGTTTTTTTATAGTAGCAAATAAAACCGGAATAATTTATAAAAATTTTACTTACTGTTAGCCATCGCTATACTCACTAAGGCTAGTTCTCCGGGGGAGCAAAACACTACCTGAAACCAGATTAGTTAAGCCCTTACTTTATAAACGAGACTACCCTAAAACTGGCTTCAAAAAAGCAAGGCTTTTATAATATCATAAAAGCCTTGCAATACAGTAAACCCTTTAAGTAACTATTTTCTTCTTACAGAGGAATTTGCAGTACCCTTCTCAAGCTCACGCCGCATCTGCCGGCGGCGCTGTTCAAGCGCTCTCTGGCGCTTTTTACGATAACGTATAATATTAATTTGGCGTATGATCAGCAACAGCAAAAACAACGACAGAAATACGATTCCAACCGTCAAAAGTATATCGGGTACAGAGCTCTGCTTACCGGCCTCGGTAACGCTGCCGACGGCCAACAGGTTTACCGAATTTGTTTTCTTGCCATTGTAAATAATATCAGCCTTTCCCAGAACTTCACCGGAGTTTACGGGCTTATTAATACCTGAAGGGATACAGCAGAACAGTTGTATATCCTTTAATTGTGCTTTCTTGGGCAACAAATCACTAAGATTTTTTTCTGTTTTTAACGGAAGCTCCTTTATGTTAAAGTTGCCGGAAACTCCTATAGTGAGAATTGTATCTCCGCTTTTTGGGGGAATCGCCAGCACACAGGTAGAGGACGCCCATCCAAGCAGCTTCTTCATATCCGCATAAACGGCGGCGCCGTCCACAGAATAGGGAGCTCCCATTAAGACCGCGACGATTTTTAAGCCGTCCTGCTCCAATACACATACCAAGCTAGAGCCGGTATCCTCGCCGGCACTGAATTTAATCTCCTTTGTACCAGCCGGGTATTCTCCCGCAGTGCTTAGAATACTGAGATTGCTGGTTACGTTTCGGGAGCTTTGGTTATCGGCAGCAAACGTATAGGCGGTTTTTGAGGCAATCTCCATATAAGCAGTATTAGACACCGCAGCAGCCGCAATGGCAGCCATATCTCTGGCAGTTGTATAGTTATGGGTATCGTGAATTCCCGTAGGATTAATAAAGTTGGTTGACTTGGTGCCTAGTACCTTGGCTTTTTCGTTTAGCAGGGAGATAAAGCTGTTAATGTCCCCGCCGCCAGCTGCTTGTGCAATCAGGGTAGCTGCCGTATTGTCGGTGTTCATGATAACGCAGTGCAAAAGGTCCTGCATTATAAATGTTTCTCCGGCCGAGGCGGTTCCGATTGGAGAGCTTTCGCTGCCTTGAAGGGGTGAAAAGCCGTCAGGTACAGTAACCTCACTATTCAGGTCCTGCGTTTTCTCCATTGCAACCAGCGCGGTCAGCATCTGGGTGAGTGCTGCGGGAAACATCAGCTTGTCGGCGTTCTTTTCGTAGATGATATCGTTGGTATTCACATCCATCACGAAAACCGCTTCGCTCGAAAGCTCAAATCCGGGTGTATGGGTATACTGGGCATTAGCCTTCTGGCAGCCAGTCAGAGCACTCAACAGAATTATCAATGCAAGCAGGAAAGAAACCACTTTCAATTTCGGCACCTCCTTTGTTCAGCCTTATCCGTAATGTCTCTTCATTCCGGATTCATTTTACGCCGCTGAATTGTTGCGGCCATATATAAAATTACTATTGTAGCGGAATGCTTCATCGCAATCAATGCTACAAATAATTATAACCGACAATATTTTAAAAATATAGTACCTTGTTGTAAATTGATGCGCTTTTTTATAAGATAAATGCAGTTTTATATGCAAAGGAAGCTAGTTTCTACTATATAGGCAGAAAATCCCCTTTATTTTGCATAATTCCGTACTATTTATTTCTATGTTATGCTATAATACAATTAAGTATAAAGTTTAAACAAGTTATTCCGAATTAATTAATAGATTTATTGTTTTCTCTGCATATGGAGGTAAAACGGGAATATGAAAAGGCATACTTATAAAATCATCATGCTTATTATGGTACTTTCTCTGCTGGTTGAAATCTTTCCCGTTTATTCTGAAGAACTTGGAAACAAGTGGCTTCAATTTGACAAAACCGGTGATACCTCTCAGGCTATTATTGTCGAGGGGCGTGGTATACATGTTAAAAATACCGCACCATCCGGTTATTATCTCAGCCGCCTGATTATTCGCGACAGCAGCAATGCAGAGGTTGAACCGGGCACGGTCTGCACCATCAACCAGAGTAACGATACTCTTAACGCGGTGGTAGGAGCCAACGGCGTTTATTCTGTTATGGGCGATTTCTACACTCTGAATGCCGTGGGTGACGCGCAAGAAAACTACTGCTCTGTGGGCGCCAGCGGGCCTATTTATTTCCCCTATGTTGCGAAGGTAACCAGCGATAAGAATAATCTTATTAAACAGGATAGTTATGTGTATCTGGATGTTACGGACATTGCGCCGGACGGTGCGCCTAAATTTGTGATGAATACCAGCACCTCAGTTGGTGTATTTAAAGATTTTAATCTAGTATCCTCCTCAAAACCTACCGCCACAACAGGCGACAAATTTACCTATACGGTGGGCTTCTACAATTCTGCTACCACCGCAAAGCTTACCATCCAATTGATTACTGAGCATCTGATTACCAAGGACAGCAGCTTTAGAATCAGCTTTGCTACCCAAAAGTCCGACAGCTTGATTCTCGTAATCAAGACCAAACAGCAGCTGGTGGAGGATGTAAAGAAGGCCATTATGGATCCAAACCAGAGAAAGCCCTATATCCAGTTAACTGGATATGATGATCTGGACTTTATCACCAGCGACTTCACCGTTGCCAAACGTGTGGAAGTCTACGGTGTTAATGTAGATTTAAAATGGTTATGGGAGGCCAATAACGCGGCATACCAAGGCGCAATAACCATTAATGAACCGCTTTTCTCACTGTTTGATAATGTCCGAGTCAAGCGGCAGGAAGATGATGTTGAAGGAAAGTTAACGGCAACCATTATCTATTGGCCTTCCGGCGCACCGGAAGCGGATAAGGTAGATGAGGTGTGCCCGCTGCGCTTGGTGATAAAGGGAAGCGGTACCTCCCCTTCAGCCCGAATCCAGAAAACAGCAGACCCGTCAGACTCTGTTCCTATAGAGCCTACCAATGTGCTTGATATTAATAAGGGAAACATATCGGGTTTTCCTCAGCAGACTGGTTCTTATAACCCGCTGAACATACTATTTTTACTGGGTAAAAAGGGTGGTCGTGCCGATTATTTCACCATTACCTCGTCTAATACCGGTATTGTAGATGCTTTAAAGGGCTTTAGCGGAGACGGCGTTACAAACGTCTATACCTGGAAGTCGAAGCTTGAAAACCCCGGAGGAAACGAACTCGTAGAGGATCCGGTGCAAATTCAGTTCCTCCCCAAGCAGGTGGGCATTACCACCATTACCGCTGAGTATTACGTTACTGCCTCCAGCGGCGACAGAAAAATCTTTGAGTTGAAGTTTAACCTGCAGGTAGTAGACACCTCGCCGGATAAGGATTCTACCCTCAGCAATCTTGAGGTATTCGGTATTGATGCCACCGGCGACAGTGCCGTACAAGCCATATCCTTTAAGCCCGATACCAAGAATTATAACCTTTCTGTAGGTCACTGGATACAGTCTTTAAGCTTCAGACCAACAAAAAACAGCGTAAAAGCGTCCTCTAATGTTGTTATCAATGTGTATAAAGACAATGTTAAGGACAATGCCGCCACCGCTTCTGTTCATTCGGGAAGTAAAAGCAGCTTGTTTTCTATTAACGATGCAAACGTGGAACTATACACTTTTGAATTGACGGTTACCGCACAGGATACTACTGTATCGGTTTACCGAATCAATATTGAAAGGCTTCCCCCCAGCGACGATTCAACGCTTTCAAACCTTGTGGTAAAGGATGATACCGGTACGGTGCACCCGTATACACGGCTAAGCGACCCCAATAACAAAACCTTCGACCCAGGCGTGAAAACCTATAATATGAGCCTTCCCTACAACATCAAGCGTATTACGCTAGAAACGCCAACTACCCACGCAAAGGCTACAGTTGCCATTACGCCGGAGCCGCAGGACGATTTAAACATCTTCGACCCGAACAAGTATATTGCCATCAGCACCGATACGTTGCAGGTTGCTATTTCGGTTACCGCCGAGGATGGCGTTAGTAAGAGCACATACTATCTGAATATTACCCGTCAGCCGCCGGATACAAACGCGCTGCTGGCCTCGCTGGACATCAAGGATTACACCACCCAGCTTGTCAGCTACCCGTTTGATAAATACACCATTGAATACGATACTATACTTCTGAGTAACGATGTGCGGTTTATTACGGTATATCCTGTGCCCGAAAGCAAATATGCAACCGTTCAGGTAAACTCAACCGAGGTTGCATACGGAAAAGGGCTGCGCATAGATCTTGACGTGAATGTCACTAAGTCTATCATGGTTACGGTGCTTGCCGAAAACGGGCACGATACCATGACCTACTCACTTTCGGTAAAGCGCCAGCTCCCCAGCAGCGACCCCTCGCTCTCAGATCTGACGGTAGGTTCTCTTACGCTTTCGCCGGTATTCTCTCCCACCAATCAGATTTATACTGCCACTGCAACCGGTACCACCACAACGGTTACAGTAACACCTACAACCACCCACAAGAAAGCTACCGTTACGGTGGAGGGTGTCCCGGTTAAGAGCGGATCGGCCAGCGCAGCAATAAAGCTTGCGGAAAAAACCGTTATTACCGTTGTTTGTACTGCGGAGGATAAGGTTACAAAGCGAACCTATACCGTAACCGTTACCAATGACGACCTTCGCGTAAAAAGCTCTAATGCCGACCTGAAGAGTCTGAAGGTCGACAAAGGCGATATGTCGCCGGTTTTCAAGAGCTCCATAACCGCCTATAATGTACCGGTTGAAAACGATGTGGATTACATTGATATTTTCCCCGTACCGGCCGATTCAAGGGCAAAGATAGTAGTAAAACAGGGCTCAAAAGAGATAGGGGACTACAATGGAAACTACTCTCAAGCCATTAAATCGGGGGCCAATAAGTTTACCATAGAGGTAACGGCAGACGACGGAAAAACCAAAAAAGCTTATAGCCTGAATATTAACCGCGGTGTAAACGGTCAGCAGGGTACGCTTAAGCCAATCAGCACCGACCAGATTGATTTTAAGAAGTCAAAGGTGATTTATGTAGATATCACCAAGTACGCAACCGTATCCTCCAAGGTGTTTGTCGAGCTCAAGAAGTATCCTGATACGACCATCATCTTCCAAGGCAACGACTATTCGTTGTCATTCAAGGGTTCCGATCTCAGCACGGTGGTGCCGTTTGCCGAAAGCTATAACTTTTCAATGAGCTTTACCTCACCCGATGAGGCCGATCTTCGCGTGCTGATGGGCAGCGAGTCCAACACCCCTCTTATCACGATGTATTTTAAATATCACGGGGCATTACCCGGCAAAGCCACCCTGATGGTTGACCTTGGCACGAAGTATAAGAGCCGGGCGCTGTACCTGCATTACTACAACCTGGATATGAAACGCAATGATTACTACGGCAAGGTTACAACCAATTCACGCGGCACGGTTGCTTTTAAGATTGACCATTGTTCTACCTACTTCCTAGCTGGCAAGGTGGTTAAAAACGCCGCAGATAAATCGGGAGAGGTCAACGTTACGGTGAGTGATGCCGAAAAGGTAAACCCGGATACTGGCCTTATGTACTAACCGTAAAGGGCAAGATGGAGATTCGTTATGACACTAAAAAGGCTTATTGCTGCAACCTTTGCGGCGGCTGTGCTGCTAAACCTATGCTCCTGCTCCATGTTTTACACCAACACGGTGAAAACAATTTCTCAGCAAAGTATTGAAGGAGAACTGAATAAGAAGCCCGATTCCAGTGTACCCAGCAGCAATGTTTTTACCGGGAACAGCTTTTTAAAGAATGTTTCAAAGGCAGCCGATAAAAATCATGACACGGTGGGGTGGCTGTATATTCCCTCCACCGATATCGATAACAGTGTGCTGCAGTCGTTTGATAACAGCTATTATATCCGGCGGGATGAACAGCGGAATAACAGTGTGTACGGCTGTTACTTTGTAGATTGCGATTGCCCGGTTGGCACCGCACAGGAGCTTGCCCGTAATACCATCATTTACGGGCACAGCGATTTAAAAGACAGCGCGGATGGAAAGCGATTTTCACAGCTGTTTAAGTTTGCCGACGAGGCGTTTGCTAAAGCCACGCCGAACGTTTATTTTTCCACTGCGCAGCAGGACCTTGTGTGGCGGGTGTTTGCGGCGTTTTACACTAAAACAACGTTTAATTATATTCAAAATAACCCAAGTGATACCCAGTTCGAACGCATGATACAAAAGGCCAGGGAAGGCTCGCTGTATAACTATGATGTCGACGTAACAGGCAGCGATAAGATTCTTACCCTTTCAACCTGCTCGGTGAAGTACGGAAGCGACGGTACCGGCCGCTTTGTGGTGATGGCAAGGCTTTTGCGTGACGGTGAAAAGCCGTATGAAGCCCCCAAATCGCCGGTGAAGAATTCGGGCGCAAGGCAGGTTGAATAAGGCTGATATGTATAGGAAGGGCTGTGAACCTTTTGCGTTCGCGGCCCTTGTTGTTTACATTGAATTCCCTATGGAATAATAACCGCAAAGCGGTTATGGTATAATCGTATAAACCCCCCACAAGAAACAGATGAATGGCTGTGATAGAACATATGACGATTGAACTGCCGCATTATGTTGTAACCATCATCCATACGCTCAAGCGCGCAGGGTATCAGGGCTATGCCGTGGGCGGGTGTGTGCGCGATTCTCTGATGGGGCGCACCCCCAGCGACTATGACGTGACTACCGATGCACTGCCGCAGCAGGTTCATGCTCTGTTTGAGCATACTATTGCCACCGGTGAACGCTTTGGCACCGTTACCGTTATAATAGGTAAAAACAGTGTAGAGGTTACCACTTTCCGCATCGACGGTGAATATCACGATAACCGAAGGCCCGCGTTGGTGACACATACCGCCCGCGTTGAGGATGATCTGGCACGCCGCGATTTTACGGTAAACGCCATCTGCTATAACCCCGAGGAGGGATTGTACGACCCTTACCGCGGCGCAGAGGATATTGCCGCAGGGCTGATCCGCGCGGTAGGGCAGCCGGATGTACGCTTTCGCGAGGATGCGTTGCGTATTCTGCGCGGGGTGCGGTTCTGTGCCACCCTTGGCTTTGAGGCCGAGAGCGCTACCCTGCTGAGCATGATAGAAAACGCCCGCCTGCTGCAACACATCAGCGGCGAGCGCATTCGTGACGAGGTTGTAAAAACCGTTATGAGTGATAGGCCGGATATGCTTAATATCATCCTTATGGCGAATGGGCTTATGCATGTGGGGCTTGCCGCCTCCGAGCGGATTACGCAGATTGCTGAGTTGCCGCAGTTCCTTTATGAACGCCTTGCAGCGTTTTTTGTGCTCTGTGCGCAGGATTTAAGCTTTACCATGGAGGCACTGCGTCTTTCCAATCGCGAAAAAAAGGTGATACATTCCATTACCGACGCTCTTGGCAAGCAGATGATAGCCGACACCGTTCATCTCAAGCGCCTGCTGCAGAATCACTCGGCAGAGGAGCTGCTCAGTGCGGTGCGGGTAAAACAGGCACTTTATAATGACGATACCGTGCTTGACTGTGTTATGGAGATTCGCCGTATTGAGCTCTCCGGCGAGCCATACCGTATTGCGCACCTTGCCGTAAACGGAAACGACATTCTTGCGCTTGGCCTGTTCGAGCCCCGAATGGTAGGGCGGGTATTGAGGTTCTTGCTTGATTGCTGTATCGGCAACCCGTTTTTAAACGAGCGTGACACGTTACTTGCGCTTGCACACTGCTATAGTGAGTAACATGAACACCCCCAAGCAAAAATGTCTGCTCACCGCAGACATTTTTAGGGGTATTGCTCCGGCGGCGCATGTCCGCCTGAACAATGTTATTTCAATTTATACTTTTTCAACAGCCTAAGAGCCGGCATCAGCCGGCTCTTTTGTAATGAAAGGCAGACTATTATACAAGCAGGATACTCAACGCAAACAGCGCCTGCGCAACGTAATAGGTAACCGTTACCGCCAAGGAAGCAACCCGGTTGTTTTTACAGGGAGGGTAAAAGTTTAAAAACGTCAGTATGAAATCAGAGATTACAAACAAACTTGCACCTGTGAGCAGCAGTATGGAAAGCGTCGTAAACCTGCCGCCCGAAAGGGTAAGCGAAAGTGCCTTGGTAAACATCAGCATAATGGCCCCAAGGTATATGTAGCTTGCCGTAAGCAGCTTGCCAAAGTTAAGCTTCGCAAGGATAAATATCAAGCGCAGTACGGCATAGGCTGCAGCGAAGATAACAATATCCCATAACCGAAAGGGAGCAAGGTGTATGAATGCCGCAATGTAAAAGCAGTGTGCCACAAAGAACGCGCCAATGCCGCAAGCGAGCATCTGTTTATCGTACCGCACATCGGCCTTCTGCGTTTGAATCAAGATATCCCCCACAAGCGAGCAGATCAGCCCCAGCAGTACAAGCGAGAAATAGTAGATATCTCCTTTATGCTGGTTATATGCGGCCAAGGCTATCATTATAAAAAACAGGCTGGTTACGGCTTTCGTCATCTGCTGAGATACATAGCCTCCCTTCAAGCTGCGCTGTAGGTAGGCTGCCAAGGATATCCCCATTCCTGCACAGAGTGCGATTATCATAGTCTGATGTCCTTTCAAAGTGTTGTCGTAATGAAAGCTGATTAATTTAACCTCTAAAGACTATGGCTGCGGTTGGCCTGAATATTCCAGACTATTTGGAAACAGTTTACTGGTATTATATCATATATTAAAGCATTTCGCCAGAATATTGGTTTATTCTGTAAAAATATTGTTGACGTAAATAGAATAAAGGATTATACTCATAACTGTATGGTTCAGAATAATACAGTTATTTTCTCGAAATAATTGTTAAAATGTCTGCAATAATTTTCTTATTCCAATGCACTAATTATAACAGCAGAAAAATATACTGTACCGTGTTGCGTCAAAGACAAAATAGAAGGAGGCCTGCTTTTGAGCTTCATTGAAATACGTAATCTTCGCAAGGTATACCGCATAGGCTCCGAAAAGGTAGTGGCGCTGAACAATATCAATCTCGATATTGAGCGTGGCGAGATACTTTGTATATTGGGCACCTCCGGTTCGGGTAAATCCACTCTGCTGAATATGCTGGCGGGCTTGGAAAAGCCAAGCCGCGGCACAGTAACGATTGGCGGCAAGTACGACATCACCAAGCTATCAGAAAATCGCCTCACGAGATTTCGCCAGAAGAATGTCGGGTTTGTGTTCCAGTCTTACAACCTCTTGCCCGCGTTAACGGCTATCGAGAACGTGGCCATGCCGCTGCTGTTCCAAGGGGTTGGCAAAAGCAAGCGCAACAAGCTTGCTTTGCAGATGTTAAACGAGGTAGGGCTGAAAAGCCGGGCACGGCATAAGCCTACCCAGATGTCGGGCGGGCAGCAGCAGCGCGTGGGTATAGCCAGAGCATTTGTGGCAAAGCCCAAGATAGTGTTTGCCGACGAACCAACCGGCAACCTTGATACCAAAACCACCTACGAGGTGATGAACCTGATGGTGAAGATGTCGCGCGAAAACAGCCAGACCTTCATACTGGTTACGCACGACAGCGAAATCTCGTTGTTTGCAGATCGGGTAATCCGCATTATTGACGGTAATATTGAAAGCGACGAGCGGGTTACCGAGGAACAGCGCGCCGTCCTGAAGGAGGAGCTGGAGAAGATTCGGCTCGAAAAGGAAGCGGAGGCCGAAAAAGAGGCCGCCGAAAAGGAACAGCGCAAGGCTGCCAAAGCCGAGGCACAAAAGGGAAAAGGTAAAAAGTCAAAGCCAGATAAAAAAGCGAAAAAGGGCAAAGAGCCTTCCGAAGCGCAAGGCGGTAAACTCAAGAAACGTTTATTTGAGGGGCTTTTTAGAAAAAGCAAGAATCCGCAGCCTGAAACGGTTCAGGTTGAATTAAAGGCCGGGGAGCCGAGCGAACCTTCGGCAGCACAGCAGACACCCGATGAACAGAAAAAAGACGAGCAGGGAGCGGTTGCACATGAATAGAAGACTTTTATCATTAGTTTGTACTGTTATAATTTTATTCACAATGTTCTTTGGTATAATACAAATTTCAACAGTTAGTTTAAGCGCTTTTAGCGGTAGCTATGTATCTACGGCAAACGTTGACCTCTCCAATTCAGGAAGTGGGGGATATGATATTACATTGACAGTTATTGGTGGATCTGACGTAGTAGATAATCAAACTGCTCTTTTAGAGAGTTGTACCCTAGTGCCGGTAAATGACTCAATAGATGGTTATATGAGTACAGACCCTATAGATATTCAATCAATTACTAAACCAGATAGTTCAATAACACTTGGGTGTCGTTTTACTGTTAAATTTGCGAATCTTAAAGATAATCATACAGGAAACAATATTTCTTTCTCTATTCTCCACCAAAACCCCGATGGCTCATATTCAAAAGAAATCTTGACTTATGATTTAACAACTAACAGGAAATTCAGGCCAAGTAGCGGCGGCAGTGCGGATACCAGCTCCAGTGACACTACCAGCAAACCGATTGCCGCACTCAAGCCCCACCTGATTGTAGACAGCTATTCCTACGGCGAGGCGATTGCGGGGCAGGATGTGCCGCTCTCCTTTACCCTCAAAAACACCAGCACAAACAAGATTATGCGCAATATTGTGCTGGCGGTAAAGCCTTCGGGCGATCTGCGTATCAAAAGCGCATCGGATACTATCTACATAGATAGCCTTAGCCCCGGAAAGACCGTAACAGAATCTTTAAAATTCTTTCTTACCGCATCGGCTAAGGATGAGGTACAATCCGTTTCACTGACATCCACCTTTGAATACTTTGATATCGACGGCGAAAACGCGGTTGCGGGCGGTGATACGGTTACCATTTCAATGGCCGCCGATACGGTGGAGCGTGTAAAGATACAGAAAATCAAGCTGCCCGATATGATCTTCCCCAATCAGGAACAGGAGGTTTCCTACTCGGTAATCAACTCGGGCTTTGCTACCCTGTATAATGCCGAGATTAAGGTGGTTGACGAGGCAGGCACCGAGTACGCCGATGTTTATGTCGGCAGCATCGAGCCGTCCAAAGCCGTATCAAGCCCGGACTTATACCTTACCTTCCCCGAAGCGGGCGAGAAGAACCTGAAGTTTGTCCTCTCATACGAAAACGATAAGCTGCAGGTTTCCGAGGTTTCCAAGGATTTTAAGGCGGTAATACAACCCATGCCCGACGAGAAACCCCCAATTATAGACACGCCCGTTCCCGGTGAATCAATGCCCGGTGAAGAAAAGCCCCAGAACCCCTTTATCCTGTGGGGCATTATCGGCGGCGGGGTGCTCGTAGCTATTATTATTACGGTCATCATCGTGAAGGTGGTAAAGAAAAAGAGGAGAGAGCGCGAAGATGAGGATATTTGATGTTATATCCATGTGCTTTCGCAATCTCTTCCGCAGAAAGGTAAGAACCCTGCTTACCGTAATGGGCGTTATCATCGGCACCTGCGCCATCATCGTCACCATCTCGCTTGGTGTGGGGATGGATGCGGCGCAGACCAAGATGATCGAAGGCATGATGGACCTCACCATGATTGAGATTTATAACTACGGCGGCATGAGGGAGGACGGCACCAAGGCGCAGAAGCTGGACGACAGTGTGCTCAAAGACTTTGCCGCTCAGCCCCATGTTGTTGGTGTCACCCCGGTTTTTGAGGTATGGAACAACCAGATTCAGCTATCCTCTGGAAAGTATGTTTACCAGAATAATCTGGTCGGTGTGTATCTCGACCAGCTGGACAAATTCGGCTACAAAACAAAGGAAGGTCTGCTTCCCACCGAAAGTGACGGCAAGCAGGCGCTGATATTTGGCGAGCAGGCAGCCTATAGCTTTATCGATCCCAAACGCCCGAACAAATGGGTTGGCCCGGACCCGGATGAAAACGGAAAGGTGCAGGACCCCTTTGTAAACCCCATGAAGGATAAATTCACCATGAGGGTGGTTAAGGCCGACGAAGAAAACAACGGCGGCGGAGAGAAATACTTTTCCTACGGTGGCGGTGGTGTAATGATATCCGGCGAGACCGGCAATAATAGCAGTAATTCGGATGACAACAGCAATAAGGATAAAGATACCCCCACCAGAAAGTATGAATACAAGGTTAAGCCAACAGGCGTGTTGCTAGGCAACTTCAAGGATTATAACACCATGGGCGCAATCTTCATGGATATAGAGTTTGCCAAGGAGTTAAACGCCCAGTATAATAAGCTCAATAAAATCCGCACCAACCCCAACGAAGATAACGGCTACCAAAATGTGAAGGTGCGCGTCGATGATATGAACAATGTCGAGGCGGTGGATAAATATATCAAGTCGCTGGGCTTTGAAACCTACAGCTTCGAAACCTACCGCCAGCCCATGAAGCAGCAGACGATGGTAATACAGATTATCCTCGGCAGCCTCGGCGGTATCTCGCTCCTGGTTGCGGCGCTCGGTATCGCCAACACCATGGTTATGTCCATCTACGAGCGTACCCGCGAGATTGGTGTAATGAAGGTGCTTGGCTGCAACCTTGGCAATATCCGCTCCATCTTCCTTATGGAGGCGGGCGCCATCGGCGTTATGGGCGGCGCGGCCGGCGTGGGTATCAGTTATCTTGCATCCTTTATCATGAATCAGGTGCTTGCAAATGGCATCATGGCAAGTATGTTCGGCGGCGGTATGGGCGACGGCAGCACCCCGGTACAGATATCTATTATTCCGCTCTGGCTGGTGCTGCTGGGTATGGCGTTTGCCACCTTTGTGGGCCTTGCCTCGGGTTTTTACCCAGCAAACCGCGCGGTTAAAATCAGCGCGCTGGAAGCCATCAAGCACGAGTAATACGAATCCTTGAAAAATGTATTCAGACGATGCACTGGCGTCGTTATGAAAATCTTCATCAAAGCCCATATGCGAAAGGTTTTAATGTAATTAAAGCATTTCAGAAAACTTGCTGATATATTTGTACCCCCATTCCCCCTTTCCGCACTAGGAAAGGGGGAAACCCTATTAATGGACCAAATTACTTGACACTTTGTTGCAAAACATTAGCGTTTGTAAAGAAAAAAGCCTTGACAGACAGCTATTTTTATTATAAAATATGTAAAGATGTTTACTTTACATAGAGCAAACGTGCATCGGCATGTATCTGTGAAGGAGTGACCACGCGTGCCAAAGAATCTGAATATCTCGGTATTGCTTGATTTTTACGGGGATGCTATCACCGAAAAGCAGCGCGAGGCTATTGAGTTTTATTATAACGAAGACCTTTCGCTAGCCGAGATTGCCGAAATCGAGGGCATCACCCGTCAGGGTGTGCGCGACAGTATCAAGCGCGGCGAGGGCATTATGCAGGAGCTTGAGAATAAGCTGGGCATTGCCGCACGGTTTGGGCGTATGCAGGAGGGCCTTGAGCAGATTATGGTTAATGCCAAGGCTATTGAGGATTATAATACAAAGCACGGCTATTCCCGCGAGGTTGCACAGGCGGCAGACACCATCTTCCGGCTTGCGCGCGAGCTTTCGGAATAGCGGTTTCAAAACCGGTAAAGCTTTTGTTTGGGAAGGGATGAACAGCCATGGCGTTTGAAGGGCTTTCAGATAAGCTTTCGGCAGCGTTTAAGCGCCTGCGGGCGAAGGGTAAGCTGTCGGAATCGGATATTAAAGAGGCCATGCGCGAGGTGCGCCTTGCGCTGCTGGAGGCCGATGTTAGCTATAAGGTAGCAAAGGATTTTGTTGCGCAGGTAAGCGAAAAGGCCATAGGTGCGCAGGTGCTGGAGAGCCTCACCCCCGCACAGCAGGTAATCAAGATTGTAAACGAGGAGCTTACCGCACTCATGGGTGTGAGCGAGGTAAGGCTTAAATCGCCCAAGCGTCCCCCCGCTGTTGTAATGATGTGCGGGCTGCAGGGCGCCGGTAAAACCACTCATAGCGCCAAGCTTGCCAACATGCTTAAAAAGCAGGGGCACCGCCCGCTGCTGGTAGCCTGCGATATCTACCGCCCAGCCGCCATCGAGCAGCTGAAGGTGGTAGGCGCCAAGGCAAATACTCCGGTGTTTGAAATGGGCACCGCAAGCCCCGTGCAGATTGCCAAAAAGGCGCTGGCGCACGCAAGGGATTACGGCAACGACTATGTAATACTCGATACCGCAGGCCGTCTGCATATCGACGAGCAGCTGATGGGCGAGCTGAAGGATATCAAATCGACGGTGGAGCCCTCCGATATCCTGCTGGTGGTAGACTCCATGACCGGTCAGGATGCCGTAAACGTAGCCAAGTCATTCGACGATGCCTTGGGCATCGACGGTGTCATCCTAACTAAGCTCGACGGTGATACCCGCGGCGGCGCGGCGCTTTCGGTGCGCGCGGTTACGGGCAAGCCCATCAAGTTTGTGGGCATGGGCGAAAAGCTCGACGACCTTGAGCCGTTTTATCCCGACCGTATGGCATCAAGAATTCTCGGCATGGGTGACGTGCTCACCTTAATCGAAAAAGCACAGACCGAGGTTAGCCAAAAAGACGCCGAGAAAATGGCGGAAAAGCTAAAGAAAAACTCCTTTGATTTAAACGATCTGCTAGACCAGATGAAGCAGGTAAAGAATATGGGTTCGTTGCAGCAGGTGCTTTCGATGCTGCCGGGCGGCAACCAGATTTCGCCCGACGATATTGACGAAAGGCGTCTGGCAAGGATTGAGGCCATCATCCATTCCATGACGGCGAAGGAACGCGAAAAGCCCGCCATTATTAACCCTTCCCGCAAGCGCCGCATTGCAGCTGGCAGCGGCACCACGGTGCAGGATGTAAATATGTTGCTGCGCCAGTTTGAGCAGATGCAGAAGCTTGTAAAACAGTTTTCTCACGCGCCCAAGCACGGCAAAGGCCGCTTCGGCGGTATGCTCCCCGGCAGAATGCCCTTTTAATCTTGTTCGTTGCGGTTAACCACCTGGTTTGCCGTAAACATAAATTTTTTACACAGAGATATTGGAGGAAAAAGACGATGGCTGTTAAGATCAGACTTCGCAGAATGGGCGCTAAAAAAGCCCCGTTTTACCGCATAGTAGTTGCAGATTCCCGTTACCCCCGCGACGGCAGATTCATTGAGGAGCTTGGTTACTACGATCCCACCAAGGAGCCTTCCGTAATCAACGTAGACACCGAGAAGGTAGACAAGTGGATTAAGAATGGCGCTCAGCCCACCGATACCGTAAAGGCACTGCTCAAAAAAATCGGCCAGTAATGCTGTAATGCTTGTTACAGAGAAAGGAAGGCTGCAGGATGGAGAAGCTTCTTATTACCTTAGCCTCCGGGCTGGTAGAGGATAAGTCTGCCGTAAGCGTTACGGTAGATGCTCCCGACGCCGAGGGCGTTATCGTGTACCATCTTCATGTCGGCCCCGAGGATATGGGCCGCGTAATCGGCAAGCAGGGCAGAATAGCCAAGGCGATACGCACGGTTATGCGTGCCGCCGCCAGCCGCACCGGCGAAAAGGTAGCGGTGGAAATCGACTAACCGAATGACTGTAAAAGGGGCTGTTTCAAGGCGGACGGGCGTGGAATCCATGGCCCATGCCTCGGGGCGGCTCCTGCTTTTTTGGTATTGGTTCAGCGAAATCAAGTTGCAGAGGTACTGTATGAAAAAACAGTTTTTAGAAACCGGAGAGATTGTTACCACGCACGGCATCAAAGGCGAGGTGCGCGTTTACCCATGGTGCGACACCCCCGATTTTCTCACCGACTTTAAGCACGTCTACCTGAAAAAGGGTGAGATCAAGCTGACGGTGGAAGATGCGCGCGTGCACAAAAACATTGTGATTATGAAACTTGAGGGGTACGATACCATTGAACGAGCGGTTACGCTGCGTGGGCAGGTGCTCTACATCAGCCGTTCCGACGTAAAGCTTGCCGAGGGTGAGTATTTTGTGCAGGACCTTATCGGCATAAAGGTAATCGACGATGATACGGGCGAGGAATACGGCGTTATCACCGATGTATCTCAAACCGGAGCCAACGATGTATACACCATTAAAAACGGCGAGTTGGAATATCTTATTCCCGCCATTCCTCAGGTAATCATCGATACCGATACCGAGCGCGAGATTATGCGCATCAAGCCGCTCGAGGGCCTCTTTAATCCAGATTAGGATGTGACGCGTATGCGTTTTGATATAGCCACCCTGTTTCCCGCCATGTGCGAAACAGTGGTGAACGAGAGCATCACAGGCCGTGCTATCCGTGCGGGGTTGATGGAGTGCTATTGTCACGATATCCGCGCCTACACTCAGGATAAGCACCGCCGTGTGGACGATACCCCCTACGGCGGTGGCATGGGCATGCTGATGCAGGCAGAGCCAATCTACCGCTGCTTTTTGGATATTGAGGCGCAGCTGGGTGAAAGGCCGCATGTGATATATATGTCCCCTAAGGGTACACGTCTAACACAGCAGAGGGTTGCGGAGCTTTCCAGGCTGCCGAATCTGTTTATCCTTTGCGGGCATTACGAGGGGGTAGACCAGCGTGTGCTCGATAAGATTGTTAACGAAGAAATCTCCATCGGCGATTATGTGCTAACAGGCGGAGAGCTGCCCGCACTGGTGTTGGTGGATACGGTTGCCCGTATGTGCGAGGGTGTACTCTCCAGTGAGGAGTGTTTCACGCAGGAAAGCCATTACTCCGGCCTGCTGGAGTACCCGCAGTACACCCGCCCGCCGGAATGGGAGGGCATGACCGTACCCGATGTACTGCTCACCGGTCATCACGCTAACATTGAAAAGTGGCGCAGGGAGCAGATGCTCATGCTTACCTACGATAAGCGCAAGGATATGCTCAAGTCCGCCCAGCTGAGCGAAAAGGATATTAAGTTTCTGCAAAGCTACAAGAAACAGCTTGCACAGAAAGCCGCCCAGGGGCAGCAGGAGCCTTGATGTTATTCTCCTACAACCAGACGCTCCATAGGAAGGACAAGATATATTACATGATTGGTACATTAATAAATGCGGGCGCTATCATTGCAGGCTCACTGGTTGGATTGCTGCTCAAAAAGGGGATTCCGCAGCGCATCTCAGACAGTGTTCAGGTCGCGCTGGGTCTTGCAGTGGTAGTCGTGGGCATCTCCGGGGTATTGCAGGCCATGGTCACAGTGGGCACAGACGGTAAAATTTCCACCGAAGGAACCATGCTGCTCATTCTAAGCCTTGCTATCGGCACCGTAATCGGTGAGGCACTTAAGCTTGAGGAGCGCCTTACCGAGGCGGGGCTTAAGCTTGAAAAACGTATCGGCGGCGAGGGTTTCTCCAAAGGCTTGATTGCTGCTACCATGCTTTACTGCGTGGGCGCTATGGCGATCGTAGGCTCGTTAAACGACGGCCTGCTTGGCGACCGAACGGTACTGCTTATCAAAAGCGCGCTGGACGGCATCAGTGCCGTGGTGCTTACAGCCACCCTTGGTATCGGCGTATTGTTTTCATTCATACCGGTTCTGCTCTATCAGGGAGCAATCAGTATTGGCGCCGGTGCGCTTACCGGCTTTTTTACCTCTGAGGTTATCAATTCCGTATGCCTTGTGGGCTTTGCGCTGGTATTATGTATCGGTATAAACCTAATGAAAATTGGAAAGATTAAAACAGTAAGCATGCTGCCCTCATTATTGGTTCCTGTGGTGTATAATCTGCTGATGATGTTGAAAACATTATGGTTATAGTGCACAATGGGGCAGTGGCGCGTTGTCTGTTTATTGGAAAACACGCAGAATTTATGCACGAATACTACCGAAACAAGGTTTTTTCGTTGACGGCTCAAATAAAACTGCTATAATATAGAGTATGTAATTTACGTAAAGTAATGATGAACCAAAGAAAATATGCTTATGGTTATTGCAAAACCAAATTAACACTGCAAGAGAGGAAAGGCCTTATGTTTGTAAAAGATGTAACCGTCCAGAATCAGGTGGGTTTGCATGCGCGCCCTGCTACTTTTTTTATACAAAAAGCCAATGAGTACAAGTCTTCCATTTGGGTGGAGAAGGAAGAGCGCAGAGTAAACGCAAAAAGCCTCTTAGGAGTTCTTTCACTTGGCATTGTAGGCGGCACTACGATTAGAATAATCGCAGACGGCGCTGACGAGCAGCAGGCTGCCGAGGGGCTGTACAAGCTTGTAGAATCCGGTTTTGCAGAGTAAAGAAGCAGTTGATTGCGCGTCGCCTGATTGGCGGCGCGCTTTTTTGCGTTTCAAAAAGGTAGCAGTTATGATATACTGATTACATTACCAACTACGCATAGCCCTAATTGATTTGAAACAACAGTATGAGATATAGGATGAATCATTATGGAGAATGAGCGCCTGCCCTACTTGCGAGAGAAGACAAAAACCCTCACCATCGAGCCGGGTTGTTACATTATGCGAAACAAGCAGGGTGAGATCATCTACATCGGCAAAGCAAAAAACCTGCGTAAACGCGTAACCAGTTATTTTCGCAAGAATGCCGACCATCTGCCCAAGGTAGAGAAGATGGTTTCACATGTCTATGACTACGACTACATAGTAACCGACAGTGAGTTTGAAGCGTTGGTGCTAGAATGCAGTCTCATCAAGCAGAATTCCCCCAAATACAATATTCTGCTGAAAGACGACAAGGGCTACCATTACATCCGAATTTCAGGCAAGAGTTGGGGCCGTATCTCGGCCGCAAAGCAGCTGGTGGACGACGGTGCTACCTATATCGGTCCGTATGTCAGCTCGTTTGCCGTAATGCAGGCGGTAGAGGAGGCCAACACCGCCTTTTGTCTGCCAACCTGCAACCGCAAGTTCCCGCAGGATTTTAAAAAGGGCCGCCCCTGCTTAAACTTTCATATCAAACGCTGCATGGGCGTGTGTATGGGAAAAATCTCGGAACAGGAGTATGCCGAAAACCTTTCTCAGGCACTGGATTTTCTGCGCAGCGACAGTGCCAATACCATTAAGGTTCTCACCGAAAAGATGGAGACCGCCTCCGAACGGATGGACTTTGAGCGCGCCGCGCAGCTGCGTGACCGTATACAGGCCATCCGGCGCATTAACGAGCACCAGAAGGTAATATACACCAATACCCCCGATCAGGATGTTATCGCACTTTCGCAGAATACCTCACAGGCCAGCGCGGTGGTCATCAAGTTCAGAAACCACCGCCTTGTAGATAAGGAAAGCTTTATGCTTGGCGAGATTGAAAGTATTGTCGCCGCACGCAGCGAGTTTATTATCCGTTATTATTCCGGTGACCGAGAGATACCAAAGCAGATCTCGCTTGACGGCGAGGTGGAGGATTTAGAGCTCACCGAACGCTTTTTAACCGATAAGGCGGGACGAAAATGTCTGCTGCATCTGCCGCAGCGCGGAGAGCAGGCACGGCTGGTAGAGATGGCTAAAACCAATGCCTCCGAACTGCTTGGCCAGCATAGCGGAGCATCAGGGCGTGAGGTCGCCGCTCTTGACGAGTTGGCACGGCTTTTGAACCTGCCCAAAACGCCCGAGTATATCGAGGCCTACGATATTTCCAACATCGGCTCCTCCGATATGGTTGCGGGCATGGTGGTGTTTGAAAATGGTCGGCCCCTTAAATCGGCCTATAAGCGTTTCTCTATTAAGACGCTCACAGAACAGAACGACTACGGAGCCATGAGTGAGGTGCTAAGCCGAAGGCTGGCACGGTATTTTGAAGAGAAGGAAAGCGGCAAGGGCTTCGGACGTTTACCCGATTTAATTCTGCTCGACGGCGGCAAGGGGCACGTATCCACCATCCAGCCGATTATTGAGCAAAGCGGGCTGAATATACCGCTTTTCGGCATGGTGAAAGATGACCGCCACCGCACCCGTGCTATTGCTACCAACGGCGGCGAGATAGCCATATCGGCCTATCGAAATGCTTTTACCTTTATAACCCGCATACAGGACGAGGTTCACCGCTTTTCTATCGAATATCAGCGTGCCAAGCATAAAAAAACGGGCATGGAATCCTCCCTTACAAAGATAGATGGTATTGGGCCTTCCAGAGCTGCTAAACTACTGCGCCATTTTAAAACTATGCACGCTATAAAGGAGGCTTCTGTTGAAGCACTTTTGCAGGCGCCGGGTATGACGCGCCCGGCCGCCGAGAGGGTATACCGCACCTTCCACGAGACAGAATAACAACACGGGGGTCTGCTTGACAGAAAGTGCAACATGCCACATAATAGAATCAATTCGCACCATTTTCTTCAGCGGCCCTTCAAAATAAAACATCCTGATGTGAAAGGCATGGTAAAAATAGATGCGTGTAATAACCGGTAAGGCAAGAGGCATGAAGCTTGCAGCGCCCGAGGGGCAGGATACCCGCCCAACCTCCGATAAGGTAAAAGAGGCGATGTTTTCGATTATACAGTTTGAGGTGGAACAGGCCAGTGTGCTTGATCTTTACGCCGGTACCGGTCAGCTTGGCATAGAGGCTTTAAGCAGGGGCGCTGCGTTTTGTGTTTTTATAGACCAAAGCCGAATCAGCAACGATGTTATTAAGGCAAACCTTGCAAAGACCGGCCTGAACAAACAGTCGCGCGTTGCGGCGATGGATGCCGTTTCCTACCTTCAGAACTGCAAGGAGCAGTTTGATATCATTCTTATGGACCCGCCCTATGCCATGGAAGGGCTTGAGCAAGTTCTTTCGCTTGCCTCGGCAAGGCTAAAGAGTACCGGTGTGCTGGTTTGTGAGACTGCCAAAAAGGTTCAAACCCCAGAGACACTGGGCGAATTTACACAGAAAAGAGTTTATCAATATGGTATTGCGGCGCTCAGCGTATACCGCAGGCCGCGAGAGAACGAATAAACAGGTACGGAGCTTAGTCAGGCACAGCTTGAGCTTATCGTGAAGATTCTGTTATGGCATAAACCTTTCTGCCATTTCGGGGTATCAGAAGCTTAGGTTTGTGCCATGGCATTGGAAAGGATATGGATTTTTAATGCGTATTGCAATCTGTCCGGGCAGTTTTGACCCGGTTACGAAAGGACACTTGGATATTGTCACCCGTGCGGCGGCCTTGTTTGACCAGGTTATCGTGCTGGTGGTGCACAACCCCGCCAAGCAGCCCAGTTTTACGGTGGATGAGCGTATTAATATGATACGAAAGGTAACCGGCAGCCTTCAAAACATAGAGGTGGATACCTACGGGGGCTTACTGGCCGATTATGCAAAGCTCAAGGGTGCTTGCGCCATTGTTAAGGGTTTACGAGCGGTGTCAGACTTTGAATATGAGTTTCAGATGGCATTAGCCAACAAAAAGTTTTACCCCGAGGCCGAGACCGTATTTGTACCTACCAGCTTAGAGAATATGTACTTAAGCTCCAGCATCGTTAAGCAGGTGGCAATGTTCGGCGGTGATATCTCCGGCTTTGTACCTTCAGTGCTGCTGCAGGAGATTGAGCAGCGCCTCAGCCCAAGAACATATTAGATTTGTATTAGTTGTTACGTGTAAAACTTCTTTGTATTTTTGCTTTTGGGCGTCATTGTGCAGGTAAAGTATCATGATTTCAGGCAGATTTATGCCTTTTGTTATTTGAAAACGAATGGAAGAGTGAAAGAAGGTTTTACAGATGAGCATGAACATTGACGAGGTTTTGGACATGATGGACGAACTCATCGATAATTCATGGGCAATGCCCCTTTCGGGCGGGCGGTGCGTTATTGATGTGGTCAAGCTGCGCGAGCTGATGGACGATGTGCGGTTAGCACTGCCCAACGAGATCAAGCAGGCGAAGGCAATCGTATCCGACAGGGCAGATATCATTAGTGATGCCAAGCATGAGGCTGAAACGATTGTTGCCAAAGCTGAGGAAAAGGCCAAGGCGCTGGTGAACGCCAACGAGATCACCAAGCAGGCTCAGGTACGCGCGCAGGAGATTGTGGCCGCCGCACAGCAGCGTTCCAAAGAGATTCGGCTTGCAACCAACGAATATGTAGAGAACATTGTTCGTTCCACCGAAGAGTGCCTTGCGGCCAGCCTCAATGACGTGCGTTCTATTAAACAACAGATGAAGCAGCCTCAGAGGTCCGGCATGTAAACCCTACATACAGTTAAATAACCGTAAGCCCGTGTTCTTTTCAACAGAAAGAACACGGGTTTTTTATATTAATATTCAAAAACAGGAACAGACATAAAATCAAGGTAATATATGAAAAATAGTAATTATTATGGAACCAAACCGATGGGTTTATGTGTGTTTTTCGACAAGTATGCGTCATAGAAATGGGGCAATTTTTAGTTATATTTGTGCAAAATGATAAATCTTTTTTTGAGCTAAGGTAGTTGGGTAAAGCCTATTGCAATTTACATAATTCACGGTTATAATAAAAAAGTGGTTAATAGTGGTGAGAAGTGGAGCAAAGGTGAGCGAAACGGCTGCTTTTTGAAAGGCGGTGGTGAAGATGCTAATGGGCGAATATGAGCATACCCTGGATCCCAAGGGGCGTGTGATTTTTCCGGCCAAGCTAAGGGAAGACCTCGGCGACAACTTCATCATAGCAAAGGGCCTTGATAATTGCCTGTTTGTTTACCCACCAGCACAATGGCAGCGCCTGCAGGATTCCATTAACGCCCTGCCTTTCTCTAAAGCGAGTGCTCTGCAGCGGTTCTTCTTTTCGGGGGCCAGCGAGGCTATAAGCGATAAGCAGGGGCGTGTATTGATTCCCGCAAACCTTAGGCAGTATGCGGGGCTGGATAAAGACATCATCATCGTTGGTGCCTCTGTACGCGCGGAGATATGGGACAAGACCAAGTGGCAGGAGCAGAGCGCACGTCTTACCGCTGAAACAATCGAAAACGTGATGGACGAACTGGGTTTTTAACAGCTAACCCAAGAAAAGAGATAAAGGGGTGCGGCGCGTGGAGTTTTCGCATATTTCGGTGCTCTTGAACGAGTGCATCGAGGCGCTCGACATAAAGCCTGACGGCATCTATGTCGACGGCACTGCGGGCGGCGCCGGGCATTCCTCAGAAATTGCAAAAAAGCTTGCAAGCGGCAGGCTGGTTGCCATAGATAAAGACCCCGACGCTGTGCAAACCGCAACCGAAAGGCTCGCTCCTTATACTTGCGCACAGGTGGTTCGGGGGGATTATTCCTCGGTTAAAGAGATTCTTGCATCGCTAAAAATAGAGCACATTAACGGAATGCTGCTGGATTTGGGTGTTTCGTCCTATCAGTTAGACACTGCCGAGCGCGGTTTCTCCTTTCACAAGGATGCGCCGTTGGACATGCGTATGAGCAGAGAGGGCCTCTCTGCCAAGGATATCGTGAACACTTACTCCTATGAGCAGCTTGCAAAGATTCTTTGGGAATACGGGGAGGAGCGTTTCTCCCGCCGGATTGCGGATGCCATCGTTCAAAGCCGGGCCGTAAAGCCCATTGAAACGACCTTTGAACTGGTGGATATCATCAAAAGTGCAATGCCCGCAGCGGCTATGCGTGAGGGACACCCGGCCCGCAGAAGCTTTCAGGCGCTGCGCATTGCCGTAAACGGAGAACTCGAACAGCTAGCAGAAGCCGTAAATGATGCGTTTGATCTGCTTGCTCCGGGTGGCAGGCTGTGTATCATCACCTTCCATTCACTTGAAGACCGTATTGTAAAACAGCGGTTTGTTGAATTTACAAAGGGCTGCACCTGCCCGCCGGACTTTCCGGTGTGTGTGTGCCACAAAACTCCCAGAGGGCGATTGGTTTATAAGAAACCGATAGAGCCTTCACAACAGGAGCTTGATCAAAACCCGCGAAGCCGCAGCGCGAGGCTTAGGGTGATTGAAAAGCTGTAGCCTCTTGTAGCAGGATGCTTGTAAAGAGGCTCTGGATTTGAAAATGGATTTTCAGATTGATGTAACAGGTGCAGTGCCTGATACGAATCTCTTATTAAAACCTTTCTGAAAAATTCTCGCAATAGTAAAGCTATTCGCTCGATTTTTCAGAGGTTTCATTATCGAGATAAGTACCACTCATAATCAAGTGGGGCATGATGCAGCGGAAAGGCAAGGATGTAGATATGGCCGCTAACGAAGCATACGATCTATCGCTATTTGAACAACGCGCAAAAAAGGAACGGGTACAGCTTAAAAAGCTCCCTTCTGTAAAAAGGCAGCCGCGTTTGCAGGTTGCTGCCATGCTTGCCGGAAGGTTAATTGTTGCCTTGCTGGTTGGCGCCATTATTTCGGTTAGTATTTACAACCGGGCTATTCTTACCGAGACGGTTAATAGCATTACGAATGCAAATAAAGAGCTTGCGAAGCTGCAAAGCGAACAAACCCGTTTGACGATGGAGCTTGACGAAAAGGTTTCAATAAAGAATATTGAGGAATATGCCACCAACCAACTGGGCTTAAGCCGTATGGATAAATATCAGACAACCTATATCGCTCTCGCCGGAAGTGACCAGATTGCAGAACAAGTGAAGACAGAAGAAAAGCCGAAATTAAGTTTGAATATTAACGATTTGTTTTATAAACTGGTGGAATACATCAATTGATACAGCAATACAATTAAATGAATACCGTTGTTCCCCGCATAGTTTTAGGGAAGATAATAAGTTTGAAAGGAATATCTTTCAAACTTATACTATTATTCTATAGACATACGCAATCAGGCGCATTTCTATAGCAGGCGTGAAGTGTGTGGCGGCGGTAGATGACGCTGAATAAGCTAAACAATATTCGTCTTTCAGAAACGCCATGTGTTTTTGCATTCCGCTGAAGGCGGAGATTAAAAAGTGATATCACTTTTTTAATAAGGATGAGTATTATTTCTTTAGAAGGGAATGGTTACCGATATGCCGGCAGGGCCAAGCAACGCGATGCTCAAAAAGATGCTTTTTACCGTACTTGCCCTGACTGTTGTTTGTTTTACCATTTTGCTCGGGCGGCTTGCATACCTGCAGCTGGTTGACAACGAGCGCTACCAAACCAGAGCCATCGATCAGCAGATGCGCGAAACTGTTATTAAGGCAAAACGCGGTTCAATTTACGACCGCAATATGAATACGCTTGCAACCAGCGCCAGCGTGTGGGAGGTAAGCCTCAACCCCACCAACATCTCCGAAGGAGACGAGGAAAAAATTGCAAACAAGCTCGCGGAGATTTTAAAGGTTGATGCAAGCAAGGTCCTTGCAATGGCTAAAAAAAAGGATAAGTATTATCAGCTTGTTAAGCGACAGGTAGAGGATGCCGAGGCCAACCAGATTAAGCAGTTTGTTAAAGATGAAAAAATCAAGGGCATCGTACTCAACGAAGACTACAAGCGTTATTATCCCTATGGTGATTTTGCATCCGCAGTGTTGGGCTTTACCGGCAACGACCATCAGGGGTTAAACGGCATAGAGGCCTACTATGAGAAGTATCTGAAGGGTACCGACGGGCGTATCTTTTCGGCAAAGGATGCGGTAGGCAAGGATATGCCGCTGTTTCAGTACGAAACGCGCAACGAGGCGCAGGACGGCTACTCGCTGGTGCTTACCATAGACGAAGTGATTCAGCATATCGCTGAAAAGAATATCGAAACAGCGGTAAAGGAATATGGCATCAAGAACCGCGCCACCTGTATCGTAATGAATGTTACCAACGGCGAGGTTCTAGCCATGACCACCAAGCCGGATTTCGACCCGAACTCACCGTTTACACTGCAGGATCAAGCACTTCAGGCGTCGATTGATGCCATTACCGATGAGAACCAGCGCAAAGCGGCCCTCCAGACCGCAAGAGAGGCTCAGTGGAGAAACAAGGCTATCTCCGATACCTACGAGCCCGGTTCGGTTTATAAGATTATCACCGCCGCTTCGGCACTGGAGGAAGGGGTAGTTCATCCGGAAGACCGCTTTTTCTGCAGCGGTTCACTCGTGGTAAATGGTCGTTCTATCGGTTGCTGGAAGACGGTTGGCCACGGCCCTGAAACCTTTGTAGACGGCATAAAAAACTCTTGCAACCCTGTATTTATGGCCGTCGGTTTGTCACTGGGGCCGGAAAGAACAGCAAAGTACTATAAGGCTTTCGGTTTCAGTGAAAAAACAGGTATTGACCTGCCGGGTGAAACCAGCGGTATCTACCACGCACTGTCGGTTTTGCAGAAGGAGCCGGATACCCTCGCAGTAAGCTCCTTCGGCCAGAGCTTCAAAATAACTCCGCTACAGGTGATTACAGCCGTATCGGCGGCTATCAACGGCGGGTATTTATACGAGCCGCATATCGTTAAGCAGATTATTGATTCCGGAAACAATGTTGTGGAAACCATCGACCCGGTAGTAAAACGTCAGGTAATCTCCGAAAAGATTTCTTCCGAGCTGGCACTTATGCTCGAAAAGGTTGTAAGCGAGGGCAGCGGACGCAGTGCGTACATAAAAGGCTATCGTATCGGCGGTAAAACCGGCACCTCCGAAAAGCTGGATAAAAGTGCCGCCCAAAGCGGTGTAAAGGAGCATATCCTTTCGTTTCTTGGTTTTGCTCCGGCCGATAAGCCTCAGGTTGCGGTGCTGGTAATCCTCGACGAGCCAAAGGATTCCGGCGCATACGGTTCCACTATCGCGGCCCCTGTTACGGGCGCTATACTTTCCGAAACACTCTCTTACCTTGGTTTCGAACCAACCTATACCGACGAAGAAAAAGAAAAGATGGATATCGCGGTAGAGGGTGTTGTCGGGGCTGCACCGCATGAGGCCTCTGCGAAGCTTACAAAGCAGGGCCTGCAGGCTGAAATTGTGGGCAATGGCGAAAAGGTAATCAAGCAGATTCCAATGGCGGGCCAGCCCGTACCACGGGGAGGAAGGGTGCTGCTCTATACTACGGCGGAGGAGGCGACCAAAACCTCGCCCGTACCCAATGTCGTGGGTATGTCGCCGCAGCAGGCCAATAAGGCTCTTACCAATGCAGGCTTTAACCTGCGTATAGTGGGCGGCGGTATCAACCAAAGTGGTATTATTGCTATCTCACAGTCTATGGCTTCTGGAAGCATGGCTGAGCATGGCACGGTAGTTGAGGTGACCTTCGGCGTAAACGACGCGGTACAATAAGCTTTTACGCTGTATGGCATCTCAGGAGGGCAGATTATGAAATTATTAGAGCTTCTGAATGAAATAGAGATCTTGTCACTCCCACCTATTACGGATGCCGAGGTGGGTAAGGTAACCTGCGACTCTCGCGCCGCCACCCCCGATGCGGTGTTCGTAGCCGTAAAGGGCGAGCGCTTTGACGGGCACGATTATGCGCAACAGGCCGTCGCTCAGGGTGCGGCTGCAGTAATCACCGAGCGAGATTTAGGCCTGGAAAAACAGGTTATTGTTAAAAACAGCCGCAGTGCCTATGCTCTTTTGAATGCAGCACTGTTCGGGCACCCCTCCAGGAAGCTCAAGCTTATCGGGGTAACCGGTACCAACGGTAAAACCACCATCACCTATCTGCTCAAGCAGATTTTAGAGTCTGCAGGTAAGAGTGTAGGGCTTATCGGTACCATTCAGGTAGAGATTGACGATATGTGCATCCCCGCAAAGCATACGACGCCCGATCCCGCAGAGCTGCACAGTCTGTTCTCACGCATGGTGAACGCCGGGTGTGAGTATGTGGTTATGGAGGCTTCTTCCCACGCATTTGCCCAGCACCGGCTGGACGGCTGTCACTTTGTGGCTGGGGTTTTTACCAACCTTACGCAGGATCATCTGGACTATCACGGCACGATGGAAAACTACTACAGCGCAAAAAAACAGCTGTTTGATATGAGTGATATAGCTATCATCAACCTTGACGACGAGTACGGCAAAAGGCTGTTGAGTGAGATTCCCTGCAAGGCGGTTACCTACTCGGCTGGTAACGATATGGCTGATTTCACAGCCAAGAATATCGTTAAACGGCGAGATGGCGTAAACTTCGCGCTGGTTGGCAGCGGCATCATTGAGCGTGTTTCGTTCGGCATGCCGGGCAGCTTTTCGGTTTCCAATGCGATGGCGGCTGCTGTCTGTACCATCGAATTGGGCTTTGAACCGTCGGTGGTTGCAAAGGGCCTTAGCGATTGCAAGGGTGTAAAGGGACGTACCGAGGTGCTCTATTCCGGTGACGATTTTACCGTTATCTGTGATTATGCCCATACGCCGGATGGCTTGGAAAAGGTTCTTTCCACCGTTCGCGAATTTGCCCCCGCCCGTGTGGTGGTGCTGTTCGGCTGTGCCGGAAACCGTGATCGTACCAAGCGCCCGAAGATGGCGCATATGGCTGCGCAGTATTCCGACCTAGCGGTGCTAACCTCCGATAACCCACGCGATGAAGACGTTATGCAGATATTAGACGATGCGGTTCCGGGGTTTGAGGGGCTGGATACGGAATATAGGGTAATACCTGACCGTATGGAGGCAATCAAATGGGTACTGGATAACGCTCAACAGGATGATATCATCGTGCTAGCCGGAAAAGGGCATGAGGACTATCAGGTATTGAATTTCGGCACCATAGCGTTTGATGAGCATACCATTGTAAAAGAGCTCATTGCTAAGCGAGACAAAAAACGGCAGGAGTACAAGGACGAAAGCCCTGCTGAAAAAATGGAGGAATAGGTTTTGGAAAAGTGGCTGCTCAGTGATATTGCACGTTATTTCGGCGCAAAGCTGCCCATCGATGCAGAGATTGAAAATATCTGCACCGATACCCGGGCGATTACACCGAACAGCCTTTTTGTGGCTCTTGAAGGTGAACGGTTTGACGGGCACAATTTCGTAACAGAGGCGTTTCAAAAGGGCGCAGTAGCTGCAATATGCCACAAGCCGATAGAAGCGACGGATAAGCCCGTCATCATGGTGAAAAACACCCAGCGCGCGTTGATAACCCTCGGCTGCGCGTACCGTTTAAAATACAATATCCCCATGGTGGCGGTTACTGGCAGCGTGGGGAAAACCACCACTAAAGAGATGATTGCCTGTGTTTTAGGTTCCTGCTTAAAAACCCTTAAAACTGAGGGAAACCTGAACAATGAAATTGGGCTTCCGCTTACCCTTTTACGGCTGGATAAAAGCTACGAGTGTGCCGTGATTGAGATGGGTATGACGCACAAGGGTGAGCTTTCGGTGTTAACGGCGGCAACGCTTCCTTCGGTTGCGGTAATCACCAATATAGGGGTATCACATATTGAGAACCTTGGCAGCCGCGAGAATATCCTTTCAGCGAAGCTGGAGATTACCGAAGGCCTGCCCGCAGGCGGCTCACTGGTACTGAATTATGATGATGACCTGCTTTGCGACATAAAAGACTATTGCGGCTTTGATATAATATCCTATAGCATCATCAATTCTCATGCGAAGGTTCGTGCGTTGAATATTCGCGAAACCGCAGATGAAACAGCGTTTGATATCTCATATAAAAATAACCTCTATCCGGCCTGCATCCCATGTGTAGGCAGGCATAATATCCTAAACGCCCTCGCAGCCTTTTCTACAGCAGTGGCGTTAAAGCTCGACCTGCACAAGGGAACGGAGGCACTCAAACAATATACCCCTGCCGGTATGCGCCAGCGTGTAGTACACAAAAGCGGCATTACGGTGATAGAAGACTGCTATAATGCAAGCCCCGATTCCATGCGAGCTGCGCTTGCCACCCTGCAGACACTGAAGAAAAACGGCAGAAGCATTGCAGTGCTGGCAGATATGCTGGAGCTTGGTGATTACTCCCGGAAGGCGCACGAGGGGGTAGGGCAGATGGTGGGCGAAAGCGGCACCGATATCTTAATCACCTATGGTGAAAAGGCTGAATATATCGCAGGGGCAGCCAATCGTGCCGGTATTGAACAGGTATACAGCTTTGGGGATAAACACGCAGCTGGGGAAAAATTACTGGCACTCGCCCAGAAAGATGATATAATACTCTTTAAGGGCAGCCGCGGTATGAAACTCGAAGAGATGATGGAGCAGTTTTACGCGGGGCTTGCAGATAGTACTAATCTCCGATAAAATGTATTCAGACGATGCGCTGGCATCGTTATAAAAATCTGCATCAAAACCCAGATACAAAAGGTCTTGATTTGATTTTTATATACTTTAATCGGGTATAAGTATCAGCATTGCCCGAATACGGTTAGAAGGACTGTGGAACAACAATGAGTGGAATTGCGACAATCGTAGCCGCGTTAACAGCTTTTGTAGTATCCTCTTTACTCGGTAAAAAGCTCATTCCCTTTTTAAAGCGGCTGAAATACGGGCAGACTATCAACGATATCGGCCCCACATGGCACAAGAACAAGCAGGGTACCCCCACCATGGGTGGTATTATGTTTATTGTCGGCACTCTGGCGGCGCTTGCGGTGGGCATACTGGTGCTCTCGTTTACCAAGCCGGATGCCTTTCCCGAGACAGCAAGGCTTGAAAACATCAAGCTGCTTGCCGGGTGCGTGATGGCTTTGGCCTACGGATTTATCGGCTTTACCGACGACTATATCAAGGTGGTTAAGAAAAGAAATCTTGGCCTTACTGCTTCGCAAAAAACAATAATGCAGTTTGTGGTGGCCATATTATATCTAATGACCATCTACCTTGCGGGGGACCACAGCACTGTACTGGTGCTGCCGTTTATCGGCCAGTGGAATCTGGGCATCTTCTATTATCCCTTTGCAGCATTGATTATTTACTACATGGTAAACGCCGTAAATCTTACAGACGGGATTGATGGTTTGTGTGCCTCTGTTACCTTTGTCTGCGGAATCTTTTTAATGCTGATGTGCGGTGTGCTGCACCAGGATAAAGAGGGGCTGTTTGCCATCTCGCTGGCTGCTGCCTGCATCGGGTTTTTAATCTGGAACTTCCACCCGGCCAAGGTGTTCATGGGCGATACCGGCTCGATGTTTTTAGGCGGTTCGGTTGTGGCAATTGCCTTCGGTATCAATATGCCGGCTTTTCTGGCACTGGTAGGCATTGTTTATGTGCTCGACGCACTTTCGGTGGTAATTCAGGTTATCAGCTTTAAGTTGACGAAGAAGCGGATATTCAAAATGAGCCCGATTCATCATCATTATGAAATGAGCGGCTGGAGCGAGGTAAAGATTGTTTTAGTATTCTCCTTGGTTGGCGTTGTGGGGGGTGCCTTGTCCCTATGGGCGACAGCACTTGTATAGTTAATACTAATCTCCGATAAAATCCGTGTCAAAGCCCATATACGAAAGGTCTCAATTTAATTTCTATATACTTTTTGATCGGATATTAGTGTAAGCAGTTCGTGCCGGATTGGGGTGTGTCCATTGAAAAACAAGGGCGTTGCAGTAGAGAAGCCGAAACGTGGCGGCATGGACATAACCTTTTTCGTACTTACCGTTACCCTGTTGGGTATTGGGCTTATCATGCTCTTCTCGGCCAGCTATGCTTATGCACTTCATTATTACGATGACAGCTTTCATTTTATTAAAAGCCAGCTGGTCTTTGCGGTAATCGGTCTTGCGGGGATGATTATCGTCTCCTACTTCGATTATCACTGGCTGCATAAGCTTGCGTTGCCGCTCTATGGCTTGTCGCTTGTGCTGCTGGTGTTGGCACTTTTCTCAAAGCCGGTTAATGACGCACACCGCTGGATATGGATAGCGGGAAGGCAGTTTCAGCCGTCGGAGCTTGCCAAGTTTGCAATAATCCTTATGTTTGCCCACATGATTTCACTTAACGCATCAGAGATGGGCACCTTTAAAAAGGGTGTTCTGCCGTTTGCCATCTTTCTGGTGCCGGTTGTTGGGTTAATAGCAATAGAACCGCACCTTTCCGGTACAATTCTGGTTGTTTTGATGGCATTTGTCATGATGTTTATCGGCGGAACCAAGTTTCGCTGGTTTGCACTTGCAGGTGGTACGGTTGGCGGCGCGGGTGCTGCCTATATCCTGTTCAGCGGCAAGGTGGACTACGCCATGAGCCGTATCAAGATATGGCTAGACCCGTTTTCTGACCCCAGTGATAAGGGCCACCAAACCCTGCAATCACTCTATGCCATCGGTTCCGGTGGGCTGCTCGGGCAGGGCTTGGGTAACTCCAGGCAGAAATATCTATATGTTCCCGAGCCGCAAAACGATTTTATCTTTTCAATAGTATGTGAGGAGCTTGGCTTCATCGGTGCTTCTCTGATTATCATCATATTTGCGCTGTTTGTGTGGCGCGGCTTTGTTATTGCCATGCGCGCCAGAGATAAATTTGGCTCCATGCTGGTGCTGGGGCTCAGCTCACAGATTGGTATACAAGCGATTCTAAACATCGGCGTTGTAACCAACACCATCCCCAATACCGGTATCAGCCTGCCGTTCTTCAGTTCCGGCGGTTCCTCACTGGTTATGCTGCTTTTGCAGATGGGAGTTATCCTTTCGGTGTCACGATACTCTGTATATGAAAAAACATAGTGGGATATCTCGTTTTAGATTTTGGTAGAAATACCTTCAACGATTGGAATGGTTAATCAGATGCGTATCATCTTTACGGGCGGAGGTACCGCGGGGCATATTAACCCGGCACTGGCGATAGCAAGCTATGTTCGGGCGCGCCACCCCGAGGCCGAGATACTCTATATCGGTTCCAAAGACGGCATGGAAGCGCGGCTGGTGCCCGCCGCAGGTTTTCGGTTTGAGGGTATCCATTCCCGTGGCATTATCAGAAGAAGTGGTCTGTCTGCGATAAAGAAGAATGTTGACGCGGTAATACAGCTGTATCAAGGGCGCAGGGAGGCTGCACGACTTATAAACGAGTTTAAGCCGGATCTAGTGCTCGGTACCGGCGGCTATGTAAGCGCGCCGGTGATTATGCAGGCTGCTTCCATGGGGGTTCATACCCTCACACACGAGCAAAATGCCTTCCCGGGCATCACCACTAAACTGGTGTCCAGGCATGTAGATACCGTACTTCTGGCCGTGGAAGAAGCTAAGAAGTTCTTAAGTCCCAGATGCAATTTTGTGGTTACCGGTAACCCTGTCCGCGAGGAGATTATCTTCTATAATAAAGCGGTTGCCCGCAAGGAGCTTTCACTGGATGACAGACTGTGCATTCTTTCCTTTGGTGGCAGTCTGGGTGCCCGTGCTATCAATGAGGCAGTGGCAGACCTGATGGCTTGGCATAGTAAGGACAAGCAGGTTTACCATATTCATGGCACGGGGAAGAAGGGATACGAACCTTTTTTAACGCTTCTCCAGGATAGAGGCGTAACCCTTGCAGAAAACCCCCAAATCATCGTGCGGGAATACATAGACGATATGCCCCGCTGCAACGCAGCCGCCGATCTTGTAATCTCCAGAGCAGGAGCTATCACCCTCAGCGAGATACAGGCCTCCTGCAAGGCCTCCATCCTCATTCCGTCGCCCAATGTAACGGAAAACCACCAGTATCACAACGCCATGGTGCTTGGCAGGCGCAATGCCGCCGTTGTGATTGAGGAGAAGGACCTAACCGGTAACAAGCTTATTCAAACAGTATCTGAACTGATCGAAACACCCGAAACCATCCGCTGCATTGCAAAACGCGCCGGCGAGCTTGCCATCATAGATGCCAACGAACGGATCTACAGTGAAATAAAAAAACTTCTGTGACCATTATTTAATACTTAACTCTTGATATATCAAATTGAGGATATTATCCGTTTTTTCACAAACCCGTTCTGGTAAGCATAGTATGACTTGTGAGGGAGTGTTCCCTTTCTGTGCTTATTTAGAGGGGTGCGAAGATATGAATAAATACTTGATAGACGGCGGAAGGCGTATCTCAGGCGAAATCAGGGTTCAAGGCGCCAAGAACAGCGCGCTGCCGATATTAGCCGCCAGTATTATGTGCACCGGAAGCAGCGTTATTGAGAACTGCCCGTGCCTTTCAGATATCGACGCAGCTAGAAATATTATTGATTATCTCGGCTGCACCACAGAGGTTGCCGGCGATGTAATTACCATACATACCGGCGGCTTGTCCAGAAGTGATATCCCCACACACCTCATGCGTGAAATGCGATCTTCCATCGTTTTTTTAGGCGCCATCCTTGCACGAACCGGCAGGGCAAGAATATCCTACCCGGGCGGCTGCGAGCTAGGGCCGCGCCCAATAGATCTGCACATCTACGGCCTGCGGCAGTTAGGCGCCGAGATTGCCGAGGATCACGGTTATATAGACTGCACCATTCCCAACGGGCTTAAGGGGGCGCACATCAACCTGTCGTTTCCCAGCGTTGGTGCCACCGAGAATGTCATGATAGCCGCAACGCTGGCCAAGGGCGAAACCTCTATCGCCAACGCCGCCAGAGAGCCGGAAATCGTTGATCTTGCAAACTACCTTAATGCCTGTGGGGCAAAAATCAAGGGCGCAGGCGAGAGTACCATATTTATTGAAGGTGTCAAAGAGCTTACCGGCACCCATCACGCGGTGATACCGGACCGTATTGCGGCCGCAACCTTTCTGAGTGCCGCGGCGGTTACCGGCGGTGAAATTTGGCTCAACGAGATTCACCCACGGCATATCGGCGCGGTTGTGCCCGTGCTGGAGCAGGCCGGATGTAAGATAACCCTTTCTCACAACAGCATCCATCTGTTAAGCTGCGGAAGGCCGAAGGCGATGCAGACAATTCGAACAATGCCCTATCCTGGTTTTCCAACCGACGCACAGGCACCTATCATGTCGGTTGCCGCTATTGCCGATGGCACTACCATCTTTGTAGAGAATATCTTTGAAAACCGCTTTAAGCACGTTACCGAGCTGATAAGGCTTGGCGCAAAGGTGAAGCTGGAAGGGCGGGTAGCGGTGGTAGAGGGTACGCCAAGGCTATACAGCGCCAGTGTAGAATGTACCGATCTTCGCGGAGGTGCCGCATTGGTGGTAGCCGCTCTGGTGGCCGAGGGCACAACCGAAATAAGCGGAGTAAGGCATATCGACCGCGGGTATGAAAAGATGGAAGACACGCTGGCTTCACTTGGGGCACAGATTAGGCGTGTGGAATGAATTTAGCACATAAAGCATTACTTACCGGAGGATGTCATGAGAACAAAAAGCGCATCGGACAATCGAAAAAAACGCCATAGGCGCCGTCATGGCCTGGCTTTTTATACGGTTCCCATAGCGCTGCTCATGACTATCACTCTTGGCGTATTATTGTACAACCTGTTGAAGGTTGAAACTATTCTCGTTGAGGGCACCACGCGTTACCAAACAGATGAGATACTGTCTGCTTCAGGGCTTAAGGCGGGGGATAAGATGTTTAAAATTAAGCCCAGTGCCGTAACCGGAGCTATCGAGCAGAAGCTCAGCTATATTGGCGAGGCGAAGCTCAGCTTTCAGCTTCCTTCAACAGTGATTCTAACGGTATCGGAGGCTTCGGTGGCCTGCTCGCTAGAAACCGCCGACGGGTATATCCTGCTAAGCGATAAATTCAAGATACTGCAGGCCGGTTCGCCGATGGCAGACGCAAATGTGCCGATTATCCGAGGCCTAAAACCCAAAGAGGTAAAGCAGGGAGAGCTGTTTAAGGCTGAAAAAGGCGAAGACATCACCGTAATTCAAGAACTTTTCGATGCAATCGCGGAATATACCTTCCCAGATGTAAAGCTGATTGATATCTCCGATATCTCCAACATCTCACTTAAGTATGGAAATGAGAATAAGATTTTACTTGGTGGACCAAGCCAACTGACATATAAAATAAGGTTTGTGAAAGAGGTGCTGAATAAAAACGCAGAGTCGAATAACACGGGCGGATTAACCATTAACGCTCAGACACTCGACAGCAAGGCGCACCCTTACGTAAGCGTTTTACCGGCAACAACCATCTATACAGATACAAGTTCCACGCCACCGGGCAGTTCAAATGAGGAAGCTGATTCCTCAAAGCAAGGCGGACAGGCTGATGCTTCCAGCAGCAAATCCTCTTCCAAACAGGCTGAAAGCACAAAATCACAAACAAGCGAAGAGGCGGGCTCCGCTACCGCTTCCGCATCTTCATCCTGACCATTGTTAGCGTTTGCATCCGTACCATCTTCTAAAAGCAGCAGAAACGGCTGCAAATGGCTGCATGATAGGCCTAAACACTAAATATAGAGCTTTTTGGATAAAAAACAGGGCTTTTTTTCATAAATTTAGTGTTGATATGTTGTTTTTTTATCTAAAATCTGATAAATTATAATTATAAGTATATATGAGTTGGCGGTTGCCGAATTGTGTATATGAGTACGTAGGGGGAAGCTTTCATGCCGATGAAATTCGTGTTTAACGAGGATTTTGAAAAGGTAGTCAATATAAAGGTTGCCGGTGTAGGCGGCGGCGGTGGTAACGCCGTAAACCGCATGATTGAGAACGGCATCAAGAGCGTGGAGTTTCTGTCTGTGAACACAGATCAGCAGGCACTTTCCTGCTCTCTTGCGCCCCATAAAATTCAGATTGGCGAAAAGCTTACCAAGGGCCGCGGCGCCGGCGGTTCCCCCGAAAAGGGGCAGCGCGCCGCCGAGGAAAGCCGTGAGGAGATAGCGGCGGCCTTAAAGGGTACGCAGATGGTATTTATTACTGCGGGTATGGGCGGAGGCACCGGCACAGGCGCTGCACCCGTGGTTGCCGAGATCGCCCGTGATATGGGTATCCTTACTGTTGGTATTGTTACTAAGCCTTTCGACTTTGAGGGCAAGCGCCGTATGGCACAGGCCGAGGAGGGTATTGCCAACCTTCGTGAACGGGTTGATGCTCTTGTGGTTATTCCAAACGAGCGTTTAAAGCTTATCTCCCAGCAAAAAATCAGTCTGCTTTCTGCCTTTGCCGCAGCCGACGATGTGTTGAGGCAGGGTGTTCAAAGTATTTCCGATCTTATCAATATCCCTGGCCTTGTAAACCTTGACTTTGCCGATATCAGTACCGTAATGAAGGATGCAGGTTATGCTCACATGGGTGTAGGTGTGGCTTCTGGTAAGGATAAGGCCGAGATGGCCGCCGCTGCCGCTATCTCCAGCCCGCTTCTGGAAACCTCCATTGAGGGGGCCCGCGGTGTAATCATCAACATTACCTCCTCCAAAGAGGTAGAGCTCGATGAGGTTGAGAAGGCTTCCACCATGATCTCCAACGCAGCGCACAAGGATGCCAACATCATTTGGGGTGCGGCGTTTGATGATTCTTTAGATGACGAGATGCGTATTACTGTAATTGCCACAGGCTTTGATAACGAAAAAATTTCCAGCCCTATTATGGATTTTTCGTTTAATAATAATTCCGATCCGATTCCTCCCAAAGAGACTGAGGAAGAGGACAAGGATTATATCGACCTACTGAAAATCTTTAATAATAAGCGGTACTAAAGCTTAAATTCCTGACGGGGAAAGGAATGGTCATATTATGAAGCGCAGAATAGTGATAATATTCTGCATTATACTGGCTATCCTTATGATACTATCGGCGCTTTCACCTGTGTTGTTTGCTGAAACAGTGCAAAGTACCGCCTTTGCCGGCGATGTATTACCGCTTGGCATGGAGATTATCATCGGTACAGCGGCCGGAGTGTTAATTTTGATTATCCTGCTCAGGGTTATACTTTCAATCATTAAAAAGAAAAATGATTAAGCAAAAAGCCTGCTATCCGCAGGCTTTTTATGTTGTATGTAGTTGCTTCAGAACAATTACTCCAACCGCCTTGTACTTATCCCGGTTATAAAACCTCTAAAAATCAAGCCAAAAGCTTTAATTCATGGCTTTTTGCGAGAATTACTCAGAAAGGTTTTATCAAGAGATTAGTATATAATCGACAAAACCTCCTTAGCTAGGATGTTAAGCAAAGCCTTTTTTGTATAATTATGTAACAGCATGCCTCCTTAAAGCATAGGATGGTGTTGAAGACTTTATGTCTTCCGAATCTTACATGAAAGCGATGGAGGTAGAACGTGATTAGGTATAACAATGCAAACGAAGGCAGTGCCCAAGCCGCAATAAGCTGCGATGCGTTCACCAGCCAACCGATTTCCTATGCTATCGCATATGTTGCGTATCAAACGTGGGAAAGGCCCTATGAGCCAGAGGTTGGCTTCGAGCGTGCCACCATCTTTCCAAGCCTGGATAAGCCCTTTTTAGGTGAGGAGGTAACCCCTAATGGAAGATAAAAATACACTGATAAGAAGGATACAGATCTGCGATTTCGTTTTGTTCGAAACTCAGCTGTTCCTTGATACTCATCCTACCGATAAAGATGCCCTGGCTTACTACAGCAAGTTTCTTGACCTCAGAAGTAAGGCAATGGATGAGTATCTTAAACGGTTTGGGCCTATCAGCGCGGGGCAGTATGACGGAGGCCCTGTATGGAGATGGGTAGAGAATCCGTGGCCGTGGGAAAGGGCAAGTGAGGTGTAGTATATGTGGACATATGAAAAAAAGCTTCAATATCCTGTAAAGATTGCAAGGCCAAACCCGGCGCTTGCAAAGGTTGTAATTTCGCAGTTTGGTGGGCCGCACGGTGAGTTGGGTGCCGCCAACCGTTATCTCTCGCAACGCTATGTCATGCCTTACGGCGAGCTAAAAGCCCTATTAACCGATATCGGTACCGAAGAACTTGGCCACATAGAAATGGTATGCGCTATCGTTTATCAGCTTACCAGAAACCTTTCGGAGAAGGAGATTAAGGACAGTGGTTTCGATACCTACTTTGTAGATCATACCACAAGCTTATATCCGATTGCGGCCTCCGGAGTACCCTTTGATGCAAGCACCTTTGATTCTTCCGGAGATGTACTAACGGATCTTCATGAGGATATGGCTGCAGAGCAAAAAGCAAGGTTAACATATGACAATATCCTGCGATTAGCCGATGACCCCGATGTTCGTGATGCCATTAAGTTTTTACGTGAGCGTGAGATTGTGCATTTTCAAAGGTTCGGTGAGGGCTTACGCATAACACAGGATCATCTGAATTCAGCGAACTTCTACGCGTTTAACCCCGCTTTTGACAAGGTAAAGAGCGCGGCACCCAGTAATACCCCCTATATCGCCAACGTTGCAGGGGCAGGTAATATGATGGGAACGCCAAGTGTAGCGGGAGCTATGAATGTTGCTGGCCTGCAGAATACTGCAGGAACCGGTACTCTCAACACAACGACTACCCCGAGCATAGCTGGGGCTTCTAATGCAGCAGGTGCAGCAAATGTTGTAGGTGCCGCCAACGCGCTGCGAACCCCCTATGTAGCCGGAGCCACTAACGTTTCAGGCGCAACCAACGGAATGAGCATGCCAAGCGTAGCCGGTGCTTCTAATGCTGCAGGCACGACAGCAACCACTCCTAAAGTACCTAATGTAGCTGGAGCCACTAACGTTTCAGGCGCAACCAACGGGATGAGCATGCCAAGCGTAGCCGGTACTTCTAATGCAGCAGGCACAGCAAGAACGCCAAACGCAGCAGGTACCACTAGTACTTCAGGTGCCTCCAATGTTGCCGGAGCGGCATCCAATATATTTGGTATAGCCAATATGTTCGGTGCCTCTAATGTTTTTGGAACAGCACCAAAGCCGAGATATTAATTATCAAAGATTTAAATTGAAAGGGCAGGTCTATTCAAGTTTTCCTATATAAAGTGGTGCACTTGACCTGATAATTTAACATTATATAAACCCCAAAGAGCCTCTGCAAATGCAGAGGCTCTTTGGGGTACATAAAAGAATTGACTGCTCAAGATAAAACTTTAATCGTTTTTACTCTTGCGCATTGTCAGAAGGCTTTGCAAAACAATAAAGAAGGCAAGCAGTGACGCAATAATAATCTTTGACCACCAGGAAGAAAGATTGCCCTGGAACGATACAAAGGTTTCGATGAGCGCCTTGATCAGTACACCGAACAGGGTGCCAAATACATTGCCTACGCCGCCGGTTAACGGTGTACCACCGATTACCGTTGCCGCGATGGCATCCATCTCAAAATCCTTTGCAAGCTCTACGAAGGCACCTGACGTATTGAAGCAGAATGCGATACCGCCAAGCGTTGCAAGGAAGCCGTTAATGATATATACCATTAATTTTGTACGCTTTACATTCAGCCCCATCAGCATCGCCGACTGCTCACTGCCACCCACCGCGTAGATTGAGCGGCCGAACTTGGTATATCTCAGCATTAAAAATGCTATCACAAGAACCACCAGCGCAATGATAACCGTAGGGTATATGTAAGGGTAAACCATTACGCCTCTTTTATTGAGTACACCGAAAAAGGGCAGGTATATCTTTTGTTGGGCGATAGAAAGAAACGTTTTGTTGGTAATGGTGATCATATCAAGACTGATAACCGCCGTAAGGCCGCGCGCAAAAAACATACCTGCGAGTGTTACAATAAACGGCTGCAGGCGCAGGTATGAAATAAACCACCCCTGTACGGCCCCGAATGCAATACCGAACAACAGTACAATACCCATTGCCGGCAATGCGTCCATATGCAGCTTTTCCATCATCGCAGCAAGCATCATACAAGTAACGGCAACCACCGAACCGACGGAGATGTCGATACCGCCGATAATCAGCACCATTGTCATACCTACCGAGGTGATAATCAGGCCGGCATTACTGATAAACAGATTCAGCAGTACCTGCAGATTCCCGAAGTTTTTTCCGCTGTAAGCGGCTAACCCTCCGATGTACATTAAAACGAAAAGTACGATGGTAACAAACAGTAAGAAGTTATGGCCCAATAGGATATCTTTTACACGGTTAACCTTTTTTATTGTGTCTAGTCTGCGTGGTGCAGTTGCGGTCTTACTCATTCAGTTCGCCTCCTTTGCGACTTTGGCAGGCAGAAAGTTGCCTGTAAAGGAACGAACCCATTTGATCAATACCGGTGACTGCAATGCAACAATAATTATTACTACCACAGCCTTATATAGAGGCAACTGGTCTGCCGAAACATGCATTGCGTAAAGGGTGGTGGTAAGCGCCTGAATGGTTATAGCGCCGATAACGCTGCCCATCAGCGAGAATTTTCCGCCCGCCAGGCTGTTACCGCCTATTGCCACCGCAAGAATTGCATCCAGTTCGGCGTATTTTCCCACATTATTCGCATCGATAGAGGATGTGCGTGAAACAGAGATCAATCCGGCGCATGCGGCACATACTCCGCAGAACACATAGGTTAAAAACATAATCAACTTGGAATTTAGCCCAACAAGGCGGCTGGCCTTGCGGTTGATTCCAATAGATTCAATGTACATACCGAATGCTGTCTTCTTTAGAATCAGCCAGGTTACCAATACCACGAATATCGCAACAAAACAGGGTGTCGGGATAGGTACCCCCGGAAGGAAGGCGCCTAAATACCCAAATTCCGCAGGCTTAACATAGAGAATAAAGCTGCCTGTTACAAGCTGTGCGATTCCGCGTCCTGCAGTAAGCAAAATCAGTGTTGCCACCATTGGCTGAACCTTCATGTATGAAACCAAGAAACCGTTCATGGCTCCGCATATTACACCTATCAGCAGGGCTAACAGGATGCTGACATAGTAAGGCATCTGATAGCTTTCACCGGTACCCAGTACCGCCACACAAACCGCACCGGCAAGCGCGCTTACAGCGCCTACCGAAATATCGGTTCCGCCTGAGGAGGCTACGACTAACGTCATGCCAACAGCCATGATGATCAGGCGGCTGGAGAGATTTAGAATATCAATGATAAAGCCATAAAATACCCCGTTCTGTATGGTTATTTCAAAGAAGGAGGGCGTTTGAATTAAGTTTACGATCAGTACCAGCGCCAGACAAAGCAGTGGCAGAAATAACCGGAAACTAGTAATACGTTTAAATACTGAAGAAAGCGTTTTCATTCTACGCCACCTCCCGCTATCGCTTTCATAATATTGTCCTGAGTGATATCGGTACCGTTCAGTTCGCTGATTTTTACACAATCCCTCATAACAATCATACGGTTACAGGTTCGTAACATCTCTTCAATCTCTGAAGAGATAAACATCACGGTTTTCCCCTGATCAGAAAGGTTCACTATCAGCTTTTGAATCTCTGCCTTAGTGCCCACGTCTATCCCTCGGGTTGGTTCATCCAAAATCAAAAAGTCCGGGTTGGTCAGCAGCCAGCGCGCAAGTATAACCTTTTGCTGGTTGCCGCCGCTGAGTTGTTTTACCGGGGTATCGCGACTTGAGGTCTTAATCTTTAAAATATCAATATATCGGTCGGTAAGCTCTTCCTGCTCCTTCCTGCTAAGCTGCCTGAAAGCACCCTTTCGAGCCTGCAACGCCAGAATAATATTCTCCCGCACCGAAAGGTCGGCAATAATGCCTTCCTCTTTACGGTTTTCGGGCAGAAATGCCATACCTGCCTTCATCGCATCAAGCGGTTTATGTATATTCAGTGGTTTGCCTTTCATCTTAAGCCTGCCGCCCTTGGCAGCATCCGCACCGTATATTGCACGGGCAAGTTCGCTGCGCCCCGAACCAAGCAGACCGGAAAGCCCGATAACATCACCCCTGTTCACTGCAAGGTCAAAGGGCCTGATTCTGCTGGTGCTTTTCAAGCTCTCGGCTTCAATTACAACTTCGGTATCATCACTCGTGTTATCCGAACCCTCCCGTTTTACCTCGGCCAGGTCGTCAAAGTCCTTCCCCAACATTTTTGCTACCAGCTGCAGACGGGGAAGCGATTCAACATCATAATCACCAACCAGCTCACCGTTTCGAAGCACCGTAATACGGTTGCAAACCTCGTATACCTGCTCGATGAAATGGGTAACAAAGATAATGCCGATACCACTTTTACTAAGTTTGCGCATAATAGAGAATAGCTTATTAACCTCGGAATCATCCAAGCTGGAGGTTGGTTCGTCAAGGATAAGCACCCGAGAGGAGATTTCTACCGCTCTGGCTATCGCCACCATCTGCTGGATTGCAACCGAGTAGTTTTCGAGGTTTAGGGTAACATCTATGTCGATATCCATCGCGGCAAAGGCTTCAACAGCCTTTTTATTCATAGTTTTCCAATCAATTGTCCCAAGCCTTTTGGGTTCTCTGCCAAGAAACAGGTTTTCTGCGACAGAAAGGTTGGGGCAGAGGTTTACCTCCTGATACACGGTACTAATGCCGTTTTGCTGTGCTTCCTGAGGCGAGCGGTTGATAATCGGGCGGGGAATACCGGTGATGCGTATTTCACCCGATTCAAACTCCTCGGCACCGGTAAGTACCTTGATCAGCGTTGATTTCCCTGCACCGTTTTCGCCCATCAGGGCATGAATTTCTCCCTCTCTGAGTGTAAAGTCGACATTATTCAGCGCACGTACACCAAGGAAATTCTTGCTGATATGGCGCATTGTCAAAATCTCACGACCAGAGGCCATTATGCTCACCCCTTTAAAAGTTTCGCCGGAGAACCAACTGTAGTCTGGCTCTCCGGCGGTTCTGTAGCTGAGTAATATGATTCTTTTATTTCTTATGATTAGTAAGCACGCTTAGGTAGAATTTCTTTCGCGTCTTTTGCATAGAAGGTGCCTTCTTCAACATACGCAATCTTATCTACCGACTTACCGGCCTCAAGTGCCTCGATAATACCGGCAACACGGGGGCCGTGCAACGGGTTGCACTCAACATCAACATCGATGTCTCCGGCAATCATGGATTCAAAAGCAGCCTTAACAGCATCGAAAGAAACGATGGTGATATCGCCCTTAGGTCCGCAGGTCTTACCGGCAGCTTTAATGGCCTTGATGGCGCCAAACGCCATATTATCGTTTTCAGCAATAACAACATCGATATCTTTATAGGACTTCAGGAAGGACTCCATAACCTCTTGGCCCTTATCCTGTGTGAATTCACCGGTCTGCTTGTCAAGCATTTTCCAGCTTGGGAAGGCCTTCATCTTTTCTGCAAAGCCATCAGTACGGCCAATCTGAGCGGTGTAGGACTACAATACATATTGGACAGTAGATAAAAAAAGATGAAAGATGAGGAGAAATCGGTTATTGTTGAGTTACCACACCTAACAAGCCGAAAGGAGACCTCATCTCTCATGAACAGCATAACACAAGACATGAAGTACAGACAATCCCTAATGAAGTATGTGGAGAAATATGGCGTGAGCCGAGCCAGCCGGAAATATAACA